>JAYKHR010000091.1:0-54892 GCA_035285125.1 Candidatus Sericytochromatia bacterium | reverse complement strand
CTGGGGGCAACGCGTCGTCGCCTGCGTCGTGCTCCGGGACGTCGTGGCCTCGCTGTCGCTGGAGGCCCTGCGCACCGACCTGGCGACCCGGCTCGCCGGCTACAAGCATCCGAGGCGCCTGGTGGCGTTGGCCGCGCTGCCCAGGCTGGGCAATGGGAAGGTGGACCGCGTCGCCCTGCGCGCGCACCTCCCTGAAGGGGGGGTATGATGACCTACACGTACGCATCCGCCCGTGCCGCCGGAGGAACCAAGCTGGATCCCGCGCTGCCCCCCCTCGATCCTGCGCTCTACCGGGCCTGCGAAGCCGTGGGCCAGGTCGTGGAGCTGTGGGGCTTCAAGCGGGTCCACGGGATGATCTGGATGTACATGTACCTCCAGGGCACCGCCGTCACCACGAAAGACATCCAGGCGGCCCTCGGTGTCTCGGCAGGCCTCGTCTCGATGTCGCTCGCCGAGTTGCAGCACTGGGCCGTCGTCCACCGGCACTCGGCCCCGGGCGAGCGCAAGGACTTCTACACGGCCGAGGCCAACATCGGCCGCCCCATCCTCAAGGTGCTGCGGGAGCGGGAGGCCTACCAGCTCGGCGTGATGATCGAGACGCTGCGGGCCGTCCGCGAGGGCCTCGATCCCGCGGGCTCGGAGGCGGCGAGCACGGCCGCGCGCCAGCTCGACGCCCTCATCCGCACGGGTGAGCTCGGCCAGGAACTGTTCAACCGCTTCCTGGACCTCGGCGGCCTGCTGCTGCTGCGCGAGGGCGCCTCGCCGGGGATGCTCAAGGACGTCGGCAAGACGCTCGTGGCGCTGCGGCGGTTCCTGATGGGCGAGGATGAGGCCGGGGCCAAGCGCAAAGGCTGAGCCCCCGCGTCGGCTCAGGGCCGCTGCGGCACCACCGCCAGCGTGCAGCGCGACACGCACACCAGCCGGCCCTGCTCGTCGGCGATCTTCACCTCCCACACCTGGGTCGTGCGCCCCCGGTGCAGCGGCCGGGCCTCCCCGACGACGGCGCCGTCACGCACGGGGCGGAGGTGGTTGGCGTTGATCTCGAGCCCCACGGCCGCCTCGCTGGCCTCATCCACGTTCAACCAGCCACCGATGCTGGCGAGCGTCTCGGCCAGGGCCACCGACGCGCCACCGTGAAGCAAGCCGAAGGGCTGGTGCACGGCGCGCGTGACGGGCATGCGACCGCGCACCAGCTCGGGGCCGAGGTCGAGCAGCTCGATGCCGAGCGTGTCTCGCAGCGTGCCACGGGCCATGGCCTCCAGCCGTTCCGTCCTGTCGCCCTGCAACTCCATCGTCATCCCCCTGCCCTCACGGCACGAGCACGCCGTCCTCGGCGGGGTGGGCAATGAGCCGCACGCGGTGCTCGTCCGTGACGAGCACCGTGCCCCCCGGCGCAGGGACGATGCCGTTGATCATCTTGAACAGGGCAACCTCGACGCTGCCATCCACCGTGCCCGTGAGCAGCCCGCCCGCCAGGGTCCGCACGCGTCCTTGCGTCGGGCTGTAAACGCGGAGGTCGAAGTTGGAGGTCAGCACGTGCCCCGCGGGGTCGATCGCGAGTGCCTTGGGCGGGTTGAGGCCCGCCGTGGCCGCAGGGCCGTCGATCATGCCCTTGAGGAACTCTCCATTGCCTGCGACGGTCTCCAGCGACGGGGCGGCGTCGCCCAGGTCGAGACGCCGCAGCCGTCTGTTGTTGCCGTCCGCCACATACAAGCGCCGGCCGCCGTCGATGGCAAGGGCGAAGGGCCGATCCAGCAGGGCCGACGAGACGGGGCCATCGGCATAGCCCTTCGTCGATCCCACCAGCGTCGTCACAGGGTGGGCGGGGTCGTCGAGCTGGATCGCGCGCACCCGGTTCCCGAGCACCTCGGCCACGAGCAGGCGCTTCGCGGCAGCGTCGTAGGCCAGCCCACCCGGGCCGTCGAACTGAGCCACGGCACCCGGGCCATCGAGCGTGCCAGGCGTGCCGGTGCCCGCGATGGTCGTGACGGTGCCGGAACCGGCCGCATCGATGGCCACCTCGCGGATGGCCCCCGAAACCTGGTCCGACACATAGAGCCACTCGGACCCCTCGGGCCCGGCGACCGTGGCGAGGCCGGCAGGACCAGCAAAGCGGGCCACCTCGAGATTGCCGTCGCCGCTGGCCTGGTCCCCCGTGCCGGCCAGCGTGCCGAACTCGAAGGTGCCCGCGTCCGTGATCCGCAGCGTGCGGATGCGCGCGTTGCCGAAGTCTGCCAGGTAGAACAGGCGAGGGTCCCGCTTCGAGGTGACGATGCCGACCAGGGTGTGGAACCGGGCCGTCGCGCCGGGCCCATCCACGTAGCCCGGGGTCGGGGCCCCGGCGACGGTGATGACCATCGGTCGCACGGGGGGCTCGGCCGGCTTCGGAGCCGGGGCGTTCGGATCCGTCACGCCGTAGCCAAGCTCCACGGGCTTGTCGGCCACCCCTGGGAAGGTCAGGCGGAAGACGACGGAGCCGTCCACCCGCGAGGACATCACGAGGGAGGCCACGGCCTTGCCGTTCTCGCGGACCTCCCCTTCCCATTCACCCGCCTTCGTCTCGCTGAGTTCAGCCCGCAGGCCACCCTGCAGGTCGTAGTCGCGCACCCGCCTCGCCTCGACCCGTCGCTGCCGCTTGGTGTAAACCACCTCACCCTTGCTGTTCGTCAGGGTGGACTCACCATCGTAGTAGCCGAGCGGGTCGTCATACGTCATCACGATCTGGCCGAGTGCGTTAGGCTTCACGTCCGTGAGCGTGCCCGTCTCGGTGGCCCCGAGGTGCTCGTAGAGGTACTCGAACGAGCCCGTTCCCGCGCCCGCATCGACGGTGAAGCGTTTAATGGCGAGCGACACGTTGGTGTCCGGTTCGCGGATGTAGCTGGTCGGCGTGGGGTGAAAGGCGATGCGCGTCGTCGCGTTCTCGGCCGTCTTGTCCACGTCGTAGGCAAGCAAGGAGCGCAGCAGCCCGCTGGGGTAATAGTCCCGCTGGACCTCCTTGGCCCGCTTGACTGCGCCACCCTCCCACTTCAGCAGCGTCTCGAAGCGCCGCTCGTTTTGCACCCGGCCCCCAGGCTCGACCTCGACCCGCCGGAAGGCGTCGTCCGAGTTCTCCACGTTTTTCACGAAGAGAAGCGAACGCCGGCCGTCCGTCCACTGCCGGTCGGTGAAGGTCGTCTCACCCGTCAGGGGCTCGACGGCCACGGGGTCGCTGGCCGTCGGGGCCTGCAAGATCCTGTAGCCCCCCCCGTTGTTCGCGATCAGGCCCCCGCCGTTGTTCGCGATGAGCCCCCCCCCGTTGTTCGCGATGAGGCCCCCGCCGTTGTTCGCGATCAGCCCACCGCCGTTGGTCGCGATCAGCCCCCCGCCGTTGTTCGCGCTCAGCCCCCCCGCGTTGTTCGCGATCAGGCCGACGGAGGTGGCCGTCCCCCCAAGCACGGCCTGAGACGTGGCCAGCTGGCCTCGGTTCTGGGCGAAGCTGACCTGCGCGATGGAGAGCAGCTTGCCGCTGAGGCGCGAGGCGAGCGCCGTTTCCGCGTCTGGCAGGGGCCCCGGGGTCGCGGGGGCGGGGGTCGTGGCAACGGCCGGTCCGGGGGCGGCGGTGGGCGCCGGCACGGTGACGGGCGGCTGCACCACCTGCGGGGGCGCGGGCGGCACCGGGACGGTCTCCTCGCCGGTGTCCTTGGTCACCGGGGGCACGACGGAAACCGCCAGCGCCGCCGGGACGGGCTTGGTCGCGGCCGGCTTGCGCGCCTTCGATGCCCCCGAGGTGGCGGGCGCCCCCTGACAGGCCACCGTGCTCAACGCGAGCAGCAGCGACACGCTCAGGCGATTGGTCCAGCTCCCCAACGTCGTGGTCCTCTTGCAGCCCGTCTTCCCACCTCATACCCGAACGTGGGTTGGCTCGCAACCGTGCGGCGCCGGCCAGGGGGCCTGGCCGCACCAGCCCGTCGCCGCTATGATGTGGGCGCCCTGCAAACAAGGAGGCCCAACTGATGTCACGCCCGATGCTTCGCTCCCTGGTCGCCCTCGCGCTGACGGCGACCTGCCTGGAGGCCGCCCTGGTCGCCTGCGGCGCGCCCGCGATGGCGGCAGGCTCCCTCGCCGGCGCGTGGGTCTACGAGCCGCGCGACAGCGACGACGTGGAGGCCGCCATCAACACGGCCGCCGACAAGGTCAACTTCGTGATCCGCGGCCTCGCGGCGGGCCGCCTGAGGAACACCAACAAGCCTTACCACCGCATCGAGATTTCCCAGGACCAGCACAACACCACGGTGAAGACGGACACCCGCGGTGCTGTCAAGGCCCCCTCCAGCGGCGCGCCCGCCAAGTGGACGCGGGCAGACAAGCAGGTCTACGACGTCGTGATGACCTGGCGCTCCGAGCGGCGGCTCGAGGAGGCCTTCACCAACGCCGAGGGCAAGCGCGTGAACGTCTACGAGTTGCGCCCGGGCGGCCAGGCGATGGACATGCGCGTCACCGTCTCGAGCCCCAAGCTGCCGGTGCCCCTCACCTACAGGCTCGGCTACCACCGGATGCCCTGACCGCGCGGCACCGCCTGGTAGCGTCCTGGGCGGTGCAGTGGCAAGGTTGCCATCGGGCGTGGTGCAACGTGCCGATGCCCCCGCCTCGCCGTTGACCTAAGCTCCCCCGTGGGCCGGCCCCATCCCGGCCCCTGACGGGAGCACCCTGTGGCCTCCAACCTTGCGCAACGTGCCCTCGTGGGCCTGCGCTGGACCGCTGCGGCCCAGGTGGGGGCCCAGGCGGCCCAGTGGGTGGCCTTCGTCACGCTGGCCCGGGCTGTGACCCCCGAGGCCTACGGGACAATCGCCTCCGCCTTGCTGATCACCGGGGCCCTCGGGGCAGCTGCCGAGCTGGGCCTCGCCCCCGCCCTGCTCCAGCTGCCCATCTTGCGCCCCGCCCACCTCGGCGCGGGCCTGGTGGCAGCCGCCACGTCGGCGCTCCTGCTCACGGCCTGCTGCTGGGCTGCCGCCCCCGCCCTGGCAGCGTTCTTCGGGCAGCCGATGCTCGTCGAGGTGCTGCGGACCCTGGCCTGGGCCTTGCCGGTGGCGTCGCTGGGCCTCGTGCCCCGGGCGGTCCTGGAGCGGGGGCTGCGCTTCCGGGCGCTCTCGGCCATCGAGACCGCAGCGGCGGTGCTGGGCGCTGCCATGGTCGCGCTGGCGGCCACGCGCGGCTGGGGGGTGTGGGCGATGGTGGCAGGCCAGCTCTGCAGCGCCGCGACGGCCACGGTCCTGGTCTGGCTGGTGGCCCGCCCGAGCCTCGCCTCGCCACTCGCGCGAGGGACCTGGCAGGACCTCCTGCCGGTGGCGGCGCCGGTCCTGGGCAGCAGGCTCCTCGGCTTCACCGCCTCCCACCTGGACACCCTGCTGGTGGGCAGCCTGCTGGGGCCCGCCGCCCTGGGGGTCTACAGCCTGGCCCACAAGCTGGCGATGTGGCCCGCGTTGCGCATCAGCCACGTCGTGTTGCGCGTGGCTGGGCCCGTGTTGATGCGCAGCCGCGAGCACCACGGCGCGTTCAGCCGGGGCTACGTGCGGCTCCTCAGGGGCCTGGCCGCGCTCGTGTTGCCGCTGCTCGGCGTGCTGGCGGCGCTGGCGCCCCTCGCCGTGCCCAGGCTGCTGGGCGCCTCCTGGGCCGAAGCCGCCGCCTTGACCCAGCTGCTTTGCCTGGTGGGCGCCAGCAAGGCCCTGGTCTGTTCCGTGGGGGTGGTGTACCTGGGCTGCGGACGCCCGGACCTCGAGCTGAAGCTCAACGCCGTCGGCGCGTTGAAGCTGCCCGCGTTGCTCGCGCTGGCGACGCCTTGGGGGCTGCCGGGCGTGGGCTGCGCCTACGTCCTGTCCTCGGCCATCGGCGCGCCCGTCCAGCTGCACCTGGCCCTCCGGCTGCTCGGTGTCTCCTGGCACAGCCTTGCGACGGCCCTCGCCCGGCCGGCGGCAGGCGCATTGGCCGCCACGGCGGCGGCGGCGGGCGTGCTCGGCGCGACCATCGCCTGGGAGGACACCGCCAGGCTGCTCGCAGCCACGCTGGCCGGCGTGGCCGCGGGCGCCTCTGCCTGGGCGCCCGCGGGCTGGCAGGCCCTGCGGCAACACCGCCTGCAGCGCGCGGGCTCGCCCGAGGCCGTCCTCACACCACCGCTCGACGCGACGGGGACCTCCTGATTCCGCCTGAGCCCCCATTTGGCCCGCGGCCCCCCCTCCCTGAGGGTGCGGGCAGCACCAGCCCCTGCCACCACGGGGGTGCGAAGGCCAACCCCTCCTTCCGCCCAGGAGGGTGCGCGTCATCGCAGATGGGGAATGGTGCGAGCTCAGAGGCTGGTGCCACCCCGCGAGGGGTCATCCCGGACGGGGTATGGTATGGGGGCCGGCGGGCCCGTTGGTCAGCCGGGACGTGACCCGCGGCAGAGAGGCATCATGGAAAAGACCTGGCTGACACACTACCCGGCGGGCGTGCCCGCGACGATCGACCCAGATACTTACAACTCCATCCCGGCGCTGCTCGAACAAAGCCTGACCACCTACCGGAACCGCCCGGCCTACATGTGCCTGGGCAAGACCCTCACCTTCGGCGAGATCGACACGCTGTCGCGGCAGTTCGCGGCCTTTCTGCGGGGCGACCTCGGGCTGCAGGCCGGCGACCGCATCGCCCTGCAGATGCCCAACCTGCTTCAGTACCCTGTGGCGCTGTTCGGCGCGCTCCGGGCAGGGCTCGTGGTGGTCAACACCAACCCGCTTTACACCCCGCGGGAGATGGCCCACCAGTTCAAGGACTCGGGCGCGAAGGCTCTGGTGGTGGTGGCGAACTTCGCCCACCACGTCGCGGAGGTGAAGGCGGAGACCGACCTGCAGCACATCATCGTCACGGAGGTGGGGGACATGCTCGGCTTTCCGAAGTCGCTGCTGACCAACCTCGTCCTCAAGCACGTGAAGAAGGCCGTCCCGCCGTACAACCTGCCAGGCGCCATCCCGTTCAATACGGCGCTGGCACGGGGGGCGCGCGCCACCCTGCCCCCCGTGACGCTCAAGGCTGACGACACCGCCTTCCTCCAGTACACGGGCGGCACCACGGGGGTCAGCAAGGGGGCCGTGCTCACGCACCGGAACATCCTCGCCAACGTCGCGCAGATCGCGGCGTGGATGGGCCCCGGCCTCAAGCCCGGGCAAGAGATCGTCGCGACGCCCCTGCCGCTCTACCACATCTTCTCCCTGACGGTGAACTGCCTCGCGTTCTCGATGTTCGGGGGCTGCAACCTCCTGATCCCGAACCCGCGGGATCTCGACGGTTTCCTCAAGGAGCTCGCCAGCCAGCCCGTCACCATCATGACGGGGGTGAACACCCTCTTCAACGGGATGCTCAACCACGCCGGGTTCTCGAAGCAGACGGTGCCGCACCTCAAGTTCGCCGTTGCGGGCGCCATGGCGGTGCAGCAGGCCGTGGCAGAGCGATGGAAGGCGACCACGGGCACGGCGCTCGTCGAGGGCTACGGCCTGACGGAGTCCTCCCCCGTCGTGTCCGTGAACCCCATCGACGGCTCGGAGCGCATCGGCACCATCGGCATGCCCGTGCCCTCCACCGAAATCAAGCTGGTGGATGACGACAACCGCGAGGTGGCGCCAGGCCAGCCGGGGGAGCTCTGCGTGCGCGGGCCCCAGGTGATGCAGGGCTACTTCAACCGGCCGGACGAGTCGGCCAAGGTGCTCATCGACGGCTGGCTGCACACGGGAGACGTGGCCGTGGTGGACGAGCGCGGATTCTTCAAGATCGTGGACCGAAAGAAGGACATGATCCTCGTGTCGGGCTTCAACGTGTACCCCAACGAGATCGAGGACGTCATCGCGAGGCACGCCAAGGTGCTCGAGGTCGCCGTCATCGGCGTGCCCAGCGAGAGCTCGGGCGAGGCCGTGAAGGCCTTCGTGGTCAAGCGCGACGCCTCGCTCACCGAGGAGGAGGTCATCGCGCACTGCCGCGAGCACCTCACGGCCTACAAGGTGCCGCGCAAGGTCGAGTTCCGCAGCGAGCTGCCGAAGTCGAACGTGGGCAAGATCCTGCGGCGCGAGCTGCGAGAGCCTGCAAAGGCCTGACCCGAGCAGCCCTCTCCCATTCACACACGGCCCCCTCTCCCGGCGGGAGAGGGGGCTGAAACCTGCTGCCGAAAGGGTGGGGGGCCGTCAGGCGTGCAGCGGCCGCCCGATGGCGGCCAGCGCCGCCTCCTTGACCACCTCCGACAGCGTCGGATGGCCGTGGGTGGTGCGCGCCAGGTCCTCTGCCGAGGCCCGGAACTCCATCAGGGCCACGGCCTCCGCGAGCAACTCGGACACGTTCGCGCCAATCATGTGCACGCCCAGGATCTCGTCGGTCTCGGCGTGGGCGATGACCTTCACGAAGCCGCGGGGATCCCCGTGGCCGAGGGCGCGGCCGTTGGCGGCAAAGGGAAAGCGGCCAGAGCGGATGGGCACCCCGGCAGCCTTGAGGTCTTGCTCGGTGCGGCCCACCCAGGCGATCTCGGGGCTGGTGTAGATGACCCAGGGCATGGCGTCGTAGTTCACGTGGCCGGCCTGGCCCGCGATCGTCTCCGCGACGGCGACACCCTCGTCCTCGGCCTTGTGCGCCAGCATGGCGCCGCCCACGACATCCCCGACGGCCCAGACGTTCGGGAGGTTGGTGCGCCAGTGGGCGTCGATGGTGACGAAGCCCCGCGCGTCGAGGGCCAGACCAACGGCCTCGGCCCCGAGCCCCTGGGTGTAGGGCACGCGCCCCACCGACACGATCAGGCGGTCGACCTCCAGCGTCCGGACGGCCTCGCCCTCCTGGTAGCGGACCACCACGCCAGGGCCACTGGCGTCGACGGCCTGCAGCTGGATGCCGAGGTGGAACGCCAGCCCCTGCTTCGTAAACTCGCGCTGAGCCTCCTTCGCGATCGCCTCGTCGGCAGCCCCCAAAAACGCCGGCGCAGCCTCCAGCACGGTGACGTGAGCGCCGAGCCTCCGCCAGACGCTGCCAAGCTCGAGCCCGATGACGCCGGCCCCGATGACGCCGAGGCGCTGCGGCACGGCGGGGAAGGAGAGGGCGCCCTCGTTGTCGACCACCTTGACGCCGTCGAACGGCGCGAGGGGGAGGCTGCGGGGCACGGAGCCCGTCGCCAGGATCACGTGCGTCGCAAGGACCTCGGTGCCCGCGGCGTCGACGCGCCAGGCGTCGCCTTCGCGAGCCACCAAGCGGCCCTTGCCGTGGAACGAGGTCACCTTGTTCTTCTTGAAGAGGAACTGGATGCCCCCCGTGAGCTTGTCCACCACGGCGTCCTTGCGCCCCAGCAGCTTCGCAAGATCGAGGACCACCTCACCCTTCACCTCGATGCCGTGGTGCGTGTACTCGTGCAGCAGTTGCTCGTAGCGCTCGGAGCTGTCGAGCAGGGCCTTGGAGGGGATGCAGCCGACATTGAGGCACGTGCCGCCGAGGCTGCCCTTGCCGTTCCGTGTCCAGGCGTCCACGCAGGCCGTCTTGAGGCCCAGCTGGGCACACCGGATGGCGGCCACGTAGCCCCCGGGGCCGCCCCCGATGACGATGACGTCGAAGCGTTCCACTGGGCTACACCTCGAGCAGCAGGCGCGTGGGGTCCTGCAGGGCGTCGCGCACCTTCACGAGGAACTGGACGGCCTCGGAGCCGTCGATGATGCGGTGGTCGTAGGACAGCGCGAGGTACATCACCGGCCGGATCACCACCTGGCCGTTCTCCGCCACGGGACGCTCCACGATGTTGTGCATCCCAAGGATGGCGCTCTGCGGGGCGTTGAGGATCGGCGTGCTGAGCATCGAGCCGAAGATGCCGCCGTTGGTGATGCTGAAGGTGCCGCCTTGGAGGTCGTCGAGGCCGAGCTTGCCCGCCCGGGCCTTCTCGCCGTAGGCCACGATGGCCTTCTCGATGTCCGCGAGGCTCATCTTGTCGGCATCCCTCAAGATGGGCACCACGAGGCCCCGTTCCGTCGAGACCGCGATGCCGACGTCGAAGAACGCGTGATAGACGATGTCCTTGCCGTCGACCGTCGCGTTGATGACGGGGTAGGCCTTGAGGGCCTCCGTGACGGCCTTGACGAAGAAGCTCATGAAGCCGAGCTTGACGCCATGCTTCTTGGTGAAGACGTCCTGGTACTTCTTGCGCAGGTCCATCACCGGCTGCATGTTGACCTCGTTGAACGTGGTCAAGATCGCAGCCGTGTTCTGGACCTCCTTGAGCCGCTCGGCAATCCGCGCCCGGATGCGTGTCATCGGCACGCGTTGCTCGACGCGGGCTCCCTTCGGCCCCGCCGTCAGGTGGGCGACCAGGTCGCCCTTCGTGACGCGTCCACCCTTCCCGGTGCCCGCGACCTCGGCGGGCGAGACGCCGGCCTCGGCCGCCAGCTTGCGGACGGCCGGCCCGTGGGCCTCTGCGGCCGATGGCGCGCTCGGCGCGGGCGCCGGGGTGGGGGCAGGCGTCGGGGCCGGCGCCGGCGTGACGCCAGGGGCCGGCGTGGCGGCCGGAGCAGGCTGGGCATCCGCGGCAGGCGAGGCCCCCGCGGCACCAGGCTCCATCGTCAGGATGACCTCGCCGCTGCGAACCACGTCCCCCTCGGCCTTGGAGAGGCCCGTGACCACCCCGCCCTGCAGTGCGTTCACCTCGAGCACGACCTTGTCGGTCTCGATCTCCGCGAGCACCTCATCCCGTTCGACGCGCTCCCCGACCTTCTTCTTGATCGAGACGAGCGTGCCCTCGGAGATGGACTCCGAAAAGGGGGGGACTTTGACTTCGACGGCCATATGCGCTCCTTACGGGGTTGCGGGTGCGATGGTGGGTGCGAGGCGGCTGGGAGTCGCGCGAGGAGAGGTGTGCGTCAGGCGTTGGCCGTTTCCGGCGCACCCACGCGGGCACCGCCGAGGGCAGCCTCGATGAGCGCCGCCTGCTGCTCGTTGTGGCGAGCCAGGCTGCCGACGGCCGGGGAGGCCGCCGCAGGCCGGCCCGCGTACACGAGCGACTGGCCAGGGGCCAACGCGGCGTGGAGTTCGTCGCGGATCCACATCCAGGCGCCGTTGTTCGTGGGCTCTTCCTGCGCCCAGACCACCGTCTTGGCGGCGGCATAGGCCGCCAGTTCGGTCACGAGGCGGCGGGACGGAAACGGGTACAGTTGCTCGATGCGGATGATCGCGACGTCGCGCAGGCCGCGCTTTTCTCGCGCCTCGGCGAGGTCGTGGTAGAGCTTGCCGCTGCAGAGCACGACGCGCTCTGCCTGAGCCGGCTGGCGTTCGTCGCCGATGACCTCGTGAAACCGCCCCAGGGCGAGGTCCTGCAAGGTGGAGGTCGCCGACTTGAGGCGCAGCATGCTCTTGGGGCTCATGATCACGAGCGGCTTGCGAAGGTTCCGGCGCACCTGACGGCGCAGCAGGTGGAACATCTGAGCCGCGGTGCTAGGCACCGCCACCTGGAGGTTGTCCTCCGCACACAGCGAGAGGTAGCGTTCCAGCCGCGCGGAGGAGTGCTCCGGCCCTTGCCCCTCATAGCCGTGCGGCAGCATCAGCACGAGCCCGGACAGCCGCTGCCACTTCGTCTCGCCGGCCGCGATGAACTGGTCGATGACGACCTGCGCCCCGTTGGCGAAGTCCCCGTACTGGGCCTCCCAGATCACGAGCGCGCGGGGGTTGGTGGTGGCATAGCCGTACTCGAAGGCCATCACGGCCTCCTCGGAGAGCGTGGAGTCGATGACATCGACGCGAGCCTGCCCGGCCTCCAGGTGAGCCAGAGGCACGAAGGCCTTGTCCAGGAAAGACACGCCCGTCCGCTGATCGTGCACGACGGCATGGCGGTGGAAGAACGTGCCCCGACCGCTGTCCTGACCCGTCAGGCGCACGGGGTGGCCCTCCGTCAACAGGGACGCGTAAGCCAGGTTCTCCGCAAAGCCCCAGTCGACGGGCAGGTCGCCGACCAGCATCTTCTTGCGGTCGTCCAGGACGGCCTGGATGCGCTTGTGCGCGACAAAGCCTTCCGGCAAGGTGGTCAGGGAGCGCCCGAGGCCGAGGAGCCGGTCGAGGGCGACGCCCGTCTCCACCGTGGCCGAGAGGTCCGAAGCCCCTGCGACGTAGGGGGCCCAGGCCTGCGCCACGGGCGAAGACGCGCCCGCCTCGTGGGCCTCGATCGTGCGGGTGCCGAGGTCGAGCAGGTCCCGCATCTGGTCGACCAGGCGGCTGGCGTCCTCAGCGCCGACGACGCCAGCGGCCACGAGCTTGTCGGCGAAGACCTGCCGGGTGCCGGGGTGGGCATCGATGAGGTGATACATCTGCGGCTGCGTGGCCCGCGGCTCATCGGACTCGTTGTGGCCATGCCGCCGGAAGCACACCAGGTCGACGAAGACGTCCTTGCCGAAGGTTTGGCGGTAGTCGAGGGCGAGTTCCATGGCAAACAGGCACGCGTCGATGTCGTCGCCGTTCACGTGCCACGCGGGCGCATCGATCATCTTGCCGACGTCCGTGCAGTAGCGGCTGGTGCGGGTGTCGCGCGGATCGCTGACGCTGAAGCCAACCTGGTTGTTGACCACGACGTGGACCGTCCCACCCGTGCGGAAGCCCCGCAACTGGGCCATGTTGAGGGTCTCGGCCACGCAGCCCTGCCCGATCACGGCAGCGTCGCCGTGGATCAGCACCGGCAGCACGCTCACGCCCGAGGCGTCGTCCCGCCGGTCCAGCCGGGCACGGGCACTGCCCTCGACCACGGCCCCCACAATCTCGAGGTGAGACGGATTGAAGGCCAAGGACAGGTGCACCGGGCCCCCCGGGGAAGGCACGTCCGACGAGAAGCCCGCGTGGTACTTGACGTCCCCGGCCAGATGAGCCGCCAGGCTCTTCTTGCCCTCGAACTCCGCGAACAGGTCGCTGGCCTGCTTGCCCATGATATTCACGAGGACGTTCAGCCGCCCACGATGGGCCATGCCGATGACGACGTCACGGACGCCCGCAGCCCCACCCCGCTGGATGAGGTGGTCGAGCATCGGCACCAGGGCCTCTCCGCCCTCGAGCGAGAACCGCTTCTGGCCGACGTAGCGCTTATGCAGGTAGCGTTCAAGCCCCTCGGCGGCCGTGAGCCGGTTGAGGGCCCGCAGCCGGGTGGGCGCGTCGGCGACGCGCGAGCCGCCCCACGCGTCGATGCGGGACGCGAGCCAGGCGCGTTCGGCGGCGGGCACATGAGCGACCTCGAAGCCGATGGGGCCGCACCAGGCGCGTCCCAGGCGGGCAACGAGGTCGGCGTGGGCCGCGGGGTCCAGGCCATGGTGGGCAGGGTCGAGCTCCGCCACGCGGGGCGGTGCCTCGAGCGGGTTGAACGCCGCGCCGAGGTGGCCGAACTCGACGAAAGCCCGCACGAGGGCCTCCTCGCTCGGAGCGGCACCCGCCTGGGCTGCAGGGGCGGCGCTGATGCCGGCACGGGACAACTCGGCGAAGGTGGCGACCACCTCCGAGTGCGGCACGTCGGCGGCACCGGCCCGCTGGCTGTCGAAGAACCGGCGCCAGTCATCCGGCACGGAGGCCGCATCGGCCAGGTAGTCTTCGTAGAGGGCCTCGAGGAAGGGCGCGTTCGCGCCGTCGAGAATGGTCTGGAGGTCGGGCATGGCAGGCTCCCGCGCGGGCGAGGGCGGTGGGTCGCGGCGGTCGGTTCCACCTGGAACCGATTGACACCCTATACTTTACGCCCCGAGGCCGCCGTTGTCCAAGGCCGGCAGCGGGCCCGCGGCCGGCTCGCCGTCCCCCCCACGGGCCGCCTGGCGGCCAAGCCCGGGGGCCTGGCCGCGACGCCCTGCCTGGACGGCCTCGTTGGTCCGGCGCTCGGAGCGGTACAATGGCGCGATGACAGCCTCCAGCCACGACGACGTTGCCCCCTTGCGGGAGGTGCTCGGCGCCACCCTCGTGGACGCCGTGCTGGAGGGGGCCGGCCACGTGGGCGGGGCCCGCCTGCCCGGCAACGAGGACCCGGTCTTCGGCTTTCTGCAGCGCATCCTCACCCGCCTCGATCGCGAGGGTCGGGGGGTTGGCCTGCTCTTTCCCAAGCGAGACGGGCTCACCTACGAGCCGTTCTTCGACTTCTGCGACGCCACGGGGACCATCTGGGTGCTGCGGCGGGGCCCGGGGCGCGGCGGCGTGGACGTCGACGCTGGCTGGCTCACCGAGTGCGATCTCGGGGACCCGGAGATGGCCTACTACGAGCTCCGGCCGGGGGCCGCCGAGGCCATCGCCGGCCGCTTCCTGGCCGCGCTGGCCAGCCTGCGAAGCCCTGCCTGAGCCACCCGCCCGCGCAGCCGCAGCCATAAAAAAAGGGGGCCCGGCCGCCTGGCCGAGCCCCTTGAACCAGCTGGTTAGCGGGCGCCGACGGCAGCCGCCTCCTGGAAGTAGGCCTTGGACTTCTCGACGTCCGCCACCATCGCGCGCTTGCCGGGCCGCCAGTCGGCCGGGCAGACCTCGCCGTGCTGCTCGAAGTGCGTCAGCGCGTCGACCATGCGGAGCGCCTCCTCCACGGAGCGGCCGAGCGGCAGGTTGTTGATCGTGATGTGCTGGATGGTCCCGGCCTTGTCGATCAGGAACAGGCCGCGATAAGCCAAGCCCGCCTCCTCCATCAGCACGCCGTAGGCGCGCGAGATGGCCTTGGTGAAGTCGGCGACGAGGGGGTAGGCGAGGTCCTTGATGCCACCTTCCTCGCGCCGGGTGTTGGTCCAGGCCAGGTGCGAGAAGGCCGAGTCCGTCGAGATGCCGAGCACCTCGGTGTTCCGGGCGCGGAACTCTTCGATGCGGTCGGAGAAGGCCAGGATCTCCGTGGGGCACACGAACGTGAAGTCCAAGGGGTAGAACAGCAGGATCACGTTCTTGCCGCGGTAGTCGGCGAGCGAAAGGTCCTTGAACTGACCGTTGACGACGGCCTGGGCCTTGAACTCGGGGGCCTGGTGGGTCGGCTGCAGCATGGGTCCTCCTTGCGTGGTGGGGCTACGACGGGGGGTGCACCAGGCCGCCCTCAGGCGGGGCTTGGCGCGGGGTGGGCCACCGCCGCATGGACGTTCGCCGCGAGCCAAC
Organism: Candidatus Sericytochromatia bacterium; assembly: GCA_035285125.1. Classification (GTDB taxonomy): domain Bacteria; phylum Cyanobacteriota; class Sericytochromatia; order S15B-MN24; family JAQBPE01; genus JAYKHL01. The sequence continues at coordinate 39,805 of JAYKHR010000091.1, read as the reverse complement.
GCTCGGCGTCGATGGCGGCCATGCAGCCGGTGCCGGCGGCCGTGACGGCCTGGCGATAAACGGAGTCTGCCACATCCCCAGCGGCGAAGACGCCCTCGACGCTGGTCCGGGTCGCCCCGGGCGTGACGCGGATGTACCCGGTGGGGTCGAGCTCGAGCTGTCCCTGGAACAGGTCGGTGGTGGGCTTGTGCCCGATGGCGATGAAGACGCCCTGCAGCGGCACCTCGCTGAGGGCCCCCGTCAGGGTGTCCTTGAGGCGGACGCCGGTGACGAGGTCGTCCCCGAGAATCTCGTCCACGGCGCTGTTCCAGCGGAACTCGATCTTGGGGTTGTCGAAGGCCCTCTGCTGCATGATCTTGCTCGCGCGCAGCTGGTCCCGACGGTGGATGACCGTGACCTTGCTGCACATCTGGGCCAGGTAGTTGGCCTCCTCCATGGCGGTGTCACCCCCGCCCACCACGGCGACGTGCTTGCCGCGGAAGAAGAACCCGTCGCACGTGGCACAGGCGGAGACGCCCCGCCCCTGCAGGCGCGTCTCGGACTCGAGGCCGAGCCAGAGGGCGCTCGCGCCCGTGGCGATGATGACGGCCTGCGCCCGGTGCTCGGCCCCCTTGGTGTCCCACACCTTGAACGGACGCTCGGAGAAGTCCACCCGCGTGATCAGGTCGGAGATCAGGGTGGTGCCGAAGCGAGCGGCCTGAGCGCGGAAGCGCTGCATGAGTTCAGGACCGGTCATGGCGTCAGGGAAGCCCGGGTAATTCTCCACGTCGGTGGTGATCATGAGCTGGCCGCCGGGCTGTGGCCCCTCGAACATGACGGGCGCCAGGTTGGCGCGGGCCGCGTAGATGGCGGCGGTGTAGCCGGCAGGGCCGGCGCCGATGATGATGACGTTGTGGATCACGTGGATGGCTCCGTGGCGGGTTCCGGCGCGCGACGGGTGCCGCGGACCAGGACGGTGGCAGTCCGGACGTCGAACTCGGGGCCCACGAGGACCTTCACCTCGACGGCGTCGAGAGGCAGATCATGCACGGTGCCCGTTTCCTCGTCCAGGAAATGGTGGTGGGGGCTGGTCAGGTTGTCGAAGACGACGGCGTCGCGGTCGGGCAGGCGCACTTCCCGCAGGAGGCCCGCCTCGACGAAGGCCCTCAGCGTGTTGTACACCGTCGCCAGCGAGATCTTCGGAAAGTTCCCGTCCACCCACTGCTTCACGTGCTCGGCCGTCGGGTGGTCAGCCTCGCAGAGCACGTAGCGCCCGATCGCGATCCGCTGGGCCGTCGGCTGGATGCCCCGAGCGCGCAGGACGGACTCGATCTGAGCCGGCGACAGGCAACTGGGCTTGAAGACGTCCATCGCGGCGCCCCCTCTGGCCGGTGCGGGAAGACGAGCCGCCTGCGGCAGCCTCAATTTATAATGATTCTAAAAGTGAAACGAGTCAAGCCGGCGAGCCAGCCTTGAGGCGGTCCCGGAACCGCGCGCGGAACTTCGCGAGCTTCGGGCTCACAACCGCCGCGCAGTAGGGCTGCTGCGGGTTGCGCGCAAAGTAGCCCTGGTGGTAGGCCTCCGCGGGCCAGAACCGTTCGAACGGCACGACCTCCGTGACGATGGGCCGGTCGAACAGCCGCTCGGCCGTGAGCGAGGCGATCAAGGCCCGGGCGACCTCGGCCTGCGCCTCACCGTGCGCGAGCACGACAGAGCGGTACTGCGTGCCCACGTCCGCCCCCTGCTGGTTCAGGGTGGTCGGGTCGTGCGTGGCAAAGAACACCTCCAGCACCTCCAGGTAGCTGACGAGGGAGGCCTCGAAAGTCACCTGAACCACCTCGGCATGCCCCGTGCTGCCGCTGCAGACCTCTTGATAGGTCGGGCCGTCGGTGTGGCCACCCGCGTAACCGGAGATGACGCTTGTCACGCCCTGCAAAGCGCCGAACACGGCTTCGCTGCACCAGAAACAGCCGCCGCCGAGGGTGGCAGTTTCAAGCTGGGAAGGCGTCGTCTCATCGGGCATCTGCGGGACCTCCTCGGGCCAACATCGTAGCGCGTCCGCACCCCGTCGGCCAGCCGGAGGGCGCGCCGGCCTCGCGGCTGCGGCCGGGGCGAGGCCACGGCGGTGGTCGCCAGGCGGGCCTCGGCCTCGCCGGCATCGTCATGCGGATGCCGGGCTCGGTGTGGGGTGCGGGGCGCGGGCGCGCCCCGGGTATGGGTTCCGTTGGAGGCTCGCAATGTTGAACGACATCCGGCATCTCGGGGTGCTTGGCGCGGCCCTGGCCGTGCTGGCCTGCCAGCCTGGGGCGCCCCCCGGTGGGGCGCCCCAGGCCCAGGCGCGCCCCGGGGTCGCAGCCCGCGTCACGGAGGTCCTGGGCGTGGTGCGCGTGCCGGCACAGCTCGTGGGCCCAGATGGCGGCACCCTGATTGGCGTGGACGGCGGCACGCTCCGCCCGACGGCTGCTGCGGCGAGGCGGCTGCTAGGCCTGGATCTGCGCGAGCTGCGTGGCGCTCGCGTTTACCTGGCAGACGCGGGGGGCCAGGCCATCCCGGCCGCGCCACCCGCCGTGACGAACCCGCAAGGGAGGTTCAGGTTGCGGAACGCGCCGACCGGCACCTTCATGGTGGTGGCCGAGGTGCCCGCCACCGGTGGCAAGCGCGGCATCTTCAGGAGCCTCGTGCGCGTCACGGAGGCCGGGGCGTCGACGGTGCTCGACCACGCGACCACCCTCGTGACCGTCAACCTCATCGAGGGGCTCAAGGGCGGCGACCTCGGCGGGTTCAACCCGGCCACGTTTCGCACGGCCACCGAGCTCACGGCACGCAGCGTCACGGCGGACCGCCTGCCCGACTTCACGGACATGTTGGCCGTGCGGGCCGCGATGGCCCGCCTGGCACAGGACGTCGACGAGCTGCGCGGCCTGGTCGGGGAGCTGCGGGCCGAGGTGTCCCGGCTGTCGGCCAAGGTGGAGGCGCTCGAGCGGGGCCATGCCTTGGGGGCTTCGGGCGAGGCCACGACACCGCCCGATGACGAGGACGCCCCGGACGGTGCAACCAGCCAGCAACCGGGAGGGGATGGCGGGCCATTGCCCCCCCTCCTGCCCGCCCGGATTTATCCCTACGTCAAGCCCGCAGCCTTCCGGCAAGCCGACGTGGCCGTCGGGGGCCTCGGCAGCCTGGCGGAGGGGCCCGACGGCTGGCTCTATGCGGCGGACGCGGCAGGCAACCAGGTTATCAGGATCTGGGAGGACAATAACCTCGGGGTGCTGGGCTGGGAAGACCGAGGCCCGTCAGCCCCCTGGGACCTGGCGTTTGGGGGAGGCCAGCTCTTCGTCACGGCCTCTGGCGGCAACGAGGTCTGGCAGTCGTCCCGGCCTAAGTCGGTGCCGCCGGAGCCTGTTCGGTTCGGCGGGATCGCGGTGAATTTCCGCGCCCCCCGTCACCTCGCCACGAACCAGGAGGGCACCACGCTCTACACCACCTCCCAGAACCAACACGGCATCCGACGTTGGTCGGGCACAGGGGAGATCTCCGAGGTCTGGGTGGGCTCGGCCGAGGTGCCCGGCTTCGCCGACGGCGTCGGACCGGAGGCGCGCTTCAACGGCCCCACGGGGTTGGCCGTCGATTTCAGAGGCGACCTGCTCGTGGCCGACACCGGCAACCACCGCATCCGTCGGGTCCACACAGACGGCACCGTCACGACGCTGGCCGGCTCCGTTGCGGGGCACCTGGACGGCCCGGGCGGCACAGCGCAGTTCTCGTCGCCGCAGGGGCTGGGTGTGGACCGCGACGGCAACCTGTACGTGGCGGACCGGGGCAACCGGTGCATCCGGCGCGTGGCGCAGGACGGGACGGTGACCACGGTGGCGGGGGGGGCCGGGGCGCCGCGGCCGACGGACGACGAAGGCGACACCGCCTTGGGAGAGCCACTCGACGTGGTCTGGTTCCTCGAGGACGTCGGGGACGGCGAACAGCAAGCGACTTGCTACGTGTCTGAAGGTGGCAGCAAGGGCAGGATCCTGTATTTCTATCCGTGATGCGGGCGCCCCACGCCATCGGAGAGGAACGGCCGCTGCCTGGGAACAATGCAGGCAGGTGAGCGCCCTTGCGCCGCCGGCCACCACGCCCATCGATGACCCTCCATCCTGACCTAGAGTCGGAAGCCTCCGACGCCCCGTACCAGTGGGATCTGTCGCGGCTGTATGCCGCGCCGGACGACCCGCGCATCGAGGCTGACCTCGACGAGGCCCGCAAGCTCGCGAGGACGCTCCAGGCTGCCTATGCGGGGCAGGTGGCCGAGCTGTCGCCCGCCGAACTGCGACTGGTGCTCGACCGCTGCGACGAGCTCGCGGCGGTGCTCGCCAGGCTGTTCGGCTATGCCTACCTCCTGTTCTCCGCGGACACCCAAACCCAGGCCAACAAGAACCTCTACGCCCGCGTCCAGGGCGATCTGCCCGACATCCGCCAGGAGGCGATGTTCGTCGAGATCGAGCTGCAGCGGATGACGGACGAGGCCTTCGAGCGGCTGCAGGCAGCGCCGGAGCTCGCGCTCTACCGGGACCACCTGGGTCGGCTTCGCCGCCAGGCGGCCCACGCCCTCGATGAGCGTTCCGAGAAGATCCTGGCCATGAAGGACGTCACAAGCGCGCAGGCCTGGTCGCAGCTCTACTTCGAGACCACCGCGGATTTTCGCGTCCGGCTGGACCTCCCGGGGCACCCGGAGGAGATGACCATCTCCCAGGCCTATGCCATCCGCGAGGTCGGCAACCGGGAGGAGCGCGAGGCTGCCTTCAACGAGACGCTCCGCCTGCACGCCCAGCACGCCCGCGTGCTCACCTTCGTGTACAACGCGCTGTTCGAGAACTGGCGCCACAAGATCACGCTGCGCGGCTACGACCACCCCCTCGCCCCCCTGTGTGCGGAGGAGAACCTCGCCCCCGAGGCCATCGAGGTGCTGCTCGATGCCGTCGAGTCCCAGCACGCGCTCGTGCAGCGCTACTTCCGCGCGAAGGCCCGGCTGCTGGGCCTGCCCGTGTTGCGCGGCCACGACATCCGCGCCATCTACCCCGGGAGTTCCAGCTTCATCTCCTTCGAGGAAGGCCGAGACATCGTCATCGACTCGTTCGGCTCGTTCAGCGAAGACATGGGCAACGTGGCGCGGGGCTTCTTCGACGACCGCTACATCGACGCCTTCTCGCGCACGGGCAAGCGCGCCGGGGCTTACTGCCTCAGCGCGGGCCCGGTCTTCCACCCCTACCTTTTCTTGAACTACAACTTCACGCTCAAGGACGTGATCGTGATGGCCCACGAAATGGGTCACGGCGTCCACAACGTGATCGGGGGAAGGCACCACAATATCACCAACGCCGACCGGCTGACGCTGTTCATGGAGACGCCGTCCACCTTCGCCGAGACACTCACCTTCGAGCGCCTGCTCGCCCTCGAGGTGCGGCAGGAGGTGCGGCAGGCCCTGCTGGGCAGCCAGATCGAGTCCGCCATCCTGAAGATCTTCAAGGCCGTCGCCCTCACGCGGTTCCAGCTGGTGTCCTACGCGCGGCGCCACGCGGGCAGCCTGCCCGCCTCGGCCTACTGCGGGATCTGGACGGACCGCATCACGTCGATGTATGGCGACGCCGTGGAGCTCGGCGACCATGACTGCTGGGAGTGGGTCACGTTCCACCACCTGCTGAGCCACCCGTTCTACGACTACGCGTACGCCTTCGGCCAGCTGCTGGTCTACGCCCTGCTGCGCCAGCATCGGGCCGAGGGGCAGGCCTTCGTGCCGAAGTACCTCTCGCTGCTGGAGGCGGGCACCTCGCTGCCGATCGGAGCCCTGCTCGCCAAGGTGGACCTCGATCCGCGTCGGCCGGCAATCTGGCTCGAGGGCCTGGCCTACATCGACGAGCTCGTCACCGAGTTCGAGGCCTCTGTGGCCCCATGACGGGAGCGGCCACGCCGTGAGCCAGGCGGGCTGGATGTGGGCCTCGCTGGGCCTGAACGTGGCTGGGCTGGTGGCTGTGGGGGCCCTGGTGCACACCAAGGGTGGCTGGCGACGGGCGCAAAGGCTGGCACGGGGGCTCTTGGGGCTGGAGCCGACGGAGCCGGCTGGGCCTTCACCGCACTGGCAGACACGCGCCGACCTGTACGCGGCCCACCCGGCCACGCGCTCGCACGTCGTGCTGGTGGGCGACAGCCTGACGGAGTTCGGGCCCTGGACCGAGCTGCTGCCGGGGCTCCTGGTGCTGAACCGGGGCATCGCGGGCGACACCGTGGCAGGGGTGCGGCAGCGCCTCGCCCCCCTCGTCGCCGGGCCGCCCCGGGCGATCGCGGTGCTGATCGGCATCAACGATCTGCTCGCCGGGCGAAGCCCGGACGCGGTGCTGGGCGACCTCCGGCACCTGATCGGAGACCTCCGGGCCGCAGCCCCTCAGACGCCGCTGCTGGTCCAGAGCCTGCTGCCCGTCGCCCCCGAGGTGGTGGGGGCCCACCACCAGCCCCGCATCGACGCGGTGAACGACGCGTTGCCCGGGCTGGCGACCGGCCTCGGCGCCGCCTGGCTCGATTTGCGCCCTGCCCTGGCGCCAGCGGATAGCCTGAGCGCGGACGGCCTCCACCTCTCGGCCGCGGGCTACAGCCGCTGGGCCGCCGTGCTGGGGGCCCACCTGCCCTAGTTCGGCTATAATGACGGCTCGCCCCGTTCGGGGCCCCCTGGCCCCAGCGTGAAAGGGATCCGATGCGCGAGGCGCTGCTGTTTTTCAAGGGCTTCCTGGCCAACCCGACGGCTGTCGGATCGCTGTTTCCCAGCTCGCGGCACCTCGTGGCTGCCATGCTGTCCGAGATCGACTTCTCGACGGCGCGGCTCATCGTCGAGTACGGCCCCGGCACCGGGGTGTTCACTGACGAGCTACTGCGGCGCCTGCACCCCGAGGCGCGGCTCGTCTGCATCGAGCTGGGGGACGACTTCCATGCCGAGATGAAGGCGCGCTTCTCGGATCCGCGCCTGATCCTGATCCACGGCAGCGCCGCGGAGGTGCGGCGCCACCTGCAGGACCACGGCCTCGGCGCCCCCGACACGGTGGTCTCCGGCCTCCCGTTCACCTCGTTGCCGGCCGACTTGCGCCACCAGATCCTGCGCGAGACCTGCCAGGCGCTGAAGCCCGGCGGGCTCTTTCAGCTGTACCAGTACACGCACTTCATGACGGGCCACCTGGGGCAGTACTTCGCGGACCTCCACTGGCGGTGGACGTTCCGCAACGTGCCCCCGGCCATCAGCTTCTCGTGCCGCTCACCGCGGGCCGAGGTGCTCGCCGGCGAGCCGGCCGGCGCCGGCAGCGTCTGAACGCAATAGGCCTCAGGGCGCGGCCCGCTCGCTCAGCAAATCCGTGACGGCGGCCAGCAGCCTGTAGACGGACAGCGGGCCGGGCCGCTGCATGGTCACGTGGCGCAGGCCCCCCACCAGGTACAGGTGGGACTGTCCGGGCGGCACCGCGTGGTGCAGCGCCGCACTCTGGCCCGGCGGAATCAGGTTGTCGATGAGCCCGTGCACGAGGATCAGCCGGGCCCGCAGCGGCGAGAGGTCGCGCGTGGCGACGTCCAGGTCGTGCAGATCCTGCCGCATCCGCACAGGCAGGGCATCCCAACGCGCCTCGTAGGCCTCCCGGGAGTTTCGATCCACGTAAGCCAGCAGCGCCCGGGCGTCGGGATCGGCCAGGGCGGCCTCCAACTCGTCGAGGGGGGCCGAGGCATCCGGCAACCGCCGCTCGACCATCGCCCGGAACGCATGCTGCGAGACCTGGTCGCCGATGTGCGTGGCAAGGCTCGCGCCGATCACCCAGCGGCCATAGTGGTCGGGCGGCGTCCGCACCCACTCGCCCCGCCTTCCCCCTGGCCCCACGGGCTGGTGCCAGCCGGTGGTCAGGTAGCGGCACTGCGCCAGGATGTCGAAGTAGCCCCCGATGCAGAAGATGAAGCGCACGAGCGGCGCGATCGCCGGGTCGAGCGCCGCGAGCGTGCCCGTGCCCATCGCGAAGCTGAGCCCCCCGATGCCCGCCCGGCCGTCCGGACACCAGTCGCGTCGCGCCGCCAGGTGGGCGAAGCTCGCCACGATCAGGTCCCGGTGGTGGGGACGGACGTTGAGCTCGTTCAGCGTCTCGAGGTGCGGCACGAGCACCGCGAAGCCGAGCCTGGCGAAGCGTCCCGCCAGCGCCACCATACGGGGTTCGTCCTTGCCGCCGCGGGCCACGCCGGGCACCAGCAGCAGCCCGCACCGGGGGGCCCCCTCGCCCAGGTACACGTCGGCCGCGTTGGTGCCACCGCCCGGCAGCGGCACGGCGATCGGGGTGCGCGTCGGGGGCGCCGTGCGCCGCGTGAGCCTGCTCGGGCGCCCGGCCGCCGTCATGTCGGCCAGGAAGTCCAGCGCGTCGAGGCTGGGAAGCAGCGGCGGGGCAAGCGTGGGCATCTGGGCCCCCATGGTATCCTGACCCCATGACGCCGTCCAGCACGCAAGCCCCCCCCGTGCGCCACCGCGACCGCCGCAGCGGCGCCGTCATCGACGAGCCCATCTTCGCGGAGGACACCCTCCGCTGGCTCTACGAGGCGCCCCTCGGCCGCCTCACCTTCCGCTGGTTGCTGAACAACAAGCTGTTCTGCACCCTCTACGGCCTGCGCATGGACGCGCCCCCGAGCCGGCGCCTCATCGCCCCCTTCATCGCCCGGTTCGGCGTGGACCTCGCCGAAGCCGAGCGGCCGGCGGAGGCCTACAGGCACTTCAACGACTTCTTCACGCGCAAGCTGAAGCCAGGCGCCCGCACCTGGCCCACCGATCCCACGCTGTTCGGCGCGCCTGGCGACGGCAAGCTGCTGGTCTACCCCACCCTCGATCGCGACACCCGGCTGCCCATCAAGGGCACGGCCTGCTCGCCGGCAGCCCTGCTCGACTCCGCCCCGGAGGCCGAGGCCTTCGCCGGCGGCGCCGCGCTGGTGCTGCGCCTGGCGCCGCCCGACTACCACCGTTTCCACCTCCCGGACGGCGGCAGCCTCGGCCCCACGCGGGAAGTGCCGGGCGGATACGACTCGGTGAACCCGATCGCCCTCGCCCAGGTGCCGGACCTGTTCTGCCGCAACAAGCGGGCCGTGACCTACCTGGACAGCGACCACTTCGGTCGGCTCGCCTTCGTGGAGGTGGGCGCCATCACGATCGGCACCATCGTCCAGACGGCCCGCCCCGGCCGCGTCGAGCGCGGCGACGAGAAGGGCCTGTTCCGCTACGGGGGCTCCACCGTGGTGATGCTGTTCGAGCCCGGGCGCCTCGCCTTCGACGCCGACCTCGTCGCAGACTCGGCGCAGGGGCTCGAGGTCAAGATCCGGGCAGGCGAGGCCATCGCACGCCGCACACCCTGAGGCAGGCGGGCCAGCGACGAACGCCCCGTCGTATATCTGGCCCGCACATATAACCAAATCGAAACGGGCGAAACAGTGCGGACAGCCACACTGTGCGGGTTTATGCTACTTGATGTGGGTGAGCAGAAAGAAACCATCGGCCAAATTTTACGGACCATGCGCCAGCAGCGGGGACTATCGCTGCGGAGTGTGGCCAGCCAGTTGCGGATGTCGCACTCGCGCCTCGCAGAACTCGAGAGGGGGGTCGACGCCCACACCGGGCGCGCGATCCAGCCGAGCTACAACACCGTGAGGGCGCTCGCCCGCATCTACGCCGTCCCCCCCGACCCCTTGCTCCGGCTCGCCGGCTTCACGGTCGTGTCGGACCTGACGGCCGACGAGCAGAAGCTGTTGGCCTGCTTCCGGCAGCTGTCGGAGGAGGCCCGGCAGGGCTTGCTGACGACGGCCTGCCTGGGCAGCGGCTCGGACTCAGGGGGTTAAGCCGCGCCATCAGCGGTTCAGGACGAGCCACAGCTCCAGCGCGGCCCAGCCGAGCGGGGCCGTGAACAAGTAGCCGTCGAAGCGATCCAGCACGCCCCCGTGGCCCGGCAGGATGGCTCCGAAGTCCTTCAGCCCGGCCGCGCGCTTGAAGCCTGAGGCAAGCAGATCGCCGACCAGCCCGGCGAGCGCCAGCCCGGCGGCCAAGCCCAGCAGCCAGCCGAGGGGCACGCCCGGCAGCGCGAAGGCAAAGGCCCACGCGCCGAGCAGCGCGACCAGCACGCTGCCGGCCAGCCCCTCCCAGGTCTTGCCAGGGCTCAGGCGCGGCACGAGCTTGCGGCGCCCGAAAAGTACCCCGCCCAGCAGGCCACCGACGTCGGCCAGTTGCACGACCATCAGGAAGAACACCAGGACCCCGAAGGCGCCGGCGCCGAGGGCCGCCGCCCCCTGCTCGCCGGCCCGCTGGAGGAGCACCAGGAAGGCCCCCTGCAGGCCCACGTAGCAGACGCCGAGCCAGGTCCCGCCCAGCCGCTGGGGCAAGGGCGCCTCGTGGCGGGCGAAGAGGGCCGTCGTGGCCACGACGGCGAAAGCGAGAACCAGCGCAGGCGTCAGCCAGGTTGCCCCGCCAAGGCCAGCCGCCAGCGGCAGCAGCAGGCCAGCCCCCCAGCCCACCAGCGGGTGGGCGGCCAGGCCGGCAGCGGCGAGCATGCGCCAGAACTCCCCGAGCCCCACGGCCACCAGCAGCCCCACCACCGCGGTCCAGGCCGCAGTGCCGAGGTAGGCGGGCACGAACACGGCCACGGCGAGGGCGAGCAGGGTGCCGAGCCGGAGCCACATGGGCGTGCGAACCACGGCTGGCGGGGGCGCGGCCGCCTCGGGCGCCTCGCCCCCGCCAGCGGGGGCCACGGCGACGCGGCGGCGGCCGGCCAGGCGGGCGGCGACGATGGTCGCGGCGCCCCCCGCCACGAAGGCGGCCAGGGTCGTCACGAAGCGCTGGGCCAGCTCGAGGTCGTTCACGACCGGCGGGCCTCGCGGCGCCCGCGCCGACCCAGCCAGGGACCGAGCAGGGCATAGCCCAGGAAGAACGCGAAGAAAGCCGGCCCGACGCCGACGATCGCCGCCGCCCCGAGGACGGCAACGGGCTGCCACCAGGGCGCGAGGCGCTTCATGTAGTGCTTGGGCAGGTCCGGGTAAGGCAAAACCGTGACGGCCAGGCCCGCGGCCAGCAGCGCCACGAGGGGCATCGCCTGCCCGAGCCACACGGCCTCGTTCACGAGGGTGCCCGGCCCCCAGGTGCCGATGCCGTAGCTCCGGGCCACCTGGGCGAACCACAGGCCCAACGTGGCGATCAGCACCCCCACCGCCGGCGAGGGCAGGCCCCGAAAGTAGAGGTGGCCGTCAGGCCCGGTGGCCTCGACGTCCTCGGCATCGAAGCGCGCCAGGCGCACCAGCACGCAGCTCAGCAGCACCAGGGCAGGCGCCCAGGCCACCACGGACGGCCAGCCCGCCGCGCTCGCAAGGGTGCCTGCCAGGAAGGCGGGCGCCACCCCGAAGCCCACGACGTCGCACAGCGAGTCCAGCGCGGCCCCGAAGCGCCCCGTGGTGCCGGTGAGGCGGGCCACCGTCCCGTCGGCCATGTCGCACACCCAGGCGCCCAGGATCAGCCAGGCGGACAGCGCGACGGGAAACGAGCCCTGGTCGGGCGTCCAACCAGCCACGGCCACCACGGCGCCAAAGCCGCACAGGGCGTTGGTGAGGGTGATCGCGTTCGGCAGCCAGGCCAGGCCGCTGCGACGGCGCGGCGCGGGCGGCGCCGAGCCCTCGGGCCCGGAGACGGTGGTGACCTCAGACATGCATCCCACCCACCGAGCCCGGCACCTGCAGCATGTCGGAGCGGCCCGTCAGCCAGTCCCCCAGCGTGGCGAACCACGGCCCCTGCGGCAGGCCCTGCAGGGCCTTCTTGGGCTTGGCCTTGCGGACCGCCGCGACCAGGGCTCGCATCTCCGGCGTGGGATCCTGCAGGTGCTCCAGCGTCTTGAACATCGCCGCCGGCACCTCGCCCACCTGCATCCGCGCGCACCAGCCCGCCACCTCGGCGGCGAAGGCGTCGTTCGGCGCCCCGGGCTCCTCTCGGCCAGGCTGCGGGCCGAGCCCGTTGATGGCCTCCAGCAGCACCCGCTTGCGCTCCGCGAGGCCCATCGCCATCAGGTCGTCCGGCCAGATGGGGCGGCCGATGTGGTACACCTGCTTGCCGTGCCCCACGGGGAACTCGAGCCGGTCGCGCAAGGCCTTGCGCGGCAGGCCACCCGTGAAGCGCACGGGCACGATGGGGGCCTCGGCCTCCAGCGCGAGGTCGATCAAAGCCCCGGTGATCTGGGAGACGGGCTGGTTGGCCTCCAGCGAGCGCGTGCCCTCGACGTGCACCAGCAGCGACTTCTCGTCCAGCGCCAGGCGGGGCTGGAGCCCTGCCAGGATGCCCGGCAGCGACGCGGGGTCCTGCCGGTCGAAGAACATGATGAGCTCGGGGTCCACCACGCCCGGATAGGCGAAGTGGTGGGCAATCAGGCGGCCGAGCCAGCTGTCGCGGTGCTCGACCTTGGCGAGCGTGCCGGTGGGCACGCCCCCGAGGGCCGAGATGATCAGCGAGAACAGCAGCGACTCGATGCCGACCTGGTGGTTTGCCAGGTACAGCGCACCACGGCCGTGCATATACATGAAGGCGTCCGGATCCTCGAGCTCCACAGACCCGACGTAGCGCTCCGCGAGCCCGTAGTAGAGATCCTCGCCGGGCCAGGGCCCCATCCCGAGGCGATCGCGCCAGTACTCGCGCACGGGCGTCATGTCGAGCAACGGCTCGCCGGCGTCCGACACCGCCACCTCGCCCCCGGGCGCCACCTCGACCTCGACCTCGACGCGCGTCAGCGGTGCCGCCGGGATGCTGGCCGCGTTGCCGTCCTCGGAGAGCTTGACCTCAGAGGGGTGGACGCCGAGGCGGGAGCCGACATGCTCCTTGGCGGCGATCTGGCGCGTCAGGGCGTCCACGTCCCCCTCAGCCTCGTAGATGCGCGCCAGCGTACCGGGCAGCCAATCGCTGCCCTTCACCTCCCGCGGCGAGAGCCGGGTGGTGTCGCCCTCGCTGCGGGCGAGGCCCATGTGCGGGACGGGCGCGCGCTCACCCAGGAAGGCCTGGCGGTCCGGCCCCGAGGCCTGCCCCAGGGGGCCCTTCGGGAACAGGATGTACACCAGCTCGAGCTGCGCCCACACGCGGTCCCCCGCGATGAGCTGCAGGTCGAAGCGCGGGAACCTGGGGCCGTCCTGGAAGCCGGTGTAGCGGACCTCACAGCGCACGAGGCCCTGGGTCGGGGCGGGGCCGTGCAGGGTCATCGACAGCACCTTGGACGGGTAACCCACCTGGTCCGCCCCGATCTCGGGGCTCCACTGCGCCAGGTTGGCCGACGGGATGGCGTGCGTGAGGCCGTCGAGCAGGATCTGGTTCAACGCGCCGAGCGGGGCGTCGGCGTCGGCGTCCAGCGTGGCCGTCGACCCGTAAGACCCGATGGCCCACTCCCGCAGGATCTGGAAGGTCGGGCCGTGGAACATCTCGCCCGTTTCATAGGGGTTGGGCTGCGGCTCGGCGTCATCCGGCGGGAGCCAGACGGGCGGGCCTTCCAGCCACTCGGCGGCCGTCTCGACGACGCCCGTGGCCACGGGCTCGAAGCGAGACAGCGCCGGGTTGGGGGCATCCCACCAGCGCTGGATGGTCACGAGGAGCTTGCCGTCCGGCTGCTCCTCGACCGCGCGGCGCAGGCGCAGGGGGCCCCCCGGCAGCGCGACCCACTTGTGCACCTGCACCCCCTCCAGCCGGATGACATGGTGGGTGGGGCGGGCGGCCCGGGCCGCCCCGACGATGCGGTCGAGCAGCGACATGAACGGCAGCACCGGGAGCACATAGGTGGGCTTGTGGTCTTGCAGCCAGGTGTCCCGGGCGGGATCCAGCTCCTCGTCGTCAGGGCCCATGGGGGGGGCAGCGCTCACGGGCGCGGCCTCGCCGGGCGCCTCCGGCTCGGCCTGGGGCGTGCTGGGCCCCATCACGGCCCGGAAGGCTCCCTCGTCCACGCCGTCAGGCACCGGGGGCGCATCGCCGGCCACGATCCGCATCCCGAGGCCCGTGGCGCCGTAGATGCGCATGCCGTCGACCCAGAGCCAGGCCTCGGCCACGGCACGGGCGCCGTGCGCGTCCACGACGACGTCGGTGAGCTCCACCTCGACCACGACGACGCGGGCACTCGGCACCACCTGGCCGCGATACTTCCACGTCATGGGCACGCCCGTGGCGACGGGCTCGAAGCGCGGGTTGCGGATGCCCGCGGCCAGGCCCTTCTCCACCATCGCCATCTGCAGCAGCTGGAGCATGGCCTCGATGCCGAGCGAGCCGGGCTGCACAGGGTCCTGGAAGAAGTGGGCCTGGAAGTACCAGTGCCCCGGATCCACGTCCTTCTCGGCGCGGGCGCGGCCCAGGCCCGCCTTGCCGCCGTCGGGCCACCAGCCCGTCACGCGGTCGAGCAGGCGCAGGCGGCTGTTCGCGATGGCCGGAACGCCATAGCGCCGCCACTCGCGTCCGAGATCCACGCGGAAGTCGGAAGGCTCCACGAGGGCCTCCGCCTCAGCGGGCGCAGGCGGGATGCCGACCTGGCTCGCCAGCGCGGCCCCGGGGAAGAAGCCGAAGACCGTGTCCATCTCGAAGACCGGGGCCTCGGGGGCGTCCTGCAGGAAGCACCGCACCTCGAAGCCAACGATCACCATGCCGGCGCTCTGGGCGAGCTTGGTGAGCGTGACGTGGGTCGAGAGCGTGCCTGCATCGGGCAGAATTTCCCGGTGCAGGGTGCTGGTGCCGTCGAGGTTGCGGAAGAACAGCTCGGGCTCCGCCCGCAGTGGGGTGCCGATGAACGAGGCCAGCCAGCCACAGGGCTGCAGCGCGGCCTCCAGCAGCACCGCGAAGGGCATGGTGGGGTTGCCGTTCTCGGCGAAGTACCAGGCATCAGGCGGAACGTCGTAGGCAGCGACCACCTTCGAGCCGACGCGCGGCTCTCCGAGTTGCCCATCGAGCTCGCTGATGCGGGTCATGAAGTGGTAGGGGGGCCCCGGCAGCCGCGGCAGCCGCTTGCCGGCGTCGAAGACCTTGAACTGCGGACCGAAGGCCATGCTGGGCTTGCCCCAGGCGCACGCCCACAGCGAGCGCTGGCCAAAGGCGAAGCCGTCCTGCAAGGCCACGGGGCCCGCGTCGACGATCTCCACGCGGCCCTGCTCCGCCTCCATCGGGAACCCGGGCACCAGGCGCAGCCCCATCTTCCGGCAGTGGAAGGCCTTCAGGCCGTCCACCGTGACAAGGAGGTCCGCCCAGAGCGTGGGGAACGGGCCGTCGTGGACTTCCTCGACGAAGACCTCGTAAACCACGTGGCGCGCGGCCGGCGTTGCCTGCCCCCGGCAGCGCATGAGGTAAGCCACCTCCGGCACGGGTTCGAAGCGCCAGCCGTCGCGCTCGAGGCCAAAGCCCAGCGCCGAGAGGTAGAAGGCCATGGTCTGCAGCGTGCCCTCGAACATCAGCGTGCCCGGCATGCACGGGTCGTTCTTGAAGTGCCCCTTGAAGAACCAGGACTCTGGCGTCAGGGCCTGCGTGGCGCGCATGTAGCCGCGGCCCCAGGGCCCGCCCTGCGGGTCCAGGTGGGTCACGGCGTCGAAGAAGCGCATCGAGCCGCCTGACATCCGCGGCGACCGCACGTGAGAGCGAGCGGCCTCGAAGCCTGGCCCGAAGACGTCGGCGAGCCGGCCTTCGGCAAAAGCCTCCAGGTCCGGGGTCTCGAACCGGCGCCGGCCCGTCAGGCAGCGCGGGGGGTCCACCCGACCGCCCTCGGGACGCGTCTCCTCGGGGTCCCACAGGATGCCGCCCGAGTTTGCCAGCTCCTCGTCGGTGAAGAAACCCGCCTGACCGTGCCGCACCGTCAACCGGGGGGCGCCGTCGATGAGGCAGTCGTAGTGGAAAAAGAACAGGCGGATGTCACCCTGCTTGGCGTGCCCGTCGACATGGATGTCGTACTTGAGCGTCTCACCCGGCTTGGGCAGCACCTCGTAGCCCGTGACGGGGTCGGCATGGTAGGTCAGCTCGCAGCCGAGCAGCCTGTACACGCGCTCTCCGCGGTTCATGAAGTCGGCGCCCAGCCAGGAGATAAGCAGGAGGTCGGCCTGGCCGCTCTCGACCATGACGCCGGCGGGCATCCGCCCCTGGTGCAGGTACCAGGAATCCCAACGGACGTCCGTCTCCGTCCAGATCGTGCCGGTGGTCATCGAGCCGGCTTCGCCGCGGATGCCGGTGACGCGATCCGCCAGCAGCAGGGGCGGCTCGGGCATGCGCACCTGGCGGTGGAAGCCGTCCTGCTGCGCGAACAAGGGCCCGAAGACGTCCGAGATCTTGCCGGACGCCAAGATCTCGAGCTGCTGCCGGTCGAAGGCCGGCCCCACAGGCGTCTTGGGATCCGGCTTGACCCGCACGGTGCCAGCCACGGGGGGCGGCGGCACGGGCCGGCTGGGCTCTGGCGAGGCGGGCTCCGGCCTGGCGGCGGCGCGTGGCTCGCTCGGGGTCGGGGGCGCCACGGGTTTCGGCTCGGCCGCCACGGCAGCCTGGGGCTTCACCGGAGGCGCAGGAGGTGGGGGCGGCGGGGCGACCACCTCGGGGCGCGGCGCCTGGACAACCGGCTCGGGTGCCGGTTGCGCCGGAACACCCACAGGGCCGGCCGCAGCGGCGCCACCCCCCCGCTGCTGAGCCAGGAAGGCGTGGAACGCAGCCGTGGACTGCACCATGTAGGCCTGGTGCAGCGCAGCTTGCCGGGCCATCACGGCCGCGTAGGCCTCCTGGGCCTGGCGGTGAGCTTCCAGGGCAAAGGCCAGGGCAGGGGTCGGGTTCGAGGGGGCGTCAGGCATGGTGGTCGGCATCAGTGTGTGGGGGGCGGGTCCGGGGGGCGGGGGAGGGAGGGGCACGGTTGGCGGTGCAGGCGTGGGGGGCGGAGGGGCCGGCTCCCCGCGGGTGGGGGGCGGCGGTGGTGCCGGCGGGGTGGCAGGGAGAGCCGGCCCGGCGCCTTCGCCGGAAGGTGCTTCGGCTGGCCGGGAACGAGCCGCGCTCCCCTCGTCCCGGTGGGGGGCCGTCGCCGCCACGGGTGGCGGGCCCTCTGCGTCGAGGGCGGGCGCAGCCACCGGTCGAGGCCAGGGCTGAAGCACCGGCGGCAGGCTGGGGGCGGCAGGCAGGTCGCTGGCGGCGGGCTTGCGCCCCTCCCCGGCGGGCAGCGGCGGCAAGACGACCGGAGACCGGTGGGCCAGGAAGGTCACCCGGGGCCCGGGCAGCGGCTCGGGAGGCTGCACGGCAGCCCAGCGCCGGGTCAGGGCAGCCCAGTCGACCGGCACGCCAGCGGCCACCAGGGCCGCGCAGGCGTTTGCCAGCTGCCTGACGGAGGGCTGCGAGGCCAGGTCGAGGGCCACGGCCAGGTGAGGGCGGTCCCCGAGGATCTGGCGGATCAGGGGCGTGAGCCCCCCCTGGGGGCCGTGCTCCACGAAGACCCGCACGCCTTCGAGCCAGGCGCGCTCCACGAGTGCGGGGAAGTCGATGGTCTTGAGCGCCTGGCCCAGCAAGGCATCCGCCGCGGCATCTGCCGTCGGCTCGTACGCGCCGCCCGTGGCATGCGTGTAGAACCGCACGCCCGGCACGGGGGACGTGGGACGCCGGTGAAGGCGCCGCCAGACCTCCGAGAACCCCTGCACCTCGGGTGCGTGCACCGCGACGTCGTACTCCAGCGGTGCAGCGGCCACCGCCGGCCCGAGCGCAGCCAGCACGCGGCGACAGGCCTCAGGCAGGCCGCCAATCACGACGTCGCGCGGGCCGAGGATGATTGTGAGGTGCACGAAGGGAACCTCTGCCAGCAGCGGCCGGACCACCTCGGCGGGGGCGGCCACCCGCCACGTGCTCCAATGGGGGTGCGAGAGGCCCATGCCGGCCCATGCCGACTGCAGGGCCTCGAACTGCCCACCGAGGTGACGCGTGAAGACCTCCGCGGCCTCGAACTCCTGGCGAAGCTCGCCCATGTCCTGCCAGGCGCCGAAGGCGTACAGCGCGTTGGTCTCCCCGGAGCTCAGGCCGATGGCGGCCTGGAAGGGCACACCCAGCAGGTGCCGCGTGAGGTGGGCGTGCGCCTGGCACAGGGCCGAGGCGCCCCACAGCTTCTCCAGCGGGGAGGGGGCCCCCCGCCGCGCGTCGAACATCCAGCCCGCCGCCCCGTGGACGTCGGGAAACGCACGGGACAGTCCGGTCCGCAACTCCGGCAGGGCCAGCAACAGCTCCCGCCCCATCCCGGTGTACGCGCTCGCCGCGCCACCGAAGACGGCTGCGACCTCGCCCGCCAGGGGGGCGTCCATGTAGGCCAGGCCGTCCCCGGCCGGTCCCTCCGCCCCAGCGTCCAGCCAGGCCAGCGCCCGCTCCCGTCGCTGCGTGAGCTCCCGGGCATCAGAGGCCACGAGCACCAGCCTGGCCGGGCCCTCGTCCCCCTCCCGATCGGCGTTCAGGGCCTCGCGGACGGCTTCCCGGTCCCGCCCGGAGAAGACGTGGAGCCTGGGCGGCGGCGCGAACAGCAAGGGCGCGGGCTCCTGGCCGCTGCGCGGGGCGACGACCACCATGGCGGAGGCCTCAGCCATCCCGACGGTCCGCACCTGCACCGCCGCCGTTCCGACGTCGAGCCGCGGCTCCGCAGGCCCATCCGGCATAGGGCGAACCTGGTGCCGCGTCGCGAGGACGGCCGCGGCCACGTGGACCAGGCCGGAGGCGGCGTGGGCATGGCCCAGCCGGCCGGTGAGGCTCCCGCCCCCCCGATCGAGGTTGAGTTCCCAGCCCACCGGCGGCGCAGCCCCGTGATCGGGCAGCACGGCCAGGATCGCGTCGCCCGCAGCCTCGGCGTCGGCCAGTCGCTTCAGCACGAAGGCCACGGCAGCATCCCCGGGCCGGTGCCGGTCCGGCGCCAGTGCGGCCCGGGCTGCCGCCTGCTGCGCGGGCTCGACCGCCATGTCGACGGCCCCCACGACGGCCACGTCGAGTTCGCGCGCGCGCAGGGCCCGACAGGCCAGCGCCAGCGCGGCGGGCCCCGAGAGTTCCTCGGCCGAGACGGCGAAGCCGAGTCCCCCCCAGTCGAGCTGGCTGTTGAGGCGGTTCGCGACCACGTTGGGCAGCGTCCCCAGCACGCCAGCCGCCGTCAGGGCGGGGTTGGCCTGCTCCCGTGCCTCGGCGAGCCAGGCGTCGGCGAAGGGCGTCGCAAGCCCGGCATCTCGCCAGCGCGCGACCATCGCAGGCAGCCGCCAGCGGAGGCCGTAGCGCGCGATGCTCGCGTCGCACTGCATGCCGACATAGACCCCCGCCCGCTCGCGGGCGACGGGCACGACGCCGGCCAACGCCTCCTCTGCCGCGGCAACCATCCAGAGCTGCTGCGGGAGGGCCGCCAGGAGATCGGCCGGGGGAAAGCGCAGGCCCTTGACGGGCAGCTCCAGCGCCCGCGCGTGCGGCAGGGCGCCCGTCTCGCCAAAGACGGCGTGGGCGAGATCCCCGGCGTGGTCGCCGTCGCCGACGCGCGCGCCGAGGCCCACCACGGCGATGGGCCCGACGGGGCTGAAGGGGGCCGACGCCCCCGCGGAGGCGGTGGCCCCGTCCCAGGCCTCGACCAGCAGGTGGGCGTTGTTCCCACCGAAGCCGAACGCCGACAGCGCCGCCCGCCGAGGCTGTCCCTCCGGCCAGGGCGAGGGCTCCTGCAGCAGGCGAAAGGGCGTGCCCTGCAGCGCCGGCGTGGGGTCGTCGACCGGGACGTTGGGGGGCCTCACCCCCGCCTCGAACGACGAGAGGATCTTCAACAAACCGGCCATCCCCGCCACCGTGATGGGGTGGCCGAGGTTGCCCTTGAGCGAGCCGATGGGGACGTCGTGGCTGCCGGCGAAGACCCGCCCGAGCGTGGCGAGCTCCGTCGCGTCGCCCACGGGGGTGCCCGTGGCGTGGCACTCGACCATGCCGACCGTGGTGGGCGACCACCCGGCCTGCGCATAGGCCGCCACGAGGGCCCGCTCCTGGCCCCGCGAGTCCGGCACGAGCAGCCCGGTGGCCCGGCCGTCGTTGGACAGCCCGATCCCGCGAATCACGCCAAGGATGCGATCGCCGTCCCGCTCCGCATCCTCGAGGCGCTTGAGCGCCACGAAGGCAGCCCCCTCCGCAGGCAGCAGCCCGTCCGCCTCGCGGTGGAAGGGCCGGCTGCGGCCAGACGGGCTCAGCGCCTGCAAGGACGTGAACCCCATGTGCAAGAAGAGGTCGTCGGCCCGGTTGACGGCACCCGCGAGCATCACGTCGGCCTCTCCGTCGGCGAGCTTGTCGCACGCGAGCTTGAGGGCGTACAGAGAGCTGGCGCAGGCGGCGTCGATCGCGATGGCCCCTGCCTGGAGGCCCAGGGCGCGGGCAAGCAAGAGCGCGGGATAACCTGACATGAAGCGATCGCGCGGATCCGGCCGCGGCACGCCCGCGACGTCCGCAGCGTCGGGCGGCAGAACCCCGGGGGGCTGATCCGCCAGCCAGGCTCGCTCGGCAAACGCCGACAGCCCCTCGGACGGCAGCGAGAGGTTGCCCAGCACGGCCCCGGCCCGGCGCCCGTCAACGCCACCGGCCACCTGCCCGAGGGCCTCGCGCCCCGTGTGCAGCACCCAGCGGGTCAGCGGATCGAGCCCCACGATCTCCGTCGCCGGGACGCGGAAGCCGTTGGGGTCGAACAGCTGCTCGAAGCCACTGACGTAGCCACCCCGGTCGTGGTGGGCCCGCTCGGCGCTGCCGGTGCTCAGCACGTCCTCTGGACGGACGCGCCAGCGGCTGCGGGGTGCGGGACCCGTCAGGTCCTTACCGGCCAGGAGGGCATCCCAGAGCGCGGCGGGATCGAGCGCACCCGGCAGGACGCAGGCTCGACCCACGATGGCGATGGGACGGAACAACATCGACGCGCGCCTTCCCGCCTCAGGCCCCGGCCGCTTCGCCGGCCATCGCCGCGGCGACCTTGCGCTCGGCGATGAAGTGCATCTCCACGCCCCGCATGTCGGCCACCAGGGCCCCCTCGCGGGTGGTGAAGCGGATGTCCGTCAGCGTGCGGTGCTTGGTCACGGAGCGCCCCCTGAGCTCGGCGTGCAGCGGGACGTCCACCGGCCCGGCCACGTAGCGCCGGAACTCGGCGATGGAGGTGGGCAGCGATGGCCGCTTCGCCATATGATAGCCCCAGAGCCGGGCCAGTTGCAGGCCACCGTCGAGGGCGGCCACGTCGGTCTGGTGCGGGCCCTCCGGCCAGCCCAGGGCCGCCAGGCCCACCATCTCGGCTGCAATGCCGTCGCGCGAGATGCCCTCGATGCCCCGGATGGCGTGGAAGGACGGGCCGTGGAAGAGCATACCGCCATAAATCTCGTCGAGGCTCCAGGTACACGGCTCCAGTTCCATCGGCAGCAGCGCAGGCAGCGGCGCCAGCTTGTTGGAGGCCTCCGTGAGGACCGCGACGGCGCGGTAGTGGGGGGTGCCCTCCTCGCCGCGCAGCTCCAGAGCGACCTCCGTGAGGAGGGCCTGGCCGCTTTCCGTGCACCGCACGGTGAAGCGATCGCCGCCGACCTGGTAGCGTTCCAGCGGGACGCCCTTGAGCACCTTGAGGTCCTTCAAGGCACCGAAGACGAGGTCCGGGCGGGCTTCGACGGCCGCGCGCACGAACCAGTCGAGCACCTGTACGGCGGGCAGCACGGGGGCGTCCTGGATGCGGTGGCCGTCCATCTGCGGGTGGCTGCGGTGGTCGAGGGCGATCGGCAGGTTCAGCGAGCGATCGCCCAGGGCGCCGTCCGCCGGGCCCGCGAGGACCACCTCGACGTCTCCAGCATCCCGGACGCGCAACTCGTCGACGAACATCTGCCCGCCCATCGCGAGCGGAATCAGGGGCACGCCCTGCTTCTCGAAGTGCGCCTTCAGCTCGGGCGTCACCATCCCGCCGGCCCAGGGGCCCCAGTTCAGCGACTTGACGAGGCAGGCGTCGCCGCGGCGGGCAGCCTCTGCCTGCGCCACCTTGTTGAGCACCTCGTTGGCCATGGCATAGGCCGCCTGGCCGACGTTGCCCGTGCGGGCGGCGATGGAGCTGTACAGGCAGATGCAGGAGATCGGGTCCTCGGCCGTGGCTGCGAGCAGGGCCCGCAGGCCGCTCACCTTGGTCTCGAAGACGCGATCGAACTGCTCGTCGGACAGATCCGCGATGTACTTGTCGGCCAGCACGCCGGCGCCGTGGACGATCGCGGTGATGGGGCCCATCTCCTGCCGGATGGGGGAGAGCCCGGCCCGCAGCTGGTTCTTGTCCCGCACGTCGAGCTCGAGGTAGATGGCCTCGGACCCCGCCCGACGCAACGACTTCAGGGTGTCTCGCACCTCCCGCGCCGCCGTGATGGCTGCCACCTGCTTGCCGAGGTCGGCCGGCGTGAGCGGACGGCCTTCGGCCTTGGCCGCCTCGAGCAGGGCGCGCTTCATCTCCGGCCCCTCCTTGAGGCCCTTGACGGCGTCAGGCTCCTCGACCAGGGGCGAGCGGCCCAGCAACACGATCTTGGGCTTGCAGGCCCGCGCCAGCGCCTCGAGCGCCGCGGCCGTGACGCCACGGGCGCCACCGGAGGCGACGACCACCGACTTCTCGTTGATCCAGTTGGCGTGAGGCACCACGTCCGCCTCGACCTCGGCCAGCACCGGCACGAACCGACGCCCGCCAGCCTGCAGGCCGACCTCGGCGTCAGGGCCCCCGAAAAGAATCTCGTCCGCAAGCGCATCGGCCTGATCGGCGACGCTCGCCTGGCCGAGCGCGAGATCGATCGCCTTGCAGGCCGCCTCGGGCCACTCCAGCGCGGCGGTCTTGACCAGGCCGGAGACGCCTGCGCCCCAGGCCCCCGTGGTCGCCCCGCCACCCAACCCGAAGTCGCCCCCGGTCTGCTGCACCGTCACGAAGGCCCCGCCACCCTTGGCGAACCGGGGCGCCACGGCGCGGGCCAGGGCCAGCACCTCGCGGTGCATCGAGGCGCTCGTCTCCGGGCCGACCAGCTCCGAGAGGGCGTGCAGCGCCACCACGAGGCCGGTGTCGGCCGCCGGGGCGCCACCGACGGTGGCCTCGACCCCGCGGGCCCGCAGGCTCGCAGCCAGGGCCTCGGCGAGCGCAGGCTCGGCCCCCCCCGACACGACGAGCGCAGGCCCGACGACGTTGAGGCGATCGCCACCTGGCGCCACGTCCTCGAGACGCAACACCTGCCGCAGCCCCCCCTGGCTGCTGCGGAAGGCTGCGCCAAAGGGAGAGGCAGCCGGCGCCTCCTTGCCGCGCCTCGGCGCCGCGGGCACCTTGCCCTTGGCCTCAGGCGCGGCAGCAACTGGCGGCGCAGGCGCCTCAGGCGCCGCCGGAGCGACGACCGCCGCCGCCTCGACCACCACGGGCGCCGCGGGGGCCGCTTCCGTGCTGCGCCCCGACACCTGGGTGTCGGGGCTGTCGGCCAGTGGCGTAGAAGCGGGCGGGGGGGGGGTCATCGCCTGGGGCGTCAAGGTCGGAGGCGGCGCCATCACGGCCTGAGGCGCCGCAGCGGCGAGGGCCATGCCCGGCGGCGCCTCGGCCACGGCCGCAGCGGGTGGCGCAGCCTGGGGTGCGGCCCGCCCGGCGCCGGGGCCAGGGTCCGGGCTGCCCCCTCCCAGGAGCCGCGCGATGTGCGCGACGATCTCCCCGAGGGTCTTGAGCGCCGCCATCTCCCCGGCGTCGAACTCCGGCAGGCCAGGCACGCGTTCCTGCACCGCCCCGAGGATCTCGACGCGCTTGATCGAGTCGATGCCCAGGTCGGCCTCGAGGGCCATGTCGAGGTTGAGCATTTCCACGGGGTAGCCGGTCTTCTCAGCAACGACCGAGAGCATGAGCGCGGCGATCTCCTCGACGGACTTGCCGGCCCCACCGGCCGCGGGCACCGCGGCCACAGCCACGGGCGCGACCGCCACGGCGACAGGGGCAGCCTGCGGCGCAGCCGTGGGGGCCACCGGCGGGGCGGCAGGCGCAGCGGCAGGGGCGGCCCCGGCCAGGCCCCGGCGCATGAAATCCACGATCTCCCCGAGGGTCTTGAGCGCTGCCATCTCGCCGGCATCAAAGTCGGGCAGCCCAGGCGCACGCTCCTGGACGGCCCCCAGGATCTCCACGCGCTTGATGCTGTCGACGCCGAGGTCGGCCTCGAGGGCCATCCCCAGTTCGAGCATCTCGACCGGGTACCCCGTCTTCTCGGCCACCACCTCCAGCATCAGGCGCTCGAGGTCGACGCCGGCGCTCGGCGCGGGGGCGGCAGGGGCGGGTGCAGGGGCAGCGGCGACCGGAGCAACGGCGGCGGGAGCGACGCTCGCAGCCGGCTGGGCAGCGGGCGCAGCCCCCAGGCCCTTGCGCATGAAGGCTACGATCTCCCCAAGGGTCTTGAGGGAGGCCATCTCGCCGGCGTCGAAGTCCGGCAGGCCGGGGGCGCGTTCCTGGACGGCGCCCAGGATCTCCACCCGCTTGATGCTGTCCACCCCGAGGTCAGCCTCGAGGGCCATACCGAGTTCCAGCATCTCGACGGGGTAGCCCGTCTTGTCCGCCACCACCTCGAGCATCAGGCCCTCGAGATCGACGCCGGGCGCCGCGGCCACCGGGGCGGGTTGAGGCACGGGGGCAGGCGCCGGCGCGACGACAGGCGGAGGCGAGGCAACGGCAACCGGCGCTGGCGCCGGGGCGACAGGCGCCGGGGCTGCGGCGACGGGGGCCGGCGCCGGAGGGGACGCGACTGGCGCAGGCACCACGAGCGGGGTCGTCGCCGCGACGGGCACGGGCAACGAGGCGGAGGCCACCGGGGCCACCACCGGGACCCCGGGCAGGGCCGGCGGAGGCACCGCAAGCGCAGGCATCATCGGCATCGGCAGCGGGGCCGGGGCACCTGAGAGGGCCGCGTAGGACGCCTCGAGCGAGCGCATGTAGGCGAGCTGGGTCTGGGCCAGCGAGGCCTCCATGGCCTTGAGGTACGCCTGGTGGCTTTCGGCGAGGGCCTGCTGGTAAGCCGTGAAGGCGGCCACGGCCGGATCGGAGGAGTGGGGGGGCTGCTGCGTCATGGGCGGACTCCCTGCAGGGCTGCCAGCAAAGGGGGGGAGGGCCAGGGGGACCTCAGGGCGGGGCGGGTTTGGAGGCGGCAGGGCCGCAGAGCCGCCGGGCGGCGGATACACCTTGCCGTAATTGGTGCCGCAGATCGGCAGAGCGAAAGCAGGCTTCTTGCGCGTGCGGGGATCGAGCGGGATGGCGAAGCCGTCCCACAGGGGCATGAAGTCCAGGCGAACGCCCGCGACGGCAAGCTGGCCGAGGGCCTGCCAGAGCGAGCCGACGCCGGAAGCGCCCTTGCGGTCCGTGGCGATGACGCGATGGGGGCGATCCTTCAAGATCTCCGCCACCAAGCCCGTCAGCACGGCGCCGGGGCCGACCTCCAGAAAAACGCGGGCGCCGGCCGCGTACATGGCCTCCACCATCTCCACGAAGCGCACGGGGTTGGCAATCTGGTTGGCCAGCACGGCCCGCTGCCCGTCAGGGTCGGCCACCGGGTAGGCAGCGGCGTGGGTGTTCCCCATGACGGGCACGGAGCCCGCCCGGAACTCGATGGTCGCGAGGAACTCCCCGAACGGCTTCGCGGACTCGGCCACCACGGGAGAGTGGAACGCGGTGGCGACAGGGAGGCGGCGGGCGCGAACGCCCTGCTCCTTGAGCTTGACCTCGGCGGCCGCGATCGCGTCGACCGGGCCAGACAGCACCACCTGCCGCGGCGCGTTGTCATTCGCCACGACGACGGGCAGCCCCCAGCCGGCCACCAGGGACCGGAGCTCGGCCGCCGGCATCGGCACCGCCGTCATCGCGCCAGGCTGAGAGCCCTCGGCGGCAGCCCGGGCCATCAGCTCACCGCGCCGGCGCGCCACCCGCATCGCGGAGCGCTCGTCCAGAATGCCGGCGGCCACCAGCGCCGTGACCTCGCCAAAGGAATGCCCCCCGACGGTCGCAGGCCGGAGCCCCGTGGCCCTGAGAAGTGACAGGGTCGCGAGGCTCGCGGCGCCGATGGCGGGCTGGGCCCACTGGGTGGCCGTCAGGCGCTGCTGCTGCGCCTCGCGGGTCGCGTCGTCGAAGCCTGGCACAGGGAAGGCGACGCGGTGAAGCGGCTCGTCGGCCTTGCCCGTCAGGGGGTCGAGCATCTCGAGCGCCGCGCCGTTGTCCCACACCAGCCGCGCCCGCTCGAAGGCCATCGCGAGCTCGCCGCCCATGCCGACGTACTGGCTCCCCTGGCCGGGGAAAAGGAACGCCACCGGGCCGGCCGCCGCGCCGTGAACGTAATAGACGCCCTGAGGGCCGGCCAACTCGGCATCCGGCGCACGGCCGATGGCCTCCGTCGCCTGCCCGACCTTGGCGACCAGGTCAGCCACGTCGGCCGCCACCACCGCCAGGCGAGCCGGCGCGTCAGGGTTGAAGGTGGCCTGGGACCGATGGGCGAGGAACCGCAGCAGGGCGGCCTCCGAGTCTGCCGTGACGCCCTCGAGCAGCTTCTGCGCCGCGGCCACGAGCGCCTGCGGCGACTCGGCCGAGAGCACCACCAGCTCGGTCCCGAGGGTCCGCAGCCGCGGGGCGCGCTCTGCCGGCCCCGTGTACTCCTCGAAGGTGCAGTGGAAGTTGCTCCCACCGAAGCCGAAGGAGCTGACGGAGGCCCTGCGGGGGTGGTCCTTGCCGCGGACCCACGGGCGCGACTGCGTGTTGATGTAAAAGGCCGATGCCTCGAGCTCCAGCTTGGGGTTGGGGCGCTCGACCTTGATCGTGGCCGGGAGCACCTTGTGGTGCAGCGCCATGATGGCCTTGAAGAGGCTGGCCGCACCGGCAGCGGCCTTGGTATGGCCGATCTGGCTCTTCACCGAGCCGAGGGCACACCACTGGCGGTCTTCCCGACCGGCCTCGTCAAAGACCATGCGCAGGCCCCCGAACTCAGCGGCGTCGCCAGCCTTGGTGCCCGTGCCGTGGGCCTCGACGAGCTCCACCGTCTCCGGCCCATAGCCAGCCACGTCGTAAGCCCGACGCAGGGCCTTGGCCTGCCCCTCAGAGAGGGGGGCGTAGACGCTGAGCGCCCGCCCGTCGGACGAGGTACCCAGCCCGCGCAGCACGGCGTAGATCCGGTCCCCGTCTCGCTCCGCGTCATCGAGGCGCTTGATCGCAATCATGGCAAGCCCCTCGCCAAGCAAGGTGCCGTCGCCCTGGTCGGAGAACGGCCGGCAGTCGCCCGTGGGCGAGAGCGCCGGGGTCTTCGAGAAGCACATATACATCGAGATGTCGTTGAAGGTGTCGACGCCGCCGGTGATGACCAGGTCGGAGTGGCCCAGCACGAGCTCGTTGATGCCCATCGACAGGGCAGAGAGGGAGCTCGCGCAGGCCGCGTCCGTGACGCAGTTGGTGCCACCAAGGTCGAACCGGTTGGCGATCCGCCCGGCCACGACGTTGCCGAGCAAGCCGGGGAAGGAGCTCTCCTGCCACG
Source organism: Candidatus Sericytochromatia bacterium (assembly GCA_035285125.1). Taxonomy (GTDB): domain Bacteria; phylum Cyanobacteriota; class Sericytochromatia; order S15B-MN24; family JAQBPE01; genus JAYKHL01. Next base: position 12,292 of record JAYKHR010000091.1, on the reverse strand, counting down.
GCACGTACGAGTCGGCCATGCGCTCGGCGATCGCCTGCACCTCGTCCTCCGGCAGGCCGGCCTCGCGCATCGCCTTGACCCATACGGGGCGCTGCAGGCGGCTCGCCATCTCGATGAACAGCTCTTGGCCGGAGGTGACACCCAGGATGACGCTCGTGCGCTCCTTGTCCATCGCGGCGAACTGGCCGCGCGTGGCGTCGTCGAGCACCTGCTTAGCCACGATGAGCGCCAGCAGCTGGGACGTATCGGTGGCAGGCACGATCGCAGGCGGGATGCCGAACTCGACGGGGTCGAACGGCACGGGGGACAGGAAGCCGCCCCGCTTGGCGTAGGTCTTGTCCTTGGCCGTCGGGTCCGGGTCGTAGTAGTCGCTGATGAGCCAGTGGCTCTCAGGGACGTCTCCGATGAGGTCCCGGCCCGCCATGATGTCGCGCCAGAAGCCCTGGGCGTCTGTCGAGCCCGGGAACAGGGCGCTGACGCCGACGACGGCGATGGAGGGCATGGGCTTGGGGGACCGGGACATCACGGGCTTCCTCGGGAACTCAGGCCAGCGCCAACGGGCGAGGGCGGAAATCGAAGGCGGAGGCCGGAACCGGCGCGCCATAGGTGCGAAGTTGGTGGGCACGGGTCACGATGGCGGCACCCTCCAGCAGGTTGAGACCGATCTGTACCACGCCACGGGCCTCCGGCGCCTCCAAGAAGGTGCCCTTGACCCAAGCGTTGAAGGCCCCCATCGCGGGCCCACACCAGATCTGGTAGTCGAGCCGCCGTTCGGGCACGCCTGCGATGGCCCAGCGGCTGGACTGCCCGAGGTACCACCGGAACACCAGCGCCATCTGGTGCTTGGCATCTCGCTCGGCCCGGGTCAGCTGCAGCGGATCCCGCACCGTGAAGTAGCGCACGCACTCGGCCCACACGTCGTCGAGCGTGCCCTGAAAAACGTCCTTCTCGAGCCGGCTGCGCACCTCGGGCGCCAGGGAGGCGAGGCCGTCGTGGGCCACGTAAAGCTCGTAGAGCCGCTGCGCACGCGCCGCGAACATCGTGCCCTTCTTGAGCACCTGCACCTTGACCCCGAGCTCGAACATGTCGCCGGCGGGACACATCACCACGTCGGCCAGGTCGGCCAGCGCGAGCATCTGCCGCGCGGCCTCCGACTGCCCGGCCTCCACCGCGCTCTGGTTCACGGAGCCCGTCATCACATAGGCCGCACCCTGGGCAAAGGCGGCAGCCACGGCGGCCGGGGTGCCGAGGCCACCCGCCGCCCCGACGCGCAGGGGGCGGGCGTAGCGGCGCTCGGCCGCGATGGCGTCCCCCAGGCTCCTGATCGTCGAGAACAGCGCCCCAAGGGGGCGGTTGTCCGTGTGTCCGCCCGAGTCGGACTCCGCCGTGAGGTCCTCCGCCACGGGGAGGTCGGCAGCCAGCGCAGCCTCTTCGGCCGTGAGGGCACCGCGTTGCACGAGGGCCTGGAGCAGGGCCGCCGGCGGAGGGCTCATGAAGGCCCGAGCGGTCTCCGGTCGAGAGATCTTGGCAAAGACGTGGTTGCGACGATGCACCCGGCCGGCTGCGTCGACACGGACCCCCGTGAAGGCGTAGCGAACGATGGCCGGCGTCAGGGCCATGAACGCGGACGCGGAGACCCGGGTGACGCCGTGTTGCAAGAACAGGTCGACGGTGCGCTCCTCGAGGGCGGGCTCGTGCAAGGAATGGATCAGGTTGGCGCCCCACGGCAGGCTGCCGGGCGCATCGCCGCGCCCCAGGGCCGCCACGAGCTCGCCAAGGGACGCCTCGATGCGAGCGGGGGAGAGGCCGGCGGCGCCGAAGAAGCCGAGCATGCCGGCGCGGGCAAGGGCAACGACCATCTCCACCGAGGCGATCCCGTTGGCCATCTCGCCGCCCACGTAGGGGAAGCGCACGCCGTGGGCCTCCGTGAAGGCGCGATCGCCGAGCCACTCAGGCCAGAGCGGCGGAAGCGTGCCGAGCCACGTCACCCCTGCTGGAGGCTGCCCGTGCTCCGCGCCGAAAGCCACGCCCACCCCGCCGGCGGCCAGGTCGCGGACGACGTGCAGCGGTTCGCGGATGCGCGCGACGGCATCAGCGATGGCGCTGGGCTGAAAGCGCGGGCTGTCCATGGGCGGCAACCAGGCGGCCGCGACCGGAGGGTCCGTGGTGATCATCGTTCCCAACAGGATAGGGAATCAGGCCGTATCTCTCAAGTCACAGCCGCCTGCCCCCCGGCAGCAGGCAACGAGCCGGGCCGCGGCCTCGGCCCGACCCACGGGGCCGTGCTGGGGCGGGATGCGGGCCCGGCATGCGCGATTTCGAGCCTGGCACGGGAAGCTGGCGCACCCGATTGTTAACCTGTCCTGAATCTCGAATTCACCTGATTACAACCGAAAGTCGCCGACAACCCGGGATAACTCGGCCAGTGAGGGAGGTTGCCCGTGTCCTTGCCCCCCGTGGCCCGTGCGGCCGCCAGTCCCATCACCCGCACGCTGGCGCAGCCCGCGCCGCGTCCCGGCGCGCGGTTCGCGGCGAGCGTCGCCCGCGCCCCCGCGCCCAATGCGGCCGACGGTGGCGTGAAGGCCTGGGCCCTGAAGACCCTCCATGGCTGGATGGCTCGTCACCCTCGCTTCGCCAGGCTCGTGGGCGACGTCACGGGCCCCTTCGTCAAGCGGCGCTTCAACCCGCTGCCTGGAAAGGTGGCAGACGTCGGCCCCGCCCCCCTGAGAGCTGACACGGTGGAGGCTGCCAGGGCCCTGATGGCAGGGCGCTTCAGGCCAGCCGAGGGCAAGGCGATCATCGGCATCTCCGGCGGCGGCAAGGAGACCGTCCACGCGTTCGTCGTCTCCGGCGTGAAGCCGGACGGCTCGGTGTTGATCACGCAGGCGCTCGCCCAGTACTCGGATCGGCCGGAGATCTACGACGGCCCCACCGGCTGGCTGCGAAAGCTCCTCGATCGGAAGCTCGGCAACCAGCCACGGCAGATGATGGGCGTGGTCGAGGAAGACTGGACCCGCTACGCGGCGCGCGCCGAGCGCAACTCGGTGGTGCTGATGGAGGTGGAGGCCGATCCCGCGAAGCTGGAGGCAACCCTGCGGGATCTCAAGCGCTTGGTGGGGAGGCCCTACGACCGGACGATGCTCGCCTCGGACCCCGCCACGGCGGCGACGGAGGCCGGGATGTACTGCACCGAGGTCTCGTCCTGGTTCGTGAACCGCCTGCACCCGGGCACTGTCAAGATGTCCGAGGTCTCGGGCTACCCGGCCGTCCAGGTGGTGGACCACCTGCGGGCCACCGACGTACACGGCGGCAGGCTCAAGGTTCTGTACAATGGCGAGAGCCGACTGGACGTGAAGGGGCTCGACCCCTTCCCCGTGGACCGCTGAAGCACGGCCGCCAGGTCGGGCAGGCTGGAGGGGTCTTTGGTTCAGTCGGTCGTCAGGTTGGTTGGCTCACTGCGCGTCTACGGCACCTTGCTGCTGCTGCTGCTGGTCGGAATGCCGGTGCTGCTGGTCGCCATCTCGCTCAGGACGCGCCAGGAGGTGTGGCCATTCGCGACCTCGGTCTTCCGGCTCACCATGCGTCTGGCTGGCGTCGACGTGCGCGTCGAGGGCCGCGAGCACCTGGCCCGCAGCGGGCACCTGCTGCTGATGGGCAACCACGTGAACTGGCTGGACCACCTCATCCTCACGAGCCTGCTCCCCAACCCGCTGGCGGGCTTCGAGAAGGTTGAGAACTTCCGCATCCCCATCTACGGGTTCCTGATGCGGCGCTGGGGCAACGTCCCCGTCAGCCGGCGATCGGACCCGGAAGAGGCCCGTCGCGTCGTCGCGGAAGCCTCCAGGCTGCTCTCGGAGGGCGTCTGGTTCGGGATGTTCCCCGAGGGCACCCGCACGCGGAGCGGTGAGCTTGGCCCATTCAAGAAGGGGGGCTTCCACCTCGCCCTCGATGCGGGGGCAACGATCGTGCCCTTCGCCTTCCGCGGCGCCGACGCCGTCATGACCACGGGACGCTGGTGGGCCTCACCCGGGGTCGTGGGCGTGCACTTCGGGCCCCCGATCGACCCCGCGACCTACGGCAAGGAAAACCTGGAGGCCCTCGTGTCCGACACGCGCGCCGCCATCCTCCGGCTCCGCGACGGGTCCGGTCCAGCCGTCGCGTGACACCTGGCGAGCGCCCGCGCCGCCTGACTGCGCCTCCCCCGGCCTTGCCCGTCAGGGCGTGAGGGAGAGGCCTGGGGCCTCGCCACTCGCGGGCACGAGGCCCAGCGGCAGCAACTCGACACGGGACGGTGTCAGGGAGGCGGCCCACTCCAGCCGCGCCCCGTCCGGGCCCAGCGAGGCCGGCAACACCTCGACGCTGGCCGCACCGGCGTGAAGCCTGACCACGAGCTCGTCCCGCCGCCTCGGCAGGCCCTCTGCCCGCAGCCGCCCCCCACCCGCGCCACCGCTCTCCCAGGCCAGCGCCGTGGGCAGCGAAAACGCCCGGGTGGCGGCGACGAGCGACACGCTCGGGACGTCCCGCAACGGCACGGTCAGGACCTCCATCGCCTCGACGGCGATGCCCCCGGGCGTCCGACCATATGCCGTCAGGCTGGCCACGCCGCTGGTCAGCGGCCCGCGCCGCGCCTTCTCCAGCGTCAGGCTCCAGAAGCCGTCGCCATCGGCCTGCACGGCCGCGTTTCCCAGCGAGGTCAGCGAGTCCGCGACCCTGACGGTGGCCCCCGGCAGGGCACAACCGCGCGGATCCACCGCCACCCCAGCCAGCAAGATGTCCTCTGAGGCAGAACCACCCTCTGGGGCCTGAGGCACCAGGCCTAGGTTCACCCGTCCGAGGCCGGCCGCCCCGCCGACCCTGAAGGCGACGTTCATCGGGCTCATCCCGGGTTCGGTGACGGTGACGCGGTGCACCCCCGGCGCCACCCGCTCAAACCCGTAGGCGCCCCCGCCCACGGTGGAGGCGACGGCGGCGCCCCCGTCGAGGGTGACGGACGCGCCGGCAACCCCGACGAACCGCCCACCCTCCAGCCGACAGACGCGGCCGATCACCAGGCCGGCCAGCAGGGGTTCACCGCCCTCGAAGCGCGTGGTAGCAGGCTGTGGCTCCCTCACGGGTGTCGGGGCGGCCGTCGTGCCCTGCCCCGTCCGGCAGGCCGCGAGGCTCAGCCCGACCGCGACGCAGCCCCAGGCGAGGCAGCTCCCCCGGGTCATGGCGACGGCACGATGAGGAACAGCGTGTGGGCCGCCGTGTAGCCCGGATACAGGCGCATCAACGTGGGGGCGGAGTCCGCCTCGTAGCCATCCTTCTCGACGCGGACGTAGTAGTCTCCGAGCGCCACGCCCCCAAGCTTGAAGCCGCCGTCCGAGGCCCCCACCAGCTCCGCCCTGCGGGAGGGCTCCAGCACGGCCGAGACAAACACCCGCACCCCCTCGACGGCCCTTGGAGCCGGGTTCGCAGGCTCGAACACCGCCCCGGAAATCTCTCCCTCGCCCACCATCAGGCCGTTTGAGAGTACCCGCCCTGGAACCCGGGCCGTCGCGGAGGAGGCGACGGGCACGGGCGTGCCCAGCGCCGGGGAGGGCAGCGCCGAGCCCTCAGGCACCGGGGCAAAGCTAGGCACCACCAGCCCGGACGGCAGGGCAGCCACGTAGCCGGAAGGCACGGGGGTGGCGGGCGGCGGAGGGGCCGCCCCCATCGGAGGCGTCGGGGAGGGGGTGGCAGCCTGGAGCGTGGGGCCCGCGGGGCGCGCCGCCGGCGGCCCCGAGGCAGGCGCCGGGCGGGCAGCGGCCTGCCGGACCGTCATCGGCACGCGCGCGCCCGGCGTGCTGCCGCGCCCCTGGCAGGCCAGGGGCAACAAGCAAACCAGCACCAAACAGAGAGGCAGGGCACGCACCGGTGTCACCTCGCGACGCCCCGACGCGCGGCGTCAGTTTACCGTGACAGCCACGGTGTCGGCGGCGTTGACACCCCCCACCGCCAGATCGCGAAGGGTGTCGGTGTAGGGGGTGACGGCATTGACGGCGTTGATGGTGGCCCCAAACCCGGCCGCCCCGCCGCCGACGGTGTGGCCGCCGGCGTTGTTCGTGCGCCGGATGTTGTAGCGCACGGTGATGGGGGTCGTGAAGGTGTCGGGACCCGTGAGCGGGGTGGACGGGGGCAGGATGTTGAACCCGGCAGTGACCCGTCCGGCCCCGGACACCACGGTGTGCTGGGAAGTCGTGCCGGAGAAGGTCCACCCCGTCGTCGTCGGCATCGTCACGCCGGCCCCGTTGCCCGCGAACTCCGCGATAAGGCCGTCAGCACCTGCTGCGGCGCCACCCGGCCCCTCCGTGAGCCCGAGTCGGGTCGAGAGCGAGTCTGTGGTGGTGGTGTCGATCTCGATGGTCGACGCCGAGCCGATCTGGGCGTGCACGATCTGGAAGGTGTTCGAGCCGTTGGGGTTACGGCGCGCCGTCACCTGGTTCCCCGTCGTGGCGTTGACGATCTGGCAAAAAGTCTCCAGCGTCATGTTGTCGGCGACCACGATGGGGGCCAGCGTCACCCCATCGACCCGCAAGACCAGTTGCTCAGGCGGCTGGAAGCCGACGTTCGTCCCCTGCGCCGCCAGGGCGGTGGTGCCGGTGATGGTGGCCCGCGCAGGCTCGATGTTCATGCTCGTGCCGGTGATGTCCTGGATCCGGAATGCGCCGGCGGCCGTGGAGCCGCCAGGGGTGATGGTGAGCGTGACCTCCGCCAGGCCGGCCACGGCGCTGTCGACGATCGACTTGGCGATCGTGAGGCCGCCCGCGCCCGCGGTGACGACGATGTCGCCGCGCGTGGACGTCGCGGTGTCGGTGAAGCCCTGCACACCGCCGGTCCCGGGGGCGGCTCCCCGCGTCAAGCCTGCGCTGGGCATGGTGACGATCAGGTTGTTCAGTGTGAATTGCGAGGCCGGCGGCAGGCTCGCGGGCGACTCGAAGTCGATCTCGATCGTGGCCTCGCCGTTGCTGCCACCCTCCTCATCCGGCACGTTGAAGCCCTTCACCTCGAAGGCCCCTGTCGTGGCGTTCGTGATGGAGAAGTTGGTGGTCGCCACCAGGGCCTGGCGGTTCGCGACCACGACGCCGTTGCGCCGCGTCGTCAGCAAGACGCGCGCAATCCGCGAGCCCACCGGCGCGGCGCCCGTCAGGCGGAGGTCTTGCGAGACGTTCGCATTGCTGTTCTGGAAGGTCAGCTGGTAGCGCGCGGTCTCACCAGGGACCCACAGCCCTTCATTGGGGTTTCGCGCCAGCAGCCCGACCACAATGGTCGGGGACGCCCCCTCGAGCGTCTCGACGGAGCTCTTGGACCAGTCCCGCAGCGCCTGCGTGCCGTAGGTCAGGTTGCTGTCGAAATCGGCCTGGGTGTAGTTGACGACGTAAGACGACCCGAAGTTGGTCATCTGGGACGTGCCGAAGGGCCGGTACCGTGCGCTGAAGGTGCTCCCCGAGATCGTGGCGGGTGGCCGGAACCGGATGAGCTTGCGGGGCGGGTTGGCACCCGCGACGTCCGCCACGGAGTTGGCCAGCACGCCGTAAACTTGCCCCGTGAGGTCGTCCGTGAGCTCGATGTAGAACTCGTCAGCTCGGCCCGAGGCCCGCTCGATCTCCACCACGGCCTCGGGGTTGGGGTCCGTGAGACGCACAAAGGTGCCGTTGGGAAAGGTGACGGCCCCCGGCAGGGTGAAGGCGGCACAGGACGGGTCGAGCACGGCCGAGGCACCCGTCAGCGGTCGGCCCACGGGGGCCAAGGTGGCGAGGTTGACGCCGCCGGGGCTCACGCCGGAGGCGGTGACGTAGATGTAGGCCGGGCTGGCCTGGCTGACGACCATGCCGGTGAGCTGGACGCTGTAGAACCCCTGCGCGTTAGCGGAGGCGGTCGTCGTGGCCTGCCCGGTGCCGCTACCGGCAGCGGCGAACCGCACCACGGCGTTGGGCAAGGCGGCGCCACGTGGGTCCTTCGCCACGCCGGACACCGTGACGGTGATTGGCGTCTGCTGCAGGCCATAGCCCGACCGGGCCGGGTTCAGCGCCACGTTGACGCGCGGCGTGCCCGCCACGGGCGACAGCAGCACCTCAGCCTCGTGCCGTTCGAAGCCCGCCTTGGTGACGGCCACCTTGTAAGTCCCCGCCTTCAGGCCTGCCACGGTGTAAGCACCGTCGCCGTCGGTCTCGACGACCTTGCCCGTGCCCAGCACCTCGAGCCGGGCCCCCCCGACGGGCGCGAACGCCTTGCCGTCGAAGGCCGCCACGAGGCCCGTGAAGGTCCCGGCAGGCAGCACGCTCTCCGTTCCCTGCGCAACGGCGGCCGGCGGCTCGATGGCCTGGCGCGACGCCATCAAGGAGGTCGGCGCACAGCCCGCCAGCGCCACGGTCGCCGCCAGCGTGGCGGTCACCAGGGTGCGCGGGTTACGAACGTTGAACGGCATGTACGAGCTCCTTCTCCGGCGGCGCAACCCGAGGGCTGGGGTGGCGAGGCCAGGGTGGTCGAGGCTGGCCGGCAGGGTCCTATCTTGGATCATACCCACGAAGCGAGCAGTGATCATGTCACGCGCGCCGCCGCAGGCAGGACGCTGTCGACCTGGCTCGACCGCACGATCGATCCAAAGGGGCCGAGCATCGCTCCGCCCTTGCCCACCATCGGCCACCCCAGAACCGAGCTTTAGCCCGGCCAGCCCTCAGGCGGGCTGCCCTTCCGGCGCCGTCGACGCCTGCAGCTTGAGGAACAGGTTCACCAGCTCAGGGTCGAACTGCGTCCCTGAGCAGCGCTCAAGCTCTTGGAGCGCGTCGGGAATGGCCTTGCCGATGCCGAAGGTGTAGTCGCCGCGGACCATCGCGTCGTAGGCGTCACATACGGCCAGAATGCGGGCGCCCATTGGAATGGACGCCCCCTTCAGGCCCTCCGGGTAGCCCGTGCCATCCCACCGCTCGTGGTGGTACAGCACGGCCTCTAGCAGCCCGGAGAAGGTGCTGAACTTGGCAAGCAGCCCAACGCCGCGCGCAGGGTGCTCCCGCATGAGGTTCCAGTCGGCCTGGTCGAGGTTCTCGGTCTTGAAAATGACCCGCTCCGGCACGGCCATCATGCCCACGTCATGGAGCAGCCCGGCAATCTGAAGGGCCTCCTGCTTGTCCGGGGGCAGCCCGAGCGCCGCCCCCATCCGCCGCGCCAGATCGCCGACGGTCTCGGAGTGGCCGAGCATGTTGGGGATACGGGCCTCGATGGCTGAGGCGAAGGCGCGCGCCAAGGAGTAAAAAAGCTCGTGCGACCCCTGCCGCGGCGCACCGATCGCGTTGACGGCCTCGACCGTCGGCCCCGTCGCCATCACAACCCGGTTGCGGCCGCCGTTCTTGGCGGCATAGAGGGCCACGTCTGCACGCTTGATGAGGTCTTTCGGTACGGCGTCTCGCTCCGTGCGACTCGCCACGCCGATGGACGCCGTGACCCTGATCGCGCGTGACTCCGTCACGGCGAAGCTCATCCCCTCCAAGGTCTTTCGCAGCCGCTCGGCCAGGCTGAAGGCCGAGTCTTCGTCCGCGTTGGGGAGGATCACGGCGAACTCCTCGCCCCCGTAGCGCGCCACGAGGTCGTACTTCCGCACGCTGTCCTTCAACATGGCCGCAGCGCCCTTGAGGACGAGGTCGCCCGCCTGGTGCCCGTACGTGTCGTTGATGGACTTGAAGTGGTCGAGGTCGAAGATCATGAACGAGAGCGGCAGCCCGTGGCGGTCGCTCGCGGCAAGTTCCTCGGCGAGGCGTTGCTGAAAGAAGTCGTGGGTGGCAAGACCGGTGAGGCCGTCGGTGCGGGCGGTCTGGGCCTCGCTGCCCAGGTTCTCAAGCGTGAGCCCAGACAGCTCCATGAGCATGTCGACGCGGTTGAGGGCGTCGAGGCCCTGCACGGCGGCCACGGCCTGGCGAGTCAGCAGAGACAGGGCCGCGAGGGCTTGCCGGGAAGGTTCACCGCCCCCGTCGGCGGCGAGGGCGAGCACCAGCCTGTCGCCCTGCGGGAGGCCGAAGTGTGACGTGACGCAGGGGCGGCCGTCGTACCCCGGTCGGCACACCGGGGTGTGGGAGGGCCCATCGAACAGCGTCTCGTCGTCGGAGGCCACAATGGGAGCGGTTTCGAACGGGGCAGCCCGGGCGCGGCCACGCCGGTCGAGCAGCACAGCGTCAGTAGCCCCGAGCAGCGCCATACCTTGGACCACGAGGGCGTTCCAGACGCCCTTGAGGGAGCGGTCGTCCTTGTCTCGGGTCAGTTCCTCTTCCACTGACGCCGCGAGCGCGTCGAAGGCCCTGGGCAGCGCATCGAACAGCGCTTGCGCCGAAGCTCCTTGCGGGTCCTGGTCGGAGGTGGTCACGCGGCAACTCCCTCAGACGGGCACAGTCGTGACGGTCTTGGGCGCGAGGTAGGCGAGGGCCTTGAGGCTCGTTTGCTGCCACGTGACGCGCCCCGAGTACAGGAACTTGATCTTGTACTTCTGCTCCTCGTCGAGCTCTGTCTGCCGCATGATCCATTTGATGAGGCTCTTGATGCCGCTGGAGTTCAGGAAGGACAGCTCCGTGAAGTCGGCCGCCACTTCCCGCAACCCGCTGGCAACGATCTGGGTGTGAATTGCTTCGAGCGTGGGGTCCACAAAGGCGCCCGGGTCCGCGTCGTCAATCCGTCCCGAGAACCTCACAGTGAGGAGTTCAGCCCCATCGTCAGGCACGATCTGGACCTTGTCGTTCTTGAAGCCGAGGGTCGCGAAGCCATTCATGACAGTGGTACCAATTCCTCAGGAAGCCAGGGGAAACTCGACGCGCATCGTGACCACGTCGTCATCGATGCGCAACTGCAGATCGCAGCCAGTCTCGTAGCGGATCCGCGCGAGGCCGAGTTGGCTGCCCTCGGCCTGCGGGTTCTCGGCAATGCGCTGCATTTTCTGCAGGTAGGCCAGCAGGGGATCCCCCTGGCTGATCTGCTCGTGCTGCTCGCGCAGTTGGTCGAGTTTGTCGGCCCTGGCGCGGTTCCGAACCTCGAGCACCACGTTGAGCCCGTCGCGGACGCTGAAGTCGAGGGAGACGGCGTCGTCCTGGCTGGCCGAGTACTTCACGGCGTTCTCCAGCAGCTCCTGAGCCGTCATGGCGACCTTGTCGGCGATGTCCTCGCTCGCCACCTGCATGTTGCAGAAGCTCGCCAGCATGATGCGCGTCGAGCTTACATAGCTCCAGTTACGGGGAGAGAAGGAGACCGAGGCGTCGTAGGTAGGGCTCATGGCGATGTTCCCGAAAGAGGGCGGACCGGTGCCGCCCACAAGCCCGAGAGGGGTGTCGTGCCAGCACGTCTCGGGGATTATACCCACGTTCGCGCAGCCGTCTCGCGCGCGGCCCCCTTGCAGGCCGGGCCCGTGGCGTGCTACAACCCAGAGCTGCGGGCGTATAGCTCAGTTGGTTAGAGCGCCACGTTGACATCGTGGAGGCCACTGGTTCGAGTCCAGTTATGCCCACCTCGCAACACCCCTGACCCGCGGGCAGGGGTGTTTTTGATGGACGGAGGCCGCATGCAAGCCCACCAACTGTCCGCCCGCGCCGTGGCGGCAGGCGCCGTCGGGGTCGGCCTCACGATGGTCTGCCTCGATCTGATCTGGCTCGGGCTGCTGGCCCGACCGTTTTACGCCAGCCAGCTCGGCCCCCTGCTGGCAACGCCCGCGAACGCCCCCGTGGCGGCGGCGTTCTATCTGTTTTACGTCGCCGCTATCGTGGGGCAGGCGGTGGTGCCTGCCACCTCGCCGGGCAACGCGGGGGCTCGGGGGGCCTGGCTCGGGTTGATCGCTTACGGCACCTACGAGCTGACCAACTGGGCCGTGATCGCGGGCTGGCCGGCTCTGCTGGTGCCCGTGGACCTGGCCTGGGGCGTGCTGCTGACCGGGCTCGCCGCCGGGGTGGGGCGGCTGGCGGCCCAGGCGGCCCAGCCACGCGCCTGACGCCCGGCTCAGATCTGCCCGCCAGATCCTGGTCTCGCTCACAGCCTCACGAGGGGGCGATGCGGTACAACGGACCCGGGGGCCTGCCCGGCCCCGCTGCCCGCGCGACAGAACGTGAACGACCTCCAAACCCTGACGCTGTTCACCCTCACCGGCCTGCTCGCAGGCGTCCTGGCCCTGTGGACGGTGTGGGTCTTCGCCCTGCGACGCGACGACGACGTGGCAGCCACCTTGCTCGGCGCCAGCGCGGGCAAGGCAGCCATCCTCGCTTGCCAGCTCTGGGTGCTGCTGTATGGCCGCGGCGAGGCGGGTGGG
>JAYKHR010000090.1:0-3552 GCA_035285125.1 Candidatus Sericytochromatia bacterium | reverse complement strand
TCGGGCACAGCGCCCGAGACACCTTCGCGATGCTGCACGCGCGCGGCGTCTACATCGAGGCCAAGCCCTTCTCGATCGGCTTCCGGGTCGAGCACCCGCAGGGCCTGATCGACCGGGCACGCTACGGCCCCCAGGCCGGCCACAAGATCCTCGGCGCGGCAGACTACAAGCTGGTGCACCACTGCAGCAACGGCCGGTCCGTCTACAGCTTCTGCATGTGCCCCGGCGGCACGGTGGTGGCGGCCGCCTCGGAGCCCGGAAGGCTGGTGACCAACGGCATGAGCCAGTACTCGCGCGACGAGCGCAACGCCAACAGCGCGATCGTGGTCGGCATCACGCCTGAGCAGGACTATCCCGGCGATCCCCTCGCCGGGATCGCCCTCCAGCGAGAGCTCGAGGCCCGCGCCTTCACGCTGGGAGGCGGCACCTACCAGGCGCCGTGCCAGCTGATCGGCGATTTCCTGGCCGGGAGGCCGTCCACCTCCTTCGGCGAGGTGGCGCCGTCCTACACCCCTGGCCTGCACCTGACGGACCTGAGCGGCAGCCTCCCGCCCTACGCCATCGAGGCCATCCGGGAGGCCCTGCCGGCGTTCGACCGGCAGATCAAGGGCTTTGCGAAGGAAGACGCCACCTTGACGGGGGTCGAGACGCGCACGTCGTCCCCGATCCGCATCAAGCGCAACGACGCCTACGAGAGCATCAACACCGCCGGCCTCTACCCGACGGGTGAGGGCGCGGGCTACGCCGGTGGGATCCTCTCAGCCGGCATCGACGGCATCAAGGTCGCCGAGGCGGTGGCCCTCAGCCTCCTGGCGAAGCGGTGAATTGGCCTGGTGTGCAGTGCGCGTCGTAGCTGGCTCGTTGAAGCCAGGCCTCCGGGTAAGCTGACACGTTGGGGCGGCCCGGTTCTGGGCCTGCCTCCGGAGGGGCACGCGGACTCCTCGCTCTCGCGGCTGCAAGAGGCTGAACGGAGCTCCGCGACGCACGATCCGACGCAAAGGCTAACCGTTCGCCTCCACGTCCTCGACATCCGCAAGGTCCCTCATACGCCCAGTCGCACGCTTGTTGGCGAGGTAGTCGTCCCGCCCGATGACGGGCACCTCGATGCCCTGGAGCCGCAGCCAGGTCTTCCGAGGCCAAGCGTCATCGAACGTGACACCCGACACGTCGGTCAGCAGGTCGATGCGGTTGGGGGCCACGCCTATCTGGAACACCAACTCGGGCTCCAGCAGGTCGGCCTCGGACAGTTCGTGCAGCGGCGCCCCGAAGGCCGCGAGTGCCCGCATCATCCGCCGGGCGTTCTCGGGCGTGCGCCTGACCCAGAGGTCCAGGTCGCCGGTGGCTCGGGGCGTCCCGTGGACCGCCCGCGCGTGGGCGCCGACGAGGAGGTACTCAACCCCCGCGTCGGACAACGCGCACAACATCTCGACGAAGTCGGGCGTCACCGGGGTCCTCCCCCTTGAAGGCGTAGGCCGTCCGCGTCAGCTCCCAGACGGCCGCCAGGCGCTGCTCCGGTGTGGTGCCCATCCAGTCGTTGGCCTCAGGTTCCCCGAGCTTGAGCTTGCGGAGCTTCTTCATAAGCGCATTATACCGCCGGAGGACGGGAGGCTCGCGGGCCTGCCAGCAAAGTACGAGGCTGCGTTTGCTCGCCTGCGAGTACCTGATGACGGTGCCCTGCGAGCATTCGGCGCTGGGCGCGCCCCCCCGGCTGGTGCATTGGATCCGCCTGCTCCAGAGCGAGTGGGCCCGACCGCTGCACATCCGGGACAAGAACCAGGCCGCCGGCCGCGGCCTCAGGACAGGCGCTCGAGCACACCCTTGCGCTTCACGATGTTCTGGTAGTCCCATTGGATGGCCCGGGCCTTGCCAAGCCAGCGGCGCACCCCCTCGACCTCGATATCCTCAATGCGCGTGAATCGCGCCTCGGCGGCCTTGTACTTGCCCACGGGCGCAAGCGCTGGCTCATCGAAGGACTGGCCGCTCCAGAACAGCAGCCTGATGCCGCCCTGGAAGGGGCTGTAGCCGACGAGGGGGTTACCGGCGAGAAACCAGACGGGGTGGCCGTGCCAGACCTTGCTCACGGCGTCTGGAAGCGCTGCCGAGATGTGGCTGTTCAGCGCCTCGCACAGACCGCGATCGGCGTCCGGCAGCGCCGCATGGTAGGCGGCGACGTCGCCCTGAACATCAAGACCCTCGCGAGCCGACTTCTTGGCCTTCGCCGGTTTCTTCCCTACCTGCTCGAGCCGCCAGCGAGTCAGGCGCCGCACAAGCTCAGTGGGCAGCTGCACGTCGTGGGGCACCTGGATCGCCCCCTTCGAGGTCGGGAAGCCAGCCAGCTCCTCCGCGAAGGCGACGATGGCCGCCGGGCCGGGGTAGACACCGACGTGATGCGCAAAGGCGCCCAAGTGAACCAGGTTCTCGCCCTGGTGCCAGGTCACAAGGCCGTAGGCGAGGCGCTCGATGGCGTCCGGCGCCTCCTCGCGGATGATCTCGGCCAGGGCGCGCAGGCGCGTGCGGGCGGGCTCGGGGGCGGCGTCCAGGTAGGCTGCGACGGCGGTGGGGTCGGGTCGTGGCTTGAGGGTGGGCATAGGGCTCTTCCTGATCGCATACCCGGGTGAGGGTCGCCGCAGCGCAGCTTATGCGTCGGGTATGATGCCCTCGCCGGGCCGAATCAGGAACCCACCGCATGCCCCTCGATAGCCCCGTCGACCAAGCCCAACTCATCGCCTTCTGCCAGCGCTGGAAAGTGATCGAGTTCTCTCTGTTCGGCTCCGCGGTGCGGGACGACTTCGACCCCGCCCGCAGCGACGTCGATGTGCTCGTGGAGTTCGCCCCAGGTGCCGGGCTCGACTTCTTCGAGTTGCTCACGATGTCGGAGGAGTTGGAGGCGATGTTCGGCCGCCGCGTGGACCTGGTGACCAAGCGCAGCCTGCGGCCTCGCTTGCGCGAGTCCGTGCTGCAGGGCGCCCGTGTGCTGTATGCGGCGTGACGCCGTCTGGCTGGCGGACATTGTCGAGTCCGCGGAGGCCGTCGGCAGCTACCTCGGCGACGTCGACCAGGCGGGCTTTCTGACTTCTCCACTCCTGCGTGACGCCGTCCTGCTGCGGTTGACCCAGGTCGGCGAGGCCTGCGCCCGCATCAGTGACGAGTTGAAGGCGGCCCACCCCGCGGTTCCCTGGCAGAAGGTGATGGCCTTCCGCAACCTCGCGGTCCACGCCTACTTCTCCGTCGACTGGCAGGTCGTATGGCACCTGGCGACAGTCAGGCTGCCGGAGTTGGAAGGGCAGGTGTCGGGGATTTTGGACAGCTTGGACGCTTGAACCCCGGAGGAACGCCGGCGCCGCAAAAGAATACCGGCCAGCTCATAGAGAGCTGGCCGGCTATCGTTCGTAGACTCATCCCCCCCGGTTAGTGGGGGGAAAGTCGGAGCGGCGGGAGTGGCATCCTGATGTGGCCCCCCACCAACCACGGATGCGTAAGCCCCCGTGGGCCCTGCCTCCCACTCAGCCAGGAGCCTGACCGTTTTCCTCCACATCCTCGGCATCGGCAAGG
>JAYKHR010000089.1:0-3978 GCA_035285125.1 Candidatus Sericytochromatia bacterium | reverse complement strand
GGCGCCCGGCCGTGGCCGAGGTGGTACGATGGGGCAGCGCCCGTCAACGGAGACACCGCCATGAGCCCTGACCCCACGCCCGCCGCCCTGCAAGCAGCCCAGGAGGCCTGGCACGAGCGGACCTACGAGCCGATGGTCCGCAAGGCGCCCGAGCGCCCCGAGGCGGGGGCCACGCTCTCGGGGCTGCCCGTCGCGCCGCTCTACACCCCGCTCGACGCCCCCGAGGCCGCCTACGCCGAGCAGCTCGGCTTCCCCGGCCAGTACCCCTTCACGCGTGGCATCCAGCCCACGATGTACCGCGGGCGGCTGTGGACCATGCGCCAGTACGCCGGCTTCGGCACGGCCGAGGAGACCAACGCGCGCTTCCGCTACCTGCTCGAGCAGGGCCAGACGGGGCTCTCCGTGGCCTTCGACCTGCCCACCCAGATGGGCTACGACTCCGACGACCCGATGGCCCTCGGCGAGGTCGGCAAGACGGGCGTGGCGATCGACTCGCTCGCGGACATGGAGACGCTGCTCGCGGGCATCCCGCTCGACCGCGTCACGACCTCGATGACGATCAACGCCCCCGCCGCGATCCTGCTCGCGATGTACCAGGTGGCGGCCGAAAAGCAGGGCGTGGACGCCCATGTCATCTCTGGCACCATCCAGAACGACATCCTCAAGGAGTACATCGCCCGCAACACCTACATCTTCCCGCCCAAGCCCTCCCTGCGGCTCATCACGGACATCTTCGCCTACTGCAAGGACGCCATCCCGAGGTGGAACACCATCTCCATCTCGGGCTACCACATGCGCGAGGCGGGCTGCACGGCCGTGCAGGAGGTCGCCTTCACGCTCGCGGACGCCGTGACCTACGTGGAGGCCGCCATCGCCACGGGCCTCGACGTCGACGAGTTCGCCCCGCAGCTCGCGTTCTTCTTCTGCTCGCAGATGGACCTGCTCGAGGAGGTCGCCAAGTTCCGGGCCGCCAGGCGGCTCTGGGCGCGGATCATGAAGGAGCGCTTCGGCGCGAAGAACCCCAAGAGCATGCAGCTGCGCTTCCACACGCAGACCTCGGGGGCGAGCCTCACGGCCCAGCAGCCGATGAACAACGTCGTGCGCACAGCCATCGAGGCGATCGCGGCCGTGCTCGGCGGCACGCAGTCGCTGCACACCAACGCGATGGACGAGGCGCTCTCGCTGCCGACCGAGCAGTCTGCCATGGTGGCGCTCCGCACCCAGCAGATCCTCGGCCACGAGGCCGGCATCGCCAACACGGTGGATCCGCTCGCGGGCTCCTACCACGTCGAGGCGCTGACGGACCGCATCGAGGCTGAGGCGAGGGCCTACATGGCCAAGATCGACGAGCTCGGCGGGATGCTCGCGGCTATCGAGCAGGGCTACGTGCAGGGTGAGATCGCGGAGGCCGCCTACCGCTACCAGCGGGAGGTGGACGGCAAGCACCGCACGGTGGTGGGCGTGAACCGCTTCACCGTCGCGCACGAGGACCGCGGGGCGCTCTACCGGCCGGACCCCACGCGCGAGGCGCATCAGAAAGAGAAGCTCGCGGCGCTCAAGGCCAGCCGGGACCCCCAGGCCGTGCAGCAGGCCCTCGCGGCCATCGAGGCCGCCGCGCGCGGCAACGCGAACATGATGCCGCCGATCGTCGAGGCCGTGCGCGCCTACGTCACGGTGGGCGAGATCTGCCACCTGCTGCGCGGCGTCTTCGGGGCCTACCGGGGCGTGGTGCGGATCTGACGGGTCAGCCCGGGCCTACTCCAGGGCCTTGGCCGGCACGAGCCGCACGGAGTTCGTGCGGGCATCCACGATGGCAAGCCGCCCCTGGCGGTCGAAGCCGAGCGACATAGGCGCGCCCAGGCCGTCCGGGGCAGCCGGGTCGGGCGCGAGCCGGCCGCCTGGCCCCATCAGGGTGGTGATCCGCCCGTCGGGCTCGATGCGGCGCACGCGCGCCCCGAGGGGCGGCACGTCGCCACCGAGCTTGAGGGCCTCGAAGTCATCCTCGTTGGCCGCGAGCTGCTTGAGGTTGAGCGTGCCCGACTCGCCCACGTACAGGCGGCCCGCCGCGTCGAAGGCGAGCCCGAGGGGCAGCACCAGGGCCGCCTCCGTCGCTGGCAGGCCGTTCTCGGCGGCCTCCCAGCCCGGCTCCAGCCCGAGCTTGAGCAGCGACGGCACGCGCCCGGCGCCGGCCACGGTCTCGACCCGGGGGGCCGCCCCACTCACGCCGACGATGCGGCGCACGCGCGCGTTGCCAAAGTCCGCGACGTAGAGGTTGTCGGGCTCGCCGGGCCGGAAGGCGAGCCCGAAGGGCGCGAGCAGGCCGGCCTCCAGGGCAGGCCCATCCGGCCCGTCGCCCGCGCGGGCCCCCTCCGGCATGGGCTTGCCCGCCACGGCCCTCACGAGGCCATCCGGCCCGAGCCGGAAGACCTGCCCCACCACCGTGCTCGTGAAGTACACGGCCCCATCCGGGCCGACGGCGACGCCCCCGTTGGGCCGGACCCGGAACTGCGCCGCTGGGACGGCCTCACCAGCCGCGAGCCCCTCGCGGCGGACGGGGGGGGCCGCCTGGGCCGTCAGCGAGCGGACGCGGCCGTCGGCGCCGAGGGCCCGCAAGCGGTTGTTGTGGACGTCCGCCACGATGAGCTCGGCGCCCCGGTAGGCGATGCCCCCGAGCACGGCGAACCGGGCCTCGAGCGCGGGGACGTCCTCCACGGCCTCGCCCTCCGCGCCGCCCGCGATGGTCTCCAGGGCACGGCCGTCCCAGCGCTTCACGGCGTTGCCGCCAGCCTCCGACACCACGAGGCGCCCCTCGGCGTCGAACGCGAGCCCTGCCGGGGCGTTGAACGCGAGCTGGCTGGCGTCCGTCTGCCGCGTCTCGACGTTGCCGGCCACGGCGCGCCAGGCGCCCTGCGGCGAGCGGGCGTGCACCACGTTCGTCGCCATGTCGGAGACGTACAGCGTCCCGTCAGGCGCGGGCAGCACGCCGCCGGGCGCCACGAGCGGCGGCGTGCCGACCGTCACCCCGGGCCCGGCGAGCACCTCCACCGGCGTGCCGGGCACCAGCCGCAGCAGCCGCCCGCGAGCGTCCTCCCCCAAAAAGACCGTGCCGGCGGCATCGACGGCCAGCCGCCCGCGATCCACGTGCAGGTCCGGCAGCATCGCCTCCCAGCTGCCCCCGGGCAGCCGGCGGTGGACGGTGGCCCCCCCCGCCAGCTTGCGCTCGCCGATCAGGGCGTAGAGCAGGCCGCCTGGCCCAGCCGCCAGGTCGAGCACGTCGTCCACCGGCTTGAGGCCAGGGGGCAACGCCACGGGCTCCGCGAGGCCCCCCGCATCCACGCGCAGCAGCAGGCGTGGCGCGGCGTCGCGGGCGTTCTGCGCGACCCACATCGCGCCGTCCAGCTCCGTCGCGAGGGCGTCCGGCCGGAAGGCCAGCCCTGCGGCCGGGGTGGCGGCGGCAGGCGCGGCCGTGGCCATCGCCCCCGTCCCCAGCACCACGGCCTGCCGGCCGTCGGGGGCCACCCGAAAGACCTTGCCCAGCACGGCGCTGCCCACCACCAGGTGGCCGTCCGCCAGCCGCCGCAGCCCGACCATGTCGCGGAAGTTGCCCGCCACCTGCCCGCCCTCGCCGTCGATGTAGGTCTCGAGCGCGCCGTCGGGGCGCACGCGGCGCACGCGGCCCAGGTCGTACTCGCCGATGAGCAGGCTGCCGTCGGGCTCCAGCGCCAGCATCCGCGGCCCCGAGAGGGCCACGCGGGTGGCCTGCCGGCCATCGCCGAGCCCCCCGAGCAGCAGCACCTTGATCGCCTCCAGCGTCTCGTCCACGGCGGCGTCCTGCTGGCGGATGGCCTCCGTGAGGGCGACGGAGTCCGCGGGCTTGTAGCTCGGCACCGCGGTGATGAGACGCTGGGCCGCAGCCAGCCGGCTGCGCAGGGCCTCCGCCTCGCCGGCGGGCAGCTTGTCGAAGGTCGGCTGGTCGCC
>JAYKHR010000088.1:0-50273 GCA_035285125.1 Candidatus Sericytochromatia bacterium | reverse complement strand
CGCCACCAGGCGCCTCGGATGCTTGTAGCCGGCGAGCCGGGTCGCCAGGTCGGTGCGCAGGGCCTCCAGCGACAGCGAGGCCACGACGTCCCGGAGCACGACGCAGGCGACGACGCGTTGCCCCCAGCGCGGATCCGGCTCGCCCAGCACCGCCGCCTCCCGGATGGCCGGGTGGGCCAGCAGGGCCCCCTCGACCTCGGCCGGGTACACGTTGGCCCCGCCTGAGACGATGAGATCGGTGCGGCGGGCGTGCAACGTGAGGCGCCCGGCTGCATCCACCGTGCCGAGGTCCCCCGTACGCAACCAGCCCTCGCGCAGCGCCGCTGCCGTGGCCTCGGCGTCCTGCCAGTAGCCGGCCATCAGCCCCGGGCCGCGGAGCTCGACCTCCCCAGCCTCGCCCGCGGGCACGAGCCTGCCGATCCCATCGACCACGCGGATGGTCCACCCCGCCAGGGGCGGGCCGGAGGTCCCTGCCCTGTCGGCCGGGCCGAGCGTGACGGTGCCGCCAGCTTCCGTGAGCCCGTAGGTCGCCCACGCGGCCGGGCACCGCGCGGCCAGGTCGGGGGGCGGCGCCGCGCCACCCACGAGAACCACGCGCAACCGAGCCGGCCAGGCGGCGGCCCCGCTGGCCGTCAGGTCGAGCAGCTGCGTGGGGACCACGGACGCGTGCGTGACGCCGCAGGTTTGCCAGGCTGTAAGGGTGTGGGCGTCGGGCCCGGGCAGGGCGACCGCCGCCCCCGCGCCCAGCGCCCGGCACACCGCGCCGAGCCCGCCGACGTGCGCGAGCGGCATCGGCAGCCAGTACACGTCTCCGGGCCGGAGCCCGAGCGCGTCCGCCGTCAGGGCCGCCGTCGTGCCGAGGCCCTCGGCCGTGAGCATCGCGAGCTTGGGGGTTCCCGTCGTGCCCGAGGTGGGCACGAGCGCCGCGAGGCGATCGGCCGGGAGCGGGCCTGGTGAGGTCGCCTCCAAGTCCCAGCCGTCCGTCGGCTCGTCCAGGCAACTGGCTTGCAACCCCAGGCTGCGGGCCCGTGCCACGAGGGGGCGGTCGCCGACCAGCAGCGAGACCGGGACCCGGGTCAGCACGCCCCGCACCTCGGCGTCCGTCCAGCGGGGCGACAGCGGCAGGACCACCAGCCCCTGCGCCCAGGCCCCCAGCGCGGCCGCGATCCAGCGGGGGCTGTTGCTCCCCCACAGGGCCACGACGGCGCCCGGCGGCAGCCCCAGGCTGCCCAGCCTGCCCCGCCACCCGTGCCGCTCGGCCCGCAGCCTGCCCCGCGACCAGGTTTCGCCCTCGGCCACCAGGATGGCGGGTCGGTCGGGCTCGCGCCACGGTACCAGCTCTTCGAGGGGGAAGGGGGTCACGCCGCCACCTCCGCCAGCTGTCGGAGGAGGGGGTCGCGGAGCTGCCCCCCGAGGCCCGGCACCGTCGGCACCGCCAGGCTGCCCGCGACGGGCCCGAGCCCCGCCAGCGCCCCGCCGTCGGCGTAGAGCCCGAGCGTGCCGAGCCCCACGCACCCGGGCTCGGCCAGGGCTGCGGCCAGGTGCAGCACGCCGGCCGTGCCCACGCCGCGATCCAGCGACGAAGACAGCACCAGGCGGGCGCCTGAGACCTGCGCGCGCGCTGCGACCGCCCGGGCTGCCAGCAGCCCTCCGCGCCACATCGGCTTGAGCACCAGCACAGGCACGCCGAGGGCGAGCGCGCGCTCGCAGGCCGCTGCGTCCACGAGCGCCTCGTCCGCCGCGAGGGGGAAGGGCACCCGCGGTTGCAGGGTGGCGAGGGCCTCCAGGCCGCTCACGGGCTGCTCGAAAAACTCGGGGGCGAGGGGGATGAACGCCGCCATCGCCCCGGCCGCGTCGTCCACGTCGGGCCACAGGGCGTTGGCATCCAGCCGCAGCGCCACCTCGGGGCCGATCGCGGCCCGCACGGCGGTGGCGCGGGCCACGTCGTCGGTGCCGTCGAGCTTCAGCTTCACCGTGCGGTGCCCGGCCGCCACGGCGCGGGCGGCCTGCCGGGCGGCTTCCTCGGGGGGGAGGGCCCCTACCAGCGCCGCCGTCGGCACGCTCGCGCGGGGCGCGGCACCCGCCGCGAGCAGCCCTGCCAGCGGCTGCCCTGACGCGCGGGCCAGGGCGTCTAGCAGGGCGAGTTCGAGGGCGGCGTGCAGGGCCGGGTGGGTTTTCGCGCTCACGGGGGAGGCCGCGAGCCAGGCCGTGAGGGCTGCCTGGGCCTCAGGGACCTCACCCCCGCTGACGCGGACCCTCTCCGTCCCGGAGAGGGGAGCGGCGTGGGCAGCCAAGCCGGGCCGGACCGGCAGCTGGATGAGGGGCGGGCTCGGGCCGTCAGCCTCCGCACTCCCCTCTCCCCCCGGGAGGGGGGGCCCGCAGGGCGGACGAGGGGCCTGCGAGGCGAGAGGCCTGCCGCTCCACGCCCCGATTGCCACCAGCCCCGCCTGGACCTCCTCGGGGCGCTCCGTGCCCCAGGCGGGCTCTGCCGTCACCTCGCCCAGGCCCGTCGTGCCGAACGCCTCCACGGCCACGTACCAGCCCTGCCGGGACGCGATGGCGCCCCGGGCCGTGCCCAGCGGGGCCTTCAGGGCGGCGTCGTAAGGGACGGCCCGCCAGGTGGGTTTCAGCCCCACGCCAGGCCTCCTGCCAGGAGCAGCCCTCCCACGGCGAGCAGGCGCCCCGTGGCTGCCAGGGCCGCGTTGAGCGGCGGTCCGTCCGGTGGCCCGAACACGGCCCGAAGCGGGCCGATGGCGAGGGGCAGGGCCAGCGCCGGGACGGCCGCCGCCAGCCACGGGTGCCCGAGGCCGGGCAGCCCCAGAGCCGCCAGCGCGACGGGTGCCAGGAAGCCCAGCGCCACGAGGCCCGCGTAGACGCCCCGGGTGGCTCGCGCGCCCAGGCGCACGGCCAGCGTGCGCTTGCCCGCCCGCACGTCGGTGGGGATGTCGCGGAGGTTGTTCACCACGAGGATGGCCGCGACCCAGGCGCCCACGGGCAGCGAGAGCAAGGCCGCCGCCGGGGCCCACGCCTCGGGGGGCAGGCCCGCGCCGGCCAGCTGGACCCACGCGGTGCCGATGACGGCGACGGGCCCGAAGAACACGAAGGCTGTCGCCTCCCCGAGGCCGTGGTAGCCCAGGGGGTAGGGGCCGCCGGTGTAGGCGATTGCGGCCAGGATGGAGGCGATGCCGACGGCCACGATCGGCCAGCCGCCCACCCAGGCCAGGTAGAGCCCGGCGAGGGTGGCCACGGCGAAGGCCACCACCGTGGCTGCGACGACCTGGCGCGGCGTCGCGAGGCCGGCGGCCGTGACGCGCGTGGGTCCGAGGCGGTCCGGGCCGTCTGCCCCGCTCTTCCAGTCGAAGTAGTCGTTGGCGAAGTTGCACCCGATCTGCAGCGCCAGGGCCCCCACCAGCGCCGCCAACGCCGCGGCAGGCGCCAGATGGCCGAGGCGGTGGGCCAAGGCGCTGCCCACCGCCACGGGCACAACGGCGGCGGGCAGGGTGCGGAGGCGGCTCGCGATCAACCAGGTGCGCAGCACGGCGGAGGCCTCCGCGGCTCAGGGCAGGCGCGGGAACTTGGAGAAGTCGGGCTGCCGGCGCTCCAGCCAGGCGTCCCGGCCTTCCTGGGCCTCCTCCGACATGTAGAACAGGAGCGTGGCGTTGCCCGCGAGCTCCTGGATGCCGGCCTGCCCGTCGAGGTCTGCGTTGAACGCGCTCTTGAGGCAGCGCAGCGCCAGCGGCGAGTGCTGGAGGATGTCCCGGCACCAGGCGACCGTCTCCGCCTCGAGCTCGGCCAGCGGCACGACCTTGTTCACGAGGCCCATCTGGAGCGCCTCCTGGGCATCGTACTGGCGGCAGAGGTACCAGATCTCGCGGGCCTTCTTCTGGCCGACGAGGGAGGCCAGATAGGAAGCGCCGAACCCGCCGTCGAACGAGCCGACCTTGGGGCCCGTCTGGCCGAAGCGCGCGTTGTCGGCCGCGATCGTGAGGTCGCACACGACGTGCAGCACGTGGCCGCCCCCGATCGCGTAGCCGGCGACCATCGCAATGACGGGCTTCGGAATCGACCGGATGACCTTCTGGAGGTCGAGCACGTTCAGCCTGGGCACGCCGTCGGAGCCCACGTAGCCCTTCTCGCCGCGCACCTTCTGGTCACCGCCCGAGCAGAAGGCGTCAGGGCCCTCGCCCGTCAGGATCACGACGCCGAGGTGCGGCGTCTCGCGGATGACGTGGAACGCGTCCAGCAGCTCGAGGATGGTCTGCGGGCGGAAGGCGTTGCGGCGGTCGGGCCGGTTGATCGTGACCTTGGCGATCCCCTCCGCCTCCTCGAGGCGGATGTCCTGGTAGGTCTTGATCGGCGTCCAGCCCAGCGCCGGGGCGATGGCGGTCATCGGGGGTCTCCTTTCGTCGTCGGGGAGGAGGCGCCCCCCTCGGCGCGCAGCGCCGCGAGGAGCTCGAGCGCCCGCACCACGGTGTCGGGGCTCTCGGTGGGAACGTCGTGGCCCGCGCCGGGGGCGGGCAGGAAGGTGGAGACCCGGAGGGCTGCGGCGAGGTCGCGCCCGAGGGCCGTGAACTTCTCGTCGCGCTCGCCGGCCACCACCACCGTGGGCGTTGCGAGCCCCGGCAGGCGCTCGTGCAGCGGGGCCATCCGACCGAGCCCCAGCGATGACATCGCGGCAGCGAGCCCGGCCGGGTCCTGCCCGCCGCGCACGAAGTCGGGAAAGGCCCGCTCGAAGCTGGGCTGGCGAAGGCGGGTGGCGAAGACGGGCTGTTCGTCCCAGGCTGCCCAGAAGGCAGGCAGGCCGTCAGCAAGCCTGGAAATCCAGCGCTGGTCCGCGGAGAGTCGCTCGGCGCGGGCTGCTGCCTCCCTCAGCCCGGCTGAGGCCCCCACCAGCACCAGCCCGGGCGGCGGGGCCAGGAGGGCCAGCTGCAGCGCGAGCCGGCCCCCGAGCGAGTAGCCCACCACCACGGGGGGACGGCCGTCGAGGACAGGCAGGAGCGAGGCCAGCGCGCTGGCGGCGCGGGCCAGGTCCCAGGTGGGGCCAGGTGCGGTGGTGCCCCCGTGGCCGGGCAGATCGACGGCGATCACGCGCCAGCGATCGGCCAGCCGCTCGGCGAGGGGGGCCCAGGCCCGCCCGTCGGCCCCGAAGCCGTGGAGCATCAGCAGGGGGGGCGTCTCGAAGCGGCCCCAGGCACGGGCCCGCCACCGCAAGCCGCCGGCGGCCACCTCGAAGGGAGGTGGCAATGCGGGCATCCACGGCGGGGGGGCGACGTCAGGCATGGGCCGCGCTCCGGGCTGCCAGGCCTGCGATGAAGGCCCTGTGGAGGGCCACCGTCTCCCGTCGGTCGCACGGGAAGACCAGCACCGTCAGGCCCGGCGAGCGCAGACCGTCCCGGGTCGCCGCGTGGACCTCCTCGAGGGTGCTGGGCGTGTGCACCGTGGCGCCGAGGGCGCGGGCGATCGCAGGGAGGTCCCGCGCCTGCGGCGTCCCGAAGAGCGTCTCGAAGTCGGGCGCCGCCTCTGCGATGGGCAGGTGGTGGAAGATGGCCCCGCCGTCGTTGTCGAGCACCAGCACGACCAGGGGCGTGGCCAGGTCGCGCGCCGCCACGAGCGCCCCGAGGTCGTGAAGGAAGGCGAGGTCCCCCGTGACGAGCAGCGTCGGGACGCCCCAGGCGCGGGCAGCCCCCTGCGCGACGGCCGTGACGCCGTCGATGCCGTTCGCCCCGCGCAACACCACGACCCGCCCGCCGGCGGGGCCCAGCCCGGCATAGGCGTCGGCGTGGCGAATGGGCAGCGAGTTCGAGAGCACCAGGCCGCCGCCCTCGGGCAACGCCGTGATGGCGGCCCGGGTCGCGGCAGCCTCGGGGGGCACGGGCTCCGGGCCCTCGGCGATCGCGAGGGCGGCCGCGGCCTCGCGGGCCTGCCAGGCCCCGAGCCACGAGGGCGCCCGGGGGGCGGACGCGGCGGGCCCGAGCGAGGCAAAGGCTACGCCCACGTCCCCCACGACGATCGTGTCGGCGAGGGCCTCGGGGTCACGCCCCGCAGCGTCCGGCCACAGCGCCACGGCCGGCACCCGCAGCGACGCGCACCACGACGAGACAGCCTTGCTGGTGCTCTGCCTGCCCACCAGCACGAGCAGGTCGGGGGTCAGCGCCTCCGGCACGGGGGGACGGACGAACAGGTCCGCGTGGGTGAGGACGGCGCCGCCCTCACTGGCCCGGCCTCGGAGGCCGGAGCCCACGTCGGCGATCACCGGCACGCCTGCCGCCGCAGCCCAGTCGAGCAGAGGCCTCGCCGCGCCCGCGTCGCCCGCCCCGGGGCCTGCCACCACCAGCGGGCGCTGGGCTGCCGCTAGCCGGGTCCGCAGCGCCGCCAGCGCCTCGGCGTCGGGCGCCAGGCGGCCCGCCCACACCCGCGGCGCGGGGCGGGCCTGGGGGCGCCAGGCGGCCAGCGCGTCCCGCGAGGGCGCGAGCGGCTCGTCGAAAGGCACGTTCAGGTGGACGGGCCCGCGGCGCCCCGTGAGGGCCTCGGCCAGGGCCAGCGCCACGCGGGCCCCCACGGCTTCCAGCGCGGCAGGCTCCGGCACGGGCAGCTCGGCGAACGCGGTGGTCGGGCCGAACAGGCGCACCTGGTCGATGGTCTGGGCCGCGCCCAGGCCCCGAAGGCGCGGCGGGCGGTCGGCCGTCAGCGCAACCAGCGGCACGCCCCAGGTCGCGGCCTCGGCGAGCGCCGGGTGGTAGTTGGCCGCCGCCGTCCCTGAGGTGCAGACCAGGGCCACGGGGCGCCCCGTCGCCCGGGCCAGGCCCAGCGCCGTGAAGCCGGCGACGCGCTCGTCCAGCACGACGTGGAGCGTCAGCCCCTCGTGGCGGTTGGCGGCCAGCGCGAGGGGGGTGGAGCGAGAGCCCGGCGAGAGCACCACGTGTTGCACGCCCTGGTTGGCGAGCGCAGCCAGCACGGCGTGGCCCCAGTCGAGGTTCAGCAGCCCGCGGTCCGTCACGGGGCACCTCCCGTCAGCGCGGCCAGCATCGGGGCCAGCTTGCGCTCTGTCTCGAGCCACTCGCTTGCAGGGTCCGAGTCTGCGACGATCCCGGCGCCCGCCATCGCCACCGCCCGGTTGCCGCGGAGGTGGGCGGACCGAATGCCCACCGCCAGGTAGGCGGCTTCGGCCCCGACCCAGCCGACGGGGGCGGCGTAGCAGCCTCGGCCGGCTCGCTCCATCGAGGCCAGCATCTCCAGCGCGCCCTCACGCGGCGTGCCGCCCACGGCGGGCGTCGGGTGCAGCGCCTTGACGAGCCGAGACAGCGTGGCGCCCTCGACGAGCGCACCCGTGACGGGCGTGTGCAGGTGCCACACGTTCGGCAAGGGCAGGAGCCGTGGGTCGTCGGCCGCGCTGAGCGTGGCCGTGAAGGGCGCGAGCGTCTCGAGCACGGCCTTCCGCACCAGCGCGTGCTCGTGCAAGTTCTTGGCGCTCGTGCGGAGTTGCTCGGCGCGGGCTGCGTCCACCGCGGCGTCGCGATCCCGCGGCAGGGTGCCGGCGAGCACATCCGCGCGGACGGTGGGGCCGTCGATGGCGACCAGGCACTCGGGCGATGCCCCGAGGAAGGCCCCGCCGTCGGGGTCCACCAGCAGGAAGCGGGCCGTGCCGGGTGCGCGGTGAGCGAGGGCCAGGAACAGCGGCCACGGCGGCAGGTGCCCGGCGGCCTCCACGAAGCGTGGCCGGGCCAGCACGACCTTGTCGAGCCCCCCGCCGCGAATGGCGCTGACGGCCCGCCGCACGGCCTCCTGGTAGTCGAGGCGGTCAGCGTCGTCGGGCACCAGCATGGCCCGGGGCACCGGCGCGGGGGGCGCCACCCGCGCCGCCCAGGCCGCGATGGCTGCCGCCTCCAGGTCAAGCTGGTCGGCTGGCTCCTCGGGGCCGCAGGCCACCCAGGCCTCCACCTGGCCGCCCCGCGACACGGCCCCCGCGGGCAGGCGCAACAGCCAGCGGGGGACGGCGAAAGCCGCCAGGCGCACCGGGGCCCCGTAGGGGTCGACGGCGAAGGCGGGGTCGAAGGCCAGGCACCCGAAGGCCCGCACCCCCTGGGCCTCGCCGGGGAGCGCAGCGAGGGCCTCGCGGCAGCGGTCGAGGACGGCATAGCCTGCGTCGGCGTGGGCCTCTGTCGACGACCCCACGGCCCAGAACGACGCGCGCCCCAAACCGATCCACAACGTGCCGTCAGGATCCTGCCACGCAGCCTGGGCCACGCCCAGCGGGGCAGGCGTCAGGTTGGCGGCGGGAACGGCCTCTAGGGAGAGCCGCCTCACGCGGGGCGGCGCTGTGGAGGCCGGGGAAGCCAGGAGGAGCGGGCTGAGCACAGCAGGGGACCCCTGTGATCGTGGCGCGAGCCGAATGTCCTTAGAAGTTTTTTAACTTTCAAGAAATCTTGAAACTTCTGAACCTATCTGCTACGCTAGCATGCGAGCGCCGCTGGTGCAAGCGCCAGGCGCCACCGTCAACCACGGGAGGGACGCCATGCTCATCACGCTCACCGGTGCCGAAGAGGCCCCCAGGCTTCGCGCCTGGCTCACCCGTCACGGCTTCGAGGCGAAGCCCGTCCAGCGAGGCCAGGCATTGCTGCTGGCCGACCCCTGGGTGCCGTGGGAGGTGCGTGACGCCCTCGCGGCCGATCCGGCAGTGGCCTGCATCGATGAGGTCACTGAGGGGCCCCGGCGCGTGCTCCGCCACGGTCCGGCCGAGCACCACCCCACCTGGGACCTCGGCGCCGTGCCGGTGGTGGCCGGACCCTGCGCCGTCGAAGACCCCGGCACCATCCGGGAGGTCGCTGCCTACGCTGCGTCGCTCGGGATCGGCTGGTTGCGCGGCGGCACGGACAAGACCCGGACCCGCGTCGACGCCTTCCAAGGCCACGGCGCTCGGGCGGCCCGGTGGCTGCA
The DNA here is from genome assembly GCA_035285125.1 of Candidatus Sericytochromatia bacterium. Classification (GTDB taxonomy): domain Bacteria; phylum Cyanobacteriota; class Sericytochromatia; order S15B-MN24; family JAQBPE01; genus JAYKHL01. Next base: position 41,339 of record JAYKHR010000088.1, on the reverse strand, counting down.
CGAAGCTGCCCAGGCGCACGGGATGCGGTCCATCACCGAGGTCACGGATGGGCCCGAGGCCGAGGCGATCGCCGAGGCCGTGGACGTCGTGATGGTCGGCGCCAGGCACATGCACGCCAGCCGGCACCTGCAAAGAATCGGGCGCTTCGGCAAGCCCGTGATCCTCAAGCGCGGACTCGCCGCCAGCCCTGAAGAGTGGCTGCGGGCAGCGGAGTACCTGCTGGAGGCCGGGGCCCCCACCGTGGCCTTCTGCGAACGCGGCAGCCGTTCGGCGCACCCCCTGAAGCGCTTCACGCTGGACGTGGGGGCAGTTCCGTTCATCCGCGAGGTGGCGGCCTTCCCGGTGCTGGTGGACCCCAGCCACGCCGCGGGCTACGGCCCTTACGTCGCCCCCTTGGCCCGGGCAGCCATCGCCGCAGGCGCCCACGGGGTGATCGTCGAGTGTCACCCCGACCCGGCGTGCGCCAAGTCCGACGCCCTGCAGGCGCTCGACCTTCCTGCGCTCGCCCGGCTGGTGGGTGAGGTCACCCGGATCCAAGCGGCCCTGGCGATCCCCGAGGCGCCCGAGCACCGGCCATTCCTGCCGGGCCCTGGCGCAACCGACAAGGCAGGTGCGTGATGACCACCGACGTGCGTGTGACAGCCCCCTCGTTCCGGGAGGCGATCGCCTCCCGGCTGCGGGCGGACAGCGCGACCCTGGGTGATGCCTCGCGGCACCTGCTCGGGGCGGGGGGCAAGGGCGTGCGGCCCAAGGTGCTCAACCTGGTGGCGCGGGCCCACATGAAGAATGGAGCGGCCCTGGCCACCCACGAGGGGCTGGCCGAGGCGATCGAGCTGGTGCACGTGGGCTCTTTGATCCACGACGACATCCTCGATGAGGCGGCCACCCGCCGCGGCGTGCCCTCCGTCCACGTGCGCTGGGACGCCAAGGTGGCGGTGCTGGCTGGCGACTGGCTGCTGGCGCAGGCCAGCCGCCGGGTGGCAGCCCTCGGCGACAACGTGCTGACGGACAGGTTTGCCGAGATGATCGGCGACCTGTGCGAGGGGGAACTGCTGCAAGACGAGCAGCGCGGGCGCCTGGACCTGGGGCTGGATGCTTACCTGGAGCGCATCGCCAAGAAGACGGCCGCCCCCTTCGAGCTTGCCACGGAGGGAGCCGCCAGGCTCGCCGGGGCCAACCCGCGGGCCGTCGCCGTCGCGAGGCGGTTCGGGTTCCACCTGGGTCGGCTGTTCCAGCTCGTGGACGACATGCTCGACTGGTCCAGCTCCAGCGAGGCCCTCGGCAAGCCTGCGGGTCGGGACCTGCTGGACGGCACGCTGACGCTGCCCGTGCTGGTGGCGCTCGAGGACCCCGAGGTCGGGCCGCGGCTGCGGGCGGCGCTGACGCCCTGGCCGGCTGAGATCGACGCGTCGATCCGGGCGCTGGTCCTGGCCGAGCGGCCAGCCGCTGAGACCATGCGGCTCGTGATGGCAGAAGCCGAGCTCGCGATGCGCTGGATGGGAGAGCTGCCCGAGGGCCCAGCCCGAGATGAGCTCTTCACCGTGCTCAATGACCTTGCCGCCAGCGCAGGCTGGCAAGGGGGCCTGGTGTGAGCCGCGCCGTGCTGCCCGCCCCTGAGGACAAGGCGACCTACGTCCAGGGGATGTTCGACCGCATCTCCGGGGGCTATGACCGCGTCAACGACTGGATGACGGGGGGCCTCCACCGCCTCTGGAAGCGGCGCCTGGTCGGCCTGGTGGCGCCGCAACCCGGAGACGCGGCGCTCGACCTGGCCACGGGCACCGGCGACATCGCCCGCCTGCTGCAGGCCGCCGTGGGGCCGGATGGCAGCGTGACGGGGCTCGACTTCTCGGCCGGGATGCTCTCGCTGGCCCGGCAGCACCCGGCGGGGGGCGGCGTGGCGTGGCTGCAGGGCGACATGCTTGCGTTGCCGTTCCCGGACGCCAGCTTCGACGTCGTGACCGTGGGCTTCGGGCTGCGCAACGTGGCGGACCTCGACCGGGCCTTGGCCGAGATTGCCCGGGTCCTTCGGCCCGGAGGGCGCTTCGGCTCGCTCGAGACGGGGCGTCCGCGCTGGGCCCCGATGCGGGCCGTCGTGGCGCTGCATAGCGCGGCGGCTCCCGTGCTGGGCCGGGTGATGGCGGGCGAGGGCGAGGCCTACAGGTACCTGCACGCCTCCGCGCAGGCCTTCACTGACCAGGACAGCCTGGGTTGTCGCTGCGAGGCCGCCGGGCTGGCGGCCGTGCGCGTGCGCGACGTGGCCGGGGGGGCCCTGGCGATCGTGACGGGGCAGCGGCCCGCCTGAGCGGGCCGGGGGCGGCCGGGGTTCCACGCCTCGGGCCGCGGAGCTGACTTGGGTTTTGGGCTATGAAGTCGCGGCTTCATAGCCCAATCGGCGTCTGGCGCCCGTGAGGCCCCAGAGGCAGCGATAGACCCTCACCCGGCCTGCGGCCGGCCCCTCCCAGCGGGCAAAAATCTTCGTCCGGATTCACCCGGTGGGTGCGCAAGGAATTCGCTCCCTTTTCCCGCTGGGAGAAGGGCTGCACCAGCATGGATGGGGGGCCCGCTGCGTTCCCTGAAGCATAGGCACCAGCGCCTCGGGAGTCCCTGCTGCCTGCGAAGCCGCTGGCCTCGAGCCGGCGGCTTGCGGTCCGATCGGGGGCGCTGTATAAGATACTTCATTAACTATTGTAAATAAAGGAGCCCGCATGAACGCCCCGATCCTTATCGTCACGCTGGACGCCGAATGGAGCCTGGCTCCCGAGGCCCCTGCGATGCTGGGCCTGCGCGGCCACAGCGTCCGGGTCACGCCCCACGGGGCCGTCGCCCTGACGCAGCTCGCCGTGGCCCGGCCCAACCTGCTCGTCGTCGAGGTGCTGGACATTGCCCGGCACGGCACGGCGCTGGCCCGCATCGTGCGCGAGCGTCCCGCCTTCGCGCAGCTCCCGATGATTGGCATCACCCAGGAGCTCGGCGTGCGGGATCAGGCCACCCTGATGCTCGCAGGGTTCGACAGGCTGGTGTCAGGCGGGGTTTGCCGCCAGGCCCTGGTGCGGGCAGCCGAGGAGCTGATGTCGCAGCACCGGGGCCCTGGCGTGTTGGAGGTTTGCGGCCGGGCCGCAGCGTGGGCGGCCCAGCACGCCCGCGATCACTGCGCCCAGGTGCGCACCGTGTCGTAGCCGACCGTGGCGATGCGGGCCAGGTTGTCGGCGTTGAACTGGTCGATCGGCGCCTTCTTGATCTCGTCGCGCGAGGGGATGGTGTCGTTGGGTGAGTGCAGGTATTTGCTCATCACGGGCTCGGCGTAGTAGCAGATCGAGCGCACGCCCGCCTTGCGGAAGGACGCGTGGTCGCTGCTGGCCCAAGGCGGCAGCGCCTCGCCAGGGTGGGCGTGGGCGTGGGGGATGCGGAAGGGCTTGAACACCGGGGTCATGCCGCGTCCCGCTGCGAGCGAGGAGAGCGCGTCCCGCGTCCCGAAGGCATCCTCCACCGCGTCCGTGCCGATCGTGTTGGTGTTGCCCACGGCGATGCAGTCGAGGTTGACCATACCCACGACGTCCTTGAGGTCGATCGGGCGGGAGCCTCCGTCCATCGTGGGGATGATCGGGTTCTTCGTGTAGTGGGTCGAGCCGATCAGGCCCAGCTCTTCGCCAGAGAAGGCCATGAACAAGATGTTGGCACGCGGACGGTCCCCGTGGTTCACGTTGCGATCCACGATGGCCCGGGCGATCTCAAGCACGCCAGCCACGCCGCCCGCGTTGTCGTTGGCCCCGTGGTAGGTCTTCCCGCTGCGGATCCCGAGGTGGTCCTTGTGGGCGCCGACGATGACGACGCGCCCCGCGCGCTCGGAGCCGGGCATCAGCGCGATGATGTTCTGCGCGTCGCCCTGGAAGACCTTGCTGCGGAACGTCTGGCGGATCACGGGCAGCCCGAGCTTCTCGAACTCGGCCTGGATGTAAGCGTTGGCCTTTTCCTCGCCGGTGGTGGCCGTCATCCGGCCCTGCATCTCGGCGTCCGTCAGGCGGTCGACGTGGGCCAGCGCCCGCTTGGCGTCGATGGGGCTGTCGGACTTCACGAGGGCCTGAGCCGTGGCGCCGGCTGCGCGCTTCGTCACGCGGGGGGCGAGGGTCGCGGTGCCACACGCCGTCAGGACGGCGGCGCCGAGGGCCAGGGCCACGAGGCGAGAGGGGCGGACGGAACGGGCCACGGATCTACCTCCAAGCGGTGAGGGACCCGTTAATCATAAGGGATTACCCGTTCTTAATCAAGACTTAATGACCCGACGCACCTGACCCGGTCCGCACTCGCCTCCCTCCTCCGGCCGGGCGGGCCGATGGAGGGAGGCGACGGCGTCACGGGGGTCGTGCTGCGCGGGCGTGGCCTAGAGGCCCAGGAGCTCCTTGATCGCAGGCGTGGCGAGCTCGTCGAAGGCCTTGAGGGCAGCGGCCTCGTTGGTGAACTCCGGCACCCTGGGCGTGCCTTCCAGGCCCAGGCCCATCGCGCCGACCGCCGCGCCGACCATGGGCGCCGCGGGCGAGCTGCCCTTCTTGTTGATGGCGGCTGCCACCATGATGTTGGCGGCGTCGAGGTCCTGGCTGCTCGCTTCGCTGCCGGTCAGACCGACGGCAGGCAGGCTGACGACCTCACCCGACTTGAGCTTGTAGGAGACCGTGAGCTTGTGGACGCCCATCGGGGCCAGCTCCAGCTTGGCCTCGCCGGTGGTGTCGGTGATGGCCGACTTGCCCGTGCCGTAGCTGACCTTGGCCCCGGGCACGGGGGCCTCGTCGGGGCGGGCCGACAGGCGGTAGTTCAGGCCGCCGGCGGCGATGAGCGCCACCTGGGTGGCGGGGGCGAACACCTTGACCGTCACCGTCACCGTGCCCTTGGCCGCCTCCATCGGCGCCAGGGCAGGCGAGAGGGTGGCGCATCCGGTGGCCGTGAGCAGGCCGAGTGCCAGGAAGCAAGGAAGCAGGCGGGACATGTCGGTGGATCCTTTCGATGTAGGCAAGGCCTGGTTCAAGCCAGCATCGCGCGGCCGTCGCGCGGCCCGCACGTGGCAAAGCGCTTCATGTAAGCACGGATCTCGCTTGCCCGGCACGCGAGGGTGCCCTGAACCCTGGAACGCGACGCATCCCGGGGGGCGGCGCCCCCCGCAGGCACCGGGCCCTGTCGCAGGATCACGCCAGCGGGATGTGTCAGAAATGCGGCCTCGGGGGGCCTCGTCGGTGGCTACAAGGGACGCGCGGTTGGGCATAGAGGAACCCGGTGCGTGTCGCAGCGGAGGGCGTGGGATGATCAGCGAGGTACGTTCAGGCCGGGCGCCCCGCCTTGCCTTGACGGGGGCGCCGTGCGTCGGAAAGACGACGCTGGCGCGCGCCTTGGCAGAGGCCTTCAGGCTCCCGCTGCTGCCAGAGCGCTCCCGCGAGGTGGCCCGGGCCTGGGGCTACACGCCCGCCACCGTCCCGGAGGATCGGCGCCTGGACTTCCAGTGGGCGATCCTGGAGCGGCAGATCGAGGCGGAGGACCTCCACGTCGAGACGGGCTACATCTCCGATCGCTGTCCGATCGATTCGCTCTGCCACTTCGAGTACTTCGGCCCCTTGCACGGCTGGTCCCAGGACGAGAAGCGCCGCTACCGCCGCGCCGTGGAGGACCGGCTGCCCGCCTACGACATGCTCGTCGTCATCCCCCCGATGTTCCCGATCGTCGATGACGGCGAACGGATCACGGACCCGGCGTTCCAGGCCTCCTTCCACACGATCCTGGAGGTGCTGGTGGCCTCCTGGCGGGAGCGCCTCGGGCCCCGCCTGCACGTGGTGAACCACCCCACCCTCGCCGTCCGGATCGAGGCCATCGAGCGGGCCCTCGGCGCCGTGGTGTCCTAGCCCCGTGTGGCGGGCCGTGTGTCGGGTCGGGCTGGCCCTGCTCGGGCTGGCGGGGACGTCCCAGGTGGGCCTCGCGGCCCAGGAACAGGACGTCCAGCTGCAGCTGGATCTCAAGCCTGCCTTGGAGGACGAGAAGCGCCTGAAGGCCCTGCTGGACGAGTGGGGCACCGGGGCCTTCGACGTCTCCTACTCGGCCCGTCCCGAGCTGGACCCGGCGGCGCCCGGGCTCGTGCGCGTGCGTCTCGAGGCCTTCACGATCGCCTTCAATGCCGCCTGGTACGGTCGCTACAAGGCGCTGCACGACGCGCTGGTTCAGGCCCCGCACGGCCCCGGCGCGCTGGCCAGGGCGGCCGTGTACGCCCGTCAAGGCGATGAGCGGCTGAGGGCGACCCTGCTGGATGCGGGGGGCAAGCCGGTGCACGCCGATGGTGTCTTCAACACGCGGGCCCCCAGCCACTTTCCGCCCGTGGAGCAGCACTTCTTCCCAGCCACCGTGCTGCGGCCCCTGCCCGACACGCCACCGAGCCTGCTGCAGCTGATGCCCCTGCCCGCCGGCGAGACGCCCTACGTGCTGGTGCCGGCGAGGGTGTTGCCGACCGTCCGGCGGATCCGCATCGGGGACATGGCCGACAGGCGGTGGCCGGTGGAACTCAAGGATCCCTTCGCGCCCCCGCCACCTCCGCCCCCGAGGCCTGCGGGCGGGGCACCCGCCCCGGGCGCGTCCGGAGCCCCCCCCGGAGCCCCGGGGGCCCCCGGCGCGCCGCCGCCGCCTGGGGCCTCCGCGCCGTCTCTCACGCCGCCGAAGCTGCCGTGAGGCGCCAGGGCCGTCAGTCGTGGGCCACCGGGCCGGGCCAGGCGAGCATTCCACCCTCGACGTTGTGCGCCGCGAGGCCCTGGTCGCGCAGGAAGGCCACGGCCCGCGCGCTGCGGGCGCCGCTGCGGCAGATCACCGCCAGCGGGCGGTCCGTGGGCAGCTCGCGCCAGCGCTCTGGCAGCTGGCCCAGCGGGACGTGCCGGGCGCCTGGGATGTGACCGGCGGCCCACTCGGAGGGCTCCCGGACATCCAGGACCTGCGGCGGCGCCGCCTCGGCCAGCTTGGCGGGAAGCGTGCTCGCGTGCATCCCGTCACCGCTCCGTTTGCCCAACAACCAGTCCAACATGCGAGGAGACCTCCAGCGTCGAGGGGGTTGCCAACTAAAACTATATTACCATATAGTGATATAGTTTCAAGGCCCCCAGCCAGCCAGGTGGGGCACAGGAGGTCCACCCCGCCATGTCCGCGCCTGACGCATCCGTCTCGGCCCCCACTGCCCCCTGGCTCGGGGTCGGGCTCGCCGTGGTCCTCGCCGCGGTGGGCTTCGGACTGGCGCAACTCCCGGGCCTGGCGGTGATGGGGCCGCTGTCGCTCGCGCTGCTGCTGGGCATCGGGTGGCGGGCGACGGCTGGCGTGCCCGACGTCGCCTGGGCCGGGCTGCGCCTGTCGTCCCGGCCCGTGCTGCGGGCGGGCATCGTGCTGATGGGGGCCCGCCTGGACTACGGCGTGCTGTGGACCGCTGGCCCGAAGCTGCTGGCCCTCTCGGTGCTCGTGATCGCGGTGGCGATCGTGGGGATGTTTGCCCTCGCGGTGCGCATCGGCCTGCCCCGGCACCTCGGGATGCTGCTCGCCGTCGGCACCGGCATCTGCGGGGCGAGCGCCGTGGCTGCGGCCTCGAGCGTCACGCGCGCGAACGAGGAGGACACCTCGCTCGCCCTGGCGATGATGGGGCTTCTGGGCACGGCGGGGGTGTTCTTCTATGTGGCCGTCGGGGGCCTGCTGGGGCTCACGCCCCGGGAGCTCGGCGTGCTGACGGGGGGCACGCTGCACGAGGTGGCGCAGGTGATCGCCGCGGCCTTCACGTGGGGGAACGTGAGCGGCGACATGGGGACGGTGGTCAAGCTCACGCGGGTGGTGCTGCTTGCGCCGGCGCTGCTGATCGTCGGGTGGTACTGGCGTCGCGCCTCCGAGGATCACCTTGCCGGCGACCTCGCCGCGAATTTCTCGCTGGCGAACCCGCCCGTGCCTTACTTCGTGCTGGGGTTCCTGGCCGTGGGCGCGCTCAACAGCGCCGGCTGGCTCCCGACGGCCGTGCAGGGGGCTATGGTGCAGGCCAGCATCTTCGCGATGGCCGTGGCGATGGCGGCGATGGGCTGCGCCACCGACCTCGCACAGGTGCGGCGCGCGGGCCTCAAGACCCTCGCGGTCGGCGTGACGGGGTTCGTGGCGCTGTTCGCGCTGGTCTACGGCCTGATCAAGACGGTGGGGGTGTAAGGCATGACGGGGACACGCGCCGGGATGGATCGCCGGGCCTTCCTGGGGACGCTGGCGGGGGCCTGTGGGCTTGCCGCCGCGGGCCCGGGCCTCCTGGGTCTCCTCACCACCTGCGCGCAGGCCGCCGAGGCGCGCTCCCCGGGGCGGGTGGTGAAGGAGGGCCTCCTCGTCCGGTCGAGCCGGCCGTTGGACCTCGAGACGCCCGTCGCCCTGCTCGATGCGGACCTCACGCCCACACGGCACTTCTTCGTCCGGACCCACCACGACGAACCCGTGCTGGACACCGCTGCCTGGCGGCTGCAGGTCGAGGGCCTGGTGGAGCGGCCGGCGGCCCTGTCGCTGGCTGAGCTCCGGGCGCTGCCCCGGCACGAGGTCACGGCTGTGCTGCAGTGCTCCGGCAACGGGCGGGCCTTTTACCGGCCGCGCGTGCCGGGCGTGCCCTGGGAGCGAGGCGCCGTGGGGAACGCCCGCTGGGCCGGGGCGCGGCTGAGGGACGTGCTGGAGCGGGCGGGCCTGAAGGCGGGGGCGGCCCATGTGGTGCTACAGGGGGCTGACCAGCCGGTGCTGCCCACGACGCCGCGCTTCGGCCGGTCCGTGCCGCTCGCCAAGGCGCTTCACCCGGACACGCTGCTGGCCTATGAAATGAACGGGGAGCCCCTGCCCGTGCTGCACGGTCACCCCGTGCGCGTCGTCGTGCCCGGCTGGGTGGGCGACGACTGGGTGAAGTGGGTCGGTCTGGTGCGGGTGCAGGCAGAGCCCTTCGAGGGCTTCTTCTACCGCACGGCCTACCGCTACCCGACGCGGCCCGTCACGCCCGGGGAGGCCGTCGCGCCAGAGGCGATGGCGCCAATGGACGAGCTGCTCGTGAAGGGCCTGATCACGGCCCCGCTGGCGGGCGCCAGGCTGCCGCGGGCGCCCGTGCCGATCAGGGGGGCCGCGTGGACGGGGGGTGAGGCCATCGTGACGGGGGTGGAGGTGTCGGTGGATGACGGCCTGTCGTGGCTGCCCGCGCGCCTGCTCGGGGAGGCCAGGCCCTACGCCTGGCGCCGCTTCGCCCTGGATTGGACGCCGCCGGCCGGACACCCGGGCGGCCTGCTGCGGCTGCGCGCCCGCGCGACGGACTCGCAGGGGCGCACGCAGCCCGTGGAGGCCTCGCCGTGGAACCCGAGCGGCTACCAGTGGAACACGGCGGACGTGGTGGAGGTGCACCTGCATGCGTGAGGCCAGGGTGGCCGCCCTTGTCGGCCTGGTGCTCACCCCGCTTCTGCTCGGGGCCACGCCGCCTGGCGCCTTCACGTCGCCGCCGCCCCCCACCGTCGCCTGGCCCCCCGGCGCCGGGCGGGAGCTGGTCACGACGCGCTGCCTCTTCTGCCACCAGGCCGAGCTGATCGTCGGTCAGCGCCTCACGGCCGCGCAGTGGCACAAGGAGGTGACGAAGATGGTCCGCTGGGGGGCGCCCCTCGACGCGAAAGAGCAGGCCGTGCTCGCCGACTGGCTGGCCAGGCACTACGGTCCCGAACAGCCGCCTGCGAGGCCAGCGGCGCTCACGCTGACGGCGCCCTCCCCCCCGCCGCGGAGCCGTTGAGCTCCGAAGCGAGGCAGCCTTGCGCGGGTACATGACGGAGGCTTTCCGTCGGGGGCCGAGCTCTCCCTCACGAGGTGCCGTGGTGCGTTCCTGCAAGCTTGGCGCGTTGATTGTCCTGCTGGCTGTCTCGGCCTGTCAGGCGCCTCCGGCTGAGGCGCCCGGCGCGCCGACGGCCGCCTCCCGCCCACGTCCGGGGGCCTCCGGGGGCCCAGCCACCAGGCCGCTGGGCGAGCTGCGGGTGCCCGTTTCGGGGGAGCTGCGCGTGCCGAAGCTGGACCTGGCGCCCAGCGTGAAGCTCATCAGCGACCGGGGGCCCGGGCTGGTCGCGAACAACTCCGGCGGCCTGATCTCCGACCGGGCCGGGGGGCTGCCGCCGGCCTACCGCCTCGCGCAGATGCAGGCGTCGCTGGTCGAGGGGGCCCGCGTCTACCTGGCCGATGCCGGGGGCAACCGGATCCCCGGCCTCGAGCCCGCGCGGACGGACGCGGCGGGCCGCTTCGAGCTGCCGCAGGTGCCGCCCGCCATGACGTTCGTCGTGGTGGCCGAGGTCGACACGCTGCGCGGCAAGCCGGCCGTCTTCCGCACCCTCGTGAAGGTTGGCAAGCTCGGCGCGACGACGGCCATCGACGCGGCCAGCACGCTCGTCACGGTGAACGTGCTGGAGGGCTTGCCAGGCGGGGACATCGGCGACTACAACCCGGCCCGCTTCCAGCAGGCCACCGAGGCTGCCTCCCGCAGCCTGCGGGACGACAACCTGCCCGACTTCACGGACCTGCTCGCGGTGAAGGCGCGGATGGACGAGCTGGTGCGTGAGGTCGCGGCCCTGCGCGACCTGCTCGGCGAGGTCAAGGCCGAGCTCGCCGTCATCCGGGAGTCCCTCGACGAGCTCAAGGAGGCGGCGCGGCGATCGCCGGAGCCTGGCGCGGCCCCGACCCCGGCGGCGGCGGCCACGGACGCCGGTAAGTTGGTCACCCCGAAGCCCACGCCCGCTCCCGAGGCGACTGCCGGCCTGCCGGCAAAGCCGACGCAGCCGCCTGGCGCCACCCCGAAGCCGCCCCCGATTGGCCAACCGTGCGTGACGGCTGAAAACAAGCTGGTGGTGCCGGGCACGGCCGTTGCCAGGCTGCACCTCCGGCGCGTCGAAGAGGGCGTGCCGCTGGACCGGAGCGACAAGCTCGGCGAGCTGCCGCTGGTCGGCGGAGCCTACTTCGGCCCTGTGCCCGGGGGCTGCAGGGTCTGGGTGATGTACCTCGACAAGAACGGCCTGCAACTCGGCAACCCGATCCAGAACACCTTCCCCCCGACGCCGGTGCGCTCGCCGATCAACCTGCCGCCCCCCTTTGGCCCCTTCGGGCCCATCCTCTGACGCCGTTAATCCCGCAGCCCTGAGAGGTGCCCATGCGACCCTTACTCCGCCTTGCCGCCGCCGCGACGCTCGCCCTCACCCCGCTGGCTGCGGGCTGCGGCCCCGTGAAGGAGGAGCCCGTGGAGGCGTCCCTCGAGGCGCCGGCGCCTTCCCGGCAGGCGCTCGAAGAGGGGCGCAGCCTCGGCGGGGGCGTCGCGATGAAGGCCGCGGCCCCAGACATGGCGGCCGAGGCCCCGCCCCCGGGGGCGGCCAACGAGGCCGCGCGCGACAAGGCGGCCCCCGACGTGACGGCGGGCATGTACATCATCCGCAAGGGCGCCGTGACGGTCCAGGTGGCCGACGTGCGGGCGGGGATGCGCAAGGTGGCGCTGCTGGCGCGGGAGACGGGGGGCTTCGTGGCCGACTCCTCGTACCAGGCCGCAGAGGGCAACACGCCCAGCGCCACGCTGACGCTGCGGATCCCGGCCAAGCGCTTCGACGCCCTGCTGGACGCCATCGGCGGCGTCGGCACGGTCTTTGCTCGCAGCATCGGCAGCGAGGACGTGACGCTCAGCTTCGTCGACACGCAGTCGCGCATCAAGAACCTGCGCAAGGAGGAGGCGTTGCTGCTCAAGATGCTCGATCGCACGGGCAAGCTGACGGAGGTGCTCGAGGTGGAGCGCCAGCTCTCGCGCGTCAGCGGGGAGATCGAGCAGGCCCAGGGGCGGCTGCGCCACCTGGCCAACCAGGTCGAACTCGCCACGATCGAGGTGACGCTGAGCGAGAAGGTCCAGACCGTCACCCACTCGCCGTGGGGCGTCCTGCCTTCGGCCGTGGAGAACGCCGTTGCGGACGCCCAGCGGGCCCTGGCCGGTTCTCTGGCTGGCGCCTTGCAGGCGACGATCTGGCTCGTGATGGTGGTGCTGCCCACGTTGGTGCTTGCCGGCGGCCTGTTCCTGCTCGTGGGCTGGCTGCTGCGACGCTGGGTGGTCGGCCGGGCCCTCGTGTCGTCGGCCTGGTACGACCGGGCCTGGGGAGGCGTGGGCGTCGCGCTGCTGCTGGCCTGGCAGCCGCAGCTGGTCGGGGCCTTCGTCACGGTCGTGCTGGTGCTGGTGGCGCTCGCGGCCGGCACCCGGCTGTGGACGTGGCTCGGGAGGGGGAAGCAGCCTGAGGCGTGAGGCCTGGCTGAGGCGGCCTCACCCTTCAGGCTGGCTGAGGTCTGCCGCGGTGGCAGCCCCCGGCCTCAGGCCGGCAGCGCCTCCAGCGCCGCGAGGAGCTTCTCGCGGGCCTCGGCCATGACCGGCTCCACGGCGGGGTTACCCACGAGGTCCCACATCTTGTTGGGCTCCAGTGCCTTCACGGCCGAGCGGCCGTCACCCGCGTCGTAGACCACCACGTTGCAGGGCATCAGCAGCCCGATGTCGAGCTCGGCCTGCAGCGCGCGGTGCGCCAGGTGGGGGTTGCAGGCCCCGAGGATGACGTAGTCGCGGAAGCCCTCCACGCCGATCTTGGCCTTGAGCGTCGCCGGGATGTCGATCTCCCACAGCACGCCGAAGCCGACGGCTTTGAGGGCCTCCTTGATGGCCAGCACGGCCTCGGCGTAGGGCAGGGAGGTGGTGCGGGCGAGGCCGTAGGCCTCCTGGGTGGCGGTGGACACGGGGTGTTCCTCTTTCAGATGAACAGCGAGACCTTGGACTCCTGGGCCTCTCCGACGAACATGGCGACGCCGCCACACTCGATGCCCGGGAGGAGTTCCTCGTCCCGGATGCCCATGACCTCCTGGCTCATGCCACATGCGACCATGCGGACGCCGCTCTCGCGAGCCAGCGCGATGAGATCCTCCAGCGAGGCGATGTCCCGCTGCTTCATCATCTGCCGCAGCATGACGGAGCCCGCGCCCAGGAACGCCAGCTTCGAGGGCTGCAGCTCCGTCGAGGCACCTGGCGACATCACCTGGAGCATCGACTCCATGACGTTCTTGCCGCCCCAGTCCTTCTTGCCCCGGATGGCCGCTAGGCCCCAGAAGGTGAAGAACATCGTCACCTCCAGCCCCATGGCGGCGGCCCCGGTGGCGATGATGAAGGCCGCGAGGGCCTTGTCGAGGTCGCCCGAGAACAGCACCAGGCTGAGCTTGTCCTTGGGCAGCCGGCCCTCGAGCTCGTTGACGCGCGCCTCGGCAGCCTCTGCCCGCTGTTCGAGCGCACTCAGGCGCTGCAGCACGGCGTCCAGCGAGGTGGGGGGGAGCATCTCGGTGGTCATGGCCTCACCCCTTCTTCGTCAGGTAGTGGACGTAGACGGCGGTGCCGCCCTCGTCGAGGGTCTCCTGCTTCACGAGGTCGGCCGCCTTGTTGGTCTTGGCCCACCCCTGGAAGTCGAGCACGGAGCCCTTGTCCGTGGCGACGACGCGCAGCGTCTGCCCGGGCGTGAGGGCCTCGAGCGCCTTCTTGGCCTTCACGATCGGCATCGGGCACTTCGCCCCGCGCACGTCGAGCTCAGTCGCGTTCTCCATGGTGATCTCTCCTTCTGGTTGCGACGCCCCTTCAGGCGCCGGTGCGGGTCTGCCGGGTGGCGCAGCCGCCGCCCCGGCTGGCGGCGCATTCGTTCTTGCCGAGGTCAAGCTCGCTGGCTCGGGCCTCATCAACCTCCTGCCACGCGAGGTTCACGCGGCGGATCTCCTGATAAATGGCGGGGGCCTCGCGCTGGTTGGCCCTGAGGAACGCCACGAAGGCTTCCTCGGAGGCGAGTCGCAGCGCGGGGTTGTGCTCCCGCAACATACCCAGGGTGCCGGCGACCAGCCCGTCGGCGCGGACCTCCTCGACGCCGGCGTAGTGGGCGGGCAGGATCAAGACGTCGTCCGGCAGCTGGGACAGCTCGCCCCCGGGGCCCAGCGTGCGGTAGAGCATCCGCCCCCACACCTCGAGCTGCCCGCCGAGGTCGGGCCGCCCGATGCTGGCCACGAAGAGCGTGTCGCCCGAGAGCAAGAACCGGCCGTCGATCAGCAGCGACGCGCTGCCCGGCGTGTGCCCAGGCGTGTGGAGCGGCATCAGTTGCACCTCTGTCTGGCCGAGGCGCAGCGTCTGGCCGGGGGTGATGGCCTGGTAGGGGAACTTCGCGCCCTCGGCGTCGTGGGCCTCGAGCATGTAGACGGCGCGGCTGCGCTCGGCGAGGACGCGGGCGCCAGAGATGTGGTCGGCGTGCAGGTGGGTGTCGAACACGTGGGTGATGTGCACGCCGAGGCGAGCCGCGAGGTCTTCATAGGGCCCGAGGTGGCGATGAGGGTCGACGACGAGGGCCTGCCCACCGTCCGCCACCACGTAGGCCAGGCAGCCCTTGCCCACGCGCTGCAGCTGCTTGAGCACGAGCGACGTCCCTGTGGGCACGTCGACCTCCACGATGAGGTCGCCCCAGGCCTGCATCCCCCCGACCAAGTTGGAGGCGGCGAAGCCCCGCTCGCGCAGCAGCCCGGCCACGTAGTCGCTGGAGCCGCCCTTGGCGCAGACCACGACGATGGGCAGCTCCCGGTGGGGCTCCAGGGCTGCGACGGCGGCCTCCTCGTCCTCAAGGAAGTCGAAGTATGGCCGGTTGACCGTGACGGCGGGCTGGTGGCGGCCCTCGATGCGCCAGGCCGCGACCTCGGTGTCGTTGCGGACGTCGAGGAGCACGAAGCCCGTCGCGCCTCGGTCCAGCAGGGCGTGTAACCTGCCTGCCGGGAGCTCGGCCTCCAGCTGAAGGGGGACGTTGGACGTAGGTTCCATGCGGCGGCTCGCCTCCTGGGGGGCGCCTGGCGGGGCCAGGGCGACAGTTGAATGCTCTACAATATTACTATATAGTTATATAATCTTACTTGTCAACGTTCGGGTATGACAAAGCTTGGGGGGCGATCCCCCAACTGGCACGAGGCTGCGCGAGATGTTTCCTCTTTCCGAGGCTGGCTACGAGATGATCGCGGGGTACTTCCGGGTGCTCGCGGATCCGATGCGGCTGCGGCTGCTCAACACCCTGCAGGGCGGGGAGCGCACCGTCGCGCAGCTGATGGCGGCCACGGGCGGCAACCAGGCCAACGTCTCGAAGCACCTGCGCGTGCTGCTCGACGCCGGGTTGGTGGCGCGGCGCAAGGAGGGCACGAACGCCTGGTACGCCATCGGCGACCCGGCCGTGTACGCGCTGTGCGAGATCGTCTGCGCCCGCCGGGAGGCCTTCTTGAAGGCCCGCGCCGGGATCCTGCGGGCGGACGCGTCCCCGGAGGCGGGCTGAGGCGGCAGCGCAGGCCCCGATGACGGGCGGCCCTGGGGGCGCTACACTGGGGCCACCGCCAGCGACAGGAGGCCCTCCATGCAGCAGACCCAGCCCGTCAACCCCGAGGCCTACGCGGCCGCGATCCGCGCCGACTACGAGCGCCACCTGCGCGAGATCGTCGAGATCCCGACCGTCAGCCCGGACCCGGGCTTCGCGGACGCCATCCGGCGCGGCGCCGACTGGGCGATGGCCTTTCTGGCGGCCCACGGCGTGGAGGCCGAGCGCTTCGAGACCCCCGGCTACCCCGTGGTCGTCGGCTGGCTCCGACACCCCGAGGCCACGCGCACGCTGACCATCTACAACCACCTCGACGTGCAGCCGGCCACCGAGCCCGAGTGGGAGACGGAGCCCTTCACCTTCGCCGTGGAGGGTGACACCTACCGGGGCCGCGGCACCACCGACGACAAGGGGCCGGCCCTCGCGGCCTTCTATGCGGCCCTGGCCGCCCGCGACGCGGGGCTGCCCCTGAACATCCAGCTCATCTGGGAGTTCGAGGAGGAGATCGGCTCGCCCAACTTCGCCACCTTCTTGCAGGCCAACGCCGAGCGGCTCGCGTGCGACTCCGTCGTGGTCTCCGACACCATCTGGATCGCGCGGGGCAAGCCGGCCGCCCCCCTGGGCCTTCGCGGCATGGTGTCGTTCAAGCTGCTGCTGGAGACGGGCACCAAGGACGTCCACTCCGGCCTGGCCGGGGGGGCGGCGCGCAACCCCATCGGCGAGCTGTGCCAGCTGATCGTGGACATGTACGAGCCGCGCACGGGCCGCATCAAGATCCCCGGGATCTACGAGCGGGTGCGACCCGTCTCTGAGGCCGAGCTGGCGGGCTTCCTGGCCTCGGGCTTCGAGACGGCCGAGTTCCAGCGCGCCCACGGGCTCAAGTGCCTGCGTATGACGGATCCGGCCGAGGTGACGCAGGCGATCTGGGCCCGGCCGACCTTCGAGGTGCACGGCATCGTGGGCGGCTACATGGGGCCTGGCGTCAAGGCCATCGTGCCGCCGCGCGCCGAGGCGAAGCTCTCGATGCGACTCGTGCCGGACCTCTCGCCCGACGAGGTGCTCGACGCCATCCGCGCCTTCGTGGCCGCGCACAACCCCGACGTCGTGCTGGAGGCCGGTGGCAAGCTGGAGCCCTATCAGGGCTCGGCCGAGGGGCCTTACGCCGAGGCCGTGCGGGAGTCGCTCCGCCTCGCCTTCGGGGCTGATCCGGCCTTCGTGCGCGAGGGCGGCTCGATCGGGGCGGTGGTCAGCATGCAGCGGGTGCTGGGGTGTCCCATCACCTTCATCGGCCTCTCGTTGCCCGAGCACGGCTACCACGCCCCCAATGAGAACTTCGACTGGCCCATGGCCGCTGGCGGCATCAAGGCCTTCAGTCGCTACTTCGAGCTGGTCGCGGCGATGTAAGGGCGCCGAGCTCCGCCGCCTCGGCGGCCTGGGCCTCGGCCTTGGTCCGGTGGACGGTGCCCGGTGCGTGCTCCGGTGGGGCGTACACGGTGTAGAGCTTCATCGGCTCCGTCCCCGTGTTGACGAAGTTGTGGTAGGTGCCGGCGGGCACGTGCACGGCATGGCCCGGGCCCACGTCGCCGCACTGGTCGTCTACCTCGAAGCGCCCCGTGCCCGCCACGAAGAACAGCAGCTGGTCGAGGTGGTGGACCTCGTTGCCGATGTCCTCACCGGGCTGCAGGCACATCAGCACCAGCTGGGCGCGGGGCGTGGTGTGCAACTCCTGCCGGAAGTGGGGGTTCGCCATGCAGGCCTGCACGACGTCGACGTGGTAGCTCATCGAAACCTCCTGACGGTGGGCGGGCTGGGCCCGGCCCCCCGACGGTAGCATCGGGACTCGCGCTCGCAGACAGGCAGGCACGCCACCAGAGGCCTCCACCTCGGCGTCTCCGCTGCGGCCGGTCCCAGCCAGCCGCTCAGAACCGCACGTCCAGCGTGAGGGCCTGCCTCAGCTGGGCCAGGAAAGCCTCGTGGGGAATCAGCACCTGCCCGAAGCGGGCGAGGTGCGGGTTCGGCAGCTGGCTGTCCAGCAGGGTGAACCCGCGGGCGCGCAGGTGCGCGACCAGATGGACGAGGCAGGCCTTGGAGGCCTCGGGCTCCCGGCTGAACATCGACTCGCCGAAGAAGGCCCCCCCGAGCGCGAGCCCGTAAAGGCCGCCGACCAGCCTGTCGTCGCGCCAGGCCTCCACGCTGTGGGCGTGTCCCAGCTGGTGAAGTGCGACGAACACCTGCTGGATCTCGGGCGAAAGCCAGGTCTCCGCCCGGTCCGCGCAGCCTGCCACGACCGCCTCGAAGGCCGTGTCGCGGCGGAACTCGAACGGCCCGCGGCGAAGCACCTTGGCGAGGGAGCGCGGCACGCGGAAGCCGTCCAGCGGGAAGACGGCGCGCAGCGTGGGGCGGTACCAGCCAATCTGCCCTATGTCGTCCGCCATCGGGAAGATGCCCAGGGGGTAGGCGTGCAGAAGCTGGGCCGGGGAGAGCACGGGCCGCGTCAGAGCTTGTCCTTCGGGATTCGCTTGATCTGCCGGTTGCCCCGGTCGATGAACAGCAGGTCTCCGGCCGGCGTGAACGCCGGGCTCCCCGCGCCCGCCACGCTCTGATCTGGCCCCGTGCCGTTGTACATCGTGCCCCGCGGTCCTGCGAGCATCCGGAAGGCCGGGGCGATGGGGTCGAACATCCAGAGGCCACCCGGCACGTCATCGCCCCCGTCATAGTAGCCCGGCGAGGCCCCATACACCTTGCCCGCGGCCGAGACGGCCAGCCCCAGGAACCGGCGACCGTCGTTGTCGTCGGTGGCGACCTGAAACTGGGAGCCCTCCATCAGCGTCTCAAGCCCGCCCGCAGGGGTCCAGCGCCGGAGCGCCCGGGCGCCGCTCAGGTACACACTGCCGCCCGGGCCGGCGGCGAGGGAGCAGTCGCGCAGCGGCAGGGTGGCGGTGAACAGCTCCGTCACCGTGCCGTCCGGGGCGCGCCGCACGACGCGGGCCTCGTCGCGCTCTGGCCCCTCCAGGCCCAGCAGCAGTGAGCCGTCGGGCAGCGCATCGAAGTCCGTCAGGGCAACCCGTGTCGGGCTGCTGTACACGGTGCGGCGAATGTTCTCGCCCGCGATGGTGACCACCGTGTTCTCGAGGCGCAGCAGGGGCTTCCCGTCTTTGCCCACGCGCAGGCCGGCCACCGGGCAGCCGTCGTAGCACCCGTCGAGCCCGACGGGCAAGACCTGGGCGAGCTCGCCCTGCGCCATCTTGACGAGCTGGTTGCGCTCCTTGTCCCACACCCATCGCACGCCATCCGCTCCCACGGCGAGGAAGGCCGGCAGCTGGAAGCTGAAGTCCGTCGCGGCGACGCCCCCCGTGGAGGCCTTGGGGTCGATGCCCGCGATCAGCGTCGCCTGGCCGTTCGCGACGCGGTAGACCTGGTAGTAGTCTGCCGCCAGGGCGCTCCTGCCGTCCGGCGCCATCTCGACGGCCGCGAGCGAGGCCTGCCAGTCGCACAGCCGCTCCGGCGCGGCCTGCCCGGGCCGGAGCACCCACAGCACGTACTCGTCGACGTAGAGGAGGTTGCCGAAGGCGTCCATGTCGGCCTGGGCGGCCTTGCCCGCCACGGCCAGGTCCGCGAGGCTGCCGTCCCGGACGTCGACGGCGTGATACGTGCGCCGCCCGTCTCCTCCGAGCTGCACCAGCAGGCGGCCCGTGGCGTCGCAGGCCACCCGGTCCAGGCCTCGCCCCTCCGGGAGCTGAAGGTTGCAAAGCTGGTGCGGCTCCGCGCCGGGCTTCACCTCCCACACCTCCCGGGCGCCGTGGTTCTCCTGCACGAGCCAGAGCGCGTCCCCGGGGCCCTTCACCAGCCCCTTCTTGTAGTGTCGCATCCCGCCCGCGAGCAGCTCCAGGGTGCCGTCGGCCTTCACGCGCAGGACCTCGTCGTCCACCCACAGCACGGGGCGGCCGAGGGCGTCGTAGGCGACTTCCTCGCGGGAAGGCTTGTAGCGCAGCTGCTGCACCGTCTTCCCCGCCAGCGAGCCGCCGCCCTCCTGGCCGCCGAGGTAGGCGGTCTCGAACACGCCATCGGGCCGCACGCGCCACACGCGGTCGTCGTACGAGTAGATGTATGTGCTGCCATCGGGTCCGGCCTGCAGGCCCGTCACGTAGTTCAGGCTCACGGTGGTGGCGGGCCGGCCCTCGCCCCGGTTGCTCTGGCCAGCGACCACGAGCAGCCCCTTGACCTTCTCCATCTGGGCGTCGAAGCCCGGGTTGCCCTTGCGAAGGGCCTCCACCGTCTGCACGACCCGGGTGGTCGAGAGGTCCTCAGGCGGCGTGGTGAGCAGCGACCCCGCCGCAGAGGCCGCCAGCGAGCGGGTCTCGGCCTCGATGGCCGGCGGCAGGCGGTCGTAGCTGCCCTGGGCGTCCTCCTGGGACAGCACGAACTGGTTCAGAATGTAGCTGGTCGTGAGCGTGCTGACGAGGTCGATCTGGCGGTCGCGCCGGGCGTCGGCTTCCTGCGGGACGACGGCCAGCAAGGTGCCCTTGGCGGCCGCCAGGGCGACGCGCAGCACGAGGTTCTGGTTGGGCAGCGGATCCGTGAATCGGAAGGCGCCACCGGCGTCCGTGGAGGCGACCAGGGCCACCCCGGCGGGGGAACGGACGGCCTGGCCCCGGGCGTCGAGGACCTCCACCGTCGCGTTGGCGAGCGCAGCCTGGGAGGCCAGCCAGGCGGGGGCTGCCTGGCGGAGGCGGTAAACCCCGCCTGGGGTCAGCGCGCTGCTGCGATCACCGAGGAGCCCCGCGCCATTGTCGCTCAGCAGCGTCGCTGGCACGCGCACACGCCCGGAGAGGACCTCGCCCGCCACGGGGGCCGGCGTCGGCGCGAGGCTGGCGAGAGGCATCAGGGGAAGCGTGGGCGTTCCCAGGGCTTCCGGGGTCGGCGTGCCCGAGGAGGTGGGCGCGGGCTGGTTGGGGGGCGGCGTGACGGTCGTGGTCTCGGGCCCTCTGGGGGCGGGCGAGGTGCCAGCGGGCCTCGCGGCGCGAGGGCTGCTGCCGGGGCGGGCCGCCGTCGTGGCGCCCGGCGGCGTGCAGGCGGCCGTGGCGGCTGCGACGGCCAGGATCAGGGCGGTGGGGAGCACGTGGGTTGGTTGGCGCTTCACAGCCTCAACATACCCGGGTTGTCTGACCGTACACCGCGCGGGGAGGGGCGCTCAGGGGCGAGGCTGCCGCAGCCGCGGGTCCCCCGCCTCGTCGGGCGACACCAGCACCCGCTCAGGCGGCAGCAGCCCGAGCCGCCACAGCGTCAGCAGCAGCATCGGGAGCACCACCGTCGGCACGAACGTCAGGAACCGGACCGTGGTGGACCAGTCTGGGAAGGCATTGAGCAGGGAGCGGTGGCTCATCAGGCAGAGCACCAGCACCATCCCCAGCCACGTCACCCGCACGCGCTGCACCTGGCGGCGGCGCCAGCGGTAGGTGGGGGCGAGGGCCTGCGGGGCCTCGGGGGTTGGGTCGGGTGCCATCGGGTGCCTCTGTCTCAGCTCCCGCATGATACCCCGCCGGGCGGGCCTCCCGTTTCCAGCCTGGCGTGGGCGGGTATTCCAACAAGACTTCCGTTTGTTTGAAAGGGTTTCGCCGTGTCCCGCAACCTTGCCTCCCTCTGCCTGGTCTCCAGCCTGTTGCTTGCCTCCGCCTGCACCCCGTCGGGTAACACGGCGTCCTCCCAGCTGTCTGTCATCCCGAAGGCCGCCAGCGCCAAGCCGTCCCCTGCCGCCAAGGCCTCCCCGGCCCCGCCGGCCGTCGCCACGCGTGAGGTCGCCCTCTCGGTGCTGGCGCCCAGCTCCCTCGCCAAGTCGGGCAGCACGGTCGTGAACCAGGACCCGAATGGCCTCATCGCCGCAGGCGGGCTCAACCTCATCTCCAACACCTCGGTGCCGCTCATCGCGGCGGGCGGCCTCAACCTGGCGCCGACCATCGATGCGCTGGGGCCGCGCTTCGGCCTGCTGGCCGGAGAGAACGCTGACAAGCCCGTCGAGAAGGCCATCGTGACCTTCCGCGAGTTCACGCTCGACGGGCGCGCCCTCACGTCGCAGGCCGCGCAGACGGACGCGCAGGGGAAGGTCGTGTTGAAGGCCGTGGTGGCGGACCGGCCACTGGAGGCCCAGGCCGTGTTCAAGATCGACGGCGAGACCTACCGCGTCTCGGCGGCCATTCCCGCAGGCGATCTCGGGGGAATGACAACGGTGCTCGACCCGATCAACACCGTCGTCGCGGCCCGCATCCGCGCGATCCTCAAGGCCAACGGCAAGACCAACCCGGCGCTGGTGTTCGCTGACCTGAAGAACGTCTGGCAGGTCGTGTACGATGCGGGTGTGACGGTGGACCTCGAGATGCTCCGCAGCGGCACCAAGCTGGAAGACCTCGACGCCTTTTACGCGAAGCTCGTTGCCCAGATCACGGACGAGGCCAAGAAGAAGGTCATCACGGATTACATGAAGAAGATCCGCGAGTCCACCTGAGCCCTGCCGCTCGGCTCGAGCCCGGTCCCGCGACACTGCGGGGCCGGGCTTTGCAGTGCTTCAGAGGTCGTACAGGTAGCGCAGGGCGCGCGGCAGGCGCCGGGCCCAGTGGCGCTCGTTGTGGGCGCCGTGCGTGTCGGGACGCCACAGGTGGTGGAAGCCCGGCGCAAACCCCTTGCGCGTCAGCATGTCGCTCATCCACTCGGCATGCTTGATGACGATGCCCTCGGCCTCGCGGGCCCCGCAGTCGAGGTAGATGCGAGGGTCCCCGGCGTAACGCGCCTGCGCCACGAACTCGAAGATCTTGCCCTCCGCGACCCAGAGCGAGGGCGACATCACGAGCGCCCGCCCGAACACGTCCGGGTGCCGGAAGAAGCCATACAGCGCGAGCAGGCCGCCGAGCGAGGAGCCGCCGATGAGCGTGTGCTCGGGGCCCTTCAGGATGCGAAGATCCTCCGCCACCATCTCGGCGAGGCGTCCCACCACCCAGTCCAGCAGCTGGTCGCCGAGGGCCTCGTGGTGGTCCTCGACGGGCCAGGGCGTCAGCTCCTGCGCCCGCGCCTCGCCGTGGTGCACGGCCACGACGATGGGCACCGTGCGCCCCGCTGTGGCGCGGTAATCGAGGGCGTGGTGCAGGTGCCAGCCGCCAGCGAAGGAGCCCTCGTCGCCGAACACGTTCTGCCCGTCGAACACGTACGCGACGGGGTAGCGCGCCGTGCCGTGGTCATAGCCCGGCGGCAGGTAAATGGTCGCGGGGTGACGGCCGGGCAGGCCGGGGATCTCGTAAGGGCGGGTGCGGTGCAGCCTGCCGTGCAGCAGCTTGGGACGTCTTCCAGTCATGGGTGGCCTGATTCTAGCAAACGCGCCGGGCGGATCCAAATGGATCCGCCCGGCGCGCTGGAGGAGGGTTGGGAATGGGAGTGGAAGCTTTGGGCCCGTCACCGACGGGCGTGACTCAGCCGGCGAGGCCGAGGCGACGGCGGGCGGCCTCGAGGCCGAAGGCCCAGGCGAGGTCGTCGCCCGAGAGGTCGTCGCAGGTGGTGGAGAGGGGCTGCCGGTGCAGCGCCGCGCGGCGCAGTGGGGCGTGTCGGGAGGCGGCGAGGGCCCGCAACGCCTCGGCATCGCCCACCTCGAAGCCCCGGCGCCGGTCGAGCACCCGGGCCTCGGCTGCGAGCAACGACACGAGGCCGTCGTCCTGCAGCCCGCCTCGCCGGAGGCAGCTCATCAGGGGCTCCAAGGCGTCGGGGGCCACCACCACCAGGGCGCGGTCGCCCTGGTTCTCCAGCAGCGTGTAGCTGCGGACTCCCTTGGCGGTGTGGACATTGACCTGGAAATCGACTGAAAACATCGTGCGCTGCCTCTCGTCACCCCGGCATCGATGAGGGAATTGTAGTAACTATGAAGTTGTTATGTCCATCATATTTCTTTGCATTTGCCCTAAGATTCGTGAATGTCAGCTTGGCTGGAGATCTGGTCTTGGAGAGGCTTTTGAGGGTTGCTTGTGGTGCGCATCGCCCTGGGGGCAGGCGGCGCCACGGGGCAGCAGCCGGGATGCCGCCGGCGCGAAGCGACTCGACGGCCCAGCGCCGGCTCGCGGCCGGGCCACCCCCTCGCAGGCCCCGGGCCCGGGAGCGTGGCCGCGGGGGGCGTCAGGCGCGAACCGGGTCAGGCAGCCTGAGGCTCGGCGGGGGCTGGCTCGCGGCGGAAGACGCGTAGCGTCTGCGCCAGGCCCACGGCCATGAGCGCGGCGCCCAGGAAGAGGGCCGCCCCGTCGACACGAACGGGCGTGCTCGGCCCCGTCGCGAAGCCGAACACCGCGTTGGCAACGATTGGCCCGACCACGCCCGTCAGGCTCATGAGGCTCGCGAGTGAGCCCTGGACAGCGCCTTGCTGGTGGGGAGCGATGCGCGCAGAGACCTGCGCCTGCATCGCGGGCCCGGCGATGCCCGCCAGGCTGGCCACCACCAGCACCGGGTAAATCATCCAGCCCTGCGGCGCGAGGCCGTAGAGGATCATCGCCACGAGGCTGAGGCTCAGCCCCCCGATGATGGCCCGTCGCTCGCCCAGGCGGGGCAGCAGCACCCGGATGAGCCCGCCTTGCACGACCGCCGCGCCGAGCCCGACGCAGGCGAGCGACACGCCCACATCTCTCGGCGTCCACTGGTACCGGTGCGCCGTGTAGAGGGCCCAGTTGCTCTGGAGGCACTGGTGGCCCAGCCCCTGCCAGATCATCGCGATCGCGAGGCCCGCTACCACGGGGTGCTGCCGCAGCGTCGCTACCCAGCGCAGCGGGTCGGCCGCGCCCCAGGTGAAGGGGCGTCGGTGCTCGGCCCGGTGCGACTCTGGCAGCACGAAGAGGCCGAAGAGGAAGTTCGCCGCACACACCGCGGCAGCGGCCAGGAAAGGCAGCCGCATGTCGCTCGCGCCCAGCAGCCCGCCGACCGCCGGCCCCAAGATGAAGCCAAGGCCGAACGCAGCCCCGATCATCCCGAAGCCTTGGGCGCGCTTCTCCGGGGGCGTGACGTCGGCGATGTAGGCCGTGGCCACCGAGAGGCTCGCGCCCCCGAAGCCGCCCAGCGCCCGCGAGGCCAGGTACCAGCCGAGCGACGGCGCCCACGCCGTGCCGAGGTAGCCCAGGGCTGCCACGGCCGAGGTCGCCAGCAAGATGGGCTTGCGGCCCCACTGGTCGGACAGGGCGCCGAGCAGGGGGGCGCAGAGAAACTGCACGCAGGTGTAGAGGGCCATCGAGAGGCCCACCCACCAGGCGGCGGCCGACAGGTCGCCGGCGGCCCCCAGCTGGGCCACCAGTTGCGGCATCACCGGGACGACG
Organism: Candidatus Sericytochromatia bacterium; assembly: GCA_035285125.1. Taxonomy (GTDB): domain Bacteria; phylum Cyanobacteriota; class Sericytochromatia; order S15B-MN24; family JAQBPE01; genus JAYKHL01. The sequence continues at coordinate 16,593 of JAYKHR010000088.1, read as the reverse complement.
ATGCCAATCCCGATGATGTCGAGCAGGGCCGCGACGAAGATGAAGGTGAGGGCGCGGGCGCTGGTGCCAGCGCCCTGGCTTTCTGCTTGCACCCGCGTTCAGGCCCGCACGAGCGGCTTGTATTTGATGCGATGTGGGCGGTCGGCATCCGCCCCGAGGCGCCGCTTCCGATCCGCCTCGTACTCCTGGTAGTTGCCGTTGAAGACGACGACCTGGCTGTCGCCCTCGAAGGCGATGATGTGCGTGGCGATGCGGTCGAGGAACCAGCGGTCGTGGCTGACGACCACGGCGCAGCCGGGGAAGCCCAACAGGGCCTCTTCCAGCGCCCGCAGCGTGTCCACGTCGAGGTCGTTCGTCGGCTCGTCGAGGATGATGAGGTTGCCGCCGCGTTGCAGCGTCAGGGCCATGTGGACCCGGTTGCGTTCACCGCCCGAGAGGTCGCCGACGCGCTTCTGCTGGTCGGGGCCCTTGAAGTTGAAGCTCGCCACGTAGGACCGCGAGGCGATCTCCTTCTTGCCGACGAGGATCTTCTCTTGCCCGTTCGAGATCATCTCCCAGACGTTCTTGTTGGGGTCGAGCGCCTCGCGGCTCTGGTCGACGTACGAGAGCGAGACCGTCTCGCCCGTCTTGAAGGAGCCCGCATCGGGCTGCTCCGCCCCCGTGATCATCCGCATGAGCGTCGACTTGCCGGCGCCGTTGGGGCCGATGACGCCGACGATGCCGCCGGGCGGCAGCTCGAAGTCGAGGTTCTCGAACAGCAGCTTGTCGCCATAGCCCTTGGTCACGCCCTTCGCATGGATGACGACGTCGCCCAGGCGAGGCCCCGGCGGGATGTAGATCTCGACGCTGTCCTGCTTGACGGCGTTGCTCTCGGCGAGCAGGGCCTCGTAGTTGCTCAGGCGGGCCTTGGGCTTGGCCTGCCGGGCGCGGGGGGACATGCGGACCCACTCCAGCTCCCGCTCGAGGGTCTTCTGGCGGGCCGAGGCAGCCTTCTCCTCGAGGGCCATGCGCTTCTGCTTCTGCTCGAGCCAGCCCGTGTAGTTGCCCTCGAAGGGGTAGCCATGGCCGGCGTGAAGCTCGAGGATCCAGCCCGCGACGTTGTCGAGGAAGTAGCGGTCGTGCGTGACGGCGACGACGGTGCCCTTGTACTTCGCGAGGTGCTGCTCCAGCCACTCGACGGACTCGGCGTCGAGGTGGTTGGTCGGCTCGTCGAGCAGCAGCAGGTCCGGTGCCGAAAGCAGCAGGCGGCACAGCGCCACGCGGCGCTTCTCACCCCCCGAGAGCTTGGTCACGTCCGAGTCGCCCGGCGGCACGCGCAGGGCGTCCATCGCGATCTCGATCTGGTTGTCGACGTTCCAGCCGTCGCAGGCGTCGATTTCTTCTTGCAGGCGGGCGAACTCGTCGGCCGTCTCGTCGGAGTAGTTGGCGGCAAGCTCCTCGAAGCGCGTCACCTTGTCGCGGATGTGCGCCATCCCGTCCTCGACGTTCTCGCGGACGGTCTTCTTCGGGTCGAGCTCAGGCTCCTGGTGCAGGTAACCCACCGTGGCGCCCTCGGCGAGCTTGGCCTCGCCGTTCCAGCTCTTGTCGATGCCCGCCATGATGCGCAGCAGCGTCGACTTGCCGGCGCCGTTGGAGCCGAGCACGCCGATCTTGGCGCCCGGCAGGAAGGCGAGGGTGACTTCCTTGAGCACCTCGCGCTTGGGCGGCACCACCTTGGTGAGCTTGTACATCGTGAAGACGTATTGATACGACGCCATCGGGTCCTCGTGAGGGGGGGGCAGCTCGGGCGGGCACGGTGCCCGCCCGACGCTGCCCGTAGGCGGAGGCGTGTGGGAATCGAACCCACCCAGGCACGCAGAGCGCACCCAACCTGGTTTTGAAGACCAGTGGGCCCACCAGGACCCCTTCGCCTCCCAGATTCCTGGATTCTACCACGCCACCGCCACGGGGCCGGCCCCCCAAGGCGAGGAACGGCCCACGAACGTGAGGACGCTCAGCGCAGGGGCTGGCGCAGTTGCCACTGTAGCCAGGCCGAGCCCCCGAACATGAAGGCTGCGACGGCGCCATTCAGGACGGCCCAGCCGACCCAAAACTGGTGGCGGACCGTGAAGTACACCATGAAGCACGTCATCACGCCGCAGAAGTGGCCCGACCAGGCGATCGCCCGGATGGCCTCGCGCGGCATCCGGCGCGGGGGCTTCGCGGGGGCTTCGAGGGATGGTACGGGCTCGGTCATGGCGGTCACGGGAACGGACGGACGGGGGCGGCGCTGCGGCGAGGCGGGCTTGCGGGTGGTCGGGGCCGGGCCGGCTTGCCGGTCACAGGCGGTCTCCCCGCCCGAGCCGCTGCTCCAGGCGCTCCCGCAAGGTTACCAGGTTCTCGACGTCCTCGCGGTTGTAGGCCAGCAGCTGGTCGAGCGCCTCCCGGTTGCCGTCGCGCTGCCAGACGTACCACAGCGCCACGGCGTCCTTGCCGCTCAGGCCCTCGTGCTGGCGCCCGATGCCGAGCTTCTGCTCGACAGCCTTCAGCCCCCCGAACAACCGGGCCCGGTGACAGGCGTTCATGAGGTCCACGGAGCGGTAGCGCAGCTTCAGGTCCACGCCGAGCTGCTGCTTGATGATCGGCAGGTCGAAGCGGTCGCCGTTGTAGGTGTAGATGCAGATGGCCGGCGGCAGCAGCGCCTCGAGCGCCTGGGCCGAGATGGCCGGCGCGACGAGCTGCATCGTGCCGAGCCCGCTGTGGTGCAGGCCAATCACGGTGAGCTCGCCCTGGTAGGTGGTCTCGATGTCGAGGTACAGGCCCATCGGGCGAGGCTGCTCCCTTCCGGGCGTCGGGGGGGCCCGGCGCTAGAACCCCGTCAGCGGGACGGGTGGGCCCAGCGGCAGGCCCTTGGCCTTGTTGCCGTCGGAGGCGTACAAGGCGAGCTCCCCGTCCAGCTTGCCCGCCTTGGTGCCGATCCGGCCTTCGACGAGCAGGTCCTGAAACGTGCCGCCCTCCACGTATGGCCGGTAGAGCACGATTTTGCCAATCTTCTCGGCGTCCTTGGGGAGCGGATCTGCCGCCGCGAGGGAGAGGTCGGGGATCAGAAACAGGTACTGCCCGTGCTTCAACACCCCCGACAAGCTGGCCGTGAACGTGCTCTTGGCGACGCCTCGCTGGCCGGGCGTGTAGTCGAAGACGCCTTCGCAAAAGAGGTTGTAGCCGCTCGTCGTCACGATGATTTCATCGACGTCCGTGTGGATCGCGCCGAACTCGAGGGCCTCGCTATTGTAGCGGACGGACCCCGTGACCCCGTTCGCGTCGATTCGTTCGGTCTTGTTCCTCCCTGGCTCGAAGGCCAGCAGGCGCAGCGGCCGCGGCGCGGCCGGGCTGGCCGCGGCGATCCCCGCGAGCATGGCCTTGGCGACCTCCATCCCGCCAAGGGCCGCCGCGGCCACCGCCGTCACGACCTGGGGCTCCGGCATCTTGGCGCTGGCGTCTCGGAGCTGCCCCAGCTGCGCGTTGACGGAGGCAAACTGGGCGTCCGTGCAGCCCAGGCTGGCGCCCGTGCTGACGATGGCCAGGCCGGCGAGGAACGGTTGCAAGCAGCGGCGCATCGAGGACCTCCACAGGGGTGCCACCAGCTACGTTCCCGGCCTGCGTCCGAAGGTAACGGGAGAGGCGAACGCCGGGCAAGGCTGGCCACCGTGACCAGGCGCCCCCCGGCGGCCCTGGCTTACGCTGACGCGCGTCGGCTTGGAGGGGGTTCCCAATGCGCCATCGGCTGCTGCCCACGTTTCTGGTGCTCGCCGGGCTTTCGGCCTGCGGGGTGCCGCCGGGGCCCGGGACGACGCCCCGCGGGGCCCCGGGACCCCGCTATGGCCTGCTGGCTGTCGGCCCGCTCACGCCGCGCGCCGTCACGGCGAGCTCCACCTACGGGGGCCTGGTCCCTGGCCGGGCGATCGACGGGGACGTGGCCACCCAGTGGAGCAACGACGGCTACCGGGCCGCCACCGCGAGCCTGGTGCTCGACCACGGCCAGCCGTGTGCCTACGAGCAGCTGCGGGTCAAGACCGGTGTGCTCCCCGCGGGGGCGGGCTACGTCGTGGAGACCTCCGAGGACCAGGTCACGTGGGCGGCGGCCTCGGGAACCCTCACAAACACCACGTGGACGGTGGAGGCGAAGGCGCTGGCCGGCACCGGCCGCTACCTGAGGCTCCGCCTCTTCAACAGCCCCTCGGCGCCGCTGAGCCGGTTCTCGGTGTTCGAGGTGCAGGCCCTCGGGCGCGTGCTGACGCCCTCTGCGTCGCCGTCCTCGGCCCCCACCTCCACCCCGCCGCCGTCGGCCACGCCAACGGCCACGCCGCCGCCGTCCGCGACGCCGCTGCCCTCGCCCACCCCGGAGCAGGCAGGCCTCGCCCCCGCGCCCAACACGCCCGTGGCGCTTGGCGGCCGCGCCGTTGCCAGCCGGGGGGACGCCCTCGCGGCGTTCGATGGGTTGCCGCTCACCCGGTGGCAGCCTGGCGCGGCGCCCCCCCAGTGGTTCGCGGTGCCGCTGACGCGTGGCGCCAGCGGGCCGCTGCTCTGTGCCTGGGACTCGGTGGGCTACACCTACGTCAACGTGAACGCGGCGCCGCGCGGCTATGCCTGGGAGGCCTCCGGCGACTCCACCACGGGGCGGGACGGCACCTGGACGACGGCCTTCGCCGCCAGCGACACCCCCGTGCGGTCGCGGAACGACACGGTGGTGGCGCCCGGGGCCCGCTGGCTGCGGCTGCGGGTCGACAGCGTCTGGGGCTACGGCCCTGACCTGCGCGGCGTCGACGTCCAGCAGACCGTCACCGGGGCGCGCGCCAACGCGTGGCTGATCCTCGGCGACAGCATCACGGCCCAGGCGTTCGACCCGGCCGCCCCCAACGCGTTCCCCGACGTGGTGGCGCGGCTGGCCCCCGGCCTGCGACCGATGTGGACGGGGGGTGGGACGGGGGGCGACACGGCGACAGAGGGCCTCAGCCGCCTGGCCGCGGGCCTGAACGGCTGCCCGCCCCGCTCGTACGTGGGGCTCGCCTATGGCACGAACGACGCCACGCGCGGCATCCCCGTCGAGACCTTCAGGGCCCAGCTGGACGAGATGGTCGGCCGCATCCTGGCCTCGGGCCGCACGCCCATGCTGGCGCGGTGCCCCTGGAGCGGAAATGGGGCGATCGCAGGCTACGTGCGGGCCATCGATGCCGTCGCTGCCGCGCGCCAGCTGAGGCCAGGCCCCGACCTGTACAGCTGGTTCCAGTCCCACCCCGAGGAGCTTCAGGCCGACCGCGTCCACCCCACGGCCCAGGGCCGCGCCTCGACCCAGCGCCTGTGGGGCGAGGCCGTGGCGCGCGCCTACGGCTACTGAGCGGGGCTCCTCAGCCCTCCAGGAAGATCGCCCGGTAGCGCATCACGGGCTCGAAGCCAAGGCCCTCGTAAAGCTTGAGCGCGGGGGCGTTGAAGTCGTTCACGAACAGGCACAGCGCCGGCGTCCGGGCCAGGGCCGCCAGGCAGAAGGCCCCGAGGCCGCGGCGGGCCCAGCCCTGCTGGCGGTCCTGCGGCGGGGTGTAGACGCCCGTGATCTGCCCGGCGTGCTCCGTGAGGCTGTTGAGGTGGAGCTGGAAGCGGATGCGCCCCCCCTCCGTCAGCACCCAGTAACGCTGCATCCGGATGCGCTGCTCGACGAGGCGCTTGTAGCCCAGCGGGTGCTCTGCCAGCGGGTCGATCTGGATCTCCTCGGCGCTCATCGCGGCCGCCAGCCGGGTGACCTCGTCGAGCTGGGCGAGGGTGGCCGGGCGCATCCGGACATCGTCCTCGGCCCGCAGCGTCTCCGGGCGCACGACGCAGACCAGCTGCCGGCGGTCGAACTGCAGAGGCAGCCGCACGTGCTGGAAGGTCTCCCAGAACGCGTCCACCGTCTCCTCCCGGCTGATGATGCGGGGCACGAGGGGGCGGCGGGCCGCCGCGTAGCGGGCCAGGGGGGCGACGGCCCGTGGGTCCGGGGCGAAGACGCTGATGTCGCCGGAGAAGTAAGCCACGCCCAGGAGGCGCCCCTCGGCGCGCCAGCCCACGAACTCCTGGAACGGGCGCCCTGGCAGCCCGTCCTCGCGCAAGCGGTCAAGCAACATCACGTTCTCGACGGGCGAGGTGGCCAGCAGGGCCACCACCTCGGCGAGGTGCTCGGCACGCAGCCGCACCACCTCGCCCGGCTCATCGGAGCCGGACGGTGGGGGCATCGAACACCTGAGCTCCGTCAAACCAGGGTCTCCTTCCCTGCCGCAGGCAGGACCACAAGTAAGGTAGCGCGTTTGTTGCGCCGCGTCACAGCGGGCCAAGGTGCTGCCTGGCGGGCCGTCACACCCGAGGAGGCCGCGCGGCCCCTGCCGTCACGAGGTTCTCGAGGGGTTGCCCTCGCTCGAAGGCGTCGACGTTGTGGAGCGTCGTCTCTGCAATGTTGCCCAGTGCGGTGTGCGTCAGAAAGGCCTGATGACCGGTGACCAGCACCTGCGGGAACGTCAGCAGCCTCGCCAGCACGTCGTCTTGCACCCCCGTCTCCGACCAGTCTTTGAAGAAGATGCCCGCCTCCCGTTCGTACACGTCGAGGCCCACGCCGCCCAGGTGGCCCTGCTTCAGGGCGTCTACCAGGGCTGCCGAGTCGACGAGGGAGCCTCGGCTCGTGTTCAGCAGGAAAGCGCCGGGCTTCATGAGGCTGAAGGCCCGCGCGTCGATCAGGTGCCGGGTGGCGTCGGTGAGCGGGGCGTGCAGGCTGATCACGTCGGCTTCGGCCAGCAGCACGTCGAGCGGGACGTAGCTCACGCCCTGCAGATGTGCGAGGGCAGGGTCCGGCTTCGGGTCGTTGGCCACCACGCGGCACCCGAAGCCGCGCATGATCTCGATGAAGCAGCGGCCAATCCGCCCCGTCCCGACCACGCCGATGGTCTTGCCGTGGAGGTCGAAGCCCACGAGGCCATCCAGCGAGAAGTTGCCCTCCCTCACCCGGGCGTTGGCGCGGTGCGTTTGCCGGTTGAGGGTCAGCAGCAACGCCACGGCGTGTTCTGCCACGGCGTGCGGAGAGTAGGCCGGCACGCGGACCACCGCCAGGCCCAGGGCCTCGGCCGCCTCCAGGTCCACGTTGTCGAAGCCCGCGCAACGCAGCGCGACCAGCCGGGTGCCCGCGGCCGCGAGGGCCTCCAGCACGGGGCCCGAGAGCACGTCGTTGACGAAGCAGCAGACGGCCGCTGCGCCCTGGGCCAGCGGCACCGTGTCCCGCGTGAGCCGAACCGGTAAGAACGTCAGGCGGTGGCCGTGGGCGTGGTTGGCAGCCTCGAAGGCCTGCTGGTCGTAGACGTGTGAGTCGAAGAGAACGAGATCCACAACTCCACCTTCCTTGGCGCTGGCCGGCCCCCGGCGGCCCGGTCGTTGCGCGAGCGTCTGGCCGAGGCAGGCTCTGGCCCCATCACTTGCCCCGCGTCCTGCGTCAGGTCGGGGGCCTCGCTTCCCGCGGCAAGCGCGCGCATGATAAGGTTAGCGCGTTCGGCGCGCCGCGTCACCGCGCGAGCCGACGCCTCGAGAGGTTTTCCCCGCCTTGGCTCGCACCTCCGCCCCCTGCCGCCTCGAGAAGATTTCCTGGCGCGGTTTCGACGCGCTGATGCTCGACAACGGCCTCGTGCGCGCCACCGTGGTACCCGCCCTGGGCGGCAAGATCGCGAGCCTCATCCACCTGCCGACGATGCGGGAGTGGCTCTGGCGCAACCCGGCGCTCGACCCGCGGGCCCCCGAGTACGGGGCTTCTTACGTCGCCAAGCACGACCTCGGCGGCTTCGACGAGTGCTTTCCCTCGGTCGCCGCCACGCACTACCCGGGCGGCCCCTGGGACGGGACGGTGGTGCCCGACCACGGCGAGGTCTGGGCCCTGCCCTGGAAGGCCGACACCCACTGCGACGGCAGCCAGATCGAGGTGCGGCTCACGACGCACGGCGTGCGCTTCCCCTACCGCTTCGAGCGCTCGCTGTGGCTGCGCGAGGGGGAGGCCTCGCTCAAGGTGACGTACGCCGCGACGAACCTGTCGCCCTACCCGTTCCCGTTCATCTGGAGCAGCCACCCCGTCTTCAACGTCACGCCGGGGATGAAGCTGGTGGTCCCGGCTCGCGGGATGCGCGTCTACGGCTCGGCCCAGGACCGCTTCGGGCAGCTGGGCCGCGAGGTGGCCTGGCCCCTGGCGAACGACGCGGAAGGCCGCCAGTGGGACCTCTCCGTGGTGCCGGACGTCGCCACGGGCGTGGCCGTGAAGCTGTGGGGCAAGGCGCCGGCCCTGGGCTACGTCTCCCTTCAGGACATCTTCGTGGGCTCCGAGCTGCGCATCCAGTTCGACCCGGCGGAGGTGACGCACCTCGGGCTGTGGCTGAACTACAGCGGCTGGTCGGGCGTGCCCGGCGCCTCTCCCTACTTCAATCTTGCTATCGAGCCGTGCATCGGCGCGCAGGACGACCTGGCCCTCGCCGTGCGCCAGTTCAAAGACCACGGCATCCTGCCGCCGAACGGCCGCAAGGCCTGGCAGCTCGAATTCAAGCTAAAATAGCCCTATGCCTGAAGCCAGCACCCACCCGGAGCGCCTGATCCGCCGCGAGGAGCGTCGCGCGGACGACGGCCGCCGCCTGACCTACTACACCTTCGAGCCTGCCTCCCCCGAGGCGGGCGAGCCGGCCAGCCCGGCGCCAGCGCCCTGAAGGAGCACGCCATGAACGTCCTGGTCGTGGGAGGAGCCGGCTACATCGGCTCGGTCACCGTCGAGCGGCTGCTGGCCGCCGGCCACACGCCGATCGTCTTCGACAACCTGCTCAAGGGCCACCGCGAGGCCGTGCCGCCCAGCGTGGCGTTCATCGAGGGGGACATGGGCGCGCGGGCCGACCTCGACGCCGTCTTCGCCGCGCACCGGATCGACGCCGTGATGCACTTCGCGGCGCTCAGCCTGGTGGGGGAAAGCGTCGAGCACCCCGACCGCTACTTCAAGAACAACGTCGCCAACGGCCTCGTGCTGCTCGATGCGATGCGCGACGCCGGCGTGAAGCGCTTCGTGTTCTCGTCGACGGCGGCCGTCTACGGTGAGCCCGACCGCTGGCCCATCGAGGAGGACTTCCCGCAGGCGCCGACCAACCCCTACGGCGAGACCAAGCTGGCCTTCGAGAAGGCGCTGAAGTGGTACGAGCGGGCCTACGGGCTGCGCTACGCCACGCTGCGTTACTTCAACGCCTGTGGCGCCACCGAGCGCGTGGGGGAGGACCACGACCCCGAGACGCACCTGATCCCCCTCGTGCTGCAGGTGGCCCAGGGCCGGCGCGAGTTCATCGGTATCTTCGGCGAGGACTACCCGACGCCGGACGGCACCTGCGTGCGCGACTACATCCACGTGGTGGACCTGGCGGACGCCCACGTGAAGGCCCTGGCCGTCCTCGACGAACGCAGCGTGACCTTCAACCTTGGCAACGGCACGGGCTTCTCGGTGAAGCAGGTGATCGAGGCCGCCCGCCGCGTCACGGGCCACCCGATCCCCGCGAGGGTGCTGCCGCGCCGGGCGGGCGACCCGGCCGTGCTCGTGGCGAGCAGCGCGCGGATCCGCGAGGCGTTGGGTTGGGCCCCCGAGCGCCCCGACATCGAGCAGATCATCGCCGACGCCTGGGCCTGGCACCAGCACCACCCCAACGGCTACGCCGCTGGCGTGGCGGCGCGCTGAGCGCACCATGTCGGAGCTTCGCTGGCACCCGGTGCTGCGGGAGTGGGTCATCACGGCGACCCACCGGCAGGACCGCACGTTCCTCCCCCCGCCGGACTACTGTCCGCTGTGTCCCACCAAGCCAGGGGGCTTCCCCACGGAGGTTCCGGAGCCGGACTACCAGTTCGTCGTCTTCGACAACAAGTTCCCGAGCCTGCACCCGGCCCCCCCTGAGCCAGCCGTCGCCGGCAGCGAGCTCACGCCCGTGCTGCCGGCCGCCGGGGCCTGCGAGGTGGTGCTTTACAGCGCCCGCCACGACGCCACGCTGGCGGACGCCAGCGAGGCCGACCTCGTGCGCCTCACGCGCGTCTGGCGGGACCGCTACGAGGTCCTCGGCTCTCGGCCGGAGGTCGACTACGTCTACATCTTCGAGAACAAGGGCACGGCCATCGGCGTGACGCTGCACCACCCTCACGGGCAGATCTACGCCTTCCCCTTCGTGCCGCCGCGCGTCGAGCGGATGCTTGCCAGCGAGGCGGCCCACCACGCCCAGACGGGCCGCTGCCTCCACTGCGACGTCATCGCCGAGGAGCTGCGCGACGGCCGCCGGGTGGTGGCCATCAACGACCGCTTCCTGGCCGTGGTGCCGTTCTATGCGCGCTACCCTTACGAGGTGCACCTCTACGCGCGCCACCACCTGCCCTCGCTGTCGGCCTTCACCCCCGAAGACGACCGGGCCTTCGCGGAGGTGCTCCACGCCGTGCTCAAGAAGTACGACGCCCTCTGGGAGCAGCCGATGCCCTACATCATGGCGATGCAGCAGGCGCCGACGGACGGCGTCGAGCGGGCTGGCAGCCACTTCCGCATCGAGTTCTTCCCCCCGCTGCGCACCAAGGAGAAGCTGAAGTACCTGGCCGGCTGCGAGTCCGGCGCCGGCAGCTTCATCAACGACACGCTGCCCGAGGAGAAGGCCGCCGAGCTGCGCGCCCTTGCCCCGCAACTGGAGCTTCCGGGATGACCCTGCCTGGCCTCGAGGCCCCGCGCGTCGCCGCCGTCGTGGCGGCCTTCACCGAGCGCTACGGCGCACCGCCGGCCTACGTGGTGCGGGCGCCGGGGCGCGTCAACCTGATCGGCGAGCACACGGACTACAACGACGGCTTCGTGCTGCCCGTGGCGATCGATCGCGAGATGATCGTGGCCGCGAGCCCGAAGGCGGATCGCGAGGACCTCGAGGTGCGCGTGTGGTCGGCTGAGTACGAGGTGGAGGACCGCTTCACGCTCGGCGCCCCGCTGGCGCGCAGCCCCGAGCACCCGTGGGTGGACTACATGCGCGGCATGCTTCACATCTGGCAGGCCTGCGCCTTCAAGCTGCGGGCCTTCGACGCCGTCATCGCGGGCGACGTGCCGCAGGGGGCCGGCCTGAGCTCGTCGGCGGCCTACGAGGTCGCCATCGGCACCTTCCTGAACGAGATGATGGCGACGGGCGTGGCCCCGCGGCAGCTCGCCGTGCTCGCCCAGAAGGCCGAGAACCGCTTCATCGGCGTGCAGTGCGGCATCATGGACCAGTTCATCTCGGCGATGGGACGCCCGGACGCGGCCCTGCTGATCGACTGCCGCAGCCTCGACTCGCGCCCGGTGCCGCTGCGCCTCGCGGAGCAGGGCCTCGCCATCGTCATCACCCACAGCGGCGTGCGCCGCGGGCTGGTGGACAGCGCCTACAACGAGCGGCGCCAGCAGTGCGAGGAGGCCGTGCGGCTGCTCGCGGCGAGGCTGGGGCGCCCCCTCAAGGCGCTGCGGGACGTGGAGCCCGGCGAGCTCAAGGCCCACGAGAAGGCCCTGCCGCCGCTGGTGGCCCGCCGCGCGCGGCACGTGGTCACGGAGAACGAGCGCGTGCTGCTGGCCGTCGAGGCGCTCGGGCAGGGCAAGCTCGCCAGGGTCGGGAAGCTGATGAACGACTCGCACGCCTCGCTGCGGGACGACTTCGAGGTGAGCTGCCCCGAGCTCGACGCGCTCGTGCGCCTCACGCAGGCCTTCGAAGGCGTCGTGGGGGCCCGCATGACGGGGGCCGGCTTCGGGGGCTGCACCGTGGCCCTGATGCCGCGCGACCGGGTGGAGGCCTTCCGGGCCGAGGTCCTGCCCACGTACGCCGCCGAGACGGGCCAGCAGGCGACCGCCTGGGTGTGCGCGGCCGTGGGCGGCGCCGCCGTGCTCGACAGCCCGCTCAAGCGCGCGCTCGGCTGACGCTGGGCCCGGGCCTGCCCGCCGTCACGTGACGGCAGCTGGGGCCGCCTGTCCGGGTAAGACATGAGCGGGCGGCCGCAGTGCCGCCGCGAGGTGCGCGTGTTGGGAAGCCGAGCCAGCTGGGCCGTGATCGTGGCGCTCTGCGCCCCGCTCGGCTGCGCCTGGCACCGGCCGGGGGCGCCGGGGGGCCTCGCGGCCCCGCGCGCAGACCAGGCGAGCCTGGTCGTGCGGTTGGCTGACCTGCCCGACGGGGGCCGCCGGTTGCTGCAGGCCCCGGCGGTGCGGCTGCGCGTCTCGGTGGTGGATGGCAAGGGCACGGCGCTGAAGGAGGAGGCCGTGGCGGGCAGCGCTGGCGAGGTGCGCCTGGAGGGCCTGCCGACCGCGCCGCGGGTGCTCGTGACGCTGGTCCGCCTGGATGGTGCCGGGCAACCCGTCCCCGGCAGCCAGGTGCGGAGCGTCGGGGCCCTGGTGGCCGGGGCCAACGTCCTGCCGCTCTCGGCGGCGGCGTCGCGGGCGGGAGACATGGTGGCGGCCCTGCAGGCGCTCGACCGGGCGGCCGGCACGGCCGTGGCGGATGGCCTCGGCTACGCGGCGCTGCCCGGCGCGATGCTGGCCTGGCAGCGGGCGCTCAAGGCCCCGCAGGTGACGCTGCTGGATGCCGAGGCGATCGCCCGGGCCTGGCATCAGGCCAAGGCCCTGCCGCCCACCAGCGCGGCCTTCTACCCCAGCCCGGCCAGGCTGGTGCTCGAGCCGACGCTGTGGCCGCCGGGGGCCATCGCCGACGTCACCCTTTCCGACCCGGCGAGCCTGGGCCGCACGCTCGATGGTGAGAAGGTCGTGATGGAGCCGCTGCCCCCCGGCAGCTGGCGGGTCACGGTGGCGCCGCGGGACGACGGGTTGGCGTCAGCCACCTACGACGTGAGCCTCGACCCGGGTGAGACGCTGGTGCTCCCCGTGGGCTTTGGCCAGCACGCGCAGCAGGCGCCGCTGCCCGTCGCGCGCGGCGGGGCCATCGCGGCCGCCGTCCCGCAGGCCTCGGGCACGGCCCTCCTGATGGCGGGGGGCAACGTCCTGACGCCGCGGGAAGCCTCGCCGAAGGAGCCGCTGCCCTCGGACGAGATCCGGCTGCTGCCGGCACCGGCCACCTCCCCTCCCACCGGGTTTTCCCTGCCTCTCGCCGTTTTCGGCGCCGGCCATGCCGTGCACGGTGGGTTGGTTTACTGGTTCGGGGGCGTCGGGTTCGGGGGCCTGCAGGCGACGACGGGCCGCATCGATCCCGCTGCCGGCACGGCGACGTTGCGGGCGCCCCTGCCGAACGGGCGGCGCCTCGCGGTGCCCGCCGTGGCTGCGATCGGCCCGCGCATTTACCTCACGGGCGGCCTGGGCACGAGCGGCGAGCCCGTCGCCGAGACGCTTGCCTACGAGCCCGCGACGGACGCCTGGCCGACCGAGGCGCTGCCCGTCCAGCCGGTGCCTATCTCGGCGCAGGCGGCGGCGGTGGTCGACGGCACGATGTACCTGTTCGGCGGGGAAATCCTGGTCGAAGGGGGGCGGCCGCAGCCCATCGGGCAGGCGCTGGCCTGGAAGCCCGGCCGCGACCCGGCGTTTGTGCCGATCCCCGAGCTGCCCACCCCGCGCGCCTGTGCCGCGGCGATCGCCGTGGCGGGACGCATTTGGGTGATCGGCGGGCTCGACGCCCTCGGCGGGCTGACGGGCGCGGTGGAGGTCTACGACCCGGTGGCGAAGACCTGGTCGCTGCGGCCCCCGCTCTCCGTGCCGCGGCTCTTCCCGGCCGTGGGGCTGGTGGACGGTCAGATCGTGGTGGCTGGCGGGGTGCTCGGCCGGGACCCCGCGATGGGCCTGCCCGTGAGCGCCGTGGAGCACCTGCAGCCATGAGGCGGCTCGCCTGTCGCGTCGCGCTGGTGTGCCTCGTGGGGGTGGTGCTGGCCTGCCAGGAAGAGCCGCCGACCACCCGCGCGCGCGTCGCGAAGCGGCCTGGGGCCTCGGCGGCGCCCCAGGCCTCTCGGGCGCCTCAGGCCTCGGCCGTTCCGGCCACGTCCCCTGCCCCGAGCAACGCCGCCCCTGCGAGCACCGGGACGACGGCGGCACCCTCGAGCGTGCCGTCCACGGCCGCAACGACGGCCGGCGTGTCTTCGAGCGGCGGGGGCAGCCTCCCGGCCGCGGGGGCCGACTTGCAACTCGTGCGCGCGCCCCAGCAGGCCGACACCTGGGTGGTGTTGCCGTCGCTGAGGCGCCCGCGCGCGGGGCTTGCCGCGGGCGTGCTCGGCGACTTCGTGCTGGTGTCGGACGGGGAGCCGCGGGCCACGAACGAGGCCCTGAGCCTCGACGAGGCCGGTGCCCAGGGGTGGGGCCTGGCCACCGTGGGAGGTGCCGCCTCGGGCGTGTCATTGGCGGCCTTCGCCAGCACGGGCAGCCAGCTCGTGATGGCGGGCGGCTCCAGCGCGGGCGAGTTCATCCCCGTGACCCGGCTGGACGAACTGGAGCAGGCGGGGAGCGCGCCACCGGAGCTCTACCTGCCAGACCCCCTGCGGGCGGCCGCCGGCGCCTGGTCGGAGGCCACGGGGGAGTTGCTGGTTTTCGGCGGCGAGACCTACAACGGCCTGAAGGCTGGCGTGCAGCGCGTCAGGCTGGCGCCCAAGGGCGTCACGCAGGGGGCCGGGACGGCGGAGCCCTTTGCCGGGGCGGCTGCCGCGCTGGTGGGCCCGCAGGCCTGGGTCGTGGGCGGCTACACGCGGCTGCAGCCGGGCGGGCCCGTGCAGGCGCTCTCGACGGTGCGGCGCTACGACGTCGCCGCCAACACGTGGCGCATTAGCGGGGATGGGCAACCCGGGGACCTGCCCGAGCTGCCCGCGCCCAGACACTCCGCCGCTCTCGTGGCCTCGGGGGGCAAGCTCTGGTTGCTGGGCGGCGCCGGGGCCGACGGCCGGCCCGTCGCCGAGGTGCTGCGCCTGGACCCGGCGGCGGCGGCACCCGCCTGGGAGGTCGTGACCTCGCTGCCGACGCCGCGGGCGCTGCTGGCTGCCGTGGCCTTCGGGACGCGGATCATGGCGATCGGCGGGGTCGGCGTGGCCGGGCAGCCCCTGGCCACCGTGGAGGTTTACCAGCCATGACGCGCCGCCTGTCGTCGAGCCTGGCCCTCTTGCTGGCCTCGGCCGCCCTCGCCGCCTGCAGGGCCCCCGCCCTCGGCGTCGCCGACGGCGCCACCGGGGCGATGGGGGCCAGGCCCGCCGTGGCGCAGGCGGCTCCCGGCCCTGCCTCGCCGGCGGCCCCTGCCCCTGGGCCAGCGGCCACGGACGGCGTTGCCTCGCGGGTCGACACGGTCCTCGCCAGGCCTGCGCCCGTGCGCGTGGGGCGCCTGCCCGGGGCTCGGGGGGAGCTGTACACAGGGGCCTACCTGGTGAAGCTGGCGGCTGGCCGCGACGAGGCCGGGTTGCTCGGCCACCCGGCGCTGGCTGGTGCCCGGGCCCGGGGGACGCTGCAAATGGGCCGCGGGCTGCTGGTGCGGCTGGAGCCGCCGGCTGGCGCGGAGCCGTCCGCCTGGCGCGCCGCGGTGGCCTCGGTGCCGGGGGTGATTGGCGTGACGCCGGAGGCGCGTCGGTTCCTGCACCAGCTGACCTCCACGGACCCCCTGATCGGCCGCCAGTGGGCCCACCGGACGGACCTCGCCAACACCCCGGGGGCCTGGTCGGTGGTGCCCGTCGCCGACCAGGCCAAGGTGGTGGTGGCGGTGCTGGACTCGGGGCTGGACGTCGGGCACCCGGAGTTCGCCGGCCGCATCGTGGGCCAGCGCAACTCGACGGCCTCCGCCGCAGACCCGTCAGATGTGACGGACGTCGAGGGCCACGGCACCCACGTCACCGGCATCGTCGGCGCAAACGGCGCGGACGGCAACGGCATTGCCGGCGTGGCCTGGGGGGCGAAAATCCTGCCGGTGAAGGTGTTCCCCGACAACGCCGCGGGGACGGACATGGACATCCTCTCGGGGTTCATGTACGCCATCAACTGGCGGCCCACCCCGGACGACGGCTCCCGCGTCCGCGTCGTGAACATGAGCCTCGGCAGCCCGACGGGGGAGGTCAGCGCCCTCTGGCTCGAGGCCGTGCAGATCGCGCGAGACCTCGGCGTGGTGGTCGTGGTGGCCTCGGGCAACGAGGCGCTGCCCTTCGCAGCCACGCCGGCCAACACGCCGGGCGTGCTGTCCGTCGGGAGCACCGCGCAGTACCTGGGCTGGGAGAGCGTCAGCGGCTTCTCCAACGGGGGGCCGACGCTGGATCTCGTGGCCCCCGGGGAGGACATCCTCTCGACCTTGCCCACGGCCGGCAGCACGCTCGGGATGGCCACCTACGGCAGCACGTCGGGGACCTCGATGGCGTCGCCTTACGTGGCGGGCGTGGCGGCCCTGGCGGTGGCACGCTACGACAAGAACAACGCCCGCGTGGAGGGCTCCTTTGTGGACCTGCTGCTCGCGCGCCTGCGGAAGGCCGTCACGGACCTGGGGCCCCCGGGACGGGACTCGTTGTCGGGGTTTGGCAGGCTGGACGCCCGGCGGGCCGTGGCGCCCGAGACGTTGGAGGAGGCGCCTTGAGAGGCTGCGGATCGTCCGGTGGCAAGGGGGC
>JAYKHR010000087.1:0-6866 GCA_035285125.1 Candidatus Sericytochromatia bacterium | reverse complement strand
ACGCCCTCGATCTTCTTCTTGACGTCCCCCGAGAGCTGCGCCTCGAGGGTCATGGTCTTGGCCTTGAGCGGCTGGAGTTCCTTCTCGAAGGCCTCCGTCATCTTTTGTATCTCGGCGGGGGTCTTGCCGGCCTGCTGGGCCTCGGCGATCTTGCGCTGGCGCTCCGTGAAGGCCTGCTGGTACTTCAGCACCTCCGCCTGCATCTTGCCCTGGGCGCTGCGGGCGCCCGAGTAGCTCTGCAGCACCTTGGCCGTGTCGACGTAACCGACGGCCATGGCCGCTGCGGGGTCAGCCGCACCCGCCAGCAAGCCGGCGGCGGCGACGAGGCCGAGGGTGGCGCGGGAGAGGGAGGCGGGCAGACGCATGGGTGGTCCTTTCTGGCTGCGAGGTCGAGGTCAGAACTTCTGGCCAATTCCAAAGTGGATCTGGCCCGGCTCGAGGCCGCTCAGGCCATAGTCGAGGCGGATCGGTCCGAGGGGCGTCGTCAGGCGGACGCCGACGCCGTAGCCGGAGTGGAGCATCGACGGGTCGAGGCGGTCGTCCCAGAAGATGCCGGTGTCACCGAACAGGACGCCCGACACGATGTTGAAGATGGGGAAGCGGTACTCCAGCGTCCCGACAAAGGCGTTCGAGCCCTGGAAGTAGTTGATGCCGTACCGGCGCACCGTGGGGTGGTCGAGGTTCACGAACTCCGGCCAGCCGCGAACCAGGAACGGCCCCGTGGAGAAGAAGCGCTCGTAGGCCGGCACCCGGGGGCCCGCAATCAGCCCCAGGCGGGTGCCCAGGGCGATGGTGGACCGCTCGTTGGGCGCCCAGGGCAGGGCAGGCATCGGGAAGAAGAGGTTGCCCGTAGAGGTCCCCCGCACCAGCGGGTGGGCCGTGTCGTTCACGAGGGCCGGCTCAAGCGAGAGCTGGCCGAAGATCCCCTCCGTCGGGTTGATGACGAGGTCGCGGGAGTCGAACGTCAGCCCGAGGCTGGTCCCGAGCACCTGGTCGGTGCCGCCCGGGTCCACGGTGATGGGCTTCCCGTCCGGGTAGGCCGGCTTGAGGTTGCCCCCTGCCCACACGTTCTCGTAGGTCGAGATGCGCTCCACCCGGGCCCCCAGCGTGCCGCGCCATTGCGAGGTCAGGGGGTCGCCGAGGAGGGGCCGGCTGACGTTGAAGCTTCCCCCAAGGCGGTCTTCCCGGAAGTCGGCGAGGAAGTTGTTGAAGCGGCGCACGTAGACCGAGCCCCCCAGGCCCGTCCGCTGCTGGTCGAACCACGGGTCAGAGTAGTTCAGCTCGCCCGCCACGCGCAGCTGCTGGCTGATCGAGAGGTCGAGCCCGGCCTGCCGCCCGGTGCCGAGCAGGTTGTCCTTCTTGACCGTGAACATTCCCAGGATGCCGTCGCGCGTCGAGTAGCCAGCGCCGAGGTTGATGGACCCCGTCTGCTTCTCCTTGAGCGCCACCACCACGACGATGTCCTCCGTCGGGCGGCCACCGCCCTCAGGCCGCGGGGCGGGCTCGAACTTCAGGTTGACGTCCTCGAAGAAGTTGAGGTTGAAGACCCGGCGCAGGTCGAGGCGCATCTTCTCCCCGTTGAAGACCTCGCCGGGCTTGGTCGTGAGTTCCCGCAGCACGACGTAGTCTTTGGTCTCCTCGTTGCCCGTGATCTTGATGCTGTGGATGCGGCCCTCCGCGACGCGGAACACCAGCGTGCCGTCGGGGGCGAGGCCCATGTCCGCCACGCGGGCGAGCGGGTAGCCCGCATCGGCATACTGCTTTTGGACCTTGTCGACGGCGTCTTTCACGGCGTTGAAGTTGATGATGTCTCCCACAAGGGGCTTGAAATGAGCCTGCAGCGTCGCAGCATCGAGCTTCGTCACGCCCTCGAAGCGCACGCCTTGGAGCGTGGGGTTCTCTGCCACCTGGATCACCACGCGCACGCCGCCGAGCACGGGCTCGGTGATGGGCCGAACGTCCGCGAAGAAGCCCATGCCGTAGATTCTCTGAACGGCGTCGAGCACGTCCGAGCGGCCCGCCTTGTCGCCCGCCGTCAGCGGGGTCGAAAGCAGGATGCGGTCCTCGCTGATGCGGAGGTTGCCGACGACCCGCACCTCGCGCACGAAGTCCTTCTTCTCGAGGTCGCGGGGGCTCGGCGTGGCCGTGCGACGCGGCCGGGGCGTGGCGCCCCCGGGGGGCGGCGCGCCGGGGCCGTAGACATCCTCGGTGGGCGTGGGCTCTGGCGGCAGCGGGGTGCTGGACGGGGCCACGTGGGGCTGCCGGCTCGCCGGGAGCAGCTTGTTGGGGGGCTGCTTGCGCGCGGGGGCCGCCTTCGACGCAGCGGCCGGCTCGGAGAGGCCGAACGCGGCGCTCGTGACGACGAGCGCGGCCACGGCGAGCAAGGGAATCCGGGATCGAGACAACGCGGCTCCAGCCTCCAGGTGACCCCGGAAGGACCGCGTGGGGCGGGCCACCGGGGGTTGCGCGGGCAGGGCGCCAGGGCCACCCGCGCTGCGGCCGGTATTGTAACACGGCCTCTGCTCGGCGCCCGTCCACGTGAACGACCCGGCTCGTGCGTGGGCCACGTTGCGTCCTGGATGGGGCTGCGCGACAATAACGAGGCGCCGATGGCGCGGGAGGTTCTGGATGCGCATCTTGGTCACGGGCGGGGCAGGCTTCGTCGGCTCCCACCTGTGCGAGCGCCTGCTCGCCGAAGGCCACCAGGTGATGGCCGTGGACAACATGGTCACCGGAGACCTCGCCAACGTCGCGCACCTCGAGGGCCACGCCGGCTTCAGCTTCATGCGGCATGACGTGTCGACCCCCTTCGAGGTGCCTGGCCCGCTCGACAGGGTATACCACCTTGCCAGCCCGGCAAGCCCGGTCGACTACGCCGAGTTGCCGATCGAGACGCTGAAGGTCGGCTCGTATGGCACCCACAATGCGCTGGGGCTCGCCCGCGCCAGGGGCGCCAGGCTGCTGCTCGCTTCGACCTCGGAGGTCTACGGGGATCCGCTCGTTCATCCCCAGCCAGAGACCTACTGGGGGAACGTCAACCCCATCGGCCACCGGTCCTGCTACGACGAGGCCAAGCGGTTTGCCGAGGCCATCACGATGGCCTACCATCGCACGCACGGCGTCGAGACCCGCATTGTGCGGATCTTCAACACCTATGGTCCTCGCATGCGCCTGAACGACGGCCGGGCGATCCCCAACTTCCTGACGCAGGCCCTCCGGGGCGAGCCTATCACCGTCTACGGCGACGGCAGCCAGACGCGGAGCTTCTGCTACGTCGACGACCTCGTCGAGGGCCTGCTCCGGCTGATGGAGTCCGACACTGCCGAGCCCGTCAACTTGGGGAACCCGGCCGAGCTCACGCTGCTGGAGATGGCAGAACGCATCCGGGTGCTCACGCAGACCCGGAGCGAGATCGTTTTCCGGCCTTTGCCGCCCGATGACCCCAAGCTGCGGCGGCCGGACATCAGCCGCGCGCGCGAGGTGCTAGGCTGGGAGCCCCGTGTCGAGCTCGCGCCGGGTTTGGCGAAGACGGTGGACCACTTCCGGCAGGCGCTGCTACGCAGCGTCTGAGGGGCGGGGACGTCAGCTCCGCGCGTCCAGCTTGCGCTGGGCCATCAGCAGCCGGTCTTGCACCACCGTGAGCATCTGCTCGAGTTGGCGGAACTCGGGGGCGTCGCTAACGCCCTGCCCGCGTAGCACCTCCAGCCGCGTCGCGAGCGACTGCACCTGCCCGGCGAGGTAGTCGATCTGCTCGCGCGGGGCGGCCTTCGGGCCGGGATCCGGCAGGCTGGGCCGGAAGCGCGGGGCCAGCGGTTCAGGCTTGCCCGGGCGCGTGGCGGCGGCGGGCCTTGCGGCCCCCCTGGCTGGGCCCTTCCCGGCGGGGCTGCTGCCGCTGGCCTGAGGCTCCTGGGGCTTGTTGGGCTTCTTCATCATCTGGCGAGGTACCTCGGCTGGGGGCGGCAGACCACCCTGACCCCTGTATACCCGCAGGCTCGGCGGCCGTCGCAGGGCCGTGCTAGACTGGGCGGGCTATGCGTGTGCCTCTGGAGCTGACGGTGGCTGGCTTCCTCGACGCCCTGGCCGGGGCGCCGATGGCCCCGGCGGGCGCCACGGCGGCCGGGGTGGCCCTCGGGATGGGGATCGGGCTGTTTCAGAAGGCCCTGCGTCACCCGGTCGAGGATGCCGCGCCGCACCTGGTGGCCGGCGACCTCGAGCTGCTCGAGGCCCTGCGGCGGCGCGTCCAGCGGCAGGTCGAGGCGGCTTGCCGGGCCGAGGAGGCCCTCGCGGCAGGTGGCGACGATGCGTCGCGGCTGGCCGTCTACCGCGCGAGCCGCACGGTGCTGGATCTCTCCTTGCAGGCCCTCGGCCAGATCAGGCCCGTGCTCGACCGGGGCACCACGGTCTTGCTCCCTGACCTGGAGCTCGCCTGGCGGCTGGCCGCAACCGCGATGGAGGGCGCCGTCTCGCTGTGCGAGGCGCAGCTGCGTCTGCTGCCGGACGCCTGGGTCGCTGGCGAGGCCGACATGCTGGCGGCGCAGGCGCGGTACGGCCGGGAGTTGCAAGCCCGGGCGATGTCTGAGCTGGCGTGGCGGCTGCGGCGGTGCTGAGCGGCGGCGGCGAGGCGCCCGTGCTGGCCGTGCGGGGCCTGACGAAGCGCTTCGGAGCCTTCACGGCCGTCGACGGCATCGACTTCGACGTCCGTCGCGGCGAGATCGTCGGGCTGCTGGGGCCAAACGGGGCCGGCAAGACCACCACGATGCAGATGTTGCTCGGGCTGCTGACACCGAGCGCCGGCCACATCACGTGCTTCGGGCTCGACCTGGACGCCGCGCGGGAGGCTGTGCTCTCGCGGCTGAACTTCTCCTCGACCTACGTCAACCTGCCCTACTCCCTGACGCCGCGAGAGAACCTGATGGTGTTCGCCGGCCTGTACGGCGTGAGGGGCGCGCGTGCCAGGGTGGCCGACGTGATCGCGGAGCTGGGGCTCAGCGCCTTCGCGGACAAGCCCACGAAGGCCCTCAGCAGCGGCCAACTCACCCGCCTGCACCTTGCCAAGGCCCTGCTGAACCGGCCCGAACTGCTGCTGCTCGACGAGCCCACGGCCAGCCTGGACCCCGACACCGCGGATCGCATCCGCACCCACCTGCGGGGCCTGCGGGAGCGGGACGGCCTGACGATCCTGGTGACGAGCCACAACATGCCGGAGATGGAGGCCCTTTGCGATCGCATCCTCTTTCTGCAGGCGGGCCGGATCGCCTTCGCCGGCACCCCCACCGAGCTCATCGCGAGCCGCGGCGTCGCGGATCTCGAGGCCCTCTTCCTGGCCATCGCGCGGGAGGACCACCCGGCATGAGGTGGCACCGCGTGCGGGCGATGGCGAGCCGCCACGTCTACCTCTTCCGGCACAGCCCCCTGCGGCTGCTCGAGATGGTCTACTGGCCCCTGCTCGACCTCGTGCTGTGGGGCTTCGTCTCACTCTGGCTGCGCAAGCTCACGGCGGGCGGCCCAGCCGACGTCCTCGCCCTGTTTCTCGGCGGCCTGATCCTGTGGGACCTGCTGTTCCGGGCGCAGCAGGGGGTCTCGCTGGCCTACCTCGAGGAGGTGTGGTCGCGCAACCTGATGAACCTCTTCGTCTCGCCGCTCACCGTCGGCGAGTTCCTGGCCTCCACCATGCTGGTGAGCCTGGGCAAGCTGGCCGTGTCCGGCGGGGCGATGCTGGTGCTCGCCTGGCTGTGCTACGGCTACAGCCTGCTGTCGCTGGGCGTGACCCTGCTGCCGTTCGTGGCCCTGCTCGTGGCCTTCGGCTGGGCGCTGGGCACCGTCACGACGGCGCTCGTGCTGCGCTTCGGGCAGGGGGCGGAGTCGCTCGTCTGGGTGCTGGCCTTCGCCATCCAGCCGATCGCCTGCGTGTTCTACCCCTTGGAGACGCTGCCGGCGTGGCTGCAGCCCGTGGCCCTCGCGACGCCGGCAGCCCACGTGTTCGAGGGGATGCGGGCCGTGGTGGCCGGCGGCCCGACGCCGTGGGGCCACCTGGGCGCGGCGCTGGCGCTGGACCTGCTCTACGCCGCGGGGGCGTGGCTCGTGTTCAGGCGCACCTTCGCGCTCGCGCGGGAGCTGGGGCTGCTGGCGAAGACGGGGGAGTAGGGGCGGCGGGCGTTCCTCAGCGCCCGTCGAGCCAGGCAGTGAGGTCCGCCGGCTCCCTGAAGTCGAGCAGGGCCTAGGCGAGATCTTCGAGCGCCTCGGAGGTTAGAGCCTCCAGGCGGGCCTGCAGGTCTGGGCCCGGCAGCCCGACGCGACGGCCACGCTGCCTCAGAACCGTGCGGAGGGCGCCCTCGTGGCGCCCCTGATTGAGGCCTTGATTGAGGCCTTGATGGAGCCCCTGTTCGATTCCTTCCTCAATCCAGGAGTTGGTCCACTCGCGCATCAGTTCCTCCTTCACGTCAGGCTGCAGGGTGTCCACGCGGGCCCGGAACTCGGCGTCCTGCGTCGGGGTCAGGCGGGCGTAGGCCTCGATCGGGCCGGCCAGGAACCGGCGCTGCTCGTGGCTGAGAGGCAGGCGGAGTAGCCGCAGCCAGCTCTCCCGTCACACCCGCACGCCCCCAGCCCCACGATAAACGCCACCAGCCGCTCGCCTGCCGCGTCCAGGCCCGCCTCGGAAGTTGTTGACGAGCCCTCGTCCATTTTGTAAGATAGGCCTCGGTTAAGAAAGGCTTAAGCTCTTAAGCAAGTTTTTAACCAGGCAAGCTACAACGTCTCTCGTGCCCGGTGTGCCCTCTGGTCGGAATGGAGAGTGAACGATGATCGCCCCCCTGAAGAAAGGCATCGAAGTCGAGGTTTTTACGGGCTCGCGGCAAGGCGCCGCGGTC
>JAYKHR010000086.1:0-22116 GCA_035285125.1 Candidatus Sericytochromatia bacterium | reverse complement strand
GAAGTGCCCCGGCGCCCCGGCGAGCCAGACGCCGTCGGCCGGGCCCGCCCCCTCCCAGCGGAAGCGGCCGTCAGGCCCTGCCTGGACCCGGCGGCCCGCCGAGGTGGCGACCCAGGCGGCCGCCACGGGCCGTGCCTCGCCGTCCACCAGGGCCACCACGCGGCCGCTGGCGCCCCCGACCGCCGGCGCGGGGGCGTCCGGCGCCGGGGTGGCGCCCGCCTCGAGGGCGGCCCCGCCCACCTCGAACGTGGTGGCCGTGGCGCCCGCAGGGCCCTCGACGGCCGCCCGCTCGCCGCGCGCCGCGCCGGCGGCCGGTGCGTCGGCGGCCGCCGCACCCGGGCCAGCGCTGGCCTGTCGACCCAGCACGAAGGCCGTGCCGACAGGCCAGCGAACGGCCTCGGCGCAGCCGCCGGCCAGCGCCACGGCCAGCAAGCCCCCCACCCAGGCGCGCCCCAGGCGGGCGCCCCTAGTCGTCCGTCCCATAGCGGTAGACCCGGTTCGGGTCGGCCAGGCCGACGTACAGGTCGCCGCCCTTGGTGAGGATGTTGCCGTAAGGGTCAATGAGCAGGCTGCGCGCCCCGTAGGGGCTCGCGACCGACGCCCCCGAGACGACCAGCTCCTTGCCCGAGAGCCTGGCCTCGTCGCGATCCGCCCCCCCAAGGTCGTCCGCGGCCCGCGTGGACGACGAGCGGTCAGGCTTAACTTTGGAGAGCGCGACCTGCCAGGTGCTCGCGCCGCTGTCGTACGCCTGGCTCAGCACGTGGATGTTGGACAGATCGAAGGCCGGCGCTGGCGAGGTCTTGTTGCGGTAGTAGGCGCCGCTTGCGTTGCGGGCGCCGTACTTGGCCGTGGCCGTGTCGCGGGCGAGGTAGGCCACCTGGTAGCCCGTGTGCGAGTCGCCGCCGTCCCCATCCATCCAGGCCGTCGGGTCGTTGAACTTCAGGCAGAACAGCACGTTCGAGACGTACACGAAGACGCGCCGGCGCGTGGCGTCGATGAGGGGGGCCGTCTCGACGGGGAAGCTCGGCCGGTTCGCCACGGTGCGGTGCCGGACCCGCAGGCGGGGGTAATAAGCCGAGCCGGCCTGGAACTCGGGGGCTCCGTAGTAGGTCGGGTCCGTGTCGCCATCGCTGTAGCGCATGGCAAACGCCACGTGGTCGACGGGCGTCGGCGCCGGCAGGGCGTCGAGCACCTGCCACTGGAAGTTGTTGGTCGCCGTGAAGGTGGTGGTGGAGCCAAAGAGGCCCGATCCCGCCGTGAAGCCCTGCCGGTTCTCGTACACGGCGTCGAAGATCACAGGCGCCGTGTCCGTGGTCAATACGTTGGTGCCGGTGTCCCACAAGGTGGAGGTGGCCCGCGCCAAGCGGCCCGTCGAGCCGCTGGCGTCGAGGCCTCCCACGCGCCAGATGGCCGGCGTCCGCGTGTTGCTGCGGGTCAGGATGCTCCTGAGCTCGAGCTCGGCATCGGTGATGACATCGGAGGCCGGCAGGCCGCTCGTGTTCACGCGAAAGAAGGCGTTGCTGCCACCGCCCCCGTTGTCGAGGAAGTCGGTGCTGGGCAGCAGCTTGGTGGCCAGGTAGTTGAGGCTGTTGGCCGGAAAGGTCGCGCCGCTGGTGTCCGCCACCGACAGGGAGTACCCCGTGGTGCTGGTGCCCTCGACCGTGATCGTCGTGGTGGTCGAGGCCGACACGTCGTAGCCGTAGGCCTTGAGCTCCCCGAAGTCGTCCGTCGCCTGGTCGTCGAGGAAGAGCGGCTGCGAGAATGTCACGGTCCGGCGCGCCAGGTCGATCCAGGCGCAGGCAGGGCCGGAGGCCCGCGTCACGTTGACGAAGGCATGCCGCGGATCGAAGGCCGTCAGCGTCGTCGAGCCCCCCGTCGCGTTGGTAAGGGTGGCCGCGGCGTCGTCGAGCTCGATCGCCGGGGGCGCGGCGATGCCCGCCACGCTCGACACGGCGTAGGTCGCGAGGGCCGTGGCGTTGGCCATGTCGTAGTCGTGGAAGCGCCCCTGGGTGTCTCCGACGAAGTACCGGCCCCGGAACCCCACGCCGGACGCCGCGAGCTTGTACGAGGAGAAGTCGGAACACCCGTCGCAGCCCGTCTTCGCCACGGCGTCGGTGGCCACGGCGCGGGCCGCGGACACGGTGGGCGTCGTCTGGAAGCGCCCGAACCCAACCTGGTAGACGTTGCCGTCGTTGTTCGGGACGTAGAGCACGTCGTTCGCGTCGTCGTGCTTGCTCAGGCCCGGGTCGACCACCGGCGCCAGGTAGTGCGCGGTGCTGCTGCCCACCGTGGTGCCCCCGGTGTTGATCAGGGTCATCGTCTTGAGGTCGATGACGAAGAGCTTGCTCGCCCCGTTCAGCACGTAGGCCCGCGTGGCGGCGGGGCTGAGGGCGATGTTGGTGTGCTCGAAGGTGCCGCTGAGGTTCACGGTCGCCGGGCTGGTGCCGGGCGCGTCCCCGCGAACCCGGAGGAAGACGCCGTTCGTGGTGAGCATGTAGACGTAGCGCTCGGTGCTGGCAGCCTGCCAGGGCATCCCCGCCGCCATGCCGTTGGCGACCTCGCCGCATCCCGCCGACACCGAGGTGGGGTTGAAGCCCGCCGCCGTCCAGCCCGCAGCGGCCGTGGGCCAGGTGCCGAGCAGCGAGAACCCGCGCAGGCCCGCCAGCCCCGCCTGGCTGCGGCGGAAGCCCTCGACGAAGGCCTGGCGGCGCTCGCCGAGGCCCGGGGCGCCGATGAGGCTGGTGGCCCAGTCCACGCCCCGCGGCTCGGCCAGGTTGCGCTCGCCCGGGCCCGCGTGGAACACCAGGCCCGGCACCAGCCGCGCGCCGGCCGCACAGCCCTCCAGCACGGCAGCCACCACGAGCAGGCGCCACACCGCGCTGCGCAGGGTCATCGACCTCGCCCCCCTCTCACCCGCCACCCTATCCATACCCGGCGCTCCGACCTCATCGCGTGAAGTCGACCTCGCGGTGGGCGACCCGCAGGCCGTCCTTGCGGTTCACGCGCCGGAGCGCGCGCACCCCCTCGACCTGGGCGAGCGCGCGGGGCGTGGCGCCCGGGGCGTCCCAGGCCGTCACGCCAAGGCGGTAGAGGCCCGGTCCCAGCTCGGCGTCCGGCAGCGACAGGGCCAGCTGCGGGGCCACCGAGAAGCCCTCCCACGGCCAGCCCCCCTCGCTGCGCGGGGCCGTCAGGCGGACCGTGTAGCCGACGGCACCCGAGACGGGGGACCAGCTCAGGGTGGCGCCGATGGCCACGGGCACGGGTGGCTCGAAGGCCGGGGGCGCGAGCAGCACCTCCTCCCGCACGGCCTCGGGTTGCGTCCAGTCCGGCACCAGGCCCGGCCGTTCGATCAGGCTGTAGGCGCTGCCGTCGACGGCCTGCGCCTCGATGCGAAGGTCGTAGCGCACCCCCAGGAGGTCGGCCAGACGCAGCTTGCCGGCGACCGGCACCAGCGTCGCCGCCGTGCCGTCCGGGGCCACGACCTTCATGGCCGTCACGGGCAGCGGCAGCTCGGCCACGGCCGCCACGCGCACCTCGAGCGCGTGCGTGGTCGCCGTGACGCGCACCGGCGAGAGCGCCTGGTCCAGCCCCGTCAGGGTCAGGCCCGGGGCCACGCCGATGCCTCGGCCCTGCGGATCGGTGGCGATCAGCGTCGCCTCCCCGCCGGCCGCCGCGACGCGGGCCCGCAGGGAGAAGCGCCCCGTGGGATCCGTGACGGCCGTGGCCGCCGTCTCGACGGCAGCGCCCCCCACCACGACGCTGACGCCCTGCATGGCGCCGCCATCCGGGGCCTCGATGGTGCCCGTCAGCGTCACGAGTGGCGGGCTGGCCTGCGGCCGGCTCGCGACGGGACGGGCCAGCGGCTGCAGGTGGAGGGTGGGAGGCCCCTCGGGCGCGTAGCCCGACACCAGCGAGCTCACGTGCCCCGGCGCCCCGGCCAGCCACACCCCGCCCGCGGGCACGCCGCCGCTCCACGAGAACCGGCCCTGCGCATCGCTCGTGACGCGGCGGCCGTCCAGGCTGGCGACCCAGGCCCCGGCCACGGGCCGCGCCTCGTCCTCACCCTCGGCCAGGACCACGCCCCCCGGGGCCACGGGCCCCCCTCCGACCGCAGCCCCCCCACCGCCGGCTGCCGCCCCGGCCTCCCCGCCAGCCGACCCGCCCGCTGCGCCAGCGGTTCGCACGGGCAGGCCCGCGGGGGCGCCCGACGGGGCCCCGGGCCCGCCAGGCGGGCGGGTGGCCTCGTCCACGAAGCTGAAGGAGGCGCCGACAGGCGCGGAGATCACGGGCCCACAGGCCCCCACGAGGAGGCTGCAGGCAGGCGCCCAGAGGCGCCCGAGGCGGGGGAGCATCGGCACGGCCTCAGTCCGTGCCGATGCGGTAGACCTGCCTGGGATCCTTGATGCCGAAGTACAGGTCGCCGCCCTTCTCGAAGATCTTGTGGTACGGGTCGATCAGCATGAACCGGCTGCCGTCCGGGTTGACCAGCTCCGAGGTGCCGGAGGTCAGGGTGTTGTTGACGGTGGTGGCGACCTCGTTGCCACCCGTGGCGTCGGCCGCCTTGTCGCCCTGCGTCGTGCCGAAGGGGTTCGCGCCGGGCAGGGTGCCCGACGTGGCCGGTGTGAGCTTCGAGACGGCCAGCTCGTGGTGGCTGGACCCCTTGCCGCGGCTCAGCACGTAGATGGCCGACATGTTGAATGCCGCCGCGGGCGTGGTCCGGTTGCGGATGAACGCGTTGCTGTCGTTCTGGTCGCGCGCGCCGGTGCTGCGCCCCAAGAAAGAGGCCTGGTAGGTGGTCTGAGCAGAGAAGCTGAAGCTGGCGTCGTGGTAGGTGTCGCTCCAGCGGGCCGGCTCATCGTACTTCAGCGCAAACAAGAAGTTCGCGACGTAGACGTAGACGCGCTTGCGGCTCGCGTCCAGGATCGGGCCGGTCTCCACCGGGAAGTCCGGGATGTTGGTCGGCTTCTCCCAGTCGACCTCCAGCTTGGGCCGACGCGTGGCGTCGGCGTCCCCCGTGCCCCGGAAGCGGGGGGCGTTGCCGCTGGCGGTGCCCCAGTTGGCCGTGCCGCTGTCGTAGGTGAGGGCGAAGGCGTTGTAGGTGGTCGGCACGGGCCCGACCAGCAGGTCCGTGATCTCCCAGGTGAAGATGCCATCCGAACCGAAGGTGTGGCTGGTGCCGTCGTAAAGGTCCAGCGACCGGGCAGGGGCGCGGTTGTAGAGCACGGGCGAGGTGCCGGGGCCCAGGGGGTTGGTGGCCGTGCGGGTCCAGGCGCTGTTGATGCCGCTGCCGCTGCGCGGGTACCAGCCCGTGGAGCCGTTGGCGTCGTAGCCGCCGACGCGGGCGGCCAGGGGGGCCGCAACGGTGGTCGCGTAGCCCGTCTCGTGCACGAGCCGGAGCCGCGCCTTCTTGAGTCGCGCCCCCGCATCGAGGCTGCTCGTGTCGACGCGGAAGAACGCGTCAGAGCCCCCCGTGCCGCCCGGGATGCCGCCCGTGGAGGCCGACAGCGGCGTCGCGACGTAGGCATCGGACCCAGAGAGCGTGCCGCCGGCGGTGTCGGCCACGGAGACGGAGTCGCCGACCTCGATCGACACGGTGCCCGAGGCGGACGGCGCGACCTCGTGGTTGTATTCGGCCATGTCGCCGAAGAACTCCCGGCTGTCCGTCGTGTCGTTGTCGTCAAGAAACAGGGGCCGCGAGAAGGTCACGGTCTTCTGGCCGAGGTCGACCCAGGCGCAGACCGGCCCTGGCCCGCGCGTGACGTTGACGAAGGCGTGGTTGGGCTCGAGATCGAGCACCGTGTACGAGCTGCCGTCCGGCCGCGTGACCGTGGTGGTGCCGGCCTGAAGGTCGATGGCGGGCGGCGCTGCGATGCCGGCCACCGTGCCGAGCGCGTAGGGCGTGTCCGTCGGCGTCGCGGGCCTGGTGTCGTAGTCGTGCAGGACGCCCTCGGTGTCGCCGAGGAAGAGGCGCCCCTTGAAGGCGATGCCGTGGGCGGCGAGCTTGTAGCTGCTGAACTCGCCGCAACCCGTGCAGCCCGTCCGCGCGTTCGCGCTGGTCGCCACGGCGTAGGGCCCGCCCGTCTGCGTGGGCGCCGTCATGTGGGGCTGAAAGGCCACCTTGTAGACGTTGCCGTTGTTGACGGGCACGTACAGGACGTCGCTGTTGTCGTCGTGCAGAGACTGCCCGGCGTCGAGCATGGGGGCCAGGTAGTTGGCGGTGGCCCCTGCCCCCCCGATCTGGGTGCCGCCGGTGTTGATAAGGCTCAGCGTGTCGGCCAGCTTGATCACGAAGAGCTTGGCGTTGTCGGAGAGCACGTAGGCCCGGGAGCACGCTGGGCTCATCACGATGCTGGTGTTGTTGAAGGTGTCGCCGAGGTCGAGCACGGCCGCGTCTGCCGCCAGGTTGGCCGAGTCGCTCGGCACGCGGATGAAGCGCCCGTTCTGCGAGAGCATGTAGATGAAGCGCCGGTTGGAGGCGGCATCCCAGTACATCCCGGCCGCCATCCCGTTGCAGATCTCGTTGGCCGCCGGCACCAGGTCGGTGATCAGGCGGCCCTTCGGCGTGCCGCCCCAGTTGGAGCCACCCACGCCGGGC
This sequence comes from Candidatus Sericytochromatia bacterium, assembly GCA_035285125.1. GTDB lineage: Bacteria > Cyanobacteriota > Sericytochromatia > S15B-MN24 > JAQBPE01 > JAYKHL01. The sequence continues at coordinate 15,521 of JAYKHR010000086.1, read as the reverse complement.
CAGGCGCCGGTCAGCGAGAAGCGAGGGAGGGCGTCCATCGCTCGCTGGCTGCGGGCCAGGCCCTCGACGAAGGCCTGCCGGCGGTCCCCGAGGCCAGCGGCCTGCAACTGCTGCGTCGACCAGTCGACGCCCCGGGGCTCAGCCAGGTTCCGCCACGCGTCGCCCATCACGAACGAGCCGGCCCTCACGCCGCCGAGCGCCCCGGCGCCGGCGCAGCCGGCGAGCAGGGTCTGGATGACGATCAGCGGGAGGAGGCGGCGGCGAGCCATCATAAATATCACTCTACCCGAAGCCGGTGGGGTTGTTCGGGGTTGGGCGTCACGGGTTCCGGCCATCCCCGAGGGATGATCGGCTGCTGCGCCGGCGGCCTTGAGGGCTGACCCAGGAACGGTTTGCTCCTCGCCTGGGGGGGTATGGTGTGAGTGGTGGGCCAGAGCCCGAAGAGGGTCGGTGCCCGGAGGACTCGCCCATGGACCTGACGTTCGAGGTGCCTGCAGCCGCGGTGCCGTGGGTGCCAGCCGATCAGCAGCCGCTGGCCCTGGGCATCGTCCTGGGCGTGATTGTGTTCTCGTTTGTCGTGCGCTGGATGAACACCCTCGCGATGCGCTTCAAGCCCTGCCCGGCGTGCTCGCGCGCCGTGCTGCGCCAGGCCACCACCTGCCCGAGGTGTGGCGGCGCGCTCGAGGCGTCCACCGAGCCTCAACCCTGAGCAGCGAGCGGAGGAGGTCGACGCCATGGAAGTCCGGCCCGGCACGAGCCCGCTGACGCCCCAACCCGGCACGGGTCGCCTCCCCGAGCAGCCTCCCGCGGCTGCCCCGTCAGGCGCGAGCTCCGCCTCCGGGGCCCTCGCCTCGGACAGCAACGAGGTGCTCGCCTCGCTCACGGCACTCCCCTCCGAGGCCCCCCCTGCGCCACCACCGGCCAGGAAAAAGAAAAAGAAGCGGGGCTTCTTCAAGCGCCTGGGCTCGGCCCTCAAGGGGGTCGCCAAGGGGGTCTTGAAGGTCGTCACGGCCCCCCACCGCCTGGCCCTGGCCGTGGGCAAGGCCGTCGTGAAGGGCGTCAAGCAGGCCGCCCAGGCCGTCGGGCAGTTCTTCAAGAAATACGGCACCTACATCCTGGCCGGCCTTCAGATCGCCTGCTACTGCTTCCCGGTGCTCGCGCCCCTGGGGGTGGCCCTGACGGCCTACCAGGGCGTGGTGGCTGGCAAGCAGATGGTCCAGGGGATCGCGTCCGGCGACTGGAAGATGGCCGTTACCGGCCTGCTGGGGGTCGCTGGCTCCTTCGCGGGCGCCGCGTCGGCCGTGGCAAAGGGGGCCGTGGGCGCTGCGGCGGCTGCCGGCGCCAAGGGCCTGGAGGCGACGGCCAAGGTGGTCGGCCAGGTGGCCGATGGCGTCCGGGCAGCCCAGGGGGCCGTGCAGGCAGCCCGCACGGGGCGCATCGGCTCGCTGGCGGCGGGGGCGCTGGGCTTCGTCGCATCGAATACCGAGTGGCTCAGCGACGAGACGCTGGCCGTGGCCCAGAAGGTCGCCCGCTACGCGAAGACCGCCGAGGACGCCGTCATCGCCATCAAGCAACGGGACTTCGGCATCGCCGCCGGCGCGCTCGCCGGGGTGGCGGGAGACCTCGGGGCGGACCTCGACCTGAACGCCGAGACGCGCCGGGCGATCGCCAGGGCGGGCGCCCAGGCGCAGACCGCGGGCGCCGTCATCGACGCCGTGCGCGGCCGGGACCTCGCGACGGCCGCCGGCCTGGTGGGCGGCAGCCTGAAAGACGAGAAGCTCGGCGCGCAGATCGCCACGGCAGGCGCCCTCGCCGGCTCGCTCCAGAAGGGGGACGTGGCAGCAGCCGCGGCGCTCGGCGGGGCAATGGTCAAGGACCCCAAGCTCGGGCAGGCCATCGCCACCGGCGGTGCCCTGGTGGACGGCATCCGGCGCCGGGACCTCACGCGCGTCGTGGAGGCCACCGACGGGGCGGCCAGCCTGCTCCCGGCCGATGCCGAGGCCCGGGCCCGGATCCGCAAGGCCGTGGCGGTGGCCCGCGACGTGCAGGAAACCCGGGACGCAGCGCGCGCTGGCGACCTCGGAGGCGCTGCCCGGCTGGCGGGCAGCCGGCTCGGCGGCAAGGTCGGAGACGGCCTGAAGCGGGCTGCCGACAGGCTCGACGAGGCGCGGCGGGCCACCGACCAGGACCCCATCATCTCCAACGTCCGCCTGCCTGGCGAGGGTTGATGCCAACCCGGGCAGGGACCGCCCGGCGTTTGCCCGGCCAGGGGCCGTGGTACGTTGCGCCTATGCGCCGCCACGTCGTCCTGGCCACCACGCTGGCCCTGCTGCAGGGATGCCTCGCTGGCGGCCCTGGCGCCAGCCCCCTGCCCGGCGCCAGCCGCAAACCTGCGGCGAGCCGCAGCCCCGCCGTGCCCCGCGCGACGGCCCGCCTGCCGCTGCCGGCAGGCACCGCCACCCGACGCGTCGAGCAGCTCGGCCCGGCTGCGCAACTCGTCGGCAAGGTGAAGCTGCTCTCCGACCAGGGCGGCGGGGTGCTCAGCAACCACTCTGGCAAGCTCGTCTCGGACCAGGGCGGCGGGCTCGCGCCCCAGGCCAGGCGGCTGGCCCAGGCCCCGCGCCCGGAGGCCCTGCTCGCGGACGCCCCGGTGCTCGTGACGGATGCCCAAGGGCGCGTGCTCGTCGACGCGGCCGGCGCCCCCCTCGGCGCCACCACCGACGGGCAGGGCGGCTACCGCATCCAGGCCGTGCTGCCCGACGAGAGCCTGGTGCTGCAGGTGCCGCTGTGGAGCGGGGGGCAACTCGCGGCGCTGGTGGCGCGGACCTCGGAGGCCGTGCGCGAGGTCCCCGTCGACACGGCGACCTCCCTCGGGGCGGCCTACGTGCTCGACCGGTACGTGAAGGGCGACCAGGCCACGCTGGACAGGCTGCCCGCCCAGGAGGCGACGCAGCTGCGCGAGGCGCTGGCCCGGGTGCAGGGGCTGCTGGAGCGCCCCCCCAGCTACCGGGCAGACGAGCTCGTCACGCTGACGGAGGGGCTGCGCCAGCAGGACCCGGGCGTGGACCGCACCTTGGAGACGATCAAGGCCCTGCTGCTCGGGCAGGCCAACCTGGGCAGCGGCAACGCGGCGCTGGAGGTGCCACTCACGGGCCCCAAGGCCGTGGCGGACGACGGCGCCGGCGGCTTCCTCGTCGCGGAGGGGCCCGTGGGGCGCGTCCGGCGCGTGTCGGCCGACGGCCGCCTGACGACATGGGCGGACCCCAGCCAGGGCACGGTCCGGGCCAGCTTCATCCACTGCCACGACATGGCCCGCGGCCCGGACGGCAGCTACGTGCTGGTCGACGGCGCCGGGGTGTCGCGCGTGGCCCCGGACGGCACGGCCCGCCGCGTCGCGGGCACCCTGCTGGGCGGTGCGGACCCGCTCGGCGGGCCCGCCCTCGAGACGGGCATCCACGCCTGGACGGTGTGGGTCGACGCGGCCGGCACCCCCTGGATCGGGGAGACCCGGGAGGACGAGGCGATCGCCTGCCGCGTGATGCGGCTGACGGCGGACGGGCGCCTGGAGGCCGCCGGCGAGCCCCCCGCGGGCTGGAGCGGCGCGTCCGTGGCGGGCCTGGCCCCCGGGCCCGACGGCGCCGTGCTCGCGCTGGTGGTCAACGCGAGCCGCCAGGCGGAGCTCTGGCGCCTGCCCGCCGCGGGCGCAACGTGGACGCGCGTCACGACATGGCCCGAGCTGGCGAGCCGCAGGGGGGACCTCGTGGCCGGGCCTGACGGCGCCCTGTTCCTGAGCGACCCCAAGGCGCACCACATCTACCGGCTGGCGCCCGATGGCAACCGAACGCTGCTGCACGACGGCGCCGCCACGGGCGTGCTGCGGGAGCCGCTCGACATGACGGTCCTTGCCGACGGGCGGCTGCTGGTGGTGGCACAGCAGGACAACCGCGTGTACGCGCTGGACCAGACAGGCCGCGCCACCCCGGTGGCCGGCGCCCTGAGCGGCACGCAGAGCGAGGCCGGCATCCCGGTGAACGCCCCCTTCGCAACGGCTGCAGCGCCCGACGGGGCGCTGTACATCATCGAGACGGCCAGCGGGGCGCTGCGCCGCTGGCGCGGCGGCGAGCTCGCGCTCATGGCGGGGCAGAGCCGGGGGCCGGCCGTGGACGGCGTGCCGAACGAGGAGGCCCGCTTCGACGACCCGAGCGGGGTGGCCTTCCTCGACGGCGCGGTCTTCGTGCTCGACCAGAACAACGACGTGCTGCGGGAGCTCGGCACCGACGGCCTGTGCCGCACGCGGGTGGGCGCGAGCAGGCAGCTGGTGACCGTCTCGCCCGCAGGCACGCCGGCAGATGACACCTCCTTGAGCCACAGCGCGGGGCTTTTCGTGGGGCCCGACCGGGCCCTGTACTGGTGCAGCCTGGCCCTCCACCAGGTGGTGCGCTGGCAGCCCGGAGCCCCCACCGTGGCGACCGTGGCGGGGGCAGGCGGCAGGCCGGGCGACGGTGGGGACGGCGGCCCGCCCACGCTGGCGCAGCTCAACAGCCCCCTGGCCGCCGCCATCTCTCCGCGAGGAGAGCTCTACGTCGCTGACACCGGCAACATGCGCCTCCGGCGCGTCGTCGGCGTGGGGGACGAGGCCCGCCTGGAGACCTTCGCCGGGCTTGGCAAGGCGGCCACGCTGGCGCGGCTGGAGGCCGCCGGGCTCGCCCCCCCGGGCCTGCCGCCGGCCGAGACGCCGCTCGTGCTGCCGGGCGCCATGTGCTTCGACCAGGCAGGCAACCTCTACGTGGTGGAGCTCGGCACGCAGACCCTCACGACGCTGATGCTGCTGGCCCCGGCCCTGCGCGACCTGCCCGCGGACACCATCCGCAAGGTGCCGGCCCGCGTCTTGAAGATCACGCCCGAGGGCGTCATCACCGTGCTGGCGGGGCCCGGTGGCCGCGTCTTCACCGACCCGGCGGCGCCGGACGCCCTGAACCTGCCCACCCACCTGACGCTCGACGCAGCGGGGCGCCTGATCATCACGGACATCGGGGCCAACCTCGTGCGCATCCTGCCGGCGGGGTCGTTCTAGCAGCGGGGTGCTATCATGCCGGGGCGCCCCCGTCTGCCCGGAGCCCCGCATGACCGCCATCACCGCTGACCTCGTGGAGACCCTGAGCCTGGGCGCGGCCGAGGTGCTGCCGGCCGGTGGGCTCGAAGCAGCCCTGAAGGGGGCCGCCGCCGCGGGCCGCCCGCTGCGGGTCAAGCTGGGCTTCGACCCCACCAAGCCGGATCTGCACATCGGCCACGCCGTGGTGCTGTGGGCGCTGCGCCGGTTCCAGGACGCAGGCCACCAGATCGTGCTCATCATCGGCGACTTCACGGCCCGCATCGGCGACCCGACGGGCAAGCAGGAGGCCCGCCCCCCGCTCACGAAGGACGAGGTCGAGGCCAACGCCCAGACCTACCTCGCGCAACTCGGCCGCATCCTCGACCTGGGCCGCGCGGAGATCCGCCGCAACGGCGAGTGGCTCGAGGGCATGCAGATGGAGGACGTGATCCGGCTGCTCGGCCAGAGCACGGTGGCGCAGATGCTGCAGCGCGAGAACTTCGCCCTCCGCTACGACCGGGGCGACGCCATCGGGCTGCACGAGTTCCTCTACCCCCTGCTGCAGGGCCAGGACTCGGTCGTGATCCGGGCGGACGTCGAGCTCGGCGGCACGGACCAGAAGTTCAACAACCTGATGGGCCGCCACCTGCAGGAGCAGGCGGGGCAGGCGCCACAGGTCGTGATGCTCTACCCCATCCTCGAGGGCATCGGCAGCACGGAGAAGATGTCGAAGTCCCTCGGCAACTACATCGGCCTCACGGAGGCGCCCAAGGCGATGTGGGACAAGGTCATGTGCATCGCCGACCGCCAGATGCCGGACTGGTTCACGCTGGCCTCGGGGCTGCCGGCCGCCGAGGTGCGGCAGGCGCTGGCGGACCTCGCCTCGGGCGCGCTGACGCCGCGCGACGCCAAGGTGCTGCTGGCCTGGGCGGTGGTGAAGCTCTACCACGGCGAGGCCGTGGCCTCCAAGCTGCGGGCGGGTGGCGTCGACGCGGCCGACATGCCGGCCGTCGCGGTGCCCGACGGGCTGCCGGCCGCGCGGCTGCTCGTGGCAATGAAGCTGGCGCCCTCGACCAGCCAGGCCCGCGAGCGCCTGAAGGAGGGGGCCGTGCGGCTGATGCGCCGCGAGGGCGAGGCCTTCGTCGTGGAGCGGGCGCTGGCGGACCCCAACGAGCCCATCTCGCTCGGGGCCGAGGGGCGCGTGGTGCAGGTGGGCAAGAAGCTCGCCCTCGCGCGGCCCGACGGCACGACGGCCGGGGCCTGAGGGGCGTGTCGATGCTGCCGGCCGCAGGCCTGGGGTGGTCGCTGCCCTTCCAGGCGCACATCCCGCATGAGCAGGACCGCTACTGGATCCAGAACATCGCGCGGCAGCTGCCCTTCCTCGCGGACTTCATCCCGGCCGACCTGCTCATCCATGCGCCCATCGACGGCGGGCGCTTCGTCACGGTGGCGGAGGCGAAGCCCACCGTGCGCCAGAGCTTCTACCGCCGCCCGCAGCTGAACCAGGCCTTCACGCCCGACCACTCGTCTGCGATCTGGCAGGCCTTTCACTCCGGCGAGCTCGCCGAGGGGGCGATGGGCAAGGTGGTCAACGGCCAGCCGATGAACCAGGTCGCCTACCCACTGGTGGGCGTCAACGGGGTGGCCGCCATCATCGCCGTCGAGCGGAACATCTACGAGGAGCTGAAGCACTCCGAGGCCAAGCGGCACCTCTACCGCACCGCCATCACCCGGCTCGTGCGCACGCTCATCGACCGGGCCCGCACCAGCTCGCTGGCCCTGCCGGCCATCAAGCCCGGCGACGCGCTGCTGCTGCTCAACGACCAGAACGTGATCATGCACGCGAGCGCAGTGGCGCTGAACCTCGCGCGGCGGCTGGGCATCCCCGAGCAGCTCGAGGGGCTCGGGTGGGAGGAGGCCTTCCTCAAGGGCCACGACCAGCGGCTCGTGCACACCAACCCGACCTTCAAGGAGAGCGAGCTGATGACGCCCAACCTCACGGTCGCCGTGCGCACCATCCCCCTGGCGACGGCCGACCAGCTCGTCGCGAACGTGACGGTGCTGCACGACATCACCGAGCTCAAGCAGAAGGACCGGGAGCTCACGGTCAAGGCCACGCTGGTCAAGGAGGTGCACCACCGGGTGAAGAACAACCTCCAGACGGTGGCGGGCCTCCTCCGGCTGCAGGCCCGCCGCAGCCGCAACGAGGAGGTGCGGGAGATCCTGCAGGGCAGCATCGCGCGCATCGCCAGCATCGCGCTGGTGCACGAGTACCTCAGCCACGATGACGTCGGCGTGGTGGCCGTCGAGGAGCTGGTGCAGAACCTGCTCAGCTCGACGATGCAGGGCCTCGTGGACCCCTCGCAGCGCATCACCTCGACGCTGCGCTGCCCCAAGCCGCTGACGCTGCCCTCGGGCCAGGCCACCTCGGCCGCCCTGGTGATCAACGAGCTGCTGCAGAACACCATCAAGCACGCCTTTGCCGGGCGCCCGACGGGCGAGGTCGTCGTGACGCTCTCCGAGTGGGAGGACGGCGTCGCCGTGACGATCGAGGACGACGGCGTGGGGATGCCGGAGGGCTTCTCGATCGAGCGCGACGGCAACCTGGGCTGGCAGATCGTGCGCACCCTGGTGCAGGACGACCTGCACGGCCGGCTGGAGCTCGAGCGGGGCGAGGGGACGCGCATCCGCCTCGTGATCCCGCCGATCGCCCCCGGCACGGTGCCGCCCGAGGCCTGAGCGCGCGCCGCCGTGACGGACGGCCGGCCGGGGGCTATAATGCCTGACGGGATCCGGAAAGGGCGTTTTATGAGCAAGAAGCTCCGCATCCTCATCGCCGACGATGAGTCCATCATCAGGCTCGACCTCAAGGAGATGCTCCAAGAGCGGGGCTACGAGGTCGTGGGCGAGGCCACGGATGGTCGCGTGGCCATCGAGCTGGCGGCCCGGCTGCAGCCCGACCTGATCGTCATGGACCTCAAGATGCCGAACCTCGACGGCCTCGGGGCCGTGAGGGAGATCAACGCCCCCGGCAAGCGCCGCACGCCCGTGGTCATGGTGACGGCCTACTCCGACCCGGACCTCGTCGAGCAGGCCGTGGAACTCGGCGTCTTCGCCTACCTCGTGAAGCCCATCAAGGAGGCGGACCTCCTGCCCACCATCGAGGTGGCGATGAGCCGCGCCGAGGAGATGAACGCGCTGACGGACGAGATCAGCAACCTGAAGGAGGCGCTCGAGACCCGCAAGGTCGTCGAGAAGGCCAAGGGCATCCTGATCGACACCTACGGCATCACGGAAGCCGAGGCCTTCCGGCGCATCCAGAAGCTCTCGATGAACAGCCGCAAGCCCCTGCGCGAGATCGCCGACGCGATCATCCTCGCCCGCGAGGTCCACGGCGCGGAGAGCGGCGGCAAGGGCCGCTGAGGGCGGCCTCTGAACGCGCTCATTGTGCCCTGACAGACAAGTGGCGGCCATGCTATGCTGGGCCGCCTTCACCGTCCGCTTGAAAGGAGCCGTCTTCCATGGGCCGTCCGCTGCGCGCCCTGCGCTGGCTCGGGGTGCTTGCCTGCGCCCCGCTGCTCGCCGGGTGCTACACCCTCAGCTACAACGTCGATGAGGTCTACGGGCTGCCGGCCACGCGGCCGCAGGTCATCCGGAGCTTCAAGGTGGAGGTCAAACATCATCACCTCGTATACGGGCTCGTCACGGTTGGCAATCCCGATGAGGTAGAGGGAGCCATCGCGCGCGAAGTCAAGCTCGCTGGCGGTCGCGCTGCAACGAATGTGCGAGTGACCCATCAGGTCAATATAATTGACGGGATCATTCGATTGATCCCGTACAACATTATTTACTTGCCCACGACCTCGATCGTTGAAGGCGACGTGGTGCGTTAAGGAGCTGATCGCTATGCCAATCAAGCTGCTCAAGGCCCTCATGGCCTGCACCCTTGCGGGCTCCCTCTCGGGCTGCTTTCAAGTCACCCATAACCTAGATGTGATGGCCTCAACAGACTTGGCCGCCCCGAGGCCAGCCGTTCGAGCCTTCCGAACAGAATTAAAGACCAATCACTTGGCCTGGGGCCTCATAAACCCTGGCGACACGATCGTGCGCGATGTGATTGCACGCGAAGTTAAGCTCGCGGGCGGCAAAGGCGTCCGTCACGTACGGCTTACCCGCCAGGTGGGAGTTGTAGATGGATTGGTCAACTTTGTTACGTTCGGCATCTTCCATCCCTGGACGCTCATCATCGAGGGCGAGGTCGTCCGCTGAGCCCGTCCCCCTCCCCAGCCCCGGCCCCCAGCCCCGGCCCCCTGGGCCGGGGCTTTGCGCTGGCCACCGCGACCTGCTTACATGGGCCTGGCCCCCTCCCGACGACGCGAAGGAGCTCCCTGATGCCCGCGCCCCTCGACCCGCAGCAGCTCAGGCCCGAGAGCCTCATGATGAGCCACGGCTACGACCCCTTCCTCTCGGAGGGGGCCGCCAAGCCGCCCATCTTCATGACCTCCACCTTCGTCTTCCGGCGCGCGGCGGACGGCGAGCAGTACTTCAAGTGGGCCTACGGCCTCGAGGAGCGCCGCCCGGACGAGACCATGGGGCTCATCTACTCGCGCCTCAACAACCCCGGGCTCCAGATCCTCGAGGAGCGGCTCGCGCTCTGGGACGGCGCCGAGGGGGCGCTCACCTTCGCGAGCGGCATGGCCGCCATCACCACGGCCATCCTGGCGCACGTGAAGCCCGGCGACGTGGTGGCCTACAGCATGCCCATCTACGGCGGCACCGAGTACCTGATGGAGAAGATCCTGCCCAAGTTCGGCGTCGAGGTGCGCGCCTTCTCGGCGGACGCGCCCATCGCGGAGCTCGAGGCCCTCGCCGAGGCGGCCGGGGAGCGCCTGGCGCTGTTCTTCCTGGAGAGCCCGGCCAACCCGACCAACCTGATGATCGACCTCGCGCCGATCGCCGCCCTCGCGGCGCGCCGCTCGACGCCCGCGCGCCGCGTGCTGACCTTCGTGGACAACACCTTCATGGGCCCGCTGTTCCAGCACCCGCTGCGGCACGGGGCCGACCTCGTGCTGTACTCCGCCACCAAGTTCATCGGCGGCCACTCCGACGTCGTGGCAGGCGCCGTGGCCGGCTCACGCGAGGTCCTCGGGCCGATCACCGAGTACCGCACGATCATGGGCTCGGTGCCCGACCCCTTCAACTGCTGGCTGCTGCTGCGCTCGCTCGAGACGCTCAAGGTGCGGATGGAGGCCCAGGCGGCGACGGCCCGGCAGCTCGCCACCACGCTGGCCGCGCACCCGGCCGTCGCGCGCGTGCTCTACCCCGCCCTGCTGCCCCAGGGCTCGCCCCAGCGGGTCATCTTCGAGCGGCAGTGCAGCGGGGCGGGCTCGATCGTGTCGTTCGAGGTCCGCGGCGGCAAGCCGGCCGCCTTCCGGTTCCTCAACGCCGTGCGGCTCGCCAAGCTGGCCGTCAGCCTCGGCGGCACGGAGACGCTCGTCGAGCACCCGGCGACGATGACGCACGCGGACATCCCGCCCGACGTGCAGGTCCGCTTCGGCGTCACGCCCGGCCTCGTGCGGATGTCGGTGGGCCTCGAGGCCGCCGAGGACCTGACGGCAGACCTGGCGCAGGCGCTGGAGCGCAGCCAGCAGGAGGCCTGAGCGCGGCGGGAACCTGGGGGCGCGGGCCCGGTCATGCATGGGAGCCCCCCCGCGAGGATGGCACCAACCGCATGCCCCAGCTAGAATTGTCCGTCCCCCCTCCGCCCGCCCCACAGGCCCGCGCACTGTTGCGACGAGACCCCCTCCCCGACGCCGACGCCGCGCTGGTCGCGCGGGCCCAGGACGGCGACATGAAGGCCCTCGAGGCGCTCTTCCGGCGCCACCACGGCCCCATCCACCAGCTCGTGCACCGCATGGTGCACGGGGCGCCGGAGGCCGAGGACCTGGTGCAGGAGGCCTTCCTCAAGGCCTTCCGCGGCCTGGGCGGGTTCCGTCGCCACAGCAGCTTCAAGACCTGGCTGTACCAGATCGCGACGAACACCTGCCTGAACCACCTTGCCCGTGCCGAGCGTCGCTACCAGCACGACTCGCTCGACGCGACGCTGGGTGAGGAGGGGGGGCTCACCCTCGGGGAGCGCCTCGAGGCCCACGGCCAGACGCCAGAGGAGGCTGCCACCGCGGCCGAGGTCTACCGACAGGTGGAGCGGGCCCTGGCCCAGCTGAGCCCCGAGTTCCGGGCCGTGCTGGTGCTGCGCGACGTGCAGGACCTCAGCTACGAGGAGATCGCCGAGTCGCTGGGCATCAACCTCGGCACGGTCAAGAGCCGGCTCGCGCGGGCCCGGCGGCAGGTGCAGCAGCACCTCGGAGAGCTGCGATGAGAGCATCCCCCCCTTGCGAAAGCTGGCTCGAGCCAATCTCGGCCTACCTCGACGGCATGCTCTCCGTCGAGGAGGAGCAGCGGGTGCAGGCCCACCTGCGGGCCTGCACCCGCTGCACGGCGCTGCTCATCGACCTGCTGCCCGTGCTGCAGGCCCTGCGCACGCTGCCCACGCCGCCGCCAGGGGCACGCACGTGGGAGGCGATCGCCATGCAGCTGGGAGGCGGGGCGCGGCCGCCCAGCGCCGTGAGCCGCTGGGCGCGAGCGTGGCGCAGGCCGCTCGTGGGGGTGGCCGTGGCGGCAGGCGTGCTGGCGCTCGTGGGCGGGCTGCAGCGGCTCGGGGCAACCTGGCTCGCGCCTGCGGTGCCGGTGGCCGACGTCGACACCTACTGGCAGGTCCATGACGCCTTCGAGCACGATCAGGGCCTGCCGGGCGCCCTCGGCCAGGGCGTCCGCGCCATCGAGACGGGCTACGACCTCGCCCCATGAGCCGCACCATCTCCTTCCTCTTCGGCCTGGCCGTCGGAGCCCTCGCCTTGGCCCCGACAGCCCAGGCGCGGCCGCTCGCGCTGGAGGACGTGCTCACGGCCCGCGAGACGCTCTCCTACCGGGGCCTGCTGCGCGTGACCCGGACGGGGCCCGCCGGGACGCGCCAGCAGCGGCTCCGCGTGACGCGTGCCGGCCACCAGCGGGTGCGCCAGGAGCTGCTCGACGCCAGCGGGGCGGTGCGTGACGTGCTGGTCTCGGACGGCGCCGTGCGCTGGCACCACACCCCGCGCCTCAGGGCCGTCACCGTGAGCCCCCTGGAGGCGGAGGGCAGCCTGCCACGACGCCTGGCGCTGGCCCGTCGCAACTATGGCTTCCGCGTGCTCGGGCAGCTGCGACACCTGAACCGGCTGGTGCTGCTCGTCCAGCTCACGCCCCGCGCGGCGGGCAACCTGACGCACCGGCTGTGGGTGGACCAGGCCACCCGGCTGCCGCTGGTGGTGGAGCGACGGGACGAGGCCGGCCAGCTGGTCGATCGCTCGGAGTTCCTCTCCATCACCTTCTCACCACGCCTCTCGCCGGAAGACACCCGGTTCCGGCTGCCCCCTGGCGTGCGCGTGAGCAACGCCACGACCGTGCTGGCCCAGGGCAGCAGCGGCTCGCTGCCGCCCGCAGGCCAGCGCTGGCGACCCGAGCCCCCGCGCTGGCTGCCAAAGGGCTACGAGCTGCTCCACTGGCAGCACTTCCTGGATCACCGCCGCGTCCCCACCTTCGTCTGGCGCTACCACGACGGCCTCAGCCTGCTCTCGTGTTTCGCCACCGACGCCCGCAGCCAGGCCTCCCCACCAGCAGACAGCCGCGCCGTGCGGGTGGGCGCCGGCGAAGGCTTCGCCCTCGCGCAGGGCCCCAAGCACCTGCTGTCGTGGCGGGTGGGCCAGACGGCCTACACCCTGGTGGGCCACCTGCCCGAGGCGATCCTCGACACCGTCGCCGGGTCCGTGCCCTGAGCGAGGGCCTCCCCGCAGCGGTCAGGGCCAGGGGTGCTTGGGGTAGCGCCGCCGCAGCTCCTTCCTGACCTCCGGGTAGGTCCGCTCCCAGAAGCCCGTCATGTCGAAGGTCTTCTGCACGGTGCGGAAGTTGGGCGCCAGGATGTCGAAGCAGACGGGCAGCCGCCCCTCGAAGAGGGCCAGGGTGCCCGTCAGGCCGATCATGTCTCCGAGCCGGGCCGAGAGCTCGGGCGGGCCCTCCTCGGGGAAGGTCAGGCGCGCCTGGCGGCCGGAGGGCAGCCGCCACGTGCGGGGCGCCGCCCGCTCCAGCCGGTCGACGGCCGGCCAGCCCACGTACTCGCGCAGCACGGCGACCAGCTCGTCGCGGGTGATCTCGGCGGGCGCCGCCTTGCCCCGCGCCAGCTCGTGGTAAAGCACCTCCCAGTCATCCTCGCCGAGCGCGGGCGCGCCCAGCTCGGGCCACACCTCGGCCGCCCGCCGGATGCGGCGGACCAGCTGCTCGACGTCCTCGTCCCAGGCCGCGAGGCGGGCCTCGCCCGCCAGCAGCTTCCCGGCGATCAGGGCCTCCGCCGCGCCCCGGTCCCAGGCGGCCGCGGGCAGGGGCTCCCGCCGCACGGGCAGCCCGTTCGCCACCCAGACCCGCTCCTGCACCACGCGCTCCCGCGGGGCGTCCCAGCTCACGACGACGGTCTCGGTCGCCGCCTCGGCCGCGGCCGTCCAGGCCGGGTCCACGGGCAAGAACAGGGGGATGGTGGCCTGGCGACCGCCCCCCGTGGCCTGCTCGTGGAGGGCCAGCGCCAGCACCCAGGCGGCCTCCGTGCGCCCCGCCCCCAGCACGCCGCGCCGGCCGTCCGCCAGCACGTAGCTCGGGCCCTGGCGGGCAGCGAGCCGGTCTCCCAGAGCCACCAGCCAGCAGCGCGTCACGCGCGCGCGCCGGTCCGGGGCCTCGGCCTCGGGCAGCCGCGCCAGGGCCCGGTCCACTGCCTCAGGGCGCAGCTGGCGCAGGAGCTGGCGCCAGGTCTCGACCACCTCTCGGGCCCAGCCGGCCCGCCGCAGGGCCCCACCCTCGGCGGCCGCGACGAGGTCGAGCCCCAGCAGGTACAGGTCGCCCTCGTCGGCGATGGCGCGGCGATCGGCGGCCTCGACCACCGCGACCATCGCGGCCACCAGCGTGACGACGCCCGCCTCGCGGGCGGCCTCGAGGACCCTGGCCAGCGCCGGGGCCACGGGGTGCGCCGTGAGGCGGCGCCCCAGGGCGGTGAGGAGGCCGGCCTCGTCCAGGGCCCCCAGGCGCCGGAGCTGGTCGCGGGCACGCGCCCAGCGCTCCGGCGGCGGCGGCTCCAGCCAGGCCGGCGCGTCCGGCAGGGCTGCCACCTCCAGCGCCAGCCGGGCCAGGTCCCGCCGCGCGAGCTCGGGCGGCAGCACCTCGGGGAGGCTCGTCTCCAGGCTCTGGGGCCAGAGCCGCACGCAGCGCCCGGGCCCGAGACGGCCGGCGCGGCCCGCGCGCTGGGCCATGTTCGCGCGGGCGATCCAGCCGAGCGCGAGCACGTCGAGCTCCCGGCCCGCGTCGTGGCTCGCCTGCCTGGCCAGGCCGCTGTCGATCACGGCCGTCACGCCCGGGATCGTCAAGCTGGTCTCGGCCACGTTGGTGGCCACCACCACGCACGGGTGGTCGGCCGGGGCGGCCAGCACGCGCTGCTGCTCGGCGACGGCCTGGGCCCCGTGCAGCGCCAGGGCCTCGTAGCCGGCCTGGGCGCACACGGGCCCGAGCGCGTCGAGCGTGCGGCGGATCTCATGCGTGCCGGGCATGAACACCAGCACGGAGCCCCGCTCGCCCGTGGCGAGCAGGTGCCGGAAGGCCCGCACGGCGCCCTCCCAGACGGGCTCGTGGCCGCGCGGGGGCAGGTGCTCGATCGCCACGGGGTGCCGGCCGCCCGCCACCTCGAGGCAGGGCGCGTCCGGCCAGTGCGCGCGCAGCGCCGCCACCTCCAGCGTCGCCGACATCACCACGAGCGCGAGGTCCGGCCGACGCTCCGCCTGGAGCCGGGTCAGCCAGGCCAGCACGGCGTCCGCCTCGAGCGAGCGCTCGTGGAACTCGTCGAGCACCACCACCCCCACGCCCGCGGCCGTGGGCTCCGTGAGCAGCCGCTGCCAGAACACGCCATAAGTCTGGAAGAGGATGCGCGTGTCGGGCCCCGCCGCCTGCTCGAAGCGCACCTGGTAGCCGACCCGCCCCCCCACGGCCTCCCCGGCCTCTGAGGCCACGCGGTGGGCCAGGCTCCGGGCAGCGATGCGACGCGGCTGCAGCACCACCACCTGCCGGCTGTCCGCGGCGAGCAGCCCAGGCACCTGGGTGGACTTGCCCGTGCCGGGCGGCGCACAGAGGATGAGCCGCCCCGAGGCCCGGACGGCGGCCCGGATCGCGTCGGCCTGCTGCAAGACGGGGAGCTGCACGGGGCCATGGTAGCACGGCACGTCCCTGATTCCTCGATAGCCCGTCACCCGGCCTGCCACGTCCCTCTCCCGGCGGGAGAGGGACGTGAAGGTCGGCTTCACCC
>JAYKHR010000085.1:0-2550 GCA_035285125.1 Candidatus Sericytochromatia bacterium | reverse complement strand
CACCTGCCCGCCATGGCACGCGAGGCACGACATCGACCAGCGCCCCTGCTCGTCCACCACGTACTGCAGCGGCTTGTCCGGCTCGCCGGGCCTGGGGGTGATGCCGTAGCGCGCCCATGTCAGCTCGCGCCGCCGCTCCGGCGTGGCCTGTCCAGCCTCGGCCTTGAGCGCCTCGGGCCACGCCTGCCACAATTGGTCCACGTCCGCCTGCCGGATGGACGAGGGCACGTAGGCCTTGCTCGTCAGCCAGCGATAGCCCCGCTCGGCCGAGGGGACGAAGGGGGAGGGCCGTGCAGGAGCCGGCGGCTCCTCGGCCTGCAGGCTGCCAAGATCGCTTCTGAGCAGCTCCCACAGCCCTAGCCCCGTCGCAAGCAGGACCAGAAGCGCCAGGGTCCTTCGGCGAGTGCCCAGCGCGAGCAACGTCATGTACGAACGGTAGCCCCGGCCCTCCTGCACGAAAGCCTCGACCCTAGAGGACGTCGCCACCCCCGGTCCGACCGCCCATGGCAGCTGGCCGAGGCGGCGCGTCCCCACGGCGTACAGCCCCTCATCCGCTCGTCGCGCTCAGGCTCCTAGCCACGCACGGTCCACGGGGAACCCCGTCACCGCCACGCTGCCATCGGCGGCGAGGTGGAACTCCACCTCCGGCGCCGCGTGCATGTCGCGCACGTCGTAGCGCGCCGTCAGGAAGTGCACCCGCTGGTTGGCAGAGCCCCGCCACGCCAAGCCCCGCGCGCGCTGGGCGGCCACGTACCGCCCCGCCACCAGCACATCGGTGCATGCGAGAAGGTCCCGATGCTCGGGACGCGCAAGCTCGTCCAGCTCGTAGCCCGTGAACACGAACACCGAGAGCCCTGCCGCGCGGACCCGGTCGGCAAGCGCCGTGAGCGCACGCGCCTGGACGAAGGGCTCGCCCCCGGTGAACGTCACGCCCTCGATGCCCTCCGTCGCGAGGATGTCCTCCGCCAGTTCCTCGACCGAACGCAGGTCGCGACGCTGGAACACCCAGGTATCTGGATTCCAGCAGCCCGAACACCCCAGCGGACATCCTTGGACCCACAGCACGAAGCGCTCCCCAGGACCGTTCGCCGCGCTGCGAGCCAGGGTGCGCGCAAGGTTGAGTTGCATCGTCAGTAGGTCCGCCTGACCAGCACAAGGCGAATGGCGTCGCCTTCGCGCGTTTCCTGGACCTCGTACCCCATCTTCTTGGCACGCTCGTGGACAGCCTGCCGCTGGGTCTCGACGACCCGCTGCCGCTCATCCTCCATCCGTCGGCGCTCATCGGCCGCGAGCCGCTCCTGCTTCTCGGTCCAGTGGCTCTGGTAACGGCTGTTGAGCTGCGTCAGCCACCCCGTCCCGAAATTGGGGTGGTCGTAGCCGCTGACGAGCGACTGATAGCCGGTGGCCGAAGCCAAGAAGCCCAAGTCGTTGGAGGCCGCCCCGACGTACTTCCGCCGAATCACGATGTTGGCGGTCTGTGCGCGCAAATCACCGGCGTAGCCCACGAGGTTCACCGGAGTCGCGTGGACCTCCACCTTGGCGCCGTCGAACCCGAGGTCGGCGAGCGCCGCCAGCAGGCACTCCTGATCGGTCATCGGCGTCAGCAGCGTCATGTACGCGCTCATGGCTTCTTCCCGACGCCCTGCGTCCGGGTCGTCGTCACGCGCGCGGTGCCCGCGTCGGGCTTGCGGTCCACGGTGGCTTTGCCGGGGGCCAACCCCTCCAACAGGCGCTCAAGGTCCTCCATGCAGGCGTCTCCGGTGAAGCCAACGGCCTCGGCGGTGATGCGCCCCTGAGGGTCGATACGGATGGTGATGCGCTGCTCCTTCATGTCTTCTCCGGCGCGACGAGCTTGGCTGAGAGGCGAGAAGCGGCCTGCTCGCCTGTGGCGAGTTGATCCCACCTCTCGATTACGAGGTACCGCTGGCCCTGATGACTCCGCAAGGAGCCCTCTTCGGGGAGCGCCTCGTGAGGCACGGTGGCAGCAGCACGCGCGCCGAAGACCGGCGGGACGAAGCGCGCACCGGGCTGCGCCGGCCTGCCCTTGGGCTCCGGTGGTGGCCGGAACTCGAAGCTCGCACCTGCCTGCTTCTCCAAGGCCTCGATCTCGCCACGCAGACGGTCTGCCGCCTTGCGCGCACGCTGGAGTTCATCGGTGCGCTTGCCCCGATCGGCCTTGAGGTCTTTCTTCACCTTGCCGTCGGCGCTCTTCAAGGACTCCGCGATGCTTCGAAGGGCGTCTTCGAGGGCACCGCGTTCACTCTCGGCGTTGGCCAACTCGATCCGCTGGCGAGGCAGTTCGTCTTTCGCCGCGTTCACGCGGCCCTGCCATGCGGCCCGCTGCTTTTCCCGCTCATCGTCCTCGCGGGCCTTGCGCTCGGCCTCCTCCTGATCGGCCTGAAGCTTCCGTGCTGTGTCCTCGACTTCCCCAAGCTGGGTGAGGATCTCGGGCGCGCCCGAGGGGCCCGCCGTCGATGGGCGCTGCGCCTCTAGGGCGGCTACGCGATCAAGGAGTCCGTCGTGCGTGCGCTTGAAGCCAACCACCGCCCC
>JAYKHR010000084.1:0-5659 GCA_035285125.1 Candidatus Sericytochromatia bacterium | reverse complement strand
CGGGGCCGGTTGGTTTGACCTCTCAGGCTTGACGAAGGGTTTGTCAGCGGGGGGCGTGACAGCGGTGTGACAAACCAGGCGCGTTCAGATTAAGAAAGAGTGATATTCAGGTTTTGACCTCATCACCTGGCGCGTAGGACTCGGATGGGGCGGGTGGGACCTCGACGAGCTAGCCCGCCCACAGCAAAGGTCCTGCTGGGCTATCGCGGCTGATGATAGGTTGCTGTTCGAAGCCGGGACGGTCCAAGGGAACGCCGCGCTGTCAGGCCCCAGCTCCCTGGCCGGGTTGTGCGTCCGCCGCGGCGGATTCACGCCGGGGATCACCGTGCCAGGCGCGTTCGAGGGTGGCCAGATCCAGCCGCCCCATGCCCAGCATGGCCTGGAACATGCGGGCATTGGCCACCTCATTCCCCTGGCGCTGCAAGTGGATCAGGGCAGCAGGCACGATTTGCCAGGAGACGCCGAATCGGTCCTGCAGCCAGCCGCAAGGGCCCGGCCGGCCACCCGCCGTGAGCACATCCCACAACCGATCGACCTCCGCCTGATCGGTGCAGCACACGCTGAGCGAAAGGCCTTCCGTGAAGGTGAAGCCGTGGTCGATGGGGCTGTCCATCACCACGAGGGGCTGAGGGCCGAGCCTCAGGCGGGCGAGAGCGATGAGGTGCCCGCCCTCGCCGTGATGTTCGACGGCGAGCACCTCACTGTCGGGAAAGAGGCCCGTGTAAAGGGCAATGGCGTCCCTCGCGCGCCCACGCTGGGCATCCGAGTACATCAGACTTGGAAGGATGCGGACACCAGCTGGCGCGGCCTCCACCTGGCGCAGTTGCCACGAGACCCCGAAGCGATCGCGCACCCAAGCGTAGCAAGGGCTCCACGGGTAAGCGTCCAGCGGCATCAAGACCTCACCGCCCTCCACGAGGGGTCCAAACAGCCGCCGGAGTTCATCAGCAGTATCGGCCTCCACGAAGAACGATAGGCTGGGGGTAAGGGGGATTGGCGCCTCTCCATTGAGGGCCTGAAAGGTCTGGCCTGCGATCGAAAATTCGACGAGCAGAACGGTGCCCGCGGGTAACGGCATTCCGCTGGTGTAGTGGCTGGTGTGTTGAATGGCACCGCCGACGAACAGACCCGTGTAGAACTCGGCAACCAGCTCGGCATTGCCTGGGCACCAGATGCAGGGAGCGATCGAGGGCACGGAAGTCTCCGGTCTGGTGGGGGGACGGACGGGGTCGCTCGTGGGCTAAAAACCGATCGACGCGGTCGGGTGTCCAGGAGGGCCCTAGGGCGCCCCGACCAGGCGGCTCAGCGCCTCGGGATCGGCTGGCTGGGCGCGGAACCAGTCGATCACGGCTTTCGCGTCCGTCGGGGCAACCCGTGCCTCCGCCAGCCTGGCGGCGAGCGCCGGGTCCGCCGCCACGCGTCGGGCCAACTCCGCCTGCGCGGCCTCCCCGCCAGCCGCGGGGCGGTAGGTGCGCGTGGTGGAGTCGAAGGTCATCCCAAGCCGCTGGGCAACGGGCGCGGTGGCCTGGTCGAAAGCGGTGCCGACGCGGGCCCCGCGCGCGTAGTTCTCTTCGGCATAGGCCTGCACGGCGCCCTGGTAGACCGCGTCGATCAGCGCGCCGTTGCTCGCGGGCTTGCCCATCGTTGCCATCATCGTGATCCACTTGGGAATGCCCACCACGGTGAACTGCTGCCGATCGTCATTGAGCAGTTGCGAGCGGCTGTTCGCCGGAAGCTCGGCGATGGCGTCGCGCAACGGCGTGGCGTCGACGGCATAGCGCTGACGAAAGGCACGATACTCAACCGCCGTGAGCGGCCGGCCCTGGCCCAGCGCCTGCCGCTCGACCGGGCTGAAGGGCTTCAGACCCACGGCCGCGCGGAACTGGTCATGCTGCGCCGGGCTCAGCGGCTTGCCGCTGGTGACCATGTCGATCACCGGGCGCCACTTCCCTGCCAGCGTGGACGAGCTGGTGTACAGGTTGGTCAGGCGCTGCGCAGCCTCCGTCGTGAGTTGGCCCGCGCGGGCCATCTGGTAAAAGTCCACCGTCAGCCCAGCCCGGCTGAAGCCATCCATCACGAAGCCCGAGGCGTGATGAGCCAGCACCTCCTCGTAGTAGCCTCGGGCCATCGCCCGATCGCCGCCGAGGCTCTTGACCACGTGTTCGACGGCGTCGAACTGCGGCAGGCCGTGCAGCCAGGTGCCGAGCAGGAACGGGTTGGTGATCTGGGGGTCACGGGCCATGATCCTGCTCGTCCAGGCCTCGACCTGGTCCGCCGGGAGGCCCTTCGCCGCGAGCGCCTGCGCGACCTCAGCCCGCTCCCGCGGTGGACCGAAGCGCGTGAACCACGCGTCGAGCTGGGGGCGGATGGCCTCGGGCACCTCGGCAAGGCTGGCGAGCTTGAGCCCACGCGCCAGCATCCCCTCATAGATCTGACCGCCGGTGGCGCCCTGGTTGGTGCTCGCGGTGCGCACCGAGCGCAGGACCTCCGGCGAGGCCCCCTTCATCCAGGCGTCCGTGAGCACCGTAACGGCCGCCCGCGTGTCGACCTCGGCCTGCGTCAGCGGCGCGCCCTTCTCGGCGCGCGAGGTCTTCAGCACGCCCTGCAGCACGCTGGCCAGGTGCTCCACGTTCGCAGCGCCCTTGGCGTCGGCCGAGCTCGCCTCCGTCGCGAGGGACTCCGCGATGGCCTGGATGGCACGGGGCGAGAGGCCCTTCACACCTGGCTCCGCGACACCATCGAGGCCGAGGTTGGGGAAGCGCGAGACGAAGGCTGCCACGGCCTCGTTGTGCTTGGCCCGGGTGGGTGCCCCGAGCGGGCGCCCCCACGCCACGTCCGGGTTGGGTTCGCCGACGGCGCGGGCCACCTTCAGGGCCGCCGGGCGCGGGAGGTGGCGGCCGGCAAAGGCCAGCAACTCACCCCGGGCACCGTCGAGTTGCTGCAGAGCAGCGGTGTAGCGCGCCACCGGCTGCTCCAGCGCCGCTGCGCGCTGGGCCGGGTCGGTCACGCCCGCCAGCTGGCGGGCGGCCCATTGCAAGCCCTGCATCTGCTCGAGCGCCTGCGCCTGGGCGGCGCGGTAGGCCCCGGCCAGCTGCCGGTGCCGCGAACTCAGGGCGGGCTGGCCCGCAGGAGCGAGGTCGTTCAGGAGCCGCTGCGTCTCCTCAGGGGTCGGGGGGGCCTTGGCGGCTGCGCGCCTGGGCAGCGCCGCGCCGGCCAGGCCCACGCCGGCGTAGGTGCCGCCCTGGATGGCGCCGGCCAGGATCTGGTCGCGCAGCGCTGCGTAGTCGAGTGGGGCCCCGGAGGCCAGCTGGTTGGCGAGGGCCGCGGCCCCGCCCGAGCTCGCACCCGTGACAACCCCCTGAGCGAGCGTGCCAGCCGCGCGGCCCGCGGCGGTCTCACCCGCCGCGGACGAAGTGGACACCGCGCGAGAGAGCAGCCCATCCTGGACGGCGGCTGAGCGCTGCAGCGCGGTGGCGCCGCGAGCGAGCCCCGCGCCCACAGCCGAAGTGGCCACGCTGCCCACGGCGCCGCCCGCCGCCCCCAGCGCCGTGGCCTTCAAGACGCTCTCGAGGCTCCCGCCACTGGCGAGCGCCTGGGCCCCGCTGGTCGCGCCACCGAGCCCGGCGCCCACGGTGGCGTTGGCCCCGGCGCCGATCAGGAAGCGACCGGCAGCGCCCTGCACCGCCTCCTGCCCCAACACCCGAGCCGCCTGGGAGGACATCCCCGCGGTCAGAGCCTGGGACGCACCGCCCGTCAACGCGGCCCCCACGCCGCCGAGGCCGCCCACCGCGAAGGCGGCGAGCCCCTCTTGCTGGAGGTCGAACTGATTGTCGAGCGCTGCCCGGGCGCCCACCGCCAGGGCGCCGCCGCCGACGAACGCCCCGGCCGCGAGCAGCGGCACCCCGATCGGCGCGCCCACCCCGGAGACGGTCAAGGCCACCCCCGCCGCGACAGCCACGCCGGCGACGAGGTCTGCCGTGACGCCGGACCAGAACTTGTTGGTTTGCTGGCGCCCGGCGATCGCCTCGTCGTAGGCCTGGACCTTCTTCCTCGCCGCAGCCAGGGCCGCCCGCATATCGCGTTCAGCGTCCGGGTCACCCGACGCCACATGAGCGCGGTAAGCCTTGAAGGCGGTCGCCAGCTCTCGCGTCAAGGCCGTCTCGGCTGCCGCTCGGACGAGCCCGAGGCGATCGCCCGCACCGCTCAGCCGACCGACGAGGGCGTTGAAGCCCTGTGCCACGGCGTTGCCCCCCTGCGCCTTGCGGTCCTTCGCGGCCAGGGCCGCCTGATGGGCCCGCAGCGCCGCCACCTCGGCGTCGACGCCGGGGCGGCGCGACCCTGTCGCGGGAGCCAGCGCCGGCGCAGCACCGGGTGGTGCGGCGGGGGGCCGGCGGCCCGACAGGGCCAACGCGTCGCCCCCCAGCTTGGGTTCCGGCCCTCGCCTCCCGCTCCCACCTCTGGCAGCCCCACCCGGGCTAGATGGTGTGCGGCGACTTGTGCTGGGGGTGCTGTCGTTGACCGAACTCACGCGCCGTACTCTCCCCATCGTCGAAGGGACGTTGGCCATAGGCGCCGGGATGGCGCTGGCTGGCTGTCTACAGGGCACATACCCTGCGATGAGGGCGACGAACCGGGCCAGCGAGCAGGCAGGTGAGCGGGTCTCGGCCTCCAGCACCGTGTTGCGCTCGCTTCTGACGTGGCCGCCCTGCTGGCCAAGTTCGGCCGTCCACCGCTGGGTTTCCGACGAGGCCCTGGCGTTGCGCGGAGACCAGGCGGGGGTCTGGGCGGCGATTCGCCCAATAGGTTAAAATGAGGTAGTGAAAAGCCTCGCGTTACTGTCCTGCGCCACGGCGATCGCGGCCTGCCTGGCAGGCTGCGGCACGGCCCGTGCCGGTTTGATCGTGAAGGCGCCGATGCCATCTGCCGCGCTGGCGCCCCCCACGCCTTCCCAGGCGCTCGGACCGGCCGAGGCCCCCGCTCCGACCAGCGGACCCGCGGAACGGCCCCCCGCGTCAGCCACATCTGAACCACCGCAGAAGGACTCGTCCGCCTCTGCCCCTGTCAGTACCGCCGATTCGCTGGAAGACGAATTCCCCACCGGCCTCTCCGACCTGCCCCTGCCCGCGGCCACATCACCAGACGGCCCCGTGGGCGACCTGGCCCGCGCCGCCCTGCGGCCCCACCCGGACCTGAGAATCACCCTGCAAGACGGACTCGAGATCGCCCCGATGGGCGCGACCTCCCGGCCGGGCCTCGTGTTCTACCCGGGCGGCAACGTGGACCCGCGCGCCTACGCCCCGCTGGCGCGCGCCTGGGCACTGGCGGGTTACGTCGTCTGCATCCCAGCGATGCCCCGACGCCTGGCCATCCTCGCCCCCAACCGGGCCTCGGCCGTGATGGCGCGACACCCCGAGGTCCAGCGCTGGGTGGTGGGGGGCCACTCGCTCGGGGGCGTGGTGGCGTCCATGTATGCCGGCTGGCACCCCCAGCGGGTGAGTGGCTTGATGCTGCTTGCGGCCGTGCCGGGTCCGGTCGTGAACCTCTCTCGCCGGGCGCTACCCGCCCTGAGCGTCTACGGGACGCAGGATCCGCGTGTACCGCTGCTGGAGATCACCACCACGGCGCGGCGCCTGCCGCCTGCGAGCAAGCTGGTGGGAAT
>JAYKHR010000083.1:0-8524 GCA_035285125.1 Candidatus Sericytochromatia bacterium | reverse complement strand
AAGCGCGCCAGGTGGCGCCGCAGCTGCAGCGGGGTCCAGGGCTTCAGCTTGGGGAAGGCGCGGGTCTGGAGCTGGACCACGCCCGGGATGTCCGCCTCGGTCATTGGGCGGACGCGGATGGCGGGTGGCATCACGGGACGGGCGGCCGTCGCGCCGGCGCGTCGCTGGACCTCCTTGGTGGGGGCCCGCGCGCCGGGCGGGCAGGGGGCGGGGCGCGCGCGGGTCGGCCGGGGCGTGGCGGCGCAGCCACGCGACAGGAGGCCACCGTGCCTGGCGACGGTGGTGGCTTCGCAGCCGCCGAGGGCCGCGCGCTTGGGGCTTGGGGCCGCGGTGGGCCGATGGCACGCAGGGGCCGGCCCGGCGGGGCGGGCCCAGGGCCCGCGAGGGTGTCCGTGGGTCCACCATAAGGCGGGGGAGGGGGGCCGTCAACCCCCCCTTCGTGGCCTGCAAACAAGCTGCTGGTGACGATCTTCGGCCGGGAAGGCTGGCCTTGCACGGTGCCCGACATGGGCCCCGGCACGCCCCTCGCCCAGGCCGCCGGGGCAGGGCCGCCGGGCGTGGTGCGGGGCGCCTTGGCCCGGCTTAGGTTGCACGGTGCCTGGGTAAACGTTGTCCTGGGAGGCTGCGTGCCGCCCCGTCGAATGCCAGGAGGTTCTCCAGATGCCCGTGCAGGAACAACAGAAGTATCGCCTCGTGACCCGCTCCGACATGGACGGCCTGATCTGCGCCGTGTTGCTGCGGGAGCTCGACCTCATCGACGACATCCTGTTTGTCCATCCGAAGGACATGCAAGATGGCAAGGTGGCCGTCACGGACCGTGACATCGTGACCAACCTGCCCTACGTCGAGCAGGCGCACCTGGTTTTCGACCACCACCTGAGCGAGACCGTCCGCAACGAGAAGGGGCTGCCGAACCACGTCATCGACGCGGAGGCCCCCTCGGCCGCCCGCGTCGTCTACCGCCACTACGGCGGGTCCGAGCGCTTCTCGCCCTTCTTCGACGACATGATGGCGGCCGTCGACAAGGCCGACAGCGCCCAGTTCACGATGGAGGACGTGCTCGAGCCCAAGGGCTGGGAGCTGCTCAGCTTCCTGATGGACGCCCGCACGGGCCTCGGCCGGTTCCGCGAGTTCCGGATCTCGAACTACAACCTGATGATGGACCTCATCGAGCGCTGCAAGCACCTGAGCATCGAGGAGGTGCTCGAGCTGCCCGACGTCGTCGAGCGGCGGGAGCTCTACAGCGCCCAGGCCGAGAAGTTCAAGCAGCAGCTGCTTGACCGCGCCACGGTCCACGGCAACGTCGTGGTGCTCGACCTGCGCGACCAGGACCCCATCTGGGCCGGCAACCGGTTCATGATCTACGCGCTGTTCCCCCAGTGCAACATCTCGATCCACGTCATCGACGGCTTCCGCAAGCAGAACACCTCGCTCGCCATCGGCAAGTCGATCTTCAACCGCACCTCGCGCACCAACATCGGCGAGATCGCGCTCCAGAACGGCGGCGGCGGCCACATGAACGCCGGCACGTGCCAGGTTGCGA
The DNA here is from genome assembly GCA_035285125.1 of Candidatus Sericytochromatia bacterium. Classification (GTDB taxonomy): domain Bacteria; phylum Cyanobacteriota; class Sericytochromatia; order S15B-MN24; family JAQBPE01; genus JAYKHL01. Next base: position 6,981 of record JAYKHR010000083.1, on the reverse strand, counting down.
ACGAGGAGGCCGACGCCATCCTGAAGACGATCGTTGCCCGCCTGAACGAAGAGGGCTAGCGGCGGGCGCTTGTCAGGACCTCGGGCCGGTGCGCAAGCGCCGGCCCGAGCAGCGTGAGGGGGCGGGGCCCCTGGCCCTTCCTCCCAGGTACAAGAGGCCACAGCAGGGTTCGAGGATGACGGGCAGGTGGTGGATCCTGGCGGCGCTGGGGTGCCGGGACGTGGCCCCGCCGGTGGCCCCGTCGCCCTGAGGCCTCAGCGGCGCATGGTCTGAGGGGTCGGCATCGGCTCCCCGGTGGCCTCCGCCAGTGCCTTGGTGGCGGCCTGCTGCGCGCGCGGGCCCACCTGGCGAAGGCCAAGGCACATGGCCGTGACGATGGCCGCGCTGATGGCGAACGGGACGTAGGCGGAGGGCCCCCCCAGCGCGACGATCGCCCAGAGGGCCGCGGCGCCCAGCGCCAGCGTGCCCGCCTGGCCGGCCATGCTGGCAGGCGTGGCCGCCGGCTGGGCGGGCCGGGGCTGGGCCCTTGTCAGGCGCAGCATGTCGCCGCTCTGGCGGCCGGGGTCTGCAGCCCCGGCGGCACGGGCCGAGCCCGTCGTGGGGGCGGTGGCTGGCAAGGGGCGCTGGGCGGAGGGGATGGGCTGGGGCACGGGCGGCTCCGGGCAGGTGCGGCACACGGGTGGGTTGTCGCGGGCCTGCGGCCAGACCTTGTGCCACAGAGGTTTTCTGGCGGTTAATTATATGTTAATTCATTCGATTCCAGGCTCCCCCCGGCCTCCCCGCGCCGGCCCGCGAGGGCCCCCGCTGCGCCGGGTACACGCCTCGCATGCCCGCTGCATCCGCCTGCCCCTGTGGCCTCGGCCTGCCCTACGACGCCTGCTGCGGCCCCCTGCACCGGGGGGAGCGCCTGGCGCCCACCGCCGAGGCCCTGATGCGCTCGCGCTATGCCGCGTACGCGCGCGGCCTGGTGCCCTACCTCGTGGAGACGCTCCACCCCAGCCGACGGGCGCCGGACGAGGCGCGGCGCGTGAGGCGCAGCCTGCAGCACACCCGCTGGCTCGGCCTGTGTGTCCTGGCCGTGGAGGGCGGCTCCATCCTGGAGGCGACGGGCGTGGTGGCGTTCGAGGCCACCTACGAGGCGGGCGGGCGGCGCGGCGTGATGCACGAGCGCTCGCGCTTCGTGCGCGAGCAGGGCGCCTGGCGCTACCTCGACGGCGAGGTCGCGGAGCGGGACGCGCCCTGAGCCTCAGGCCCGGTGGCCCTCCCCCGGTGGGGGGGCTGGTGCATGCGCGAGGCGCAGCGTCTCCTGAAACAGGCGGGTCGTCGGGTCCGCCAGGGCCTCCAGGGCCGTGAAGTGGTGCCGGCCCGGCAGCGCCTCGCACACGGGCACGCGGTCCGGCCCCCAGGCGGCCCGGAGGAGGTGCGCCTGGCGGTGGAACTCCTCGCTCTCGTCGCCCCCGACCCAGGCGTGCAGCGTGCCCACCGCTGGCGGGGGGCGCCTGGCGGGGCTGCACGCGGCCACCTCCGCGTCCGTGAGCCCCACGGCCGCCTGCAAGGCGGCCCAGTGGCGCAGGGGGGCGAGGTCGTGCAGGCCCGAGATCGAGACGGCCTTGCGGGTGAGGGTGGCCGGCAGGTCCGGGGCCAGCGTCTGCCACGGCCATGTGAGCAGCGCGCCCGCCAGCTGGCCACCCGCCGAGTGCCCGGCCAGCGTGACGTTGGCCGGGTCGCCGCCGAAGGCCGCGACGTGCCGCCACACCCAGGCCGTGGCGCGCGCCACCTGGGCCGTGATGCCCGCGATCGTCACGGGGGCCTCGGGGGGCCCCGGGCACAGCGAGTACTCGGGCACCACGACGCAGACGCCTGCGGCCACGAGGGCGGGCGCGATGAACGCGTGGTCGGCCTTGCCCAGGGCGCGCCAGTAGCCGCCGTGCAGGAACACGAGCACGGGGGCCTGGCGCGTGCCGCCGGGGGCGGGGAAGAGGTCGAGGCGATCGTCGGGGCCGGCCCCGTAGGCCAGGTCCAGGTGCGCCGGCAGGGTCGCGCGGGCCCGCGCGGAGGCCTCGGTCCAGTGCGCCAGGTGGGCCGAGGCCGCCGGCACCCGGGCGCGGTTGTCGTACTGGGCGGCGACCCAGGCAGGGCTCGGGGCTTGCTCGGCGGTCATCTCGGGGCCTCGGCGGGGTGCGGGCAGGCTACCACGGCCCGGACGCGGCGTCGATGGGCCCCGTTTCGCCAGGCCCCCGGGCGGGAACGTGGGGCCCACGGGGTGCTCCTGGAAAGAGGCGGCCTGCGTCGGACCGACCCGGCCGCAGCAAGACGAAGGGGCCAGACGCCAGTGGCGTGGAGGGGACGGTGGTGTACGACAGCCTGAGCCAGTCTTCGAGCGGAGAGGGTCGGCGGCCCCCCCTCGCCGAGCCGAGCCGCTTGACGGGCTACGTGGCCCCGTGACGGAGCTCGTTCGCCGGCTCGGCCTCTGGGACGCCACCATGATTGTGGCGGGCTCGATGGTGGGCTCGGGCATCTTCATCGTCTCGGCCGACATGGCGCGCCAGCTCGGCTCGCCCGGCTGGCTGCTGGTCGCGTGGGGCCTCACGGGGCTGCTCACGGTCATGGCGGCGCTCTCCTACGGGGAGCTCGCGGCGATGTTCCCCCGGGCGGGCGGGCAGTACGTCTACCTGCGGGAGGCGCATGGGCCGCTCTTTGGCTTCCTGTATGGCTGGACCCTGTTCACGGTGATCCAGACGGGCACCATCGCGGCCGTGGCCGTGGCCTTTGCGAAGTTCGCCGGCGTGCTCTGGCCGGCGATCGCTGCGGAGGCCGTGTGCCTGCGGCTCGGCCCCCTCACGGTCTCGACGCAGCAGGCCCTGGCGATCGCCGTGGTCTGGGCCCTGACGGCCATCAACATGGTGGGCGTGCGAGGCGGCGCGCTGATCCAGTCGGTCTTCACCGTGGCGAAGCTGGGCGCCCTCGCGGGGCTGGTGGGCCTCGGGCTCTGGGGGGGCCGGCACCTGGGTGAGGCCCTCACGTCGCCTGCGGCCTGGACGCCCGTGGGCGCGGCGGGCGAGGTGCTCGGCCCGGCCGCCCTGGCCGCGGTGCTGGGCACGGCGATGGTCGGGTCGCTGTTCTCGTCGGATGCCTGGAACAACGTGACCTTCACGGCGGGCGAGGTGCGCGAGCCCCAGCGCAACGTGCCGCTCAGCCTCGCGCTCGGCACGGGCCTCGTGATCGGGCTGTACCTGCTCGCGAACCTGGCCTACCTCGCGGCCCTGACGCTCCCGGAGATCCAGCACGCCGCGCAGGACCGCGTCGGCACGGCGGCGCTCGCGGCCGTGGTGGGGCCCGGCGCCGCAGGCGCGATGGCGCTCGCCATCATGGCCTCCACCTTCGGCTGCGCCAACGGCATGGTGCTCGCCGGCGGCCGCGTCTACTGGGCGATGGCGCGCGACGGCCTGTTCTTCCGCTGGGTCGGCACGCTCAACGCCCACGGCGTCCCTGCCGCCGCCCTCCTGCTCCAGGCGGCCTGGGCCAGCGCCCTCACGCTCTCCGGCCGCTACGGCGACCTGCTCGACTACGTCATCTTCGCGGCGCTGCTGTTCTACGTGCTGACGGTCTGGGGGCTGTTCCGGCTGCGGCGGACGCGCCCGGAGGCGCCCCGGCCCTACCGCGCCTGGGGCTACCCGTGGGTGCCCGCGCTGTACGTCGGCCTCGCGGGCCTGCTGATGGCCGACCTGCTCGTGCTCAAGCCCGCCTACACCTGGCCCGGGCTCGGCCTCGTGCTCCTCGGCGTGCCCGTCTACGCCTGGTGGCGCCGGGGCGCTTGCCCCGAGGCCGGCGGCGTGTAAACCGGGGGGCAGGAAGGAGCCCCCGATGACCCGCATCCACCTGACCGTGTCCCGCGTCGATGAGCCCCTGGTCGGCGCGATGCTGCGCAACCTGGCCCCGCGGGCGCGCATCCGCCCCCTGCGCCGGGAGCCCGAGGCCACCACCCTCCAGGTGACGGGGGCCGAGCCCCGCGTCCTCGACCGCCTCAGGCAGACGCTCGAGGCCCTCGAGGCCGCCCGCCGGCACCTCGCCCGCGCCTGGGCCCTGGAGGTCGCTCCGGGCCTGATCCCCCCCGACGAGCGCTGAGCGCTCTTGCCACACCTTTGACTCCGGGTTAAACGCGAACCCCGAAGAAGTGCTTGAAAAGCCTTCCTCGGGGTTTCGTCATTGGAACGGCCCGCGGCCCGAACGGGCCGCCGCTGGGCGATGATGGGGACAGGCAAGCGAGGTGCTTGACAGCCTGCTTAATGTTCATTAGAATGAACACATAAGCAATAAATACGCCAGGAAGTACACTTAGGCTTGTGGCTGGCGCAGCTGGCGCCGGCGTCCCGTCCCGGTCGAGGAGAAAAGGAGCGTTTCCCATGGCCACGTTCGACACCCCCTCCCGCCACCCTGCGCGTCGCCTCGGCACCCCTGGCCGGCGCGCCACCCGGTCCCACGACGTGGGTCGGGCCCTGACGGCCTCGCTCGAGCGGGCGTACTTCGCCCGCATCGCGGCGGGCGGCCAGGACGCGGCCGTCGCCCGCCATGAGCTTGCGGCGCAGGCCGAGGGCCTGATCCACAAGGAGCTCAGGCGCTACCAGTTCCCCGGCGTCGACCGCGAGGAGCTGTTCCAGGAGGCCGTGCTCGGCCTGCTCAAGGCGATCGACGGCTTCGACGCCGGGCGGGGGCTGCGGCTCTCGACCTACGCCGTGCCGCTGATCCGGCAGGCGATCGACCGGCGGGGCGGGAGCCTCGGGCGGGTGGTGCGGCTGCCTTCGCACGTGCGGGAGGAGCTCAGCCGGGTGCGCAAGGCCGAGGCTGCGCTGCGCCAGGCGCAGGGCGCGACGCCGGACGAGGCGGCCGTGGCGGCGGCTGTCGGCCTGACGGTGGCCCAGGTGCAGCGCCTGCGGGTCTGGGAGGCCCAGGCCGTCTCGATGGACGCCCCGACGGGCGAGGACGAGGGGCGCACGCTGGGCGACACCCTGGCCGGGGACACGGGGGAGGCCGTGGACGAGGCCCTGTCGCGCGCGGCGTGGGGGTCCTGGCTGGCAGAGGCCCTGGAGGGCCTCTCGGACCGGGAGCGGCTGCTCCTGGAGCACCGCTTCGGGCTCAACGGGCGCGAGGAGCTGCTGCTGCGCGAGGTCGGGGAGCACCTGCACGTGACGCGGCAGCGGGCCAGCCAGCTGGAGGCGCGGGCGCTCGCGAAGCTGCGGCAGCGGCTCGCGGCCCGGCGAGACGGCCTCCCCGTGTTCTGATCCTGGGCGCCACCCCCGCACGTCCGCCTGGCTGGCGGGTATGATACCCGCGCGGCGGCACCGGAGGGTGCCGGGGCCGGTCCCGGGGAGGGGTGGGGCATGGCGGAGCGCCCGACAGGCACGGGGACGCGACGAAGGCTGCGGCGAGGCGCCCGGCCAGGCTTCTCCATGCTCGAGCTGATGGTGGTCTCGGCGATCGTCGGCGCGCTGGCGAGCGTGGGGCTCTCGAACCTCGAGGAGGCCAAGGACCGCGCGCGCAACACCGGCATGGTGGCGAACGTCCGGGTGGTCCAGGTGGCGCTCGAGCAGTACGCGGGCGACCACGACGGCACCTACCCGCCCAGCGCCGACCCCCACGATGCGGAGCGCACCTTCGGCGAGGCGACGGCCTCCCAGCTCGGGCTCGCCACCTACCTGCCCGGGCGGCGTTTCCCCGCCAGCCCCTGGGGCCAGGAGGCCGGGGCCTTGGGCGCCCCGCCCAACACCGTGCGGGCGCTGTGTGACCCGGGCGGGGCGCCGCTGAACTCGGCCGTGGACGTCGGCAACGGCGATGGCATCATCAAGCGGGCCGGCACCGTGATCGGGCCCGGGCGCGTGTACCCCCTGGCCGGCGGCGGGTCCGGCGCCTGGCCACGGACGGCCTTTGGCAACCTGATCTACAGCCGCGATCCTGCCCATGGCATCGTGCTCGTCTACGGCGTGGGCAAGAAGCGGCAGGACGCCGTGATCGTGGCGGGCTTCTGCAACGATGGCGCCACGGCCGGCGCCCTGGGCGCTTACCAGGCCCCTTAGGCCCGCGAGGCCCGCCCGCTGCGGGGGTACAAGTAGGCAGGTGGTGAAGGCGAGGCCATGCCTGCGTTGCGTCGGGGGCTCGCCCTGGTGGGGCTCCTGCTTTCCTTGGTAGGTGTGCTCGCCTGCAGCGTGCCGGGCGAGCCTGTCGTCGTGCCCCCGATGACCCCGGCCCTCGGCGTGGTGCGGCCCTCGCCCCTGGTGGCCGGGCGCACCCCCGACCCGTGCGAGGCGCTGCAGCCCAAGGCCTCGCCCCCGCTGGGCACGGCCTCCCAGGGGCCCTACGTGCGGCTGCGGCTCCCCGCCGCGCTCGCCAGCCACGACGCCGCGGGCATCACGTCAGGCCTCGCGGCCCTGGCCTCGACGCCCGAGTGGCCCTGCGTCAAGCGGTTCTACCCGGAGGCGGCGGCCATCTACATGGCCTTGGCCGGGCGCCCGCCGCTGACGCCGCCGCGGCCGACGCCAACGACGCGGCCCGCGCGCTGAGGCCCTGGCCCGGCGTCCGGGCCCGAGCCAGCGGCGGCCCCTTCAACAGAAGGGGCCGCCGCGTGATGGCCTTGGAGCGATCTATGTAAACGGCGCGGGGGCGCCGGGGAAGGCTGGGGGTGCCCCTCCCGCGAGGGAGGGGTGGGTGGGGTGCGTTACTTGCCGGGGCTGTGGAAGCGGGTGGCGGGGTTGCCGCCCTTGCGCTCGAGTTCTTCCCAGAGGACGCCTGCGCGGCCCTCGGTGGTGCCGGCGGCCCGCATCAGGTCCTGCTTGAGCTCGCGGGGGATGTCCATGTAGAGCCCGAGCTGGGCGTAGGTGCCGCGGGCGGCCTCGACGGCGTTCGGGAGGGCGAGGCGGACGGCGACCTGGTCGCCCTTCACGTGGTGGAAGCTGAAGTGCTCGAACAGGCCTTCCTTCGGGAAGAAGT
>JAYKHR010000082.1:0-16249 GCA_035285125.1 Candidatus Sericytochromatia bacterium | reverse complement strand
GGTGACAGGCCTTGCAACTCCGGGCCTCGCGGATGGCCGTGTCGCCGACGGCCCGATGCGCCAGGAAGTCCGGCACGGGGCCGACGGGGGCCTGGCGAAGCACCTTGTCCTCGCGCGTGTCGATGACGCTCACGCTCTGAGAGCCGCTTTCAACCACGTACAGCCGGCCAGGGGGGCCCTGCAAGATCTGGTGGGGTAGCCGCCCCACCTCCAGCGCCTTGCGTACCTTGCCAGACTCGAGATCGACCACCAGCAGCCGGTCCCGGACCGGATCCGTGACGTAAAGCCTGCTGGCGTTCGCGTGGGGCAGCAGGTGCCGCCAGTGCCAGAGCGCGGCCACCAGGCTGCCCGCAATCAGCAACAAGCCCAGCGCCGTCAGCCCCGCGCGGCCCGGTCGGGTCATGGGGTGCCGGCTGGCCGCTGGCGCACGGCCTCGTACATCAACACGGCGCCCGCCGCTGAGGCGTTGAGGCTCTCGAGCTCGCCCGCGAGGGGCAGCCGCACACGGTGGTCGCAGCGGGTCGCCAGCAGCCGCGACAACCCCTTGCCCTCAGCCCCGAGCACCAGCACGAGGGGGCGCCGGAGATCCAGCTCCCAGGGCAGCGCCTCGCCCTCCGCATCGGCCCCGACGAGCCAGAACCCGCGCGCCTTCAGAGCCTCCGCCGCCTGGGAGAGGTTGCCCGTGCGGGCCACGGGCACGCGGTCCACGGCGCCCGCCGAGACCTTTGCGACCACGGGCGTGAGCCCCACAGCGCGGCGGTTCGGGATGATCACGCCCTGGAAACCAGCACCTTCCGCCGTGCGGATCAGCGCGCCGAGGTTCTGTGGGTCCTCGATGCCGTCGAGCATCAGGAGCGCCGGGTGGGCCGCCGCCATGGCCTGCTCCATCAGATCCTCGAGTGCCACATAGCTGGCTGCCGCCAGCGAGACCACCAGGCCCTGGTGGTTCGCGTCGAGGGTCAGGGCATCGAGCTTGGGGCGCTCGACGACCTGCACGCTGGCACCCTTCTCCTTTGCGAGCTGGCGGACCTCGGCGACCAGGGCCTGGTTTTGCAGGTCCCGCAGAACCCAGACCTTGTTGACGGCCCGCTCCCCCTGCAAGGCAGCCAGCACGGGGTGGCGACCGTAAACGATGTCGCCACCGTGGGTGGGTGCTTCATCCCCAGGTTGCTTCGCCTGGCGAGGCGAGGGTGCCGGGGCCTGGCGCTCCACGCGGTCGGCCGCTCGGGAAGGTGCGTGGCCGTGTGGCCGGGGGCCAGCCCCCTTGCTCGGCACGGCCCGACCTCCCAAGTCAGCCGATGCAGCCTCGTTGCGGGGTCGGGCACCGCCGGCCCTGGCGGGGGCCCCGGCTCGAACATCGCGGGTTCGGGCGCCACCGGCCCTGGAGGGGGCGCCAGCACGCTCGTCGCGGGTTCGGGCACCGCCAGACCTGGGGGGGGCCCCGGCGCGCTCGTCGCGGGTTCGGGCACCTCCGGCACGGGCTGGCTTGGCGGGGGGCTTGGCGCTGCGAGGGCCGCGTTCACGGGGCATCGGGGGTGTCCTCCATCAGGTGGTCGGTCAGGGCGAGCAACGCTGCGAGGCGGTCACCGTCCTGGGTGAGATACACGTACCCCAGCACGGCCTCGAGGGCGGTGCTGAGGCGATAGTCGTGCGCCGAGGCGTGCCGTGGCCCGCTGGCGCCCTTGTGGTTGCGGCCACGCCGGAAGATCGCGGCCTCTTGCTCGGAGAGGTGTGGCAGCAGCCGCTGCGCCAGCTGGGCCTGGGACGGGGCGCTGACGCGCGCAACGGTGGCCTTGTGCAGGGCCTCGACCTGGGCTGCGGCCTCGCGCAGGGCCAGGCCCCGGACGTGCAACTCGTAGACCGCGTCACCCAAGTAGGCCAGCGCGCGGACGGGGGCCTGCGACCAGTCCGTCGCTGAGGTCACGTGGCGGCGACCTTCGTGGCGACCTCCCAGGTCGTGGAGCCGTCTTTCTGGTCGACGAGGCGGATGTCCAGCGCGGCGAGCCGGCTGCGCACGAGGTCGGCAAGGGGCCAGTTCTTCTGGGCCTTGGCCTCCCTGCGGATGTCGATCAGGAGCGTCAGCAGCGCCTCCGTCTGGCCATCGAGGGTCTGCGCCGGCGCCTCCGGCGCTGCCAGGTCCAGCCCCAGCACCTCGTCCGCCAGGGCCCGGATGCGGGCGATCGCTGGCCGCAAGGAGACCTGGGCTGCTCCGCCCCGCGCCTGCTCCGCCAGCTCGCGGCGCAGCTCGTGCGTCACCGCGTTGAGGCCGGCGAGGGCTGCCGCCGTGTTGAGGTCCTGGTCCATGGCCTCGTCGAAGGCCGTCGTGACCCTTGCCGCCAGAGCCTCCGCCGCTGCCACGTCGCCGGTGTCCGCGGCGCAGCTTTCCCGCTCGAGCCGGGCGAGCGTGTCGCGCCAGTTGCCGAGGCCCGTGGCGGCGGCGCGCACCGCGTCCTCGCTGAAGTCCATGTCGCTGCGATAGACGGTCTGGAGCAAGAAGAAGCGCACGGCCTGGGCACCGAAGGCTGCCACGACGTCCCGGGCGGCGCGGATGTTGCCAAGTGACTTGCTCATCTTCTCGCTGCCCATGTTGAGGAACCCCGTGTGCATCCAGTACCGCACGAAGGGTTGCTCCGTCAGGCCCTCTGACTGCGCGATCTCGTTCTCGTGGTGGGGGAACTTGAGGTCCTTGGCCCCCGCATGGATGTCGATGGTGTCCCCCAGGATGTGGCGGACCATGGCCGAGCACTCGATGTGCCAGCCGGGCCGCCCTGGCCCCCAGGGGCTGTCCCAGGCGGGTTCGCCCGGCTTGGCGGCTTTCCACATAGCGAAGTCCTCCGGAGCCTGCTTGCGGGCATCCACCTCCACGCGAGCCCCGGCTTCGTTGTCGTCCGTCGTCCGGCCAGACAGCCGACCGTAGGCGGGAAAGCCGGCAACGCGGTAGTAGACGTCGCCATCCACCGCATAGGCCAACCCTTTCGCCATCAGGCCTTCGATGTGGGAGATCATCTGGCCGACCGTTTCTGTGGCCTTGGGGTAGACCGTCGCGCGGCGCACCCCGAGGGCGTCCATGTCGGCGAAGTAGGCCTCGGTGTAACGGGCCGCGATGGCCTCTGCCGTCGTGCCTTCCTCGGCGGCCCGCGTGATGATCTTGTCATCGATGTCCGTGAAGTTCTGGACGTAGGTAACGGCGTACCCCCGGTGCTCGAGGTAGCGGCGGGCCACGTCCCAGAACATGATCGTGCGCGCATTGCCGATGTGCAGCAGGCCATACACGGTGGGGCCGCAGACGTACATCGAGACGCGACCCGGCGTCAGGGGCTCGAAGGGCTCGTGTTGCCGGGAGAGGCTGTTGTAGACGCGCAGCATGGACATCCTGGGGCGGCGAGACGGGGCAGCGCCATTATATCAGGCCTCGCCGGGGCCCCGGGGGATGCCGGCAGGGCCGGTCAGGGGCCGCGCCGAAGCTCGCGGTTCTCCTGGCGCAGCCGATCCACCTCGGCCTCCAGTTGGGTCAGCCTGTCTTGCATGGCGGCCACGATCCCCATGATGGGGTCAGGCAGGCTCTGTTGCATGTCGGGTGTGGGCGCGACCTTCTCGCCATGGATGGCCGCGACCTTGCCCGGGATGCCCACGACGGTGGCGCCGGGCGGGACGGGCTTGGTGACCACGGAGCCGGAGCCGATGAAGGCACCCTCGCCGACGTCGAAGGCGCCGAGCACCTTGGCGCCAGACCCAAGCACCACGTTCCGGCCGATCGTGGGGTGCCGCTTCCGTTGCTCCAAGCTCGTGCCGCCGAGCGTGACGCCCTGGTAAATCAGGCAGCCGTCCCCGACCTCGGCCGTCTCGCCGATCACGACGCCCATGCCGTGATCGATCACGACGCCCTTGCCAATCCGGGCCCCGGGGTGGATCTCGATGCCCGTGAAGAACCGGTTGACGTGCGAGAGGAGGCGCGGCAGGACGGGCACGCCGGCCCGGTGCAAGTCGTGCGCCACCCTGTGGGCCGCCAGGGCGTGGAGGCCCGGGTAGCACGTGAGGACCTCGGCCCAGTGACGAGCCGCGGGATCCTTTTCCCAGATGGCCGAGGCATCGGCTTGGAACGCCTCCAGCCAAGCGAGTGGCCCCATCGCCTACCCCCCGAACGCCTTCTTGATGTTGTCGAGCAGCCCGCTCTGGCTGCGGCGATCACTCTTGCCGGTGCGAAGCTCTTCGAGGCGCTCGAGCAACTCACGCTCCTCATCGGAGACTTGCGTGGGCACCTGCACGACCACCTCGACGTGGAGATCGCCGCGCCGCTGCGGGCTGACGAGGTGGGGCACGCCGAGGCCCCGCAGCGTGAACGAGGTCCCGGTGGGCGTGCCGGCGGGCACGCGGAGCGTCTGGGGCGTGTCGAGCGTCTCGACCTCGATCTCGGCACCGAGGGCGGCTTGCCCGAAGGAGATGGGCACGGCCACGAAGAGCTCCGTGTCCCGGCGCTCGAACCGCTTGTCAGTGGCCGCGTGGAGCACGATGTAGAGGTCCCCCGGAGGTCCGTTGCGGCTTCCCGCATCTCCCTCGGCGGACACGCGCAGGCGCGCCCCGGAGTCCACGCCCGGGGGGATCTTCACCTTGAGTTGCTTGTCGGCATTGCGCTTGCCCTGACCCTTGCACGACGGACACGGCGTCTCGATGACCTGCCCCTCCCCGCGGCATCGCTGGCAGATGGTGCTCTGGGCGAACTGGCCGAAGGGCGTCCGGGCAATCTGCTGGACCTGCCCCTGCCCCTTGCAGGTGCCGCACGTGGTGGCCGAGGTGCCCTTCTTCGCGCCGCTGCCGCTGCAAGGCTCACAGGCCTCCAAGTGCCGGATGTCCACGGTCTTCTCGGCCCCGAAGACCGCGTCGCGGAAGCTGATCTCCAGGTCGAGCCGCAGGTCTGCGCCACGCTCGGGCCCTCGGCGGCGCTGGCGGCCGCCGAGGCCGCCGCCGAAGAAGGCCTCGAAAATGTCCCCCAGGTTGGACGCATCGAAGCCGCCGCCCCCCTGGAAACCCTCGAAGCCCGGCGCCGCGTGCCCGTACTGGTCGTACATCGCGCGCTTCTGGGCGTCGCCGAGCACCTCGTAGGCCTCCGAGACAGCCTTGAACTTTTCCTCGGCGCCGGCGTCTTTGTTCACGTCCGGGTGGTACTTCCGGGCCAAGCGCCGGTAGGCCTTCTTGATCTCGTCTTCGCTAGCGCCCTTGCGGAGATCCAGGACCTCGTAAAAATCTTGCTTCATGGGTCACCGACCGAATCGTCGGCCCGGGCGACGCCCGGGCCGGCTGGGGTGGGCGCGCGCAGGCCCCCCGCGCGCGCCGAGAAGTCTTACTTGACTTCCTCGTAGTCCGCGTCGACGACGTGGTCGTCGCCCGAGCCATCGTCGCTCGGGGCGGCGTGCTGCTGGGCCGCAGGGCCCGTACCCGACTGGGCGTACATCGAAGCCGTGACGGCGTAAACGGCCTTCTGGAGGTCTTCCGCCTTCCGGCGCAGCTCATCGACGTTCTGCGTGTCGATGACGGCCTTGAGCTCCGCAAGCGCCACGGAGACCTTGTCCTTGAGCTCCTGCGCCACGTTCTCCCCGGCGTCCTTGAGGACCTTCTCGGCCGCGTAGACCGCCGCGTCTGCGACGTTACGGGTCTCGACGAGTTCGCGACGCTTGCGGTCTTCGTCCGCGTGGCGGTCGGCCTCCGTCTTCATCCGTTCGATCTCGTCCTTCGACAGGCCACCGTTGTTGGTCACCGTGACCTTCTGCTCGTTGCCCGTGGCCTTGTCGCGGGCCAGCACCTCGACGATGCCGTTCGCGTCGATGTTGAAGGTCACCTCGATCTGCGGCACGCCCCGGGGCGCCGGCGGGATGCCCGTCAGCTGGAACTTGCCCAGCGTCTTGTTGTCGCCCGCCATCTCGCGCTCACCCTGGAGCACGTGCACCTCGACGGAGGTCTGGCCGTCTGCGGCGGTGGAGAAGGTCTGGGCCTTGCTCGTGGGGATGGTGGTGTTGCGCTCAATGAGCTTGGTGAAGACGCCGCCGAGGGTCTCGATGCCGAGCGACAGAGGCGTCACGTCGAGCAGCAGCAGGTCCTTCTTCTCGCCGGCGAGCACGCCCGCCTGGATGGCAGCTCCAAGCGCCACGGCCTCGTCCGGGTTGACGGACTTGTCCGGTTCCTTGCCCAGGTACTTCCGGATGGCGTCCTGCACGGCCGGGATGCGCGTGGAGCCGCCCACGAGCAGGACCTTGTCGATCTGGTCGGGCTTGAGCCCCGAGTCGTTCATGGCCTGCCGGACGGGGCCCATCGTGGCTTCCACGAGGTCTGCCGTCATCTCGTCGAACTTGGCGCGTGTCAGCGTGAGATTGAGGTGCTTGGGGCCGGAGGCGTCCGCCGTGATGAAGGGCAGGTTGATCTCGGTCGTGACCGTCGCCGACAGCTCGATCTTGGCTTTTTCTGCGGCCTCCTTGAGGCGCTGCAGGGCCATCCGGTCCTTGGACAGGTCGATGCCTTCCTGCTTCTTGAACTCGGCAATCAGCCACTCCATGACCTTGTTGTCGAAGTCGTCGCCGCCGAGGTGGTTGTTGCCGTGCGTGGCCTTGACCTCGAAAACGCCGTCGCCGAGCTCCAGCACCGACACGTCGAACGTGCCGCCGCCCAAGTCGTAGACGAAGACCGTGTGGTCGTGACCCTTGTCGGCGCCGTACGCCAGCGCGGAGGCCGTCGGCTCGTTGATGATGCGGAGCACCTCGAGGCCGGCGATGGTGCCGGCGTCCTTGGTGGCCTGGCGCTGGGCGTCGTTGAAGTAGGCCGGGCAGGTGATGACTGCCTTCGTGACCTTCTCACCCAGGTAGGCCTCCGCATCGGCCTTGAGCTTCTGAAGGATGATGGCGGAAATCTGCTGCGGCGAGAACGTCTCTTGACCAATTTGGACCACCGGCAGCCCGCCGCCGCCCTGAACCGTGCGGTAGGGCACGATCTCGCGCTCAGCCTTGGTGTCGTCCCAGTTGCGGCCGATGAAGCGCTTGATGGAGAAGATGGTGTTTTCGGGGTTGGTGATGGCTTGACGCTTGGCCACCTGGCCAACCAACCGCTCGCCCGTCTTGGTGAAGCCGACGACGGACGGCGTGGTCCGGTTGCCTTCCGCGTTGGGGATGACCACCGGCTTGCCGCCCTCGAGCACGCACACGCAAGAGTTCGTGGTGCCCAGATCGATGCCGATCACTTTGCTCATGGATTGGGAACTCCTTAGGTTTGTTGTCTCAGGATGCAGAATCGGGCGCAGCCGGTTCGCTGGGGGGGGACTGCTCTGGGGCGCCTTCGGCCGCAGCTGCCGGCAAGAAAGGCACGGAGGGGTTGCTGGCGATCTTCACGAGGGCATGGCGCAGCACCCTGCCGTTGAGCAGGTAGCCCTTGCGGAACTCGTCGAGCACCGTCTGGTCGGGGTGCTCCTCGCTCTCTTCCTGCACCACGGCCTCGTGGTGGTTCGGGTCGAACGGCTTGCCCGCCGCGTTCATGGGCGCGACGCCCTCCTTGGCGAGGAAGTCGAGGACCTGCTTGTAAATCATCTGGACGCCTGTCAGCACCTGCTGTGGCTCGGTGGCGCGCTCACCGATCTGGATGGCCCGCTCGAAGTTGTCGAGCACGTCGAGGAACTGCTCCACGACGCGTTCGCCGGCGCTCTTGATGAGCTCGGACTTCTCGCGGGTCCACCGCTGGCGAGAGTTCTCGAAGTCGGCAGCCAGCCGGGTCGCGTGGCTCTTGAGTTCGAGGAAGGCCTCGTCGCGGGCCGCGAGTTGGGCCTCGAGCTCCGCCACCCGGGCGAGCAACGGGCTGGGGTCGGATGCCGTGGCGGCCTCGGCTGCCTGGCTGGAGGCAGGACGGGTCTCGCTGCCTTCCTGAGGGGAGGGCGCGGTGGTGTCCGGGGCTGGGATCTCGTCGACGTTCACGTGGGGACTCCAATGGTCACGCGAAGGGGCGCGGTCGTCGGGGCGAAACTGAAACACGTCATCCTATCATACTCTGGCGTCAATTTGCTCAGGGGGCCCTGTATCCGAACACCCGCGTGAGGTGGTGGCTCAGGTGGCGGGCCATCGCTTCCACGGCTGCGATTGCACGAGGATACCCGAGCCTGGTGGGGCCCATCACCCCAATCTCGCCCACCACCTGGCCGCCCACGGCGTAGGGCGCCATCACCACGCTGCACTCGTGCAGGTCCACAAGGGGGTTCTCATGCCCGATGGCCACGCGGGTCGTCGGCAGCGCGCCGAGGGGGCTCACGCGCGCCATCATGTCGGCGAGGGCCTGCTCCCGCTCCAACAAGGCCAGCAGCGAGCGGATCTTGTCCATCTCCCCGAACTCGGGCTGCTGGGCGAGGAAGCTCGCGTTGGCGACGAACACCCGTTCATCCCGATCGGGATGGGTGGCGATCCGCTCCCAAAGCGCCGCGAGGAAGGCCTCGTACTGCCGCGTCTCCTCCAGCAGGCGGTCGAGCAGGCTTCCAGTGAGCCCGTCGAGTGCCTGGCCGCGCAGGTGGTGGTTGAGCATCGACGTGAGGGTGGCCAGCTCGTCCTCGGCCATCTCGGTGGGCAACGCGACCCGCCGGTTGAGGGTGCGCCCGCGGTCCGTGATGACCACGACCATCACCTCCCGGGGGCCGAGCGACACGAGCTGCAGGTATTGCACCCTGGCCACATGCTGGCGCGGGGCTCGCACGATCGCCGTACACTGCGCCAGCACCGCCGTGGCGCGGGCAGCCTGCTGCAGGATCTCATAGAGGTCCCGCTCGTCGAACGTCACGCGGGACAGCTCGCCGAGGTCGCCGGCTGACAGCTCTCCGTGGCGGTCCATCAACCCGTCGACGAAGACGCGGTAGCCGGCATCAGAGGGAATCCGGCCGGCCGAGGTGTGGGGCTGGCGGAGCAACCCCTCGTCCTCGAGGTCGGCCATCTCGTTGCGGAGCGTGGCGGGTGACAACCCGAAAGCGAACTTCTTCGCCAGCACGCGGGAGCCCACCGGCTCGGCGGTCAGGATGTAGTCCTCGATGAGGGCTTTCAGGATGGCCTGCTGACGGTGGGTGAGCGACATCGGCACGGTCCCGGACTGGCACTCGCCAGGGGTGAGTGCTAACACGATAGGTATTTAGTCGGGCGTTGTCAAGTAAAGTGCGGGATGGGCAAGCGCCCACCCCGCACCCAGATGACTCCAGCCTGGCCTCTTCAGGCCAGGGCTTCCTCGGGCGAGGTCAGCTTGCGAATCAGCCCCGCGTAGTTCTCAACGATCTGGTCGGCATGGACGGCGCTCTTGGCATCGGCATAGAGGTGCACCACCGGATCGACAGGGTCGGGCAGCACCAGCGCCCAGCCCCCGTTGACGAAGACCTTGATGCCGTCGATGAGCTCGGTCTGGCCGTGCTTGCTCTGCTCCACCAGCACCCGCATGACCGTCCCCTTGCGCTCCCACGGGCAGGGCACGATTTCGTGGATGTGATGGAACTCGGGCAGGTCGTCCACCAGGTCCGCCAACGTGCGCCCCGAGGCCGCGAGGGCTTCGGCGATGCGCCCGGCCGCCAGCATGGCGTCGAAGCCGGGGTGCACGGCTGGGAAGATGAACTTGCCGTCCAGGTTTCCGGCCATCACCACGCCTTCATGGTGGGCCATCTCCATCAGAGCCCGGGCGTTCACCTTCGTGCGCACGATGGTGCCGCCGCTCTCGGCTGCCACCGCCTCGAGGATCGAGGGGGCGCTGACGGGGACCACAAACTTCCGGTTCGGGTGCAGTGCGCCCAGGAGCCTCACCATCAGCACCAGCAACTGGGTGGGGGTGATGATGCGACCCCTCGGATCGACGAGGTGGATGCGCTCCGCGTTGTCGTCCACCTGGAACCCGAAGGTGGCCCGCAGGGCCGTGACGATGTTGGCGAGCTGCTGCCGCAGCTCCTCGCGCTGCCGCGGGCTGGGCGGCAGGCTCGACGCGTGCGCGTTGAGCACGACGGTCTCGGCCCCCATGCGCCCGATGAGGCCCGGCAGCATGACGTTGGTGAAGGAGTTCGCGTAATCGATCACGATCTTCGGCCGCAGCTTGCGCAGCCCTTCGCCCGAGATGGCCTGGTTGTAGCCACTGGCGTAATGCTCCAACACGCGGGCGGGGAACGAGATGTTGCCGATGTCGGCGAGGCCCACGCGCCGGAAGTCTTCCTTGAAGAAGTTGGACTCGATCTTCTTCTCTTCGGCCTTCGAGATGGTCATGCCGCGGCCGTCGAGGAACTCGAGGATCACCTCGTTCTCGGAGTCGGACGACATGCGGATGTGAACCCCGCCGCGCGCGTTGAGCTCGGGCAGATAGAAGCGGGTGATGGGCAGGCTCGTCGACTCCAGGTTGTGCACGTTGACGCCGACTGAGAGCAGGCCGGAGATAAGACCGCGGTTGATCATTCGCGAGGCGGGCGTTGAGTCGCGGCTCACGGTCACGGAGCTGCCCAGGGGCAGCGTGGCCCCGTAGCTCGCGCCGAGCTTGACGGCGAACTCTGGGGTGATCTCGATGTTGGCAAGGCCCTCCACGCCCGTGGCACCGAAGAGCGTGCGCTGCGCCTGCGAGCCCCAGATGAGCGAGCTTGCCAGCGTGGCGCCGGACTCGATCGTCTTGTTGGGCCAGATTTTCACCTCTGGCTTGATCTGAGCGTCCTCGCCCACCACGCACTCGTTGGCGACGATGGCGCCTTCCAGGATGACGGCGCCTCGCTTGATGCTGGACCCCTTGCCGATGACACACCCGCGCAGCTGGGCCTCTTCGCCGACGTAGACGTTGTTCCAGATGATGGGGCGCTTGAGCGAGCAGCCCTCGCCCACGATGACGTTGTCCCCGATCACCGTGCCAGGCGAGAGCGTCGCGCCCGCACCAATCTGGCAATTGTGGCCGATCACCACGGGGCCCGTGATCTGAGCGCCTGGCGAGATCACGGTGCCCTCGCCAAGCCAGATGTTGCCCTCGTGGCGCGTGTAGGCGAGGTCGATCGCCACCTTGCCGTCGAGGATGTCGTAGTGTGCCTGTCTGTAGGACTGCAGGTTGCCCACGTCCTCCCAGTAACCGTCCGCGACGTAGCCGAACATCGGGTCCTGCCGCTGCAGCAGCAGCGGGAACAGGTCCTTGGAGAAGTCGACCTCCTTCTCGGCGGGCAGCAGCTTGAGCACCTCCGGCTCGAGGACGTAGGTGCCGGTGTTGATGGTGTCTGAGAAGACCTCCGACATGGACGGCTTTTCGAGGAACCGCTGAATGCGGCCTTCGTCGTCGGTGATCACGACGCCGAATTCCAGCGGGTTCGTGACGCGCGTGAGCACGATGGTGGCGAGGCTCTCCCGCGTTTTGTGGAACTCCAGCGCGCGCTCGAGATCGATGTCTGTCAGTGAGTCGCCGGAGATGACGACGAAGGTCTCGTCGAGCAGGTCCTCGATGGCCTTCACGCAGCCGGCGGTGCCCAGGGGCATCTTCTCCTCGACGGCGTAGGTGATGTTGACGCCGAACTCGCGCCCGTCCCCGAAGTAGTTCTGGATCACGTGCGGGAGGTAGTAGAGCGTGATGATGATGTCCGTGATGCCGTGCCGCTTCAGCAAGTTGATGATGTGCTCGGCCATCGGCTTGTTGAGCATCGGCACCATCGGCTTGGGAATGTCGCACGTCAGCGGCCGCAGCCGCGTCCCCGACCCGCCTGCCATGAGGACTGCCTTCATCTCCGCTCCCTCCTGCTACGAACCACGTTGTCCGCGCCTCACCGTCGAGGCGCCCGACGCGATGCCGGGCATTATAGCCTGAACCCGGGAGCTGCTCCCGGGCCGTTGGGTCAGCGCCGCGCCGCGCCGCGTCCCGGGCGGGCCGGCTGCGGCGCCTCGCCGGGGGTGCTCGCGCCCGACTCGTCGAGGATGCGCTGGTAGATGGCCGCCGTGCTACGGGCGATCGCCGGCCAGTTGAAGACCTCTTCCACGCGCTTGCGACCGGCTGCAGCCAGCTTGGCCGCGACCTCGGGGTGCTTCAGGACCTCCAGGACGCCCCACGCGAGCGACTCCGCGTTGCCGGCGAAGGTGGTGATGCCGCTGCGGGTGTGCTCGACGATGCTGCCCAGGCCGCCGGTGTCGGAGACGACCACGGGCACCTGCGCGGCCATGCCCTCGAGGGCCACGATGCCGAAGGGTTCGTACAGGCTGGGAAACACGGCCACGTCGATGACCTGATACAGCTTGTGAAGGTCCTCGTCGGAGACGAAGCCCGTGAAGTTGACGTAAGGTGCCACGCCCAGCTCGTGGGCCCGCCGCTTCAGGTCGGCGAGGAAGCCGCCCTTGCCCACCACCACGAAGCGCGCGTCGTGGTACTCCGCCAGCACGCGCGGCACGGCTTCGAGGAGCACCTGGGCCCCCTTCTCGGGGGTCATGCGGCCGACGAAGAAGACCAGCTTCTGGTGGTCTGCTGCGAAGTGGCGGCGGAACTGCAGGCGCTCCGTGGCCGTCAGCGTCGGGTTGAACTTGGCGTAGTCCACCCCGTTGGGCACGATGTCGAGCTTGTCGGCCGGCACCGCGAAGGCCTGCTGGGCCTCGCCGTGCATGAAAGTGCTGCAGACGATGACGCGCCAGGCCTCGAAGGCCAGCCGCCACTCCATGTGGTTCACGAACTGAGAGAACTCGCTCACGAGGTGGCCGCGGTTCCGCCCAGCCTCGGTGGCGTGGATCGTGGCGACGAGGGGCACTCCCAGGCCCTTCTTGAGGGTGATGCCCGCATGAGCCGTCAGCCAGTCGTGGGCGTGCACCAGGTCGAACGGGGCTTGCCGGTGCGCTTCCATGGCGTAGGCGACCATCCCGTGCTGAAGCTGCAACACCCACGAGAGGAAGTCCGGTGGATCGAACGGCATGTTCTTGACGCGGTGCAGGTGCACGCCATTCACGGTCTCGTGCTCGGCCGTGTTGGGGTGGTCTGCGGTGACCACGTGCACCTCATGTCCGGCAGCCGCGAGGGCCTCGGAGATCTCCTCCACGTGGCGGGCAATCCCGCCCACGATGCGAGGGGGGTATTCCCAGGACAGCATCAAGATCCGCATCAGACGACCTTTCCAGAGCAGTGGCAGCGCGCGCGGCGGCGGTTGACCGTCACGCTTGCTGAATATACCCGCCGCCCGCCACTTTCCGTGGCTCGGGTGGCAGCCCGTACCGTCAAGGCAGCTGAGAGAGCCTCAGCTGAGCCGCAAGGGCGTCAATGGCCTCTGGCCCGCCGCTGGCCCCCGCCTTGACGGCCCAGCGCAAGCGGCTGTCGCCCACCTCGAGCAGCACGGCCCCCGACCCGAGCGGGCCGACCACCCGGCACGGGGCGCCCCCGAAGCCTGCCGCGAGCTTGCCGCTCAGGTCCCGACCCGCCACGAGCAAGCCCGACAGCGGACACGTCTGTGCAAGCCTGGCGCCCAAAGTTCCCAGCACATCCACCACCAACCTGCCGAGGCCGGCGCCGCCTCCGAGCGTGTGGGCGAGGTCGACAGCCTGCTGCCACGCCTTGGGGTCGAGCGGCGAGGTCAGCACCACGTCCCGGCCCGCCGTGAGCCAGGCCCGGGCGGCCTCGAAGGCCTCCTCGGCGGCGGCCTCTCCGCGCAGGAGCAGCCGCTCCACGTCCAGCGTCACCAGGGCTGCGCCCCGCGCCGCGCGGGCCACCTGGTCCCGCAAGCGCGGGTGGGGGCCGCCCGCCACCGTGAGCACCGGCGGGCGGCCTCGCCCCCTTCCCAGGGCGCGGGGCAGGCTTGGGGGCAGCTCCAGCATCCTGTGGGGTTGAAGCGCCCGCGCGAGCCCCGCGCTGCCCACGGGCAGGATGGGGTAGGGCGTGATCACGATGCCCCGGGCGATCGCTGCGAGGTCTTGCTCCCGCGCGGCATCCACGACCAGCACCCGGCGGCCCGCTGCCCAGGCCTCCGTCAGGGCCTGCGCCACAGCCTGCGGCCCCTGCCACACCGCGTCGAGCCCCAGGTGCGCCGTGGCCAGCCTGCCCTGGCGGCCGAGCAGGGTGGGCAGGTGGCCGATGCCGACAGGGACGTTGTCCCGCGGGAGGCAGGCGGGGCGCCCCTCCACCAGCTGGTAGCCTCCCACGCACAGCACCCCGGCTCCGGGGTCCGCGGCGGCCACCACGGCCAGGGGGAGGTCGAGGGCGTCGAGCGCCTCGCCCAGCTGGGCGGCAAGCAGTGCCCCGGGGTCTGGCCCGCAGTGCAAAAAGTGGCGGGCGCAGCGGTGCGCGCGCAAGGCGCGGGCCGCCTCGCGCGCCAGCCGCGCCGCTTGGGCC
Source organism: Candidatus Sericytochromatia bacterium (assembly GCA_035285125.1). GTDB lineage: Bacteria > Cyanobacteriota > Sericytochromatia > S15B-MN24 > JAQBPE01 > JAYKHL01. Next base: position 1,951 of record JAYKHR010000082.1, on the reverse strand, counting down.
GAGGTAGGGTCGGCGTGGCCGGCCACGAGGGCCAGCGTGTCGCCGGCCGGGACGCCGGGGCGCAGGAGATCCGCGGCGACCCAGGCTTCGCCGGTGCCTCCGCGGAAGGCTGCGGCAGCCTCGCTGGCCCCTGCCCAGTCGTGGGCGAGGACCCCCGTCGGGCCGCTCGCCAGCAGCCGGGGGTCGAGGTCGGGGGGCCGCGGGCCGCGGGGCGTCACGGGTCAGCCTGCGGCTTAGAAGCCCGAGTCGTCTGCCTCGCGGAACCCGCCGCTCTGGCGGCTCCCTGCCCAGTCACTACCGCCCGCGCTGTCTGACTTCGAGCCCAGGAACTGGAAGTCGCTGGCTTGGATGGAGTAAAGCTCGCGCTTCTGGCCGGACTGATCGGTCCAGCTTCCGACCTCGAGGCGACCGACGACGCCGATCAGGGCCCCCTTCTTGACGTATTGGGAGACGACCTCAGCCTTCTTGTCCCAGAACTCCACCCGGAACCAGTCCGTGTTGTCCACGCCTTCCTGGCGTTTGCCTGGCCGGTTCACGGCGAGGTTGAAATGGGCCTTGGCGCGCCCGTTCTCGAAGTACTTGATTTCGGGGTCGGAGCCGGGGCGACCGGCAAGCACGACGCTGTTGAGCATGGGACGGGTTCCTCGGAGGTTGGCGCCTGGCGCGCCGGGGACAACCCGAAAGGATACCACGGCCACCGGGCGCCCGGGAAGCCCGTGGGACAGGGGGGGGGCACCGGGAAAGGCGCCCCTCCGCGGGGTCTTCCCCCACGCCTTGCGGCCCGTACGCTGCGTGGTATACTGGTCAGCGTCCCAAAAGCGTGACGTCGAGTCAGCGGCTGCGGTCGCGACGGACCCGCGCTTCGGTACCTGGAGTTTCCCCACAGCGAAGCCGGAATGGACGCCTGGACGCGCACCCCTCAGCGGGCACGCTCAACGCCGCTCCGAACGAGGTTTTGGTGCCCGCTCGATCAACCGACGTGCCGCACGAGCCAGTCGTCCACCGCCCGCTCCTCTCCGTGGAGCGCCTCCACTGGAGCCTAGCTCCGGCTGTCATCCTCCCCCGAGCGGCTTCCCCGGTTTGAACGACGGCGGGCGCACCCCCAGGGGTGTGCGCGTGTCGGCGCCGATGCCGCTCACCACAAAGCAAGCGTTCAGAATGAGGAAGACCTCCACCACCAAGTCCAAGCTCAGGAAAGAGATCGTCATCAGCGAGGCGAATGACCTTGCTGTCGTGTTCGAGAACGGACGCGCCGCCGAGTTCTTCCTCCGCCACGGTGACCAGCTCGTCGGGGACATCATTTGGGGTCAGATCGACGCCGTGGTGCCTGGCATCGAAGCGGCCTTCGTCGACATCGGTCAGGACCGCAACGGCTTCATCCATGTGGCTGACCTGCCCGACATGCTCACGCCCCGCAAGCAGGCCGTGGCCAAGAAACCCTCGGTGAAGGTGCGCGAGCGCATCCTGGTCCAGATTGCGAAGGCCCCCACCGGCACGAAGGGGGCGCGCCTCACCGGGCGGGTGACCATCCCGGGGCGGTTCCTCGTGCTGGTCCCCCACGACAACCGCGTGTCGATCTCGCGGCGCATCACGGACGGCCGGGAGCGGGACCGCCTGCGCGACCTGACGCTGCGCCTGAAGGACCCCGGCCACGGCCTGATCGTGCGGACCGAGGCCATTGGCCGTTCGGAAGAAGAGCTTCGCCAGGACATCCAGGAACTCATCGAGATCTGGGCCGACATCCTGCACCAGGTCCAGTTTGTCGAACCCCCCGCGCTGCTGCACCGCGACAGCGACCTGATCCACAGGGTGCTGCGGGATGCTTTGACGGGTGACGTCGCCAGAATCATCGTGGACACCCACACCGGCTATCACAAGGCGCGCGAGATCCTGCAGGGCTGGATGCCCGAGGTCGCGGACCAAGTCGTTTTGCACGAGGGAGCGCAATCCA
>JAYKHR010000081.1:0-9211 GCA_035285125.1 Candidatus Sericytochromatia bacterium | reverse complement strand
GACGAGCCGCCGCTACTTCCGGGACTGCCAGGACACCCGTGACGCCGTGGCCCGCGAGGCCTGGCGGGAGATGCGCGAGCAGCTCGCCCCGATCGCGGAGCACGCCGACGGCCAGCTGCGGTGCGCGTTCCTTGCCGCCGGCTGCCGGGACCAGCTCGTGGCCCGGCTCGGCGCGCAGCTGTTCGCCCGGCTGGAGCTCGACGCCGCGGCCTTCGCGCCGGAGAACGTGGCCCTGCAGGTCGAAGAGGGGGACTGCGTCAGCCGCTACGACCACCTGCTCGGCGGGGCGCAGCTTCACGATGGGCCCGACGCGCTGACGCTCGTGCAGGCCACGGCCAGGCTGACGGATGCCGACGCCAGCCGCCGTCGCGGGGCCTGGCACGCCCTGGCTGGCTGGTTCGCGGCCCAGGCGCCGGAGCTCCACCGGATCCTCGACGGGCTCGTCGCCCTGCGCCACCGCCAGGCCCGCCAGCTCGGCGAGGCCTCCTTCGTCCCCGTGGCCTACAGGCGCCTCGGGCGCACGGAGTATGGCCCGGCCGAGGTGGCCGTCTTCCGGGAGGCCATTCGCCAGCACGTGGTGCCGCTCACGGCCGCCCTGCGGGCCCGCCAGGCGCGGGACCTGGGCCTGCCGGGGCCGCTCGTGCCAGGCGCCGACATGGCCTACTACCCGGGTGGCACCCTCGGGGCCGATGCCGCCCCCGTCGCGGAGCAGACGGCGAGGGCGACCGCGCTGTTCGACCGCCTCGATGCGCGCGTGGCGACCCACTGGCGGCGCATGCTGGCCGAGGGGCTGGTCGATCTCCCGAACCGCCCGGGCAAGAAGCCGGGTGCTTTCGCCATCTCGCTCGATGACGAGGCGCGCGCCGCCATCTTCTGCAACAGCACCGGCGCCGACAGCGACGTTTCGACGCTGACGCACGAGATGGGCCACGCCGTGCAAGGCTGGGAGAGCATGTGGATCCGGGCAATCGACCTGCGGTCGCCGACGATGGACGCCGCCGAGGTCCACAGCTTCGGGATGGAGTACCTGACGCTCAAGGAGATGGACGCCTTCTTCCCGCCCGCGCAAGCCGCCCAGTTCGCCCGGCAGCGGCTGGTCAGCACGCTGACGCGGCTGCCGTACATGGCGGCCGTGGACGCCTTTCAGCACGCGCTGTACGAGCGCCCCGAGATGTCGGCTGGCGAGCGGGAGGCCGTCTGGCACGAGCTCTGGGAGGCGTTCATGCCGGGCCTCGACCTCTCCGATCTGCCGATGCACCGGCAGTACCGCTGGATGCGCCAGGCCCACATCTTCGCGACGCCGTTCTACTACATCGACTACGCGCTGGCCGAGGTGGCCGCGCTGCAGCTCTGGCAGCGGGCGCGCATCGACCACGCCGGGGCGCTGGAGGCCTACATGGCCATGTGTGCGGTCGGCGGCACCGTTTCGCTGCTCGGGATGCTGGCGCGGGGCGGCCTGCGCTCGCCCTTCGACCCCGAGGTGCTGCCCCCGATCGTGGCCGAGGTCGCAGCTGAGCTCACGCTCTGACGCGGAAGCCGTGAGGCCGCGCCGGGTCTCCCGGCCAGAGGCCTCGGCGCGCTCAGCGGGTGGTGAGGCCCGGCTCCTCGGCGACCGCTTGGGGCGATCGCCCCGGCGCCAGGAAGTGGCCGATGCGCTGGACGAACTCCGGGCGGTCCACGAAGGGGTTGCGGTTGCCCTGCGCCCGCTCGATGGCGGCGTTCCGCGTGCGCTCCTTCAGCGACGGGGGGTCCTGGAAGTGCCAGGTCCACAGCGTCGCGAACTCCTTGCGGAAGTTGTCCAGCCTGACGCCTGCGAGCGGGCCCGCGTTGTAGCCATGGCGCGCGTAGAAGTAGAAGATCGCCCGCGCCACGTCCCCCCGGTGGTCGGCCCGCGGCTCGAAGACGGTGGCACCGTCGAGGCTGGTGCCCACCCGGCTGTTGAGGCCGTCGCCGAGGTAGCTGGGCAGGGTCTCGATCACGTGGTCGGGTGTGCCGAAGCGGTGGTTGTTTCGCTGGCTGTTGGTGTCGGCGTCGGCCGGGAACAGGTGGTGCAGGTCGCTCCTGGCAGGCTCCTGCTTGGCGCCCATGCTCTGGGGCCAGGTGTGCTCCGCGTTGAGCCCCCGGTGGAAGGCCGTCTTGCGGTCCGTCACGCCCCGGCCGGCCCGGCCGCAGTACACGTCGACCACCATGTCCTTGCCGGTGGGGTCGTCGATGCTGGCGAACATCACGTCACGGGCAGCGTCGTACCCCAGCCCTCTGTGGCCCTTGCGCGTCAGCTGGTTCAGCGCCTTGAGCAGCGCTGGCCCCTTCAGCCCCTCGACCGTGGCGTACGCATTCCCTGCCGAGGTGGAGCCGACCCAGCTGGCCTGCGGCGTGGCGGTCGTGGCGGGGCGCCCGCAAGCCGTCAGGCCCAGCGCCAGGCTTCCCACCAGCCACGTCAAGCGTGCTCTTGCAGAGCGAGAGGCCAGGGGAGCGTCCAGGTGGCGGTGCTGCATGGCCTGGGGGTCCTCACCGGGGGTGCGTCGTTGCACCGGGGGGCACGCGGGGTTGGGGTTAAATATTGGTTATGGATTCACTATATCAACACAACCTGAGGTTGTCACCCCCTGCGCGGTACAATCTCCGGGGAGGAGCGTGCGATGCCCACTGCCACCCTGGGGCCTCTGGCCTGGCTGCTGCTGGCGCTCGGCGGCGCGCTCGGGACCTTTGCCCGGTTCGGGCTCGGCGCCTGGGTGGTGCAGGGCGCGATCGCCCGGGGGTGGCCGGTGATCCTGGGCACCCCGCTCGGCACCTGGCTGATCAACGTGGCGGGGTGCCTCGCGATCGGCCTCGTCGCGGCCCTGGCCGTCGGCCGGCCGGCCTGGGTCGGCCCCGAGGCGCGGCTGCTCCTGGCCGTGGGCTTCTGCGGGGCCTTCACCACCTTCTCGACCTTCGGGCTGGAGGCCGTGACCCTCGTGGAGCAGGGGCGCTGGGACCTCGCGGCGCTGTACGTGCTCCTCTCGAACCTGGGCGGGTTGGTGGCGGTGGCGGTCGGGCTGGCGGTGGGGCGTGCGGTTTCCAGCTGAGGGCGGCGGCCCCCGGTTGGCCGCCGCGGTGCTCCTGGCGGTGGCCCTGGGCGGCTGCAACGACCTCCTGGGCCTGGCCCTCCAGCACCTGGTCTCGCCCGGGCGGGTGCTGCCGGGCTACACACCGGCCGGGGAGGTCAGCGGGGGGCGGGTGCCCGTGCGGGAGGTGCAGACGGGTCGGGTGGGCTGGCTGGATCGTGACGGAGCCCTCGTCGTCGCCCCGCGGTTCTCGGAGGTCGGTCGCTTCGCGGAGGGGCTGGCGCCCGCGGCCGGGGCAGAGGCCGCCGGCTGGGGCTTCGTGGATGCGGCGGGGGCCTGGGTGGTGCCGCCCCGGTACGACATGGCCCAGCCCTTCTCGGAAGGCCTGGCGGCCGTGCGAATGGGGGGGCTGTGGGGGTACGTGGAGCGCCGCGGGCAGTGGCGGGTGCCGCCGCGCTTCGACGACGCGCACCCGTTTCGCGCGGGGCGGGCCCGGGTGCTGGTGGCCGGCCGCTGGGGCTACCTCGACCGACAGGGGCGCTGGGTTGCGCGGCCCACCTTCCACCGAGCCACCGACTTCGCAGCCGGCGTGGCAACGGTGTGCGAGGCCGCCCGCTGCGGCGTGCTCGATGAGGGTGGGCGGGTGGTGGGTCCCCATCGCTTCGAGGACATCGGGCCCTTCGCGCAGGGCCTGGCGGCGGCGCGGCAGGGAGGGCGCTGGGGCTACGTCGACCGCCGCGGGGCCTGGGTGGTGCCACCCCGCTACGACGAGGCCGCGCCCTTCGCGGAGGGCCTGGCCCGGGTCGGGCGCTGGCGCCGCGGCAGCGACCACCCCGTCTACGGGGGCTACACGGGGGAGCGGTTGTTCCACGGCTTCATCGACGCCGCCGGCCGGGAGCGCGTGCCGCTGGCGCTGGCCGGGGCGACCTCGTTCCAGGGGGGCCTCGCCCGCGTCCAGCTTCACCAGGCCTTCACCACCGACGGCAACGTCACGGCCTTCCTGCGGCCCGACGGGACGCTGGGCCTTGGGCGCTGGGACCAGGCCGGGGAGTTCCACGACGGGCTGGCCTGGGTGGCCTGGCAGGGCCGCACGTTCCTGGTCGACGCGTCGGACACCCGCCTGCTGGAACTCCCTGGTGCGTACGGCGTCCCGAATGAGGCCGAGGACCGGACGCCCGACCACCTGGTGGAAGGCTTCCTCGACCGCGACGGCCGGGAGGTGATTGCGCCACGCTTCGTGCAGGCGCAGGACTTCTCGGAGGGCCTTGCCTTCGTCAACCTCGCGGTGGGGCCGGATGGCCGCTTGGCGGCGCAGAGCCGCGGCTGGCTCGATCGCCGGGGGAGGCTCGTGGCCCCAATGGCGCCGCCCATCGCGCCCCTGGCGCCCCTCTCCGAGGGGCTGGCGCCGGCACGAGGCCCTCTGGACGCCCCCGCCCCCGTGGGCTTCCTGGATCGCCGCGGGGCCTGGGTGGTCACGCCCCGCTTCGAGGCGGCCGGGTCGTTCTCAGAGGGCCTCGCGGCCGCGATGGCGCCTGACGTCCCGGAGGAGCGGGCCTGGGGCTACGTGGACCGGCGAGGCCGCTGGGTGGTGCCGCCTCGCTTCCGGGCCGCGGGCCCGTTCTCCCACGGCCTGGCCTACGTGGAGGCCGTCACGGGGGGACATGCCCTGCGGCGGTCCCTCGTGGGCCCCGATGGCCGCGAGCGCGTCCGGGAGCCTGAGCTGCCCGCCCTCGCCCGCCACCTGGGGTTCGCCGGGACGCCCCCCCACGCGGCCACCTTGGCGGCGGGGCCCGGTGGCGGCCTGGTGCCCGTGCGCATCGGGCCCCGCTTGGCGCTGGGGTGGGTGGACGCGAGCGGCCGGGCAAGGCCAGCGCCGCCGACGTGGGTGGCCCTGCTGCCCGCGCACGGGGGGCGGGCGCCCGTGGCCGTGCGCGGGGGCGAGCCCGGCGAGGCCCGGTGGGGGCTGCTGAATGATGGCGGTCGCCTGGTCGTGCCGCCGCTTTTCACCCGGGTCGCGCCCTTCTCGGAGGGGTTGGCGGCGGCCCGAGATGAGGTGGGCCGCTGGGGCTGGATCACCCCGGCCGGCCGCTGGGCCATTCCCCCGGCCTGGCTCGACGAGGCGGGGGCCTTCCACGAAGGTCGGGCAGCCTTTGCGCTCAACGGGCGCTGGGGCTACCTCGACCGTGCCGGGCGCTGGGTGGTGCCGCCGCGCTACGTCCGCGCCGCTGACTTTTCGGGGGGCCTGGCCCGCGTGTCGAGCACCCGCCAGCGCCCTCGGTGAGCCGGGCCTGGCCCGGTGGCGAGGGGCACCCCAGGGCGACCTTTCCCCCAGCCCCCGATGGCCGGGAGCGGCGTCCCCGGCCCGAGCGGCGCTCAGCCCGGGCCGCGGCCTCGCGCCTTCGTCAGCCAGCCACCACCGTCAGGCGCTCGTCGACCTCGGCCTGCAGCAGGTTCTGGATCGCCATCAGCGTGCCGGAGACCGAGCTCGGGCACGAGCCGCACGCCCCCTGGTAGCGGATCGTGAGCGTGAGGTCCTCGAAGCTCACGACCTCGAGGCCGCCGCCGTCGCCCGCGAGGGCGGGCCGGATCTGGGTGTCGAGGACCTCGTGGATGCGGTCGAGCACGGCGTCGCCCGTGGCGGCGTTCCGGGCGGCGGCGCTCTGCGACAGGCCCTCGGCCGCGGTCTCGATGACGCGGGCGACCGTCGGGGCCAGCGAGCCCCAGTCGGCCTCCGGCGACTTGTTCACCGTCACGAAGCCCGGCATGTAGAACACCGAGGTGATCCGGCCGATGGCGAACAGCGAGGTTGCCAGGCGATCGCCGTCCGCGGCGCCGGGCGTGTCGAAGCTGCGGGAGCCCCCCTCGATGAGCCTGCCGTCGACGTTGAACTTCATCGCGTCGGGGTTGGGGGTGGGTTCGAAGTTCAGGACTTTCATCGCAAATTCCTCCAAGCCGCTGATCGTACCACATTCAGGACTCTGTTGGTCCGGTTTGGGGCAGGCGGCACGCCGCGCGCACGTCGACCCGGGCGGCCAGGAGGCCGGCCCGAAGGCGACCGGGGTCACGCCTCGGGCAGCGTTCGCGTCAGGCTCAGCTGACGGGCGCCTGCACGTCTCCGTTGCGCATGATGGGCAGCAACCCGTCGAGCAGGCTCAGCATGGTGCGGTAGGCCGTGACGTGCCGCTGCAGGCGGGCCGGGTCGTCGAGGGCGTCTCGCCACTCGGTGTCGAGCAGCCCCTTCTGGGTGGGCAGGTAGGCGAAGCCCTTGTTGCCCACGAAGGCCACGCCGAGCCGGTTGGCGTGCTGCTCCGAGAGGGCGAGCATCTGGGCGCGCACCATCGTGTTGCTGACCCGCGCCGCCGCCTCCTTGTTGCTGGCGAACAGCTTGTGGTTGGTGGTGAACCACTCGTCCTTGAGCTTGACGGTCTTCAGCAGGGTGTCGGGCTTCTTGGTCTCGCCCTCTTCAGCCGTCTCGCGATCCTGCGGGGTGGCGCTGAGCGGCGTCCAGACCAGGCTGCCCTCGATGTGCGGCACGTCGACCACCACGAAGATGCCCTCGGCCCTCACCTCGCGCTCACGCCCCGCGCCCTTCACCAACCGCACGGCGAACGCGCGGGCTGCTCCGCGCTTCAGCACCGTGACGCACTCGAGGTGCTCGGGCTTGTGGGGGGCGAGCTTGCTCCTGACGAGCAGGCTCTTCTGCACGGAGGCGCCGGGTTCGTGCTTGGTGGGCTGGTTGGCCTTGGCCGCGACGTGCTCCGCCACTGCCTCGCGATAGGCCGTGCCGTCCAGCAGGGTCGCCTTGGTGCGGCGGGTGTGTTCGATGGTCCCCGCTGCCAGCCCCAGCGCCAGCCAGAGGTGGAGCTCGATGGTGACGATCGAGGCCCCCATGTCGACCAGGCCGGCCAGGATGCCAAGGAGCAGGAGCACGAAGGCTCCCAGGGCGGCGCCGCAGATGCCGAGCGCCTGCTTGCGTTGCCGCTCGAGGCCTTCGAGCTTGGCTGCAAGCTCGACCGGGACCGTCGCAGCTCCCGCAGAGAACTGTTCCGCCAAGTTTTCGCGCTCCTGGGCGTCGGATCGTGGCGCACGGCGCCGCAGGCTGGGCAACCTACCCCACTTGACCAGATAACACCAAGATCGTCAATGATGGTGACGCCGGGGCCTGGCGCGGAGGCCCGTCTTAAACGAGCGGCTCGCCCGTGGGCGACAGCGCGAGGGCGTGGGGCTGGCTCTCGCGCATCGAGGCGGGGGTGATGCGCACCAGCTCGATGGTCTGCTGGTGCAGGTCGGCGATCGAGGCCGAGTTGCAGTAGCTGAGCCCGGAGCGCACGCCACCCTCGAGCTGCGCGACGATGGCGGCCACGGGGCCCTTGTGGGGGATCAGGGTCGAGATGCCCTCTGGCGTGCGGTCGGCGCCCACCACCGCCATGGCGCCCGAGGAGGCCATCCCCCGGTAGACCTTGTAGCCCCGGCCACCCTCCTGGACGACATGGCCGGGGGCCTCGTCCGTGCCCGCGAACAGGCTCCCGATCATCACGCTGTCCGCGCCCGCCACCAGGGCCTTGACGATGTCACCGGAGTTGCGGATGCCGCCGTCCGCAATCAGCGTCGGGGCATGCAGCACGCGGGGCCGAGCCTTGCGCCGCTCGACGTCCCACCAGCGGTTGAGCGCCGCCCGGCACTTCAAGATGGCCGTGAGCTGCGGGTAACCACAGCCCGTGACGATGCGGGTGGTGCAGACCGCGCCGGGCCCGACGCCCACCTTGATGGCGTGGGCCCCCGCCTCGAGCAGGTCCCAGGCCCCCTCGGCCGTGGCGACGTTGCCGGCAATCAGCCACAGGCCGGGGTGCCGTTCTCGGATGGTCGCCAGCATCTCCATCACGCGGTCGTGGTGGCCGTGCGCCACGTCGATGAGCACGCCGGCGAGGCCCGGCACCATCGGGATCTTGTCCATGTCGGCCGGCTTCACCCCCAGGGCGAGGATGCGCGGGTCCGGGGCCTGCGCCACGAGGGCTGCGTGGGCCTCGGCGTCCGGCACGAAGCGGTGGATCACGCCCAGCCCGCCGAGCTCGCGCATCGCCCGCGCCATCGGCAGCTCCGTCACGGTGTCCATGTTCGCGCTGACGATCGGCAGCCGGAGCGTGAGGTCGCCGACGAGCCGCGTCTCGAGCGACACCTCGGCGCGGGAGAACACGGACGAGCGCTTCGGGACGATCAGCACGTCGTCGAAGGTGAGCCCAGCCTGCTCGATGAACTTCACGCCCATGTCCGTCTCCCCTCGCACGCGCCGGCGGCCAACCCCGGCATCGTAGCGAGCCCTGCGGGCCCTGGCAACGGGGCCGGGAGGCCCCAAAACTTAACCTGGAGGCGCCGATCAGGGCGGGGACAAGCGATGTTAAACCTGGTTTAATGTTGGATGAAGTGCGCCTCCGGGCGCTTCACACGCCCCATCCCGGCCCTGCGCCGCCCATGCTTCGAGGATCCACGTTCGATGCCGATCAAAAAGGAAGTCCACCAGTGGTACAGCCACCGCATCGGTGGCAACATGCCGGTCGCCGTTTACGGCCATTACGGCTTCCCGCTCCTGATGTTCCCGACGGCTGCCGCCGACTTCGAGGAGTACGAGCGCTTCCACCTCCTCTCGGTCATGCGGCCGTGGATCGAGGCCGGCAAGGTCAAGGTCTACTCCATCGACAGCGTGAACGCGCACACGTGGATGAACACCAAGCTGCACCCGGCTGAGCGCGCCCGCAAGCACGAGTTCTACGACGCGTACGTCTGCAAGGAGGTCGTGCCCTTCATCTGGAACCACCAGGGTCACCAGGGCGGGATCATCACGTCCGGCGCGAGCATGGGCGCCTTCCACGCCATGAACTTCCTGCTGCGGCACCCCGACCTGTTCGACGGCACCATCGCCATGAGCGGCGCCTACGACCTGTCGCCCTGGACCGACGGCTACATGGACCAGAACGTGTACTTCAACTCGCCGATGGCCTACATGCCGAACCTGCACGACCCCTGGTACCTCGACCGGCTCCGTGCCAAGAAGCACATCCACATCCTGACGGGTCAGGGCGCCTACGAGGCCCCCGGCCAGTCCGCCCGGATGGCGCGCGACCTGTGGGCCAAGGGCATCCCCGCCAACCTCGACATGTGGGGCCACGACA
>JAYKHR010000080.1:0-7622 GCA_035285125.1 Candidatus Sericytochromatia bacterium | reverse complement strand
GCGGGCGATGTCGTTCCAGAGGATGGCCGGCACGTCGAAGTTCCAGTAGATGGCCCGCTCGATCTGGTGCGGCGTCAGCTTTCGGTGGACGGTGTCCACCTCTTTGAAGGCCCGGGCAAAGGTGGCGTCGCCCATGTCGTGGCGCCCGTCATACGTCAGGCGAAACTGGCGCCCGCTCTGCAGCAGCCACGTCTTCCACTGGCCAGCGCCTGGCTCCATCGGCTCGGGCACCCACCACTTCCCGGGTTGCTTGGTCACGGGCGGGGCAGGGCGCTCTGCGCCGTCGTTACGACGCGCCTCCAGCACGGCCCGGGCGACCTTTTCCCCCAGCGCGAAGCCTGCCTCCACATCCGAGCGGTAGGCGGCACCCGCGGCGATGCGGGTCTCGCCCACCAGCCGGGCTTTCTTCAGCAGGGCGTCCTGGTGGTCCGGGAACAGCTCCGCCATCGTGACGGCGGCGGCCATAGAGATGGCCGCGTGCTCCGAGGGGTAGCTCGGGATGCCCGGTTCGCCGGCTACAGGCTTGAGGAAGGGGTTCACCTGGGCCGGGAGCGGACGCAGGTGGCGAGATTTGGCCCGCCACGTCGCCACCGTCGCGTCGTACATCGCCGCGTGCACGAGGGCCAGGGCGCGAGCGCCCCGGGGCGGCACGAGGCTGGCGGTGATGATCTCGGCCCGCACCTCCTCACTCCACCGCATCGGTACGGGCACGTCGTCCCAGTAGCGAATGGCCTTGACGTCGTCTTCCGTGCGGCGTTTCTGCCAGGCCTTGAGCTCGTCCATCTCGGCCCGGGCGGCCGGCGAGCCGTGGGCCGGGGGCGGGGCAGGCATCAGGGCCTCGAGGTCCGTCACCAAGACAGGGCGCCACGCAGCGGCTTCCGGTGCCACGGACAGTGGCATTTCCGGGCTCGTGGGCAGGGCACCCGCCAGCGGGGGGGCTGCATGGGCGGGAAGCCCCGTCAGCGAGAGGGCCGCAGCGGTGGCGAGCAGGCGGGGACGGGACACGGTCAGGAACCTCGTGAAAAGGGTGGCTGCAGGCCTCTTACCCGATGGGGCCCCTTAACTAGCGCCGCCCTGCAGGACCTGGATGTCGTCGAGGTAGAAGCCCTTGTGCTTGCCGAGGGCCTTGCGGGTGGCGCCCCGGAACCGCAGCCAGACCTGCTGGCCGCCGCGCGGGGTCAAATCGACGCGGTAGCTCACCATCAGGGGGTAGCGCGCCGTGGCGGTGGGGGCCGCCGGCTGCCAGGGGCCTTGTCCCCCCCGCAGCTCCGCCGTGATGCGGGAGGCCTCGGGGGGCGCCACCGTGCCCTTCAGGTCGTACTTCAGCTGCAGCGGCACGCCCGCGGGCAGCTTGAGGGGCGCCCGCAACGTCAGCAGCGCGTCTGCCGCCACGAGATCGGCCACGGGGTTCATTTCCCGGCCGAGCACCATCGTGTAGCGGCCGCCGCATGTCGCTGCGTGCAGCAGGTGCCACCCGACGCCACCCTTCCCGCCCTCGATGCGCCAGCGCGAGATGCCGCGTTCGAAGTCTTCGTAGAACACGAAGGCGCCCATCAGCGGCGGGGGCATGGACGGCAGCGCCTGGTTTGGCGTGGGGGACGGCAGGGCATCACGCAGCGACAGCCCCGGCTGGAGGGCGCTGGGGGACGGAGAGGCCATGGGCTCTCTGGACTGGCCGTCGCAGGCCGCCAGCAGGGCGAGACAGATCAGGAATGGGGCGCGGGTGCGGAGCTTCATGTCGCCTCGGTCCAGTGCGGCGGCGGCACTGGTCGATGACCGTATACCCTGTCCGCGCGTGGCGCTTGCGCGCGTGAAGTGGGGCCGCGCCGCGTCATCGTGGTTATGCTCCGGTTAAGCGGGGCGTTTGACGGTCTTGGCCCCTGCTAAGCTCAAAAGGCAGGCGTCCAGGAGGTTCTCTCTTGCCCTCGACTCGTAAGCAGGTTGGCTGGCTGGCTAAGCTCGCCCTTCGGGCTGGTTGGCCCCTGGCCTTCGCGCTCCTGGGCGCCGCTTGTGGGCGTCAGGCCCCGGCGCCGGGCCCTGCCGTGACCGCTGGTCGCGCTGCCCTCCGGGGCCAGGCCGTCGCCCAGCCCCGCCTGGTGGGCATCGCGTTCGACGGGCGCGTGGCGGAAACCTTCAATGGCGAGGTGCTTCGGCCGATGACGCTGGAGCCGGCCCTCGAAGGGGCAGACCCCGCCCGGGTCCGCTTCGCTTGGCGCACGGACGCGACCTTCGTGGGCTGGGATCAGCAGCGCCTGTTCCACCTGGTGCCGACTTCCCCGGGGATCTGCACCGTGACGCTGCGGGCGTGGCTGCCGTCGGGGGAGGCGCTGGGCGAGCGAACGGCGGTGGTGATCGTGAGGCGAGGCTCTCCCCCGCCCCTCCGTGCCCCTGCGCGCATCAGGGGTGGGAAGGAGTCGTAGGCTCCGTGGCCTTGGGCGCCCGAAGGTGGGCTGTTCCTGGCGTGGGTTCGTGGCCTGCGTCGTGGGACGCCTTGGCGGGGTGGCGCCCTCCCGCGCCGTGTCGAGGCGGCTGGGGGGACGGCGGACCGTGGTGCGCCGACCCGTGCTCGTGCGCCCAGACGTGGTAGCGCACGAGGGGGGCCCCGCAGTCGTGGCAGCGCCCCGGGGTGTCGCTGGTGGCGGTGCAGCGAGAGCAGTGGAAGGCTGGGAGGCGCTGCGCTTGCCGCGGCACCCGTGGGGCCACGTGGGCCACTGGCGCACCCGGTCGCGCGCGCCTGGTCAGAGGGCTTGAGCAGTCGGGACAGCGTCCCCCGTGATCGAACCAGTGGCGGCAGCGGCCGCAGTGGTAGGGGTGGTCCTTCGCGTAGGTGTCCCAGTGTGGCACGGGCGACGCGGCGTGGGGGGACGGTACCATCAGCTGTCCGCAGTCGACGCAGCGTCCGCCGTGGTCGGCGTGGACCCTGCACCTGCGGCAGTACCACCGGCCGGTGGCCGAAACTGGGGCGGGCTGGCCGGCACCATGCTGGTGGGCCAGGATGGGCGTCTTGGTTGCCCACACGGGTGGCGCGAGCAGGGCGCCAGCTGCGAGGAGGAGGAACAAGGGCCGCATCGTCGGGGCATCCTTTCGCACTTGTGGGAATTGACACGAGCCACGGAGCGTTTGCTCAGGCCCGTAACGTCCTCGGCCCCGTGCTCAGAACGCCCAGCCCAACACGTTCACGCCGAGCGACCAGCTGCGCAGCCACGTCAGGCCCGGCGCCAGCGTAGCATCCTGGCCGCGCATGTCCGTCGGAAGCCCCAGCAAGTCGTAGCCGGCGCTGAACGTCACGCCGGGCAACGGCGACCAAGAGGCGCCCGCGCCCAGGCTCGGCAGCAGCATGTTGCCGGTGGCGAGGCGCCCTGCGCTGGTCACCTGGACGCCGTTGCGGCGGTTGTCCCAGCCGCCTCCCGTGAGGGCCGTGAGGCCCGAGTTGGCATAGGCGCGGATGCCCAGCGGAAGCTCGGTGTCAGCGCCCACCCCGATGATGGGCCCGTGCAGCTGGGCCAGGCTCGCCACGGCGTTCAGTCCGCCCCCCTGACCCGTGATCACCTGAACCAGCCCGGATGGGCCCGTGGCCTGGGCTGTCAGTGCCCCCAGCCACCTGTAGCCCGCGTAGGGCGCCACCGTCGGGTTGAAGCGCCCGAGGAACTGCACGTCCACCAGCGTCCAGCGGTAGCTCAGCGCGAGGTCGACGTCGGCGAGGGCGCTGCCCACCTCTGTCAGCCCCGGGTTGGCCGGGGTGGCGCCGAGCATGTCAGCGACATTCTGGCCGAAGCGGAGCCCGTAGGTGTAGCCGAGGGGGCCCACCAGGCTGCCGCTCGAGCGGACGGGCAGGAGCACCGTGTTCTTTCCAGTCGTGGAGGAGGTGCCGAAGTCGATGGCCGAGGCGGCCTCGGGGAGGGCCATCACGATCAGGGCGGCGGCGAGCAGGCGGGCTGGCTGGAGCATGGGAGCCTCCGAGGGTGGGAACGGCCTCCGTGTACCCGGCCCCCGGGCCGAGCTGTCAGGGCTGCTATCATGGCGCCCGGAGGATTTCACCCATGTCTCGTCGCACGATCGCCCTCAACGAGGATGTCTGGTCCTACCTCACGGAGGTCGTGTCGCGCGAGCCCGCGTCTTTGAGGGCCCTTCGGGAGGAGACGGGGCAGATGGCGGAGGCAGGGATGCAGATCAGCCCCGAACAGGGGCAACTCCTGGCGTTGCTGACCCGCCTGACAGGCACGCGCAAGGCCCTGGAGGTCGGGGTGTTCACCGGCTATAGCAGCCTTGCGGTGGCGCTCGCGCTGCCTGCGGACGGGCGGCTCGTTGCGCTGGACGTCAGCGAGCCCTACACGGCCGTGGCCCGCCGGCACTGGGAGGCCGCAGGGGTAGCAGAACGGATCGCGCTGCGGCTCGGGCCCGCCGTCGAGACCCTGGCAGCGCTGAGGGCCGAAGGCCACGAGGGTACCTTCGATTTCGCCTTCATCGATGCGGACAAACCGAACTACGAGCGGTACTACGACCACGCCCTCGCGCTGCTGCGCCCGGGTGGCCTGCTTGCCGTGGACAACACCCTGTGGGGCGGGCGCGTGGCCGACCCCACCTGCACGGACCCGGACACCGCCGTGATCCGGGCGCTCAACGCCCGGATGTGCGCGGACCCTGCGATCGACTACGCCCTGCTGCCCGTGGGCGACGGCCTCTCGCTGGCGTGGAAGCGCCCCTGACGCCGAGCGCCATCAGGACGCCACGTCCTCACGGGTCCAGAACACCCGCACGAAGCGCTCGCGCTCGACGTGTTCCACCAGCAGCTCCCCATCGTAGGCCTTCTTGAGTTCCTTGCCGATTCGCTCCGCGAGGAATGGCGAGATCGTCAGCAGCCGCATGTCGCCGGCGTTTTCCTCGATCGCGGCGATGCGTGCCAGCGGGTTGTGCTCGCGCAGCAGTGCCTCCGTGTTCCGCACCAGGCCCAGGATTGCCTCGTGGTCCCGCGTCAGCAGGGGGCTGCGCAGCCACACCTCGCCGTCGTAGGTCTGGCGTTCGACGGCAAGGCAGCCAGGGCAGATGCCCCGCGTCGTCTCGGGGTCGCTCAGGTGGGCGGCGTACTCCACCTCGTCGAGGTGCCAGCGCTTCTTGTGCCAGATCGCGTGGCAGCGCTCGCAGAGCACCGTGCCGTGAAGCCCCTCGTGGGCGTGGGGCACGTGCGGCGGAAACTGCCGGGTCGCCGGCTGGGTGCGTGCCGCACTCGGTGGATCGTGGTGCTGCCCACACCCCATCCGGTGGCTGCTCTTGCGGCCCATGCTCTCCTCCCTCCGGGCATCGTGCCCGGGGCGATCCTAGCAGCGTGACCCCGTCGGGCTCACAGGAGGACGACCCTTTGGGTTAGAGGTTAACTAGAGGTTATCTTTTATTGCTATATGCGTTAAGCCGGTGCACGATCGGAGGACGGGGCACGTTGTGTGGCCTCGTTCGATGAGGACTTGCCCGATGCGTCTGGTTGCCCTGCCCCTGGCCCTCGCCCTGCTCACCGGCTGTGCCTCGACGCCCGCCGCCGCGCCTGGGTCCCGGAGCGCAGCCGGCGCTGTACGCGCCAGCGCTGACCTGGGTGGGCGGCGCATCGCCGGGCCAGGGGCAACCGTGACGCCGGAGGATGTTGAGGCTGCAGCCCGCAGCCGGGCCGGCCAGTGGGCCGATGACGCGGAGCTGCGCTTCGTCGCCTGGGCCGTGCTTCGCGTGGAGCAACTCTCCAGCGTCAACCACTCGTTCTATTCTCCGAGCAAGAAGGCCGTGATGGTCGTAGCCAGCTTCCCCAAGGATGCCTGGCAGCGCGTCGTGACCTACGACGAGCCGACGCTGGTGAAGCCGATGGACCGCCTGAAGCCCCTCACCACCGTGGAGATCTCCGCGCAGCGTGCGCTGCAGCTCTCAGCGCCCTGGTACGTGCCCGGCAACACCAACCCCTTGCGCGTGCTGACGCTGACGCACCCGATGAATTTCGTCACGCCCATCTGGAGCGTGGCGGCCGGCGGCAACATGGTCCACGTGAACGCCACGAACGGCCGCGTCATCGGCATCGTGCCGCCTGGCGTCGCGTACCCCTCCGAGTGGAGCCGCGCCGTCCGCTGAGGCCCGGCTTCAGGCGGCCGGCCTGAACATGAAGTACACGGCGCCGACCATCCACAGGCCGGCCCAGAGGAAGTCCAGCCGCGGCGTCTCGCGCAGGTAGAGCACCGCAAACGGCGCGAACACGGCCAGGGTGACGACCTCTTGCAGGATCTTCAGCTGCGCCACGCTGAAGACCGTGTGGTCAATGCGGTTGGCCGGCGCCTGCAGCATGTACTCGAAGAAGGCGATGCCCCAGGATGCCAGGGCTGCCACCCACCAGGGCGCGGCGGCTTGGTGCCGCAGATGCCCGTACCAGGCCAGCGTCATGAAGACGTTGGAGGCGACGAGCAGCAACACGGGCTGGGCAGGGATGGGCAGGGTTGGCGTGGCGCGGCCTCGAAGCCAGGGGACAGGTTGGAAGATGACCGTGCCGACGCCCGGGCGCAAGCTTCGGGTATAGAACAGCCAGCCTGACCGGAGGTGACCCACACATGCCAGCCCACCGACCCTTGTTGCCCTCCGTGGACCCCGCCATGGCAGCCGCCGTCCTCGGCACCCTGGGCTTTGCTGCGGCGCTCGGGGGGCCGTTGTGGGCGGGCCTCGCCGCGTGTGTCGTCGGGGGCGCGGCGCTCGCTCACCACCGGCAGATGGCTGCCATCTCTGCCAACCGACAGGCCCAGAACACCCTGGCAGGCTTGCTGCACGGGCCGGGGCGCATCGAGGAACTCGCGCAGATCAAGGCCGAGGACTGGTCGGAGCAGCGCCTGTTCGAGTTGCTTCAGACGCTGAAGGAGACCTGTGGCGGCGAAAGCGTCGAGTCGGCCCACAAGGCCGCCAGCGCCAACCAGACGGTGCCGGTGGCCCCGGGCATCTCGCTTTCCCTCGCGCACGATGCGGGCGTCTGGTTCGCGCAGCTCACGCTGAAGGGCGTCACGGCCCGCCGTTTCCTGCCGGGTCCGGGGGGGCCCGCTCACTGGCACGGACGGGGCGGGAGCCCGCAAGAGGCACTGGATGTGCTCGCACGCGCCATGGGCAAGAGCCGCCGCTCGGCCCTCGTGGAGGGCTACGCCCAGCGCGTGCTCGAGGACGACCCGGTGGCTTGAGTCCGTAGGGGCTCAATCCCCGATGGGCACTCGCAGGGACCTGTAGGTCCCGAGGCCGTAGACCAGCTCGGTGAAGGCCAGCGGATCGTAACGGCCCTCGTGGCGGTCGGCGCCAATCTCCACCTGAAGACGGCCCTGCTCACGCGTGAACATCACGGCCGCGTCGTCGCGCGTGCCGATGAAGATGGGGGGGGTGCTTCCGCCACCCCTGAAGAACTGCCGCACCGTGGGGTCCATGATGTACTCCTGCCCGTTGTGTCGGAAGACCAGGAACCCGTGCGTCTTGCCGTGCGCGAGCTTGCCGTCGAGCGTCATCGTGCCGGCTGCGCCCACCGAGGGGTCCACGACCATGAGCTGCGTTTCGATACCCTCGAACCTCAGGGCGGTGCGCCACTTGGCTGACAGGTCGATGCACTGGCCGTAGTCAGCCGTCCA
>JAYKHR010000079.1:0-25854 GCA_035285125.1 Candidatus Sericytochromatia bacterium | reverse complement strand
GCCGTGCCCTCGCGCAACTCCAAGCGAAGGGCTACGCCGAGAAGTACCGGGAACCCGGCGTCACCGTCACCCTCGTCGGCATCGAGTTCAGCCGCGAAGAACGCAACGTCGTGGCTTTCGAAGTGGCGCCGGCCTGACACCGCGGTAGAAGAGGTCCGGACTCCCAGCGGAAGGATCCCCCGTGCCCCTCTTCGGCGAAGACCTCGTCACCCGCACCAAGTTCGTGCTGCCCACGCCCCGGCGCTCCCACCTGGGCCGCGCCCGGCTCGATGCGCGCCTGGAGACCCTCACCGAGGCCCGGCTGGGGCTCGTCGTGGCGGCAGCGGGCTACGGCAAGTCCTCCCTCGTGGCGGCTCACGTGCGGGCGCGGGGCGTGCCGACCATCTGGTACGAGCTCTCGGAGCGTGACGCCGATGCGCAGACCTTCGCCGTTCACCTGGCCCACGCGGCGCACCGCGCCCACCCCGGGGCGGCGGGGCGGATGCTGACGCTGCTGGCGGCCCCGGGCGGGGCTGAGCGGCACGGCGAGGCGGCGATCGAGGCCCTCGCGGACGCCTGGCTCGACCGGCTCACGGCCGAGACCTGGCTCGTGCTCGACGACTTCCACCGCGTCGCGGGCTCGGGCGTCACGGCGCTGGTCGGCCACCTCGTGCGCCACGCGCCGCCCAACTTGCGGGTCGTGCTGACGGCCCGCACGCCCCCCGAGCTGCCGGATTTGCCGCGCTGGCGCCTCGCGGGGGAGGTGGTGACCATCGGGCAGGCGGACCTCGCCTTCACGCCGGAGGAACTCACGGCCTGGCTGGCGGCGGTGCACGGCCTCGACGCCCCCCCGGAGGCCGTCGCGGCCCTGCTCGCCGAGACGGAGGGCTGGCCGATGGCGCTGCCGCTCGTCGCCGGGCGCCTGCAGGCTTCGGGCCCCGGCTCCGGGCTGCCCGGCCACGAGGACCTCTTCGGCTACCTCGCCGCGGAGGCGCTTTCCCGGCTGGAGCCCGCCCTCGTGGCCTTCCTCTTCGCCACCGCGCCGCTGGAGCGGCTGGAGCCGGGGGTCTGTGCGACGCTGGCGCGGCTGCCGGGCGGGGCAGCGGAGGCCCAGGCGAGCCTCCGGGCGCTGCACGACCACGGGCTCTTCCTGATCTCGCTGGAGGGCCAGGCCTACCGCCACCACCACCTGATGCGCGAGTTCCTGCTGGCCCGGCTCGCCGAGCAGGGCCAGCTCGCCGTCGCACGCCAGGCGGCGGCCCACGCCCTCGCGACCCACGGCGAGCCCGAGGAGGCCATCGTGCAGCTGCTCGCGGCCGGGGCCCACGAGCCCGCCATCGCGATGATGGCCCTGCTGGCCCCCGACCTCGTCGATCAGGGTCGCGGCGGATTGCTGGCCGCCTGGGCCGGGCGGCTGCCACAGGCGTCGCTCGACGTGGCGCCGGCCCTGCTGGTCGGCCTCGGCGACGCGGCCCGGCTGGCTGCCGCATTCGAAGATGCAATCGGCTGGTACGAGCGGGCCCGCCGGGCCTACGGCGACGCGGCCGAGGGGCGCTCCCGCGCGAGCGCCGGCCTCGCGCTGGTGTACCTCGACACGGCCCGCCCGACCCTCGCGGAGCCCCACTTGGAGGCGGCGCTGGCCGACGCGGAGGATCCGCGGCGCCGCTCGGAGCTGCTCGTGCTGATGGCCGAGAACCGCCTGAACCGGGGGGACGCGGCCGGCGCCCTCGCGCTGTTTGCCGACGTGCGCGAGGCCCTGCCCGACGTCACGGCCCACGAGGGGCGGTTGCGCCTGAGGCTCGGGCGGCTGGCGGAGGCGCGTGCCATCCTGCACGGGGCGCTGGGCGCGGAGAACGCGGAGGCGCCGTCCCGCGCCCACCGCGAGCCGGCCCTCGTGCTGGCCTTCGTGGAGGCGTTGGCCGGGGATGCCCCGGCCGCGGAGCGGGCCGCCACGGCCGGGCTGGAGCGAGCCCGGCGGCAGCAGGCGGCCTGGGCCGAGGCCGTCGGGCTGATGCGCCGCGGGCACGCCCACGTCGTCGCGGGGCGGCCCGAGGCGGCCGAGCAAGACTACGCCGCCGCCCTGGCGCTGGCCGAGGCCATCGGCGTCGCGCGGCTGCGGGCCGAGCCCCTGTTCGGCCGGGCCCTGCTCGCGGCCCGGCGGGGCGACGGGGACGTGGCCGAGGCGCTGGCGGCAGAGGCCGCCGCGATCGCCGAGGGGGCCGGGGACGGCTGGGTCGTGGCCCTGACGGCCTTGGCCGTCGGCGCAGGCTGGTGCGAGGCGGGCGATCGCCGCGCCGGGCCCTGGCTCGCCCGGGCGCGAGCGGGCTTCGAGGCCTGCCAGGACGCCTTCGGGCAGGCCTGCGTGGCGCTCGCGGCGGCCCGCACTGCGCTGCGCGACGGTGACGAGGCCGGCTTCGCCGCGCTCGCGGCGGAGCTTGCGGAGCGCGTGCGGCAGGAGGGGCACGGGTTCCTCGTCACGGGCCCCACGCTGATGGGCTTCCCGGATGCGACCGCGGCCCAGCGCTTCGTGCAGGCGGCTCAACGCCACGGGATCCCCCCGACAGCCTGGCAGGCCGCGCCGGGGGAAGCTCCCAGCGCCCCGCCCCCGGCACCGGCCCCCGACGCCCCGCTGCGGCTCCAGGCCCTCGGCCGCTTCCGCGTCTGGCTCGCCGGGCAGGAGCTCGGCGAGCGCGTCTGGGGCCGCGAGAAGGCCCGCCAGCTGCTGCACCTGCTGATCGCGGCGCGCGGCCAGACCCTCTCCAAGGCCCGCATCCTCGACACGCTGTGGCCAGAGGCCGACCCCGGCACGGCCGATGGCGCCTTCCGTGTGGTGCTCAACGCCCTCAACAAGGCGCTGGAGCCTGACCGCGCGGCCGGGGCTCCCTCGCGCTTCGTGCTGCGCAGCGGCGGCGGCTACGGCCTCGCCGGGCCGCCCGAGGTGGCCCTCGACGTGGCAGCCTTCGAGGACGGCCTCGACGCGGCCGCCGCGATGGAGGCGCAGAGGGAGCCCGAAGACAGGCTCCTCGCCACCTACCGGGCGGCCCTGGAGCGCTACGAGGGCCCGTTCCTGCAGGCCTTCACCAGCCACGAGGCCTGGTGTGACCGCGAGCGCGAGCGCCTCGCGCACCGGTTCGCCGAGGGGTCCCTGCGCCTCGCCCGGCTGCTCTCGGCGCGCGGCGAGGACGCGGGCTGCATCGACTGGTGCTCGCGGCTGCTCGCCCTCGAGCCCCTGACCGAGGAGGCCCACCGGCTGCTGATGGTGGCCTACTACCGGCAGGGCGACCGGGCCGCGGCGCTGCGGACCTACGACCGCTGCGTGGTGCTGCTCTCGGACGAGCTCGACATCGACCCGATGCCGGAGACGCAGCGGGTGGCAAAGCGGATCGAGGCGGGGGAGCCGGTGGAGGCTTGAGGGCGCCGCCATGGCCCCCCGCGGCCGCGGCGATCGCGGGACTGACCCCGGTGGCCTTGCGCAAGGCCTGTGAACGCGGGGCCTTGAAGGCGCAAAAGGTCGGCCGCGACTGGCTGGTGGACGACGCCGAGCTGGCCGCCTACCAGCTTCGCACGTCCCGCCGCAAGTGACGCACAAGCGGCAAAGAGGCCCTGTAACGACCCCGTAACGCCCGCCTTCTACCGTGGGGAAGTTCGCCCCCCCCCCGCACCCGAGGCAACCGCCCATGCACTTCGGAGACTGGCTGGCCCGCTGGGCCATGTACACGCCGGAAAAGACCGCGCTCGTCTGCACGGCGACGCACCGCCGCATCACGTACCGGGAGTTCCACCACCGCGTGGATGCGCTCGCCCGCGCCCTCTACCACGACCTCGGCCTCCGCAAGGGCGATCGCGTAGCCGTGCTGGCGCACAACTGCGTCGAGACGCTGGAGCTGTTCTTCGCCGCCGGCAAGCTCGGCGCGATCCTCGTGCCCGTGAACTGGCGGCTCGCGGCCGCCGAGGTGCAGTACATCCTCGGCGACGCCGCGCCGAAGGCGCTGTTCTTCGGCCCCCACTTCGAGCAGACGGTTCACGCCGTCACCAGCCAGCTGCCCATCCCCCACGTCGTGCCCTACGAGGCAGCCGCCGACGCGAGTCACTACGAGGCGCTGCTGGCCCAGGCCAGCGAGGCGGCGCCGCCAGAGCCGGCCATCTCCCTCGACGACCCGCACCTCGTGCTCTACACCTCCGGCACCACGGGGGCCCCCAAGGGCGCCGTCCTCACGCATGGCACCATCACCTGGAACGCCATCAACACCCAGGTGGGCTGGGATCTGCGCCACGACGACGTCACGCTGACGCACACGCCCTTCTTCCACACGGGCGGCTTCAACGTGCTGACGACGCCCCTCATCCACCGCGGCGGCACGATCGTGCTGATGCCGCAGTTCGACGCCGTGCGCTCGCTGCAGCTCATCGACGAGCACCGCATCACCGTCGTCTTCGCCGTGCCCACGATGTTCCAGATGATGCTGGAGTCGCAGGGCTTCGCGACGGCCGACCTCTCGTCGCTGCGCTTCTTCATCTCGGGCGGCGCGCCCTGCCCCGTCTCGCTGATCGAGGCGTACGCGGGCCGCGGCCTCACCTTCAAGCAGGGCTACGGCCTCACGGAGGCGGGCCCCAACTGCTTCACGCTCGACGCCCGGGACGCCGTGCGCAAGGCCGGCTCCGTGGGCTTCCCCAACATGCACGTCGACGTCCGCGTCGTGGACGACCACGACCAGGACGTCCCCCCCGGCGAGACGGGCGAGCTGCTCATCAAGGGCCCCCACGTATTTCCTGGCTACTGGAACAACGAGACGGCCACCCGCGCGGCGTTCACCGGCGGCTGGCTCCGCACGGGCGACCTCGTGCGGCGGGACGCCGAGGGCTACTTCTACATCGTCGACCGCAAGAAAGACATGTTCATCTCCGGCGGCGAGAACGTGTACCCGGCAGAGCTCGAGAACCACCTCGCGCGCCACCCCCACGTGGCAGAGGCCGCCATCATCGGCGTGCCAGATGCGAAGTGGGGCGAGGTGGGCCGGGCCATCGTCGCCCTGCGCACCCCCGGCGCCCTCTCCGAGGCCGACGTGCTGGCCTACCTCGGCGAGCACGTGGCCCGATACAAGCTCCCGCGCTCCGTCGTGTTCGTCCCCTCGCTGCCCCGCAACGCCACCGGCAAGGTGGTGAAGGGAGACCTGCGCAAGCAGTTCGGCCAGGTGCTGGCGACCCCTCACCCCCGCTGACGCGGACCCTCTCCCCGTCCGCAGGGCGAGGGGAGCGAGCCCGACGGGCGCCCTCCCTCCCGGCCTTCGAGGCCGCGGAGCCCGGCGCCAACCCTCTCATCCCCCATCTCCCAGAAAGGTGTTCCCCATGCGCATGGCAGATCGTGTTGTCCTCATCACCGGCGGCGGCCGGGGCATCGGCGCCGAGACGGCGCGGCTGTTCGCCCGCGAGGGCGCCGTCGCCATCGTCTGCGACCGCGACGTCGACGCCGCCGAGCAGGTGGCAGCCCAGGTCCGGGAGGCCGGCGGCCAGGCCGACGCGCACGCCATGGACGTGACGGACAGGCCGAACGTCGACGCCGTCGTCAGCCAGGTGCTCGCCCGCCACGGGCGCATCGACGTGCTCATCAACAACGCGGGCATCACGATGGACGCCACCCTGCTCAAGATGACGGCCGAGCAGTTCGACCGCGTCCTCGACGTCAACCTGAAGGGCGTCTTCAACGTCACGCAGGCCGTCGCGCCGGCGATGGTCGCAGCGGGCCGTGGCGCCATCATCAACGCGTCCAGCGTGGTCGGGCTGTATGGCAACTTCGGCCAGACGAACTACGCCGCCACCAAGGCCGGCGTGATCGCGATGACCAAGACCTGGGCCCGCGAGCTCGCCCGCAAGGGCATCACCGTGAACGCGGTGGCCCCCGGCTTCATCCAGACCGAGATGACGGCTGCCATGCCCGAGAAGGTGCTCACGATGATGGCCGACAAGACGCCGCTGGGGCGCCTCGGCCAGCCGGCGGACATCGCACGGGCCTACCTCTTCCTGGCCTCGCCCGACGCAGCCTTCGTCACCGGCCACACGCTGAGCGTGGACGGCGGCCTCGTGCTCTGAGCCGCTCCCCCCGGCCGCGGGCGCCCTGCCGCCCGCGCGCCCGGTCTGGCGGCCCCTCGGGTGCACGGGCGGCGTGTCCGGGGGGCCGTCAGACCGGGGGGCAGGTGCCCGGGCGGGGTGTCCGGGCGGCAGCCAGGCCAGCTGTAACGCCCCTGAAACGTCCCTGGCGCATGCTGGGGACGTCTCTGTCACCGCGCCCCCCGCCCGCCCCGGCGGGACGCCCCAGCCACCGAGCCCCCTGCCCGCCCCCGGAGGTGCCGCCCGTGTCCGCCGACCGCCCGACCCCTTACCGCTTCGTGATCGAGGCGCTGCTGTTCCTGACCTACGCCGTCTTCGGCCTCTCGTGGATCGCGATCACGCCCCTGATGGGGGATCTGCAGGGCCACTTCGGCATCGGCCTCGCACAGCTCGGGCTGCTGACGACGATGGTGTCCGCCGCGAAGGTCGTCGCGCCCCTGCTGACCGGGCTGCTGGCCGTGCGCATCGGCCTCAAGCGCACCATCCTGCTGGGCTCGCTGTGCATCTCGGCCGCCGCGCTGGCGCCCTTCGCGCCAAGCTTCGAGGTCTTCCTGGGCTCCCGCTTCGTGTTCGGCATCGGCGGGGCAATCGTCGTGACCCTGCTCGGCCCGATGGTCATGCAGTGGTTCCCCGCCGGGGAGCGCCCGCTCGTGAACGCGATCAACAACGTGGCCGTGAACACGGGCATCACCGTCACGCTCTTCGCGACGGTGCCCCTGGCGACGGCGGTGGGCTGGCGCCAGACGCTGCTCGCCTACGGCCTGCTGTCTGTCGCCCTGATGCTGGCCTGGGCCGTGCTGGGCCGCGAGGCCGTCGCCGCGGCGCCTGCCGCTGGCACGCCAGCGCCGGCTGCGGCCTCCGTGTCTTATGCCGACGTCTGGCGCCTCCGCGAGACCTGGCTCATCGCCCTCGCCTTCGCCGGCCCCCTGGCCCTCTACCTGGCCTTCAACACCTGGCTGCCCAAGCACTACACGGAGGCCTACGGCATGTCCCAGGCGATGGCGGCCAACTACACCGGCCTGTTCAACCTCGTGGGCATCCCGACGGCCATCCTGGCGGGCTTCGCCTCGCAGCGCCTCGGCCTGCGCCGGCCTTTCATCGTCGGGGCTGGGGGGCTGATGGGCCTGGCGGCCTTCGGGATGATCCTGAGCCCTGACCCGATCACCCTGACGATCGCGGCGATCGCCCTCGGCGTGGCCCTGTTCACCTACGTCGGGCCGCTCTTCACGATCCCGATGGAGCTCCCCGGCCTCACGCCCCAGCACGTCTCGCTGATGATGGGGACGGTGTTCTCGGTGGCCTACACCTTCTCGTCGCTGTCGCCCGTGGTCGTCGGGTGGCTGCACGACGCAGCCGGCTCCTTTGTGCCGGGCCTGGCCATCTGGGCGGCATTCTCGTGGGTGCTGGCCGTCGGCGGCCTGCTGCTGCCCGAGACGGGCCCGCACGGCCGCAAGCCGCTTCAGGCCGGCCCCCAGGCGGCCAACCCGGCCTGACCCGACCCGCCCACGGCCCTCCGGGTTCCCCACGGAATCCGAGGACCGCGAGCCTTGGTTGGCGCATGATCTGGTACGATCGGAGCGTGCACCATGGGAGGGCCCGGCGAGAGGGCCCGGCGTGCACTTGCAGGAGGAAGGAAAGTCAATGACGACTGTCGCCACCCCGCTCTCCATCACCCACCCCCGCCTTCGCGCCTGGGTTGAGGAGATCGCCGCGCTGACCCAGCCGGACCGAGTCGTGGTCTGTGACGGGTCTCAGGCCGAGTACGATGCGCTGTGCGCCCAGATGGTGGAGGCAGGCACCTTCATCAAGCTGAACGAGGCCAAGCGCCCGAACAGCTTCCTGTGCCGCTCGGACGCCAGCGACGTGGCCCGCGTCGAGGACCGGACCTTCATCTGCAGCCGGCGCCAGGAAGAGGCGGGCCCGACCAACAACTGGATGGAGCCCGCCCAGATGCGGGGGACCCTGAAGGGGCTGTTCACCGGCTGCATGAGGGGGCGCACGATGTACGTCGTCCCCTTCTGCATGGGCCCCCTCGGCTCGCCCTACGCCAAGTTCGGCGTGGAGATCTCCGACTCGCCCTACGTCGTCGTGAACATGAAGATCATGACCCGCATGGGCACCCGCGTGCTGGAGGCCCTTGGCACCGACGGCGAGTTCGTGAAGTGCCTGCACTCCGTCGGCGCCCCCCTGGCCACCGGCGAGGCCGACTCTGCCTGGCCCTGCAACAAGGACAACAAGTACATCGTGCACTTCCCCGACGACCGGGAGATCTGGTCGTTCGGCTCGGGGTACGGCGGCAACGCCCTGCTCGGCAAGAAGTGCTTCGCGCTGCGCATCGCCTCGGTGCAGGGCCGCGACGAGAGCTGGATGGCCGAGCACATGCTCATCATGGGCGTCGAGAGCCCGGAGGGCGAGAAGAGCTACCTCGGGGCGGCCTTCCCCAGCGCCTGCGGCAAGACCAACTTCGCCATGCTGATCCCGCCGGCCGCCTACGCGGGCTGGAAGGTCACCACTGTCGGGGACGACATCGCCTGGATGCACCCCGGCGAGGACGGGAGGCTGTACGCCATCAACCCGGAGAACGGCTTCTTCGGCGTGGCGCCCGGCACCTCCGACAAGACGAACCCCAACGCGATGGCCTCGATCCGGGCCAACACGATCTTCACGAACGTGGCGCTGACGCCGGATGGTGACGTCTGGTGGGAGGGCATGACGGACACGCCGCCAGCCAGCTGCACCGACTGGACGGGCCAGGCGTGGACGCCGGACTGCGGCCGCAAGGCGGCCCACCCGAACGCCCGCTTCACGGCCCCCATCCAGCAGTGCCCGACGATCGACCCCGCCTACGACGACCCGCACGGCGTGCCCATCAGCGGCATGATCTTCGGCGGCCGGCGGACCTCGCTCGTCCCGCTGGTGTTCCAGTCCTTCAACTGGACGCACGGCGTGTACCTCGGCGCCACGATGGGCTCCGCCACCACGGCGGCGGCGGCCGGCCAGGTGGGGGTGGTGCGCCGCGACCCGATGGCGATGCTGCCCTTCGCGGGCTACCACATGGGCGACTACCTGAGCCACTGGCTCAAGATGGGCCGCGAGGTCACGGCGCCGCCGCGCATCTTCCACGTGAACTGGTTCCGCCAGGACGAGGGTGGCAGCTTCCTCTGGCCAGGCTACAGCGAGAACATGCGGGTGCTGGAGTGGATCTTCAAGCGCATGCACGGCAACGCCTACGCCGTCGAGAGCCCCGTGGGCTGGATGCCCCGCTACGACGACCTCAACTGGGAGGGGCTCGACTTCTCCTTCGAGAAGTTCGGCGAGCTGATGCGCGTCGACCGCGAGGACTGGAAGCGCGAGACGCTCATGCACGACGAGCTCTTCCTCACGCTGGTGGACCGCCTGCCGCGTGAGATGGTCTTCGAGCGCGAGCTGCTGGTGTGCCGCCTGTGGCGGTCGCCGCGGCTGTGGGGCATGGCGCCCGACCTGCAAGAGTAGCGCCTGACGCAGCAAGCCCCCCGGCTGGCCGGGGGGCTTGTTCGTTCAGGGGCCAGGCCCCCCGCTCACCAGATCCGCACCCGCTCCGCGGAGGCCTTGAACATCCCGTCGCCGGGCTTCAATCCAAAGGCCTCATGGAAGGCGTCCAGGTTCGTCAGCACGCCGTTGACCCGGTACTGCTCGGGCGAGTGCGTGTCCACCTGAAGGCGCGTCCGGAGCCACTCCGGGCGGCTCTTCGAGCGCCACACGCGGGCATAGCCCAGGAAGAACCGCTGCGCCCCCGTCAGGCCGTCCTTGACCGGGGCGGCCTTGCCGCCGAGGCTGCGCTCGTAGGCCCGGTAGGCCATCGCCACGCCCGCGAGGTCGGCGATGTTTTCGCCCAGCGTCAGCTGGCCGTCGACCTTGAGGCCCGGCAGCGGCTCGTAGGCGCCGTACTGGGCCACGAGGCGGTCAGCCCGGGCCTTGAAGGCGGCCTCGTCGGCCGGCGTCCACCAGTCGCGCAGGCGCCCCTCGGCGTCGTAGCGGCGGCCCGAGTCGTCGAAGCCGTGGCTGATCTCATGGCCGATGACGGCGCCGATCGCCCCGTAGTTGAAAGCGTCATCGCCCTGCATGTCGAAGAACGGCGGGCGCAGGATCGCGGCGGGGAAGACGATCTCGTTGCCGAGCGGGCTGTAGTAGGCATTGACGACCTGCGGCTCCATCATCCAGCGCGTGCGGTCGACGGGCTTGCCGATCTCGGCGAGGTCGCGGGCGTGCAGGAACCGGGCCGCGCGCAGGGCGTTGCCGACGGCGTCTTGGCGGTCGAACGTCAGCCCCGGGTAGCCGCGCCACACGTCGGGGTACCCGATCTTCACGCGCATCCCGGCGAGCTTCGTCAGCGCCTCCTGGCGGGTCTCGGGCGTCATCCAGGCCAGGCCGGTGAGCCCCTCGCGGTACACCTCCAGCAGGTGACGCACCAGGCGCTGCATCCGCGCCTTCGCCTGCGGGGGGAAGTGCAGCGCCACGAAGCGCTTGCCGATCGCCTCGCCGACGTACCCGTTGGTCTCCTGCACGGCGCTCTTCCAGCGCTTCTCGGGCTCTTGCAGCCCCGTGAGGGCCCGGCCGTGGAACTCGAAGCTCGCCCGGCGGTAGGCCGCCGGCAGCATCGAGGCCGCGCTGTCGAGCAGGCGGGCGCGCATGTAGGCGCGCCAGGTGTCCATCGTGGTGGTGGCCGCCAGCGGCCCGAAGCCCTTGAAGAAGCTGGTCTCCCGGATCACCACGGTGCTGCCTGCCGGGATGCCGGTGGCCCCGGCGTAGGCGCCCCAGTCGAAGTCCGAGCCGAAGGCCGCGGGCAGCTCGGCGAGCGGCATCGGGTTGTAAGTCTTGAGGGGGTCGCGGCGGTCGACGCGCTTCCAGTGGATCTCGGCCAGGCGGGTCTCGAAGGCGAGCACGTCCGCAGCCAGCTCGGCCGCCGGGCGCTCGTCCGCCTGGTCGGCGACGGGGCAGCGCGCGTCTCCGGCCGCGAGCGCGAACAGGGTCTCGAGGTAGGTCTTGTACGCGGCCCGCCGAGCCGCGGCCTTCTCGTCCTTGCTGAGGTAGTCTTCCCGGTCGGGCAGGCCAAGCCCGCCGTGCGTCCAGTACACCGTGTTGATGGTGGGGTCCTTGGCGTCGGCCTGCACCCACACCCCCAGCGGGCTGCCCACCCCCATGCTGCCCAGGTCGCCGAGGTGACGCGCCACGTCCCGCAGGGACTTCAGGTGGCCGATGCGGGCGAGCTCCCGCGCCAGCGGCGCCAGGCCGAGCCTGTCGATGGTGGCCGTGTCGTTGAAGGCCCCATAAAAGGCGCCGATGAGGCGGGCATCAGCGTCCTTGCCCGGGGCCCGCGAGGCGGCCTCGAGGAGCCCCCGCACCTCCTCGTCCGAGCGCTCCCGGAGCTGCAGGAAGGTCCCGTAGGCCCGCTTGTCGGCGGGGATGGCGGCGGCCTTCAGCCAGCCGCCGTTGGCGGCCTGGAACATGTCGTCCTGCGCCCGCACGGCAGGGTCGCCCCCGGTCCAGCCTCCCAGCCCGGCCACGGCTGGAGCAGCCCCCAGCGCAAGCAGGCCGGTGGCGATCGCCAGCTTCACGCCCGAGCGGCGCAGGCGGGGAGAGAGGGGCAGGGGGGCACACGTCATCAGGCAGACCTCGGGGCAAGAGGCGGGGAGAACCTCCGCATCATACCGGGTCCTGCCCACCGACGCACGAGCGGCGCGGGTACAATGGCCGAGCCCCCTGCCGAGGAACGTCCGTGCCCCCCTGCGCCCCCTCAGGCCCGCCCGTGGCGTGCCACCTCGCCGGGTCGCTCGGCTTGCTGGTCGCCCTGCTCGCGTGCGGCGGCTGCGCGACGCTGGAGCTCGTGCGCGACCAGGTCTTCGGTGAGGTCGACCCCAACGCAGCGCCCCTGCCCCCCGGGATGACGCCCGCCGGCGGCAAGGAGCGTCGCGTGCAGCGCTCCAAGTTTGGCCCGGAGGTGAAGCTGATCGACAACGATCGCTACACCGGCGCGCTCTACGGCTTCCGCAGCGTGCGCTACCTGACCTTCTTCCGCCCCGTGTACGTCGGGGGCATGGCCTACGGCACGCCCCCGATCGGCCAGGCGGGTCGGGAACTCGCGCCGATTTTCGGCTACGCGGGGGTGCTCGTCGGCCTCGAGTCCCGCCTGCCCGGCCTCCGGGGGGATGGCCTGTGGCCTGGCTGGACAGGCTTCGCCGACCGCACGCCCTCCTGGCTGGGGCTGGACGCCAACCTCCACGTCGGGCTGACGCAGGACCTCGCCCACATCGGGCCGAACCCGCTCGGGCAGAACCTGTCGCTCGAGCCCAGCGCCTCGTTGAGCCTGCCCACGCCGTTCGTGCGGGGCAGCCGCATGGCCGTCAGCCTGGGGTACCTCTACCTGCCGTTCGCCGCCGAGTACTCGGGGTGGACGCTGGGCGTGCGGCTCGAGGCCAAGACGCAGGAGACTCGGTACCTGATCGAGGACTGACCGGGCTCGGTCGCCGTCGCTATCAGGGCAGCGGCGGCGGCGCGGAGGGCACGGGCGGCGCGGGCGGTGGCGGGGGCAAGGTGGGCTGCGGCGGCGCTGGAGCAGGGTCAGGGGCGGCCGACGGCGCGGGCG
Organism: Candidatus Sericytochromatia bacterium; assembly: GCA_035285125.1. Classification (GTDB taxonomy): domain Bacteria; phylum Cyanobacteriota; class Sericytochromatia; order S15B-MN24; family JAQBPE01; genus JAYKHL01. The sequence goes on along the minus strand of JAYKHR010000079.1, from coordinate 13,148 downwards.
ACGGGCTGTCGTCCGAGCTCGAGCGGCGGTCGGCCAGATCGATCTGGGCCGCGAGGAAGGCCAGCAGCAGGCGCCTGTCCACCCCCTGCTGCAGGTCCAGAAGCCGCGCCTCGCCCCGTGCAAACCAGACGGGCACCATCGTGCCGATGCGCTGGTTCTGGTCGTCCAGCAGGTCCACGCGGGCCTGCAGGGTGAACCAGGCAGGGCTGCTGCGCATCACGAGTTGCTGCTCGGCGTCGAGGACCCTGAGCACCACGCCTGGACGAAAGAAGCTCCGCAGGACGTCCTGGCGCACCTCGCCCACCACGGCGCCGCGGCTGGAGCGCACCAGCGCCCGGAAGCCGAGGCTCACGGCGGCCTGCTCCGCCAAGCCGATCTCCTGCTCATTGCCGTCCATCAGGCGCCACGTGGAGGTCGTGGCGAAGAACTTGCGTTGCAGGGTGCCGACGCGGCGGTCCCCTTCGAGCAGGTCGTAGGTCGGGCGGAACACTGACCAGGGGCGCCGGGCCAGGCGCAGCTGCCCCTTGATGCCGGTGCGCGCCTCAGCGGCCAGCGCGGCCTCGGCGGCGCGCAGCGTGGGGGCTGCAGGCGACACGGCCCCCGGGCTGACACCACACCCCGCGGTGACCAGGACCAGTGCCAGGGAAGAGACCAGGCGCTTCATGGGGTGCCTTTCCGAAGCCAGCTGCGGCAGGGGGACCACATCCACCTTGTCGGGGCCCAGGCCGCGGGCCTGACGCCCCCAATGCCAAGCTCTGGTTAAGAAGAGGCTAAGACGAGACCCTCGCGTTGGCCTCAAACCGCTGCACCAGCGCCGCCTGCCGCGCGTCTAGCCGCGTGAGGGCCTGGCGCCAGAGGGGCTCCGGCACCCCGAAGAGGCCCTCGGCGACGGCCCCCGCCAGGCACGTGAGCCTGGTGCAACCCGCCGAGAATCCCAGCGCAAGTGCAATGGCCTCCTCCCAGCTTGAGGCCGTCAGGGCGGCGATCAGGGCCGGCGGCACGGAGCCTGCGGCCGTGAAGTCGCACGCCCACGTGGCGCGGACCTGGGCTCGCGGCACCTCGAGGTCGTAGCCGCTGAGAACCCCGACCATCTCGCGGATCGTCGCCTGGCGCTCCAGCAGCGGGCGATCCCGGGGCTGGGTTCGCCCCAGGAAGATCGCCGCGGCAAGCGCCACGGCGCCCCGGACGCCCTCAGCATGATCGTGCGTGACGGCGGCTGTCCGGGCCGCGTCGGCCAGCACCCCGTCCAGGGTGTCGCGGGTCCAGGCGACGGGGCTCACGCGCAGGGCTGCGCCGTTGCCCAGCGAGCCATACGGACCGCTGCCGGTGGGCGCCGAGGCCCATTGCATGAAGTGCCAGCCATAGCCCGCGTAGGGGTACTGCTTGAAGGCCACCCGAAGGACCTCCGCGAGGGGCTCACCCTCCAGCAGGTGTTGCGCGACGGCCAGCGTCAGCACGGTGCCGTCCTTGCAGGCCGCCCGGGGGTCGAGCGTGGCCCGAGCAGCCCACAAAGTCGAACACGAGCCGATTATGTCTCCGAGGATAGCCCCTCGCAACCTGCCTCACCTCAATCTCCGCCACCAGCACTGACGGTTTTACCAGAAAAACAACCTTGTGCAAGGGGGCACCCGCCAGGTGGCCCGCGACCCGGTCCAGGCCCCCGGAGCCTGGCCGTGGGACCTCTGCCCACACGGTCCCCCGGGTGGTATCCTGTTGCTGCCCCCGAAGCAGGAACCACCCGATGCCGCGCGCCCCCCGCCTAGCCCTAGCCCTCTCGACCTTGGCCTTGCCAGGCTGCCTGTTGGTGGAGCCGGTCAGCGTCACCCCCGAGGAGGGACCCTGGGGCAGAGCCAGCGAGACGCCCGCTTTGGCCTCCTCGTCGGCGCCGCCCCCCCCCGGCAGCGCTGCGGCTGCCGCCAACGGGGCGTTGAAGGTGCTGGTCTCCCCTGGCAAGCCCGTCATGGAGCCCTCGGAGAGCCTGCGCCTGATCGCCGAGGTGCAGCTGGCGGACGGGCAGATCAACGGCAACGTGGTGTGGTCGTCCTCCGACGACACGATCGCCACCGTGAACGCCACCACCGGCGCCGTGACGGCGCTGCGCGAGGGGCGCGTGACCATCGTCGCGGCCTACGCGCTCGACACCAAGGTGAAGGGGTTGGCCGTGCTGACCATCGTGAAGGACAAGGCCGCCACAGCCCCACCGCCCGACGACGAGGCCGTGCCGCCGCCCGCGACGAAGCCTGAGGCGCTGCCGCCGCAGCTGGCCGGCTCGGTGAAGGCCACGCCGGCACCGGTCGAGACGGGCGAGGCCCTCAGCTACGTGGGGCCGGACGGCCAGCCGGCCATCCTGGGGCCCGTGCTGCTGACGAGCGGCATCCACACCTTCTCGATCACCCATCGCGGCGCCGTTGGCCCCTTCCAGGTCAGCCTGTATACCGCCGACGGCCTGCTCGGCGAGAACCTCTACAGCGGGGTCGGCCCGCTAGCCGTCAGCTTCCCCTACATGATTTTCCAGACGGGGTGGTACTACCTCGCCGTGGAGCGGGCTGCGGGCCCGTGGGCCCTGACGGTCGACTGAGCAGCTCGGTCGACGGCGCGAGGAAGCGGGGCGATGCGGGACGATGAACTCAGGTCGCTGGTCCTCGGCGTGGTGCTGATCGGCCTGCTCATGGCCGGGAGCGTCTGGGCCTTCATGCGCTGGGGCACGCCGCCTGACGATCCTTACGACAAGCGCCACCGAGCGCCGGGAGGAGGCCACGGTCAGGTATCCGCCCCCCACGGCGCAGGTCACGGCGACCCGCCGGCCGCCCCCCACGGCGCAGGCCACGGCGACGCGCCGGCCCCCCCCCACGGCGCAGGCCATGGCGATCACCATGCCGCTCCGCACGGCGCGGGCCACGACGGCGCGGCCACCCCCGCCGCGGGCTCGCCTGCCCCCTCGGCGGCAGGCGGCGGTTGGCCCGTCAAGCCGCGCCGCCCAAGGCCCCACCCCCCCCACGCCGGGCATTGAGTGGCCGGTGTCCGCGCGTCAGCCGCTTCCGTGGGTAAGAACCTCTTGTGTGCCCGGTCATGCCTCCCGGGTCCCGAACGGTTGATGCCCACCGAGTTGCTCGACAACAGATACAAAATCGTCCGTCCCCTCGGTGAAGGCGCCATGGGAGCGGTTTATCAGGTCGAAGAGAGCGCCACGGGTCAGACGCTCGCCATGAAGGTGCTCAGCTCCAACGCGCAGGGTGGGGAGAAGTCCTACCTGCAGCTGAAGCAAGAGTTCCGGCTGATGACCCAGTTGCGCCACCCGAACTGCTGCGCCGTCTACGACTACGGCCAGCTCGAGTCGGGGGATCCCTTCTTGACCATGGAGCTCGTCCCCGGGCACGGTGTGGACGAGGTGGTGCCGCTGCCGGCGGACCGCGTCGTGCCGGTGCTCGCTCAGCTTTGTCTCGCGCTCGGCTACGTCCACCAGCTCGGCTACGTCCACTCCGACATCAAGAGCGCCAACGTCCGCGTGAAGCCCGACGGCACGGTCAAGCTCATGGACTTCGGCCTGATGGACCTCGCGGGCCACTCGGGCGGCCCGATCCGGGGCACGGTGGGCTACCTCGCGCCGGAGGTCATCAAGCGCGGCCGCGTGGACCGACGCGCCGACCTCTACGCCCTCGGCGCGCTGGCCTACGAGATGATCACCGGGCAGCTCCCGTTCAACAGCCCCGTGCTGATGGATTTGTTGCGCCATCACCTCAACACCCCGCCGCCGCCGCCTTCGAGCGTGTGCAAGGGCGTCGACCCGACGCTGGAGCGGGTGGTGATGACGCTCCTCGCCAAGGAGCCGGTGGAGCGGTTCCAGTCTGCCTACGAGGTGCTGGAGCTCTTGGGCGTGGAGGTCCCGACGGGCATCGGCGGCGCCCTGCTGTCCGCCCCGATGCTTGAGCGCGACAGCCAGCTGCGCCTGCTGACGACGCCCCTCGAGCGGGTGGCGCGGCGGGAGAGCGGCGCCACGATCCTGCTGCTAGGAGAGACCGGTTCGGGCAAGTCGCGGCTCCTCGACGAGCTTCGCTTCGAGACGCAGGCCGCCGACGTGCTGCACCTCCACGTCACGCAGCGCGGCACCCCCGGCCCTTACGGCCCGTTTGTCGAGGCCCTGAGACGGGCCCTGCCGCTGGCCCGCGTCCGCGTGCCCGACGTGGTGGAGCGGCTGGCCCCCGTGCTCGTCAAGCTCATCCCCACCCTCACCACGCCCGAGGGGCGTCCCGTCGTGCCGGCCCCGGAACTCGACCCGCCGGCCCGCGAGAAGGTTCGCCTCCAGGACGCCGTCACGGTGCTGCTGGGCGAGCTCGCGAAGCCCGGAGGCCTGGTGCTCGCCTTCGACGACTGGCACCGGGCGGACTCGCTCTCCATGGAGCTGATGGAGTACATGCTCCGCAACACCGAGGCCCTCCCCCTCCTCGTCGTGCTGAGCTCCCGAATGGCCCCCAGCCCCTCCCCCGAGTGGCTGGCCCGCGCCGTGCAGGTGGCCTTGCCGCCCCTCAGTCGGGAAGGCGTGGGCCAGATGCTCTCGTCGATGCTGGGCACCAACACCGTCGCGCCGGGCTTTATCGACCAGGTGCACGAGATGGGCCAGGGCAACCCGATGCTCATCGAGCAGATGCTGGAGCACCTCGTGAGCGAGCGGGTGCTGGTGTCGGAGGGCCGGCGCTGGAACACCGACATCGTGCTCTCGCGCGAGCACGTGCCCACCGACAGCGCGGCCTACCGCCTGCGGCAGCTGGAGGGCCTCGCGGCGCCGGCGCGAGAGCTGGCCTCCGTGGCCGCGGTCGTCGGCGAGCAGTTCCCCCTCGAGCTGCTCCAGGCCGTCGCGGACCTGCCTGAAGACGACCTGCTCGACGCTGTCCACAGCCTGGAAGTCGCCCAGTTCCTGCGCACGACGGACGACGGCCACCTCGCCTTCGCGAGCAGCGAGGTGCAGCGCCTCCTGTACGAGGCCCTGCCGCTGCCCCAGCGCGAGGCGCTCCACGTCCGCTGCCTGCTGGCCCTGGAGGCCTCGCTGGGGGGCACGCCCCTGGCTGAGCAGCCCCTCGAGGTGGTCACGTGGTTGGCACGCCACAGCCTGGCAGCCCGGGACCGGGCGCGGGCCATCCCCTACGCCCTCGAGGCGGGCAGCCGCCGCCTGGCTCTGCTCGCGCTCGAGGAGGCCGAGGAGTTCATCGCCGCGGGCCTGGCGTTCGTGCGCGAGGCCGACGAGCAGGACGTGCAGGACACGCTGCTGCGGTACTTAACAGCGCTGGGCGCGATCCGGCGCCCCCGCGGCGACGCCAAGGGCGCCAAGGAGGTCCAGGCAGAGGCGATCGACCTGGCCGAGCGGATCGGGAAGCGCGCGGACCTCGGGCGCCTGCTGGGCTCCCAGGCCAAGGCCGCGCTGCTGCTCGGCGAGGTTCAGGTGGCACTCGACTACGCGCAGCGGGCCGTGCGCGTCAGCGAGGCGGAGGGGGACGGCTTCAACGTCAGCCGCTGCCTGATGTCCGCAGCCCGGGCCCAGTTCTTCAGCGGCAAGATCTCGGATGCGTTGGAGCGAGCCAACCGGGCCGCCTCCGTGGCCGAGCAGGTCGGAGACATCCCCCTGCAGGGCGCGGCCTACGCCCTGGCAGGCTACTTCTGCGTGGCGTCCTCGGACCCTGGGCAGATCCCGCACGGCATCGAGTTGCTCGAGAACTCCCTGAAGGTGCTGCTGCCCGTCGGGGAAAAGCTGGGCCTGGTCAACTCATACAACCTGCTGGGTGACGCGCGGAACACGCTGGGGGACCACCGGCAGGCACGAGCCAGCTTCCTGGCCGGGCGAACCATCAGCTACGAGGCAGGCCTGCGGCCCGACGAGGTCGTGGCCCTGGTCAACCTGGCGATCACCGCCATCGAGCTGGGCGACTTGCCGGAGGCGATCGCCCGGGCGGAGGAGGCCGGCGAGGTCTCCCAGAAGAACAGCGTGAAGTACGCACAGGGCTACGCCTCGGCCCTCGCCGCCCTCGCCTCCGCCTGGGCGGGACGCGGCGAGCACGTGCTGGACCAGATGGCTGCCGCGCTGGGCTACACGCGAGAGATCAAGAACAAGTACGTCGAAGCGCCCGTGCTGCTGTGCCAGGTCGAGCTGCACCTGCTCGTCGGACAGCACGAGGCTGCCATGGTCGCAGCCCGCAGCCTGCGGGAGCTGATCGACCAGACGGGCAACACCTCGCCAGAGGCCAAGCTCAACGCCCTGCTCTCGGAGATCCACCTGAGGCGGCAGGAGCTCGACGACGCTGGCTGGCGGGCCGAGCTGGCCTACCAGGCGGCGCTCGTCTCGCAGTCCAAGGGCATCCAGGTCCGCTCGCTGCGTGCCAAGGCGGCGGTCGAGCTCGCGGCGGGTCGCTGGGACGAGGCTGCGCGCCTGGCCCAAGTGGGCCTCGAGCTCGCGCTGCAGATCGGGGTCCGGCTGGAGGCCTCGCGGCTGGCGGTGTGCCTGGGCGAGGCGCTGCTCGCGGCCGGCCGGCCGGGGGCCGTGGCCCAGTTCGAGTCGGCCCTGCAACAGGCCGTGGAGGCAGGGGCCCCGTGCCTCGAGGCCATCGCCCTCTTTGGCCTGGCCTGCGCGAGCCCCCACCACCCGGAGGCCGTGGCTCGCGTCAGCCGGGCCCGCGAGCTGCTCAAGGCCGCCCGCGACGCCCTGGCCCAGCCCGTTCAGAGCGCCTTCGCCGCCGTCTCGCAGCACACGCGGGTGCTGTTCCACTGCCACCACTTCCACTCGGTGCCCCTGCGGCTGGCCATCCGACGCAACTTGATGCCCGAGGGCTTCCTGCACCGAGGCTTCCGGCCGCAGCACGACACCCCGTGAGGGCGTGTTGCGCCCGGGGGGGCCGGCGGTGTAGGCTGAGCCCGGAGGCGCGGGTTCCCGCGGCCGTCCAGGAAGGAGCCCCGCGTGTTTTGGAGCAGCAAGGCCGGCCCCAGGCCAGGTGACGCAGCCCCCCCCTTCACCCTCCCGGATTCGACCGGGAACGCCGTCACGCTCACGGACTTCCGGGGCCGCAAGCGCGTCGTGCTCGCCTTCTATCCGGAAGACGACACCCCTGGGTGAACGCATGAGCTGCGCGCCTTCGAAGCGAACCGCCTTCGCTTCGAGGCGCTGGATGCCCAGGTCCTGGGCATCAGCCACAACTCCGTCGCGTCTCACCAGCGCTACGCCACCAAGCTCGGGCTGGGCTTCCCCCTGCTGGCAGACCCGGAGGCCACGGCGGCCGTTGCCTACGGTGCCAAGGGCCTGCTGCCGTTCTTCAAGCGCATGACCTTCGTGATCGACGGGCGCGGCACGGTGCGCCTCACGCTGTCGGGCATGCCCAACGTGGAGGAAATTCTGACCTTCCTCGACGGGCTTCGCGGGGATCTCGCGTGAGCGACACGCCCCAGCTGTCGACCGTCTACGGCCCCGTCGACTCCTGGCGGCTGGGCCGGTCCCTGGGCATCGACGTGCTCTTCACGAGCTCGATCTGCTCGTTCCGCTGCGTTTACTGTCAGCTCGGGCGCATCGAGACACCCACGCGAGAGCGTCGGATCTGGGTCGAGACCGCCCGCATCCTGGCCGACCTCAGGGTGGCGGACTGGCAATCCGCCGACGTGGTGACCTTCAGCGGCAGCGGCGAGCCCACGCTCGCCGCAAACCTCGCCGAGGTCATCGAGGCCGTGAAGCGGCACACGGGCAAGCCGGTGGTGGTGCTGACCAACGCGACCATGCTGGGGGATCCGGCCATCAGGGCTGACCTGCGGGCCGCCGACCGGGTCTTCTGCAAGCTGGACGCGGCCGACGACGCCACGCTCGCGGCGATCGACCGCCCCGTCGAGGGCATCACGCACGCGGGCATCGTGGCGGGCATCAAGGCCTTGCGGGCCGAGCACCCGGGCTTCATCGCGGTGCAGTCGATGTTCATGCCCGCCAACCGCAAGGCGCTGGATCGCTTCGCCGCGTTGCTGTGCGAGATCCGCCCGGACGAGGTGCAGCTCAACACCCCCACCCGCCCCGTGCCGCGGGGCTGGTTCCTGGAGGCCCGGGGCAACTACAGCCTCGATGACGCCCCCTACGAGGCCGTGCCGCTCCGGCACCTCGATCGCGAGGAGGCCCGGACGCTGGCCGATCACCTGCGAGCCGCCACCGGGCTGCCGATCACGAGCATCTACCGAGAGCCAGACGCAGCAACGCCTTGCGGTAAGACCACGTAAAGGCCTTTACCTGACACGCCGGCTCACACATAACGCCTGAACGCTGCGAAGCCAGGTGACACAAGCCACTGGCGACGCGGTTTCTTGACAAAGGTTAAGGCCTTTGAAAAGATGCAGGTTAAGGACCCACCCCGGGTTGGTAAGATAGGCATTACGAGCTTTAACTCGCCCCAGACTTCGCCTCGCGTCCGCAGGCGCCTGCCCGCCAGGCCCTCGCAGCCGCCGCCACACCCCAGGACACCGCCAAGAGGAACGCTTGTATGGCCGAAAAGATTCTGCTGGTCGATGACGAAGAGATGATCGTCGAGTCCATCGAGTACGCCCTGCTGCAAGAGGGCTACGAGGTGGTGCGGGCGTCGAACGGCCAGGAGGCCCTCCAGCAGGTGCAGCTGACCAAGCCGAACCTGATCGTGCTGGATCTCATGCTCCCGCAGCTGAGCGGCCTTGAGGTGTGTCGCCTGCTGCGTCGCGAGCACAACGACGTGCCCATCATCATGCTGACGGCGAAGGGCGAGGAGATCGACCGCGTGATCGGCCTCGAGGTCGGCGCTGACGACTACCTGATCAAGCCCTTCAGCCTGCGCGAGCTCGTGGCCCGCATCAAGGCGCTGCTGCGCCGCTCGAAGGCCTCCGACAGCGACGCCAAGCAAGCCAAGGTGTATCAGCACCAGGACCTGACGATCAACCTCTCCGAGCACCGCGTGACCGTGGGGGAGCGGGTCGTCGAGCTGTCGCCCAAGGAGTTCAAGATCCTGGCGATGCTGATGTCCACCCCCGGCCGCGTCTTCAGCCGCGAAGAGTTGCTCGAGCAGGTGTGGGGCCTCGACTTCTACGGCGACACCAAGACCGTCGATGTCCACATCCGGTGGCTCCGAGAGAAGATCGAGGAGGATCCGTCCTCCCCGAAGTACGTTCAGACGGTGCGCGGCTTCGGCTACCGCCTCGGCGCCTGAGCCAAAAATACTGCAAAACATTGCCCCTGGCCGTTCTTCGGCCAGGGGCAAATTGTTTACAAAAAGAGATCCCCGTCACAGGCACCCGAGCTTGGCAGATCCTAACATAATGCCGTATCATTGTGCGCCTTCGTGAAAGGACTGCTCCTGTCATGCCGCAGCCCCGCCCGGGTGAAGCCGCCAGCGTCGAAAAGATCGGCCCTTACGAGATCTTGAACGAGATCACCCACTCCCTGACGGGACGGGTGTATCTGGCGCAGGCGCCTGGCACCCAGCAACTCCTGGCCATCAAGGAGATGCTCGTCGAGTCCGAGTCCGGCCTGGCCGTCGACGAGCAGGTGGCGCGCTTCAGGCGTGAGGCCGAGATCCACAAGGCGCTCCAGCACCCGAACATCGTGCCCGCCATCGATGCGGGCGTGGAGCCGCTTCGGCCGGCGACCGCGGAGCTCCCGGCCACGCCCGAGCGCCACTACCTGGTGATGGAGTACCAGGCCGGCCACAGCTGGCACTCGCTGCTCGAGGACGAGGCCGAGCGCCAGAACCTGACGCTGCCGCGGATCCTCGAGCTCGGCATGCAGCTTTGCAAGGCCCTCCACTACATGCACGAACACGGCGTCGTGCACCGCGACATCAAGCCTGCCAACCTGCTCATCTCGCCCATCGGCGAGCTCAAGGTCACGGACTTCGGCATGGCCCGGCGGTCCTTCGGGCCCGGCATCACGCAGGCGAAGATGATGCTCGGCACGCTGAACTACATGGCGCCCGAGCAGTTGCTCGACGCCTCGTCGGTGGACGGGCGCTCCGACGTCTTCGCGGCGGGCGTGATCCTGTTCAAGACCCTGACTGGCCAGCTGCCCTTCGCGGCGCAAAACGCCACTGAGGTGGCCCACAACCTGCTGTACGCCGAGCCCCGCAGCCCGCGCGAGCTCAACCCGCTGCTGCCCGAATCCCTCTGCGAGAAGCTCCTGAAGGCGCTCAACAAGGACCCCGACTACCGCTACCTTTCCGCCGAGGGCCTGGCCAAGGATCTCGAGGCCGAGCTCCGCAACGCAGAGCTGTTCGTCGCCCAGGGCAAGCGGTTCCTGGGGCTGCGCAGCTGGCGGGAGGCCAGCGCCACCTTCCAGCAGGCGCTGACCCTCGACAACAACCACGCCTGTGCCTGGTACGGGCTGGGGCAGAGCTATGAGAACCTCGGCGAGGAAGAGCAGGCGCTGGAGTGCTACCTGCGCGTCGTCGCCATCGACTCCTCGCGGGTGGAGGCCTACCAGCGGCTCGGCCGGTCTTACTGCAAGCAGGGCAACGCGGCTGCGGCCCTCAAGATGCTGCAGCGCGCGTGGGTCCTCAACCCGAAGGATCGCGACACCTGCTTCCTGCTCGGCCAGACCTACTTCGAGCTCGAGCAGCTGGACGAGGCCCGGGATCAGTTCGTGCTGATGGCCCAGGAGTATCCTGACTGGGCAGACGCCCACTACGAGCTCGGCCGGATCCGCTACCGGATGCAGGACGCGGACGGCGCCCGGGCGGCCTTCGCCAAGGCCGCCTCGCTGTCGCCGACGAACCCCGAGATGCTCTTCAACCTCGCCTCCGCGCACCACGAACTCGGGGAGTTGGTGCAGGCGCGGGCCAACTACGAGGCCCTGGTGCAGTTCGAGCCTCGCCACGGCCACGCGCGGCACAACCTGGCCTGCTGCCTCTACGCGCTGAACCAGACCAAGGAAGCCGAGGCCGAGCTCAAGGCCACGCTGGAGCAGCACCCGGATTGGGGCCAAACCTGGTACGTCCTCGGACACCTCTACGACGCCACGGGGCGCGGCCAGAACGCCATCGAGGCGTTCCATATGGCCGTCGAGTACGACCCCACCAACGTCGACGCGATGCTGACGCTCGGCCAGTGCTACTACCGCCAGTACCAGCCCAACGCCGCCGTCGAGATCTTCAAGACGGCCGCCAGCCTGCCCGGCGCGCGCCAGGCCACCGCCTGGTTCTACCTGGCCCAGGCCTACCGCGTGAAGGGCCAGTCGAGCGATGCGCTGGACGCGCTGGGTCGCTGCCTGCGGCTGCAGCCGGACCGGGAGATGGCCCGCGCCGCCCAGGACCTCTACAAGGCCCTCGGCGGCGGCCGCACCTACCAGTTCCCTGCGGGCTCCTCCGGCGCGGACAGCCGCCTGGCCCGCTGAGCTCGGCTGCCCCCGGGATGCTCCCCGAGCGGCCCTGGGGCTGGTATACTGCCCGGGGGGAGTTTCCCCTTGGAGGGCCTTATGGGTTTCTGGGATTGGCTGATGGGCACCCCGTCCGACACGCGCACCGTGCCGGCCCGCCGCGAGAGCAAGACCACGGCGATTCAGCGTCGGGCGACGGTGTTCGGCATCGAGGTCGGGGACGTCGTGGCCTACGACGGCACCGACTACATCGTCAAGAACAAGCTCACCTACGAAGAAGAGGGCTTCTTCTGGTACGACTTCCTCCTCGTGGACGACCCCTCCAACCAGGAGCTCTGGCTGTCGGCCGAGGACGATGACGGCATCAGCATCGGCATCTTCCGGGAGATCGACCTCGACGAGATCCCGCCCGTGCCCAAGCGCCTGACGCACGACGGCAAGACCTTCCGCCAGACCGAGCACTCCACGGCCAGCGTGCGCCTCGAACGCGAGGACGCGGCGCGAGATAGCGAAGGCGGCAGCGTCGAGTACTGGGACTTCGAGGGCCCGGCCGACACCTACCTCTCCGTGCTGCGCTGGGGGGGTAGCTACGAGGCTTCCGTCGGCCACGAGATCGACGAGCACGAGCTCACCATCTACCCGGCCAACCTCACATGAAGCGCATCGCTTACGCGGCCATCGCCTCGGTCATGGTGTTCACCCCGCTGGCCATCCTGTGGCAGGCTGACCGGACCTCCGGCACCTCGACGCAGCCTGGCACGGCGGCCCACAGCCACTACGCCCACCACCACCACACCTACTACTATGGAGGCGGCCACGGCGGGTGGTTCGGCAACAGCTACGGCTGGGGCAGCGGCGACTACTACTACGACCGCTCGGGCGGCGCGAGCGCCCGCCGTGGCGGCGGCCCCGGGATGGGAGGCAAGTAGGCGTGGAACTGGCGCGCATCAACGGCACGCGGGGGCTGCTCTACTACGCCCTGTTCCCGCTCGACCTGTTCGGCGACGTGTCCGACCAGCGGCTGGCCTACCAGCAGGCCAAGCTCGACGAGCTCTTCCCCATCCTGGGCATCCTGTGCCCGCTGTTCGTGCTGGGCCTGGCGAGCACCTCCGTGGGCTGGGGGGGGTTGCTGCTCTGCACCTCCGTCGTGGCCCTGATGCTGGCCGCGCTGAGCAAGTTCCACCTCAAGTTGGCGGGCAACCAGCTCGTCGAGGTCTGGCTGAACCTCTGGCTCTCGATGGTGGCCTGGTCCCTGGTGCTGGCGTTGCTCGGCCTGCTGTTCGGGGGGCTGAGCCAGCCTTCCTTCAGCTGGGACTGAGCGATGGCGACCTCCCCCGACCCGGGGCCGGCGCCACCCGCGCCGCCTCCCGGCCGGGGCATCGAGCGCCCCGGGGTGCTGTACGCCTCGGTGGCGATCATCGCGACGTGCGGCATCGTCTACGAGCTCATCATCGGAGCGAGCTCCAGCTACCTGCTGGGAGACAGCATCTGGCAGTTCTCCGTCACGATCGGGCTGTTCCTCAGCGCCATGGGCCTGGGCTCCTGGATCTCGCAGTGGATCAGGGGCGGGCTGTTCCTCACGTTCATCCTGACAGAGCTCGCCATCGCCGTCGTGGGAGGCTTCTCGGCGCTCGCCCTCTTCACGGGCTACGCCGCGAGCCCGGAGGCCTACCCGCTGCTGCAGTACGGCCTGACGCTCGCCATCGGCACCATGGTGGGCGTCGAGATCCCCCTGCTGCTGCGCCTGCTGGAGCACCGGGAGGAGCTTCGCTACAACGCCGCCTACGTGCTGAGCCTGGACTAC
>JAYKHR010000078.1:0-24242 GCA_035285125.1 Candidatus Sericytochromatia bacterium | reverse complement strand
GCTGCAGTACGGCCTGACGCTCGCCATCGGCACCATGGTGGGCGTCGAGATCCCCCTGCTGCTGCGCCTGCTGGAGCACCGGGAGGAGCTTCGCTACAACGCCGCCTACGTGCTGAGCCTGGACTACGTCGGAGGCCTGGCCGGCTCGCTGGCCTTCCCGCTCCTGATGCTGCCCCACCTCGGCCTGATCAAGGCCGCGCTGCTGACGGGCCTGCTGAACGCCCTGGTGGTGGTCCTCGGCATGGTCGCCTACGCGCCGCGCTTCGCGCGCTCTCGGCGGCCCGTCGCGGCGGGTGCCACGCTCACGATCGCCGCGCTGGCCTGGGCCTTCAGCCAGGCCCCTCAGCTAGAGGAAGCCCTCGAGCAGGGGCTCTACCGCGACCGCATCGTGCACACCGAGCAGACGCTGTACCAGCGCCTCACGGTGACGCACGAGGACCACGACCTGCGGCTCTTCATCAACGGCAACCTGCAGTACTCGTCGCTCGACGAGCACCGCTACCACGAGGCCCTCATCCACGTGCCCATCGCCCGCCTCGGGGCGGTGCCGCGCGACGTGCTCGTGCTCGGGGGCGGCGACGGGCTTGCGGCGCGAGAGCTGCTGAAGTATGACGCCGTGCGCCGCATCGACCTGGTGGATCTCGACCCGGCGATGACGCGTTTGCACCGCACGCACCCTGCGCTCACGGCCCTGAACGGAGGCAGCCTGGGCAACCCCCGGCTCCACGCCCACCACCTCGACGCGCTCGTCCACCTGCGGCAGGACCGCGCGCGCTACGACATGCTCGTCATCGACCTGCCCGACCCCAACGCCGAAGCCCTCGTCAAGCTCTACACCCGCGAGTTCTACGCCCTCGCCGCCCGCCACCTCCGCCCGAGCGGGGCCCTCGTGGTGCAGGCCAGCTCGCCGTACTTCGCCCGCGAGGCCTACTGGTGCATCGCTCGCACCGTGGCCGCCGCCGGCCTCGCCACCCAGCACTACCACCTGGACGTCCCGACCTTCGGCGACTGGGGCTTCGTGATCGGCAGCCCACGCGTGCTCCCGAACCCGCCCTGGCGCTTCCCGGTGGCGACGCGCTACCTCACGCCCGAGCTGGCGCCGGGCCTGTTCCACTTCGGGCGCGACGAGGACGATGCGATCGCCCCGGGCCTCGCCATCAACAGGGCCTTCTCGCCCGTGCTGTTGAGGTACTACCAGCGGGGTTGGGGCGCCGAGCGTTAGCGACGCTTGGTCTGGACGCCGATTGCGGCGTCGCTCTTCGGTCGCGTACTTCCGGTACGCTCCCTCATCGTTCCTTGCACTCGACGCCCAGCCCGGCGCGTCGCAGTGGCTGGAGGCGCTCCCTCAGCCCTTCGCCCCCACCGCGGTCGGCGCGAACTGGTAGGCGATGCTGAGGTCGGGCTCCACCTCGACCACGTGGCCCTTGCCGGCGTGCTGCACGACGGTCTGGCCGGCAGGCAGCCGCCAGGCTGCAATGGGCGTCATCAGGTGCAGGCCGAAGCGGCCCACGCGCGGGTAGCTTGCCGGCACGCCGCCGTACTGCCAGACGATCTCGCCGGCGGGCGACACCTCGAGGACGCGGTGGTTCTGCGTGTCCGCGATGAGCGTGTTGCCGTCGGGCAGCCGCATCGCATGCTCCGGGTGGAAGAGGCAGCGCGGGTCGTCGCTGGCGCGCCCAAGCTCGCCGTGACTCCAGACCACGCGACCATCCGTCGAGACCTCGTAGACCATGTGGGCGCCCCAATCGACCACCAGCAGGTGGCCGTTGACCAGCTTGGTGGCGTGGGTGGGGGCCTGCAGCCGCTGCGCGGCGCCTTCGAAGCGCCACACGATCTCGCCGGCCGGCGACACCTCGATGACGCGCTTGTTCGACTGGTCGGCGATGAGCGTGTTGCCGTTCGTCAGGCGCTCCGCGCTACGCGGGTTGGCCAGCTGATGGGCTCCCGCCCCGAGCTTCCCAGGCTCGCCGAAGCTCCACACGATCCGGCCCTCGGGCGAGAGCTCGATCACCCGGTGGTGACCGGAGTCCGTGACGAGGTTGTTGCCGCTGCGCAGGCGCCGCACGTGGTGCGGCCGGTCGAGCCGCCCCACGTCGGATCCGGCCTGGCCGAGGCCCGTGTACTGCCAGACGATCTCGCGGGCACGATCGACCTCCCAGAGGCGATGGCCCGTGCGGTCGGCCTGCAAGAACGTGGCAGGAAGGTTTGGCGGCACGTCGCTCTCCGCAGAGGCGTGCTCCGGGACCGTCGCCACGGGCGCGACCTCGGCCATGGGCCGCGTGGTCGTCGCCTTGCTGGTCGTGGTGGGCGGCAGCAGGTGGTATTCCCACACGAGGACGAGGTCGGGCGTGACCTCGCACATCCCCTGCCGGCCGGCCACCAGGGTGTTGCCGCTGGCCAGGCGCCGCGCGAGGATGGGATCGCGGACGCCCTGGCCCTCCGTCACGCCCCCGACGCGATAGGTCCAGACCACGGAGCCGAGCGAATCGACTTCGACGACGCGGTGGTTGCCTGCATCCACGACGAGCGTGTGCCCGCTCGCGAGCCGCTCGGCGGCCGAAGGCTCCTGCAGCTGGTTGGGGCCGACGCCCTGGCCGCCGCCGAGGCGGTTGCCGACGTTGCCGTACTGCCAGACCACGCCCTTGGCCGGGTCCACCTCCACGACGCGGTGGTTGCCCGCGTCCGTCACGAGCAACCGGCCGTTGCCGAGCACGCTGACGTGCGCCGGCTTGAAGAGCCCGCTGCCCGTGCACCCCATCTCCCCGTAGGTCCAGGCTGGGCGTCCCTGGGCGTCGATCTCGACCAAGCGGTTGTTGCCGGCGTCGACGACGAGCGTGCTCCCGGTGGGGAGGCGCACGGCGTGCCGCGGACTCTTGAGCTTGGCGTCCTCGTGGGTGTGCCAGACCACCTCCCGCGCCGGGTTCACCTCCAGCACGCGGTTCGCCCCGAGGTCCACCACGAGCGTGTGCCCGTCGGCGAGCCGGGCCGCGTGGACGAAGCCGGAGAAGCGCCGCGTCAGGGTGTCGCCCTCGGGGCTGTAGAGCCACGTGGAGCGCCCCGTCCGGTCGAGCTCGGCCACCTGACGCTTGAGGGGGTTGATGAGCAGGAAGCGGTTCCCGGGCAGGTCACCCCAGTCGTCCGCGGCCAGCGGCCGGGCCACGGGCGTCGGCTTCGCGGCAGCAGCACCGCGCGCGACGGACCGGTCAGCGGCGCTGGGCACCTGCGCGGTCGGCACGGCGGGGGGCTCTGGCGCTGGGGCCTGCGGCACGACGGTGGTCAGCTCGGCGGGCCCCGAGGGCTGCGTGAGCCCCCCGCCGGCCTGCGCCAGGTGGCGCTCCAGCAGCGCCGGGTAGCGCTCGGCCATGAACAGCTCGAACTCGGTGGGCGTCATCGGCAGCACGCGGACAGGCAGCCCGGCGGCCAGGTCCAGCACGAATTGCCGGGCCCGGGGATCCGTGGCGTTCCCCATGGCCACCACGAGGTGGCCGTCGATCTCGTTGAGGGGGATAACGCCCCTGTCCCGGATGAGGCGCTCGGGGAGCCGCGCGAGCACCTCAGGGGCGATCGGGACGGTCTGCAGCGAGAGCTGGCTCTCGCCCCCCCCCGCCAGGTGCTCCCGGGCCGTTCGCAAGTCGTCGTCCGAGATGAGCCCGAAGCTGAGCAGCACCGTGCCCACGTCCGGGGCGTCGGGGCACCACGTCGGGGGCGCCGGCAGGGCCACCGTGAGCGGCATCTCCCGCAGGGCGTGGGAGCGCACCACCCGCTGGCGGGCGACGTCGAGTTGCAGGACGTGGTGCGGCTCGCGCGTCTCGAACGAGTAGGTGACGAGGAACGCGGACTCCCCGTCGAGCGCGGGCACGAGGGGCAGGCCGGGCCGCTCTCCCTCACCCTTGCCAGGCAGGTTCAGCAGGTGCTTCACCCGGAGGTCGGGCAGGGAGATGCTGAGGACGCCCATCTCGCGGGGCCCCTTGGAGAAGCAGGCCAGCAGCGTGTGGCCGTCCGGGCCGATCATCAGCGACCCCAGGGGGCCGGTCGGGAACAGCTGGTGACGGAGCTTCAGCGTGGCCAGGTCCAGGATGCCGAGGCGTGGCGTCAGCCCGTCGCTCAGGTAGGCCGTGCGCATGTCGTGGCTGATGGCCACGCCCATTCCCCGGTCGTGCCCGGCAGGGCGCAGGGCGACGGCACCGCGTTGTTCCAGACTCTCCACCGAGACCAGGTGCACGGTGCCCGCTCCGCGGTTGGCCGCGACGAGCAGCTCGCACCGGGCCGAGACGAACAGATCGAGGGGCCCGCTCGCCCCCGGCGGGTTGAGCCAGGGCGAGGGCAGGGCGTGCAGGCGCGGGCTTGTGGCGCCACGCGGCGGGACCCCCGTGTAGAGGAAGGCGCCCCCTGGCGAGGTCACGAGGCCGAGCCGGGGGGCCTCGCCGATCGCCACCCAGCGCCTGGGCGAGATGTCCGTGGGATCCGCCACCAGCAGGCGCCCATCGCCATAAGCCGCCCAGCCCGTCGGTTGCTCGGCGCCATCCCCGACCTCCCCGGGCGTCAGGGCGACGTGCGCGTAGCGCGTCCCCTTCATCGCGTCGTAGACGTGCAGCTGCCGCCCGTCGTGGGAGGGCACGAAGGCGGGCCCGACGCTCAGAGCCTCGGGGCGCGGCGCCTGGACCAGCACGCGGTGCGCCTCGGCGAGCTGTTCCGCGGTGACGAGGCCCTGCTCTAGCAGGAACTCGCCGAGCAGCTGGGACGAGAAGCTGGCGTCGTCCGAGGCGGGAGGCTGGCTGTCGGCCATGGGATGGGGAAAACTCCGTGGGGCGGGGCGCCGGTGCGTGATTATACCGCACCCGTTTAGGGGGACGCGCCGGAGGGAAAGCAGTGAGCGACCGCGAGGAGGGCCCCGTGCAGCGCATCGGTCTATACGTCAAGGCTGGGTGCACCACGTGCAACAAGGCCCGGGAGGTGCTGCGCGGCCACGGCGTGGCGTTCACGGAGCGCGACGTGTTTCGCCACCCCCTCGATGCGGACGAGCTCCTGGCGCTCGCGGCGCTGCGCACGCTGCGCGCGCTGTTCTCCGACCGCAGCCCCTCGGCGCGGGCGCTCGGCCTCGATCCGGATGCGCTGCCGGCCAGCGAGCTGATCGGGGTGATGCTTCAGGAGCCCCGCCTGATCCGGCGCCCGCTGGTGCGGATCGGCGACCGCCTGGTGATCGGCTGCGACGCCGCGGCGATCGCGGAGGCCCTGCGTGCCTGAGCACTCCCCCCGTTGGTGCCTGCTGGCTGCGCTGCTGGCCTTCGGGCCACTTGGCGGCTGCGGGGCGACGGACAGCCAGCCGCGACCCGACACCGTCATCGTGCGGTCTCCCCAGGAGCCCGACAGCCTGAACCCCTTCCTGACGGGGATGTCCGCCGCCACCGACGCGTGGCAGCCCATCTTCTCGGGCCTGCTCACCGTCGACGAGCGGATGCGCTTCGTGCCCGACCTGGCGATCGAGGTCCCGACCCCCGAGAATGGGGGTGTCCGCGCCGAGGGGGCGGGGATGGTCGTGACCTACAAGCTGCGCCCCGGGGTCTCCTGGCACGACGGCAAACCCCTGACGAGCCGGGACGTGGCGTTCACGGCCCGTGTCCTCGCAGCCCCGGCGGTGCACGTCGTCGAGCGCGAGGGCTACGACCTCGTGACGCGCGTCGAGACCCCGGATGCGCTGACGGCCCGCGTGCACTTCAAGGCGGTCTATGCCCCTTACCTCAAGCTGTTCAAGGCCATCCTGCCGGCACACCGGCTCGAGCGGTCCAAGGACCTGAACACCGACCCGTTCAACCGAGCCCCTCTCGGCACGGGCCCCTTCGAGCTCGTGGAGTGGCGCTCGGGCGAGCGCCTGCTGTACCGGGCCAACCCGCGGTACTTCCGGGGCCGGCCCGGCATCGAACAGCTCGAGATCCGCGTGCTGCCCGACGACAACGCAGCCTTCGTGCAGCTCAAGAATGGCGCCATCGACGTGTACCAGAGCGTGAACCTCAACCAGCGCGACACGCTGCAGCGCGTGCCCGGCGTCACGGTGCACGAGACACCGGCGCTGCTCTGGGAGCACCTGAGCTTCAACACCGAGTCGCCCTTCTTCCGCGACGCGCGGGTGCGGCGGGCCATCGCCCACGCCATCGACAAGGAGCTGCTGTCGCAAAAGGTCTACGGCGGGCTCTGGAAGCCCGCCTGGAGCGACCAGAACCCCCTGTCCTGGGCCTACGACCCCGGCCTCGCGCAGCACACGCCGTTCGACCCCGCTCGCGCCCGTCGCCTGCTCGATCAGGCGGGCTGGCTGCCGGGCCCGGACGGCGTCCGCGCGCGCGACGGCCGGCGCTTCTCGGTCACGCTGGCCACCACGGCGGGCAAGAAGAACCGCGAGACGGCGCAGCTGCTGATCCGGCACTTCCTCCGCGAGGTGGGCATCGACGTGCGCCTCGACAACCACCCGGGCGTGACCCTGTTTGCCGCCTGGCCTGCCGGCCTGCTCAAGAGTGGCCGCTTCGAGATGGCCATGTGGGCCTGGGACACGGGGCCGGATCCCGACAACGTGAACACGTGGCATTCCACCCGCATCCCCCCCCTCGGCGCCAACCAGACGCGCTTCAAGCACCCCGAGGTGGACCGCCTGCTCATCGCCGCCACCCGCACCTTCCGGCAGGCCGAGCGCCAGGTGTTCTACCGCCGGATCTCGACAATCCTGGCGCAGGAGGCACCCAACGTGCCGCTCCTGTACTGGACCTCCCTGGACGCCGTGCAGGCGCGTGTGAAGGGCTTCCGACCGAACCCCACCAGCGCGGGCAACCTGTGGAACGTCTGGGCCTGGAGCCTGGAGCCCCTCACTGCACCGTGACCTGGGCCTTGAGGCGGTTGCTCTCGACGCCGGCGGTGTCCACCACCCAGAAATCGAGGTCGAAGCGTCCCGCCGCGTTCTGATCGGGCAGCGGCCCCGCGAACCCCAGCAGCACGCCACCGCCGGCCACGACGGGCATCGGCCCCTCGAATGGAAACAGCTTGCTGCCGAGGCGGGTGGAAAGCCCGTAGGCGCGAAGGTTGCCGCTGCCAGGCGTCAGCACGCGGAAGTGGATCTCGAACCCCTCGCCCGCCGTGAAATGGAGCGAGGGCAGCTTCAGGCCGTCTATCGTGAGGGCCTGGCCGGGACGGGGGGCCACGGTCGCGACGCCTGGGGCGACGGGCGCATCGGGGTCACAGGCCGTCAGGCCGAGGCAGGCAAGGGCGGCAAGGCAGCGCAAGAGAGGTCGCACGGTCTGGCTCCAGCAAAGCGGCGGGCCGGGTTGAAATAAGGTAGCATGCGGCCGGTCCGGCGTGGGGCCCCCAACCCCGCCCCCGACCGCCCCCGCCCGACGCGCCTCCCGCGGAGCCTCCCTTGCCGCCACGATCCACGCAGCACGTCGTGCACGCCTTCGAGGCGCAGCGCCGCGAGGCCAGCCTGACAGGCCAGTTGCTGGGGCTGGATCTGGCGGCGCGGGACGTCATCCTGGCCGACCAGCTCGCCAACCTGGAGGCAGCCATCACGGCGGCACGCCTGCGGGCCGAGCAGGCCCAGGCCACCGTGGCCGTCGACGGGGCGGGCGCCTCTCTCACGGACGGGCACGACGCCTGGGAGGTGCACCCGGATGGCCGGCTGGGCAGGACGCTGGCCCCGTTCCCTGGGTTCGAGGCCTGTCTGCGGCCCCTGCCAGGGGACGCCTGGCCGCCAGGGACCCCCACCGTCTCGGAGGCCCTGCCGCTGCTCTATCAAGCCTTCTGGGCCCCCTCGGCCACCAACTGGCAGCCCACGCGGGTGCTGATCTGTGGGCCCGGCCCCCTGGACGCTGCTCTGACCCGCACCGAGGCGGGCGAGGCCAGGGATGGCCTGCGGCTGCTGCTGCTGCGCCGAGACCGCTACGAGTCGCTGCTCGGCGACGTGCTGGAGCCCTTCGGGCTCGCCGTGACGGCCCGCGAGGAGTCCATCGACGCCGGCATCTTCGCCCACACCCTGCGGCTGGCAGCCACCGCCGCCGGCCACCGCGTGCGTGAAGCCGTCCTGTCGCCGCCCGCCGCGGCAGAGCTTCGAGAGCCGCTGCTGGCAGAGCTGGCCGCCTGGCTGGCTGCGGACGGCCTCCTCGAAGCCGACAGGGATGCCCTTGCGGCGCTACGGGACGACGTGGCCGCTGGCCGGTACCTGGCCGATGCGGTGGTGGACCTGTCGGGGCCCGTCGCGCCGGCCTGGCCCCCCTTCGGCGCGCTGGTGGGCGCCCACTCCACCCAGCGCGTCGCCGCGCCGGCTCGCGAGTTGCCGGCCGGGGTGATGGACGCACTCTGGGAGGCCGGGCTGGCCAGCCTTCCGGACGAGGAGCGGGGCTGGCTGGCCTGTGCCGCGTTCTCGTGGCACGATGCCACGCCCCGCTGCGTGGGTCAGGCGATGTTCGAGGCCCTGTACGGCCGCGGGGCAAACCCAGAGACGCGCACCGGTGGCGAGGGCGGGCTGCTGACGAACATCACGGTGGGAGGGTTCCTGCGCCACGCGGCCGCCCACGGGCTGCCGGGGCTCGGCGCGCTGCCCGAGGGCTGGGAGGCCCTGCCCGAGGAGGGGTTGAGACGCGCGGCGGGCGACGTCCCCGTGCGCGCCGAGCACCTCGGGCGCCACCTGCGCGACCGCCTGCTGCGAGACGGCAAGTGGCGGCTCGACGGGGGGCACGTGGTCGATGAGCGTGGGCGCTCCCTCACGCTGCCCACGCTCGTCAGGCTCCTTCGAAGCCTGGCAGGCACCTTCGGCCTGTTCTTCCTGCGGTTCCAGAACACCCACCCGCGCAACGCCTTCGTGCTCGCCCGGGCCGACGTCACCGACCCTCACCGGGCCTGGCGCGCGGTGGGGCGTGTCGCCGCCACGATGACCTTTCACGCCCGGGCGCTGGGGCTCAGCAGCATCCTGAAGACCGGCCCCATCGACCTGGCGCGCGACGCCATCGCGGACATCCTGGCTGCCAACCCCGACGGAGCCCCGGCACTGGCCCGGCTCGAAGGCGAGGCGTGGCTCCCCGCACTGACCTTCCAGGTGGGCTGGCCTCTGGCGGGCTCGGACGAGGTGGACGGCGGCAAGGAGCAGGCTCACACGGGCCTGGAGGAGCGCCGACGCGATCGCCGGCCACCGCGGGGCCGCTTCGCACACCACGTGTGGGCCCCGCCTGAAGCCGCAGGGCCCTCCCCGAAGGGCTAGGGCAGCGCCAGCGAGGGTGATGGCCATAGGGGCCCCCAGCATGTTGCTCCGCGGTGTTCAGGGAGCCGGCGAGGCCACAACGCTGAATCCAACGCTGTGACTTCACCTTAGTCTGGTACACTAAGGACTGCAGGCCCCTGGGCGGGGCCTCTCCCCGAAGGAGCCCCCGATGTGGAACAACGTGAAGACGTTCTTGCTGCTCGCGGCGTTGACGGCGCTGCTGGTCGGCACAGGCCAGGCCCTCGCCGGGCGGAGCGGCCTGGCCCTGGGGCTGGGGCTCGCGCTCGTGCTGAACGTGGTCAGCTACTGGTTTTCGGACCGGCTCGCGCTCGCGATGAGCGGGGCCCAGCCGGTGGCACCCCACCAGGCGCCGTGGCTCCACGAGGCCATCGAGGATCTCGCCCGCGCTGCCGACCTTCCCAAGCCGAGCGTGTACGTGATCCCGTCCGAGGCGCCCAACGCCTTTGCCACGGGCCGAGACGCGGCCCACGCCGCCGTGGCGGTGACGGAGGGCCTCCTGCGCGTCCTCGACACCGACGAGCTCCATGGCGTCCTCGCGCATGAGCTGGCCCACATCAAGAACCGGGACATCCTCATCAGCGCCATCGCGGCCACGCTGGCCGGAGCCCTGACGCAGCTGGCGCAGCTGGGCGCGTTCTTCGGGCCTCGAACGGACGACGACCGGGGCGCGGGCTCGGCGCTCGCGACGCTCGGCCTGGTGGTGGTCGCGCCCCTCGCCGCCACCCTGGTGCAGCTGGCCGTCTCCCGCTCCCGCGAGTTCGAGGCGGACCGCACGGCCGGCCTCCTGACGCGCAGGCCCGAGGCCCTCGCCCGGGCGCTGCTGAAGCTCGAGCGCGGCAACGCCCTCGTGCCGACGCCAGCCTCGCCGGCCACCGCTCACATGTACATCGTCAACCCGCTCACGGCGGGAGAGAGCCTCGCAGCCCTCTTCAGCACCCACCCCCCGACGGCGGAGCGGGTCCGCCGGCTCGAGGCCCTGGCTCCGTCGTTCCCCGTGTCGTGAAGGGTGTAACCCGGCCCACCGACGCCCGCCGCACCTGCTGGTAACATAGCCTCCATGCGAGTCTCCGCAGCCGTGTTCCTTTCCGTGATAGCCAGCGCGACGCCCGCCCTGGCCCAGGGGGGGGCCCCGGCCACGCCGACGCCGGCCCTCACGCCCCCACCGACGGCGGTGGACGGCCCGCCCAGCCTTGCGGACGAGGGCGACCAGGCCTCCTTGCTCACGGCCCTCGCGCGCACGCGCGGCTACCTGGCCTCGCTGCCCAGGCGCACGCTGACGGTGGCAGGCAAGGCCTTCCCGGTTGAGACGCTGCGCAGGGCCTACGAGGACTTCGAGGCGATCGTGCGCGAGCAGTGGGGCAAGCCCGGGTTCGAGGCCGCCGTGCGGGCGCGCTTCACCTGGCTGCCCATGCCCGGGCGAGACCCCTCCGGCACGGTGCTGTTCACCGGCTACTACCTGCCCTTGCTGGAGGCGAGTGAGCAGCCCAGCGAGGTCTTTCGCTACCCGCTGTACGCGCCGCCGCCCGACATGATCCCCCTCGACCTCGGGGCGTTCAGGCCCTCCCTGGCGGGCCAGGTGGCGATGGCACGGATCAAGAACGGTGGGATCGTGCCGTACCACACCCGCAAGGAGATCGACGAGGGGCAGGCCCTGGCCGGCAGGGGCCTGGAGATCGCCTGGGTGAAAGATCCCACACTGCGCACGTCGCTGATGATCCAGGGCTCCGGGGTGCTCCGCTTCCCCGACGGCAGGCTCGTGAACGTCCTGTACGCAGGCCAGAACGGGCACGTGTTCGTCGGCGGCGACCAGTCCCGCAACCCGAGCTACGTCTTCTTCCGACTCGGGGCGGAGGGCCCCACGGGGTGTGACGGCGTACCTTTGACGGGGGGCCGCGCGATTGCGACCGACAAGCGCCTCTTCCCCACCGGCTCGCTCGCGTGGATCAGCTACCCCCGGGCCCGCTTCAACGCCCGGGGGCAGGTGGAGGCCTTCGAGCAGGGCGGCCGCTTCGTCCTGGACCAGGACACGGGCGGCGCCATCACGGGACCCGGGCGCGTGGACGTGTTCTGGGGCGGGGGCGACGACGCCTCCCGGCGCGCCCACGCGCTCAACGGCACGGGGCGGCTGTGGTTCCTGGTGCCGCGCGACGAGACTACCATGCCGCGTCCGGTACCTCGGGAAGAGCCCGCGGGCACGCCCCCAAGCGGAACGCCCGCGCAGGTTCCTGACGGGCTGCCGGGCCGCCCCGACGGCTACCCGGAGCCCTGAGGGGGCGTCTCCGGGCCAGGGGGGTCGGCCGGCGCCGCCCACCGGAGCCGGGCTGGCAGCATCGCCACCATGAAGGCGACGGTCAGGGGCTTGTCGAGGCTCAGCACCACGCGTTCGACCCCCGGGAACCCCCAGCAGCGCTGCTCGACCCAGCGCACCAGGGAGCCAAAGGCGCCCACCGGGTCGCTGCCCGGCGCGTCGTCGTGGACCACCGAGCCGTCAGACCTGATCCACACCACGGGCGACGGGACGATGTCCCGGGGCGAGATGGAGCTGTTGAACAGGCGCGGGCGCTGCGCCAGCAGGTCGACGCCCACGTCTCGCATCAGCTCCCACGCGTTCCGGGCGCAGGAGGCGCCGGGCGAGGGCCGGTCAGGCGTGCTGAGAAGGTTGTAAGGGCGACCCACCAGCGCCTCGGCAGCCGCGGTGAGCCGCGCGACGGCTGCAGCGTCGAGCGGCGGCGTCGGCCTGGCAACCAGCAACTCACAGGCCCGGATGCGGCGTGAGTTCTTGGCCATGGCGGCCTCGGGCGTTACGATCACCGCCCCCTCCGGCCAGTAGGGGTCGAGCAGGCGACCGTCCGCGAGCACCACCGAGACGTGCATCCAGGGGCCATAAACCGTGCGCATCACCCACCAGGGAAAGCCGGGCTCCAGGCTCCGCCAGAAGACCATGTCGCCGGGCTGCGCGTGCTCGAGCAGGGCGGCCACGCGGCGCTCCAAGCCCGCGTCCCGGCTTCGCTCCTGCTCCCACTCGGGGTTGCGGGGCTCGCCCGCCAGCAGCGCCTCCCGCAGCAGGGCGGCGTCCGGCGTGACGGGCAGCGCCTGGAACCACGCCGCCACCTCTGCCCCCGGCGCCCCGCCGTGCAGAGCCAAGGCCCAGAGCTCGAGCAGTCCCGCGCGATCCACCAGCCCTGGAAGCCAGGCACGGAGGTTCTCCAGGTGCTGCAGGGGGCGGGTCAAGGAGGCCTCTTCAAAAGGCGCGGGGGCGACCGCAGGCGGCCGACGAGGCAGGCATAGAAACGGGTCCGCAAGTTTTCGTCGTATTAAGTCTATAATAAGGCAGAACTAACTCCCTCTTAAAGCCCCCCGCGCCCCCGAACTGCCTCAGGAGAACCGCGTGACCTTTGCTGCCCCCCGCTCCACCGCCCTCGCCCTCACGGCTGCCCTGCTCGCGGGCTGCGGCGCCTCCGGCCTGACGCCGATGGGCAGTGCCGTCACCTCGCAGGGCGCCGAGGCCAGCAAGGCCGTCCTGGCCCAACGCCTCATCGTCGGCTTCAAGAAGTCGGCCGACAAGGCGCAGCTCGCGCAGGCCGAGAAGGCGTCCGGCACCAAGGCCGTGAAGGCGATGCCCAAGGTGGCGATGGCCGTGTTCGAGACGCGGGGTGAGGTCAAGGCCGCCCGCCAGGCGTTGCTGGCCCTGCCCACCGTGGCCTTCGTCGAGGCCGAGTTGCTGCCCGAGATGGAGCCCGTCAAGGCCGTGAACGTGTCGGTGCGGCCTCGCCAGGACGGGAGCAAGGCGGACCCGCTGCGCAAGGACCAGTGGTACCTCGAGACGATGGGCGTTCCCTCGGTGTGGGCGGCCGGCCGCGCCACCAAGAGCGTGACGGTGGCCGTCGTCGACACCGGCGTGGATCTGAAGCACCCGGACCTCCAGGGCAAGCTCGTGCCCGGCTGGAACGCGGCCGACCCGGCCTCGCCCCCGCAGGACGGCCAGGGCCACGGCACGATGTGCGCGGGCCTGGTGGGTGCCGTCGCCGACAACGCCATTGGCATCGCGGGCGTGGCCCCCAACGCCAAGATCATGCCCGTCAAGGTGGGTAACTCCGCCTCTTCCGTCGTCGACGCGATGATTTGGGCGGCCGATCACGCCGACATGATCACGATGAGCCTCAGCTTCAAGCCCAACATGAGCGAGTATCCGACGGCGGTGCAGACCACCAAGCGCGCTGCCGAGTACGTGATGAGCAAGGGTGTGCCGATGGTCTGCTCGATGGGCAACACGGGTTCGTCCTCCAAGAACGTGCCCTCGGCCTTCGCCGGCAACGAGGTGCCCAACCTGATCGCGGTGGGCGCCACCGACCGGAACGATAAGGTTACGAGCTTCTCGACCTACGGCAACTGGTGCTCGGTCTCGGCCCCTGGCGCCGGCATCATCACGACGGCCATGGGTGGCGGCTACAAGGCCGTGGACGGCACCTCGTTCTCGACGCCGCTGACGGCGGGCGTCGTGGCGCTGATGCTGGGCGCTGGCGTCGAGAAGAGCCCTGAGGTGATCAAGAAGCGGTTGCAGGCCACGGCCCTCGACATCGGCGCACCCGGCTACGACGACAAGGCGGGAGCGGGCCGCGTGGACGCCGCCAAGGCCGTCCTGTAAGCCAGACCCGACGCAAGCCCGGTCAAGCAAGGGGAGCCCACGCCGGGCTCCCCTTTTTGCCTGGTCCCCGCGGCCAGCAGAGGCGACCAGCGGCGCCCGTGCGTGCCCGCCCCCGCGCTCAGTCCCGTGGGGCAGCCAGCCAGGCCGAGACCCCCTCGGCGATGGCCTCAGCCGCCTCTCGCTGCGCCACCCGGTCGGTGCACCACTCAAACTCGTCGGGGTTGATCAAGAAGCCCATCTCCAACAGGACGGCTGGGGTCACCGTCGGCCGGGCGAGGGCGAGGTTGTCCCACCACACGCCGTAAGACGGCCTGCCGAGCTGGCGCGTCATCGCCCGGTGGATGGCCTCCGCGAGCCCATGGGCCTGCGGGTGGTACCAGAAGGCCCCGAAGCCGCGGGTCCCCTCGGCGTCTCCCGCGTCGGGCAGGGCGTTGTAGTGCACGCTCAGCGACAGGTGCGGAGCGATGCTGGCAATGGCGTCGGTGCGGGGCTTGAGGTCGATGAACTCGTCTCGCGTGCGCGTGAGCGAGCAGATGGCCCCGCGCCGCTCCAGGGCCTCCCGCAGCACCTGCGTCATCGGCAGCGTGACGTCCTTCTCGGCGAGGCCCGTCGGGCCGTGCGTGCCGTGGTCCTCGGCCCCCCCGTGGCCGGCATCCAGCGCGATGCGCACCCCATCCAGGCGACCCGCCCCCGTGGGGACAGGCGGCGGGTGGCGCAGGGCCAGCACGAGGCTGGTTCCCTCGTAGCGAAGGGCATAGCCCCAGGGCAGGCGGGTGCGCAGGCCGACGGCGTAGGCGACGCGATCGCCGCCCACCGGCGCCCAGTCGAGCCGGCGCACGATGGGGTCCTCGGGCGTCCGGAACAGGTCCGTCTGGGCGCTCACATGGTGCAGCGTGAGCGTCAGGCAGCCGTCGCGCACCTCCACCGTGGCGGGCACGGGCTCCTGCAGCGGGAAGACGAGCTCGGTGGCCCCCTCGACGCTGCGCACGCGGACGCTGCGAACGGCCGAGCGAGGCGGCACGGCCCCCGGCAGGGTCGTCACCTCACCCCGGTCGATCCACGGCCCGTGTGAGAGCCTGAGCCACGTGCCCTCGCGGCCGGAGACGACGGCCCGCGTGCCTCGAGGCGCAGGCGTGAGCCGGGCGTGATCCGAAGATGGCCCGCTGCGCGTGATGCCAGCGGCGGTGGCGACCTCGATCACCTCGGGCCGTTCCGGGTCGAGCACCTCGAGGCTGGCAGGCCCCTGCTCGGCGTGGCGCCAGCCGCCGAGCGTGACCGCGAACTCCGGCCTGCCCAGGGGGCCGACGCGGTGGAAGCGAGCCAGCGCCTCGTAGCGCACGCGCGTCGCCGCGCGGGGTTGGTCGGCGCCCGTGAGGCCAGCCTTCTGGTCCGGCAGCGTCGCGGAGGGCGGCTGCGGCCTCAGCTGGATGGTCCGGCCCCCGAGCCTGACGTGGACCTGCGCGCCGGGCGGGGCCACGGCCGAGAAGCGCACGAGCTCGCCAGGCTGAACAGCGCGCTCCCGAGCGGGCTCCAACGAGTCCGGGGCAAAGCTCGCGCCCTGGGGCTCTGCGGGCTGGGCCTGCCGGCGATGGATCGTGAGCGTGAGGGTCTCCCCCCTGTGCTGAAGGGCCACCTGGTTGGGGCCGACCCGCAGGGGCACGCTCGGCGCAAAGTGGCCCCCCGGGCTGCGGCGCACTGGACGCCCGTCCAGCGTGACAGCTCCACCAGCCGCAGCCGTGCCGATCAAGAAGATGCGCTCGGCGGTGGTCTTGTGGCCGTCCGGCGGATAGACGACCTTGAGCCCCTCCGCGAGCGCGGGGGCGGACGCCGAGGCAGCAGCGACCGCCCAGGCAACGGCGGTCAGCAGAGCGACGCGAGGCAACGACAAGGCTTCCCCCTTTTCTGGCGTGCCTCGCCAGGATGCCCGAGCCGCCGGGCAACGTCAACTCAGCGGGGAACCACACGCACGTGACCGATGCGTCACAGGCTACGCAGACTTGACCATCCAGAAACTCATGCATATGATACGAACACGCTCAAGTGAAGTGAGAAGGGCGCCCGGTTGGCCAGGCGCGTCAGCTTCGCAGCCCCAGGAGGTACCCGAGATGATCTGCCAGAACTGCGGCCAGCGCCCCGCCCAGCTGAGGGTGGCGGGCCTGCTGAACGGACGTCGCCTGTCGTTCGAGCTGTGTCAGCGCTGCGCTGCCCAGGGCGCTGCCGTGATCGGGCTGCCCGGGCTGGGCGCGTTCGGCGCCCAGGACGGGCCTGAGGCCGAAGAAGCGAGGGCCGAGCAAACGCCTGTGTTGACGCGGTATGCCCGGGACCTGACGGACCTCGCAGCACAGGGCAAGCTGGACCCCGTGATCGGCCGCGACTCCGAGGTCGAGCGCCTGATCCGCATCCTCGTGCGGAAGACGAAGAACAACCCGGTGCTCGTCGGCGAGCCCGGGGTGGGCAAGACTGCGGCCGTCGAGGGCCTCGCGCAGCGCATCCAGGCCCGCACCGTGCCGGAGCCGCTGCAGGGGCGACGCGTGCTGGCGCTGGACCTGGCGGGAATGCTGGCCGGCACCAAGCTGCGGGGCGACTTCGAGGAGCGCCTGAAGGGCGCCATCGATGAGATCAGAGCCCAGGAGGGCAGGGTCATCGTGTTCATCGACGAGCTCCACACCCTCGTCGGTGCCGGCGCCGCCGAAGGCGCCATGGACGCAGGCAACATCCTGAAGCCGGCCCTGGCCCGTGGCGAGCTGCACGTCATCGGCGCCACGACGCTCGACGAGTACCGCAAGCACATCGAGAAGGACCCTGCGCTGGAGCGGCGCTTCCAGCCCGTGCGCGTCGAGGAGCCCACGGTGGAGCAGGCGCACGCCATCCTGCGAGGGCTGGCCGCAGCCTACGAGCGGCACCACGACGTCCGCATCGGGGGGGATGCGCTCGAGGCGGCCGTGACGCTGAGCGAGCGCTACGTGGCCGACCGCTTCCTGCCCGACAAGGCGATCGACGCCCTCGATGAGGCCTGCGCGATGGTCCGCCTGGCAACGACCTCGCCGTACGAAGAGGAGCGCGTCCTGATCGATCGCCTTGCGGCCCTCGAGCGAGACAAGAAGGCCGCCGTCGAGGCCGAGCGGTTCGCGGAAGCGGCACGCCTGCAAGGGGAACTCGCAGCCGGGGTCGAACGGCTCAAGGCCCTGAAGGCACGGGGCAACACCCCCGGCGAGGCGCGGGTCGGCCTCCACCACGTGGCGCAGGTCATCAGCGAATGGACGGGCATCCCGGCAGGGCGCCTCGGGCAGGCCGAGGCGGAGGCCCTCGTCAACCTCGAGCAGCGCCTGGCGCAGCGCGTGGTGGGGCAAGCGGAGGCGATCCGGGCCGTGGCCCGGGCCGTGCGTCGCGCCCGCGCCGGGCTCAAGGACGCCACCCGCCCCGTCGGCAGCTTCGTCTTCCTCGGGCCCACGGGCGTGGGCAAGACGGAGCTCGCCCGGGCCCTGGCCGCGGAGCTCTTCCACGACCCCACCTCGATGATCCGCATCGACATGTCCGAGTTCGGCGAGCGGCATACGACGGCCCGCCTGATTGGCGCCCCCCCGGGCTACGTGGGCCACGAGGAGGCGGGACAACTCACGGAGGCCATCCGGCGCAAGCCCTACAGCGTGGTGCTGTTCGACGAGCTCGAGAAGGCCCACCCGGACGTGCACCAGCTGCTGCTGCAGATCCTCGAGGACGGCCGGCTGACAGACAGCAAGGGTCGGACGGTCGACTTCCGCCATGCCGTGATCATCATGACCAGCAACGTGGGGGCCTCGAAGCTTGTGGGCCCACAGGGCGGCATGGGCTTCCGGTCGGGCGGCGAGTCAGAGGACAGCCAGCGCTGGGAGCGGATGCGGGAGGCCGCGCTCGAGGCGCTCAAGGAGGCCTTCCGGCCGGAATTCCTGAACCGGGTGGACGACACCGTGGTGTTCCAACCGCTCGGCAAGGCCCAGTTGCTCGACATCGTCGACAAGCTGCTCGCCGACACGCGAGCGAAGCTGACGGACCAGGGCATCGGGCTGACGCTCTCGGAGGCTGGCAGGCGGGCTCTCGCCGAGGCCGGGTTCGACCCCGTTTACGGAGCTCGGCCACTTCGGCGGGCGATTCAGCGCGAGCTGGAGGTGCCGCTGGGCGACATGCTGCTGGCCGGCACCCTGTCGGCGGGCGGCACCGTCCACGTCGACTGGCGAGAGGGGGCCTTCACCTTCACCCACGAGGCCTCGAGCAGCCCAGCCCTCGCCGCCGTGACGGGCTGAGGGCCCCACCCGGCAGCAGGCGAGGCCCCGTTCCGCCAGGGAAGGGGCCTCGCCTCGCGGGTATAGCCCCATGGCGCGTCCCAACAGCCTGACAGGAGTCGCCGTGGGATTCATCCGGCTCATCGCGCCAACGCTGGCCGCCCTCGGCGCTGCCACCGGCGCCGTTGCCAGCCCCGCCGGGCCCGCCCCCAAGCCTGCCACGGCGACCTGCTCAGGGGCGAAGCTCGGTGTCACGGCCGTCGTCGCCCTCAAGGCCCCGAAGCCCGTGCAGCGCATGCACCGGGCCATCATGGCCGCGGCACGCGACTGCGATTTCGAGCGCCTCGAGAGGCTCGGGCGAGAGGGGCGGCCTGGCTTCTCATTCACGTTCGGCGGCGACCGGAGCGCGGCAGCGCTGTGGCGCGGCCAGGAGCGCGCCGGCGGCCGCTTTGCGGAGCGGCTGATCCGCCTCCTGCGCCTGGATTTCGGGCGCAGTGGCAGCACGTGGGTGTGGCCCGCGGCCTTCTCGCAAACGGCCACGGAGGCGGATTGGGAGGCCCTGTTGCCCATCTTCGGCCGGGCTCAGGTGGTGACGTGGCGCGACTACGAGGGCTACACCGGCCTCCGCGTGGGCATCGCGGCTGACGGAGACTGGCTCTACGCCATCGAGGGCGATTGACGGTGCCGCACGAGGCCCCGAGCGGGGCCTCGCGCGGCCAAGGCCTACTTGGCGGCCTTACGTCCCTTGCCGTTCGCGGTGGCAGGGCGCCCCACGGCTGCGCGGGCCGGCGCCTTGGCAGCCGCCGCCTTCGCGATCGCCGGCTTGGCCGCGGCGGGCGCCGGGGTCACGCCACCGGCATCGCGGGCGCGTTTGTACTCTTGGGGGTTGATGTTTTCGGTAAGGCCGGCCGCCTCCTGCTGAGCCTTCCAGGCCTTGTACTCGGCCCGGGAGACGCCCGCGGGCCAACCCAGGTTCGGGTTGACGACGGCGCGCTTCTTGCGCCGCTTCTTCTTGGGCTCCTCGGCGGGGGGCGCGAAGTGCTGGTTGTAGACCGCGATCAGGTCTCCCCAGATGCGAGGGATGTCCTCGGCTTTGCTCTCAGGCTTCTTGATCAACTCGGTGAGAATCTCAAGGGCCTTGTCTTCGGCGATGGGCATGAGCGACCTCCTTTTGCCCAGGATTATTCCACATGATGGTCGCAATTGGAACGACAAGCATTGCGAAATGCAATATTGGCACTGAAACTGCATCTTTCCAGCAATCCAGCATCGATGTCGCCGCCACGGCCCCCACCTTCGGCATTCCCCTCATCCGTGCTGGCGCGGACCTGCTCCCGGCCGAGCAGGGGCCCTGATTGCGCGGCAGCCCTCACCAGGCCCGCGACCAACCTCTCCCGGAGGGCGAGAGGAGCATAGGCCGCTTTCCCCCTGGGGCGAAAGCTATCCGGTCCTTTCTCTCACGGGAGGTCCGTTTCATTGAGGGATGAGGGCCGGGGGCATCGCAGCGACCTCTACGCGTCGATAGAGAAACCGCCGGCCCAGGCCATCCCTGCATCAGGGCGTGCCCCGAGGGCTTGAAAGTGTCACGCAGTGGGGATGTGCCTTCTAAATGCGAGGGACATCATCCTGAACCTTTCAAGCAGAAAGCGGCCGCGTCTGAATAGCGGTGAAGCACAATCAAAAAAAAGGCAGTTTGGCGTGAGCTTCCATTCCTGCCAAATCGGAAACAAGCACCCGGCAATGCCGAGGGCACGGTCAGTCGTGGACGGCAGCCAGCCACCTCGGGGCGAGCGCCTCGAACCCGTGGCGTTCGATGGCGGCGAGGCGCTCCGCAGCCCGAACCCCGGGCGCCACGGCCAGCGCAGCCAGCAGCGCCGCTGCAAAGGCCGCCGCATCCCCTGAGGCGACCCGCCACGTGGTTGGCCCGCCCGGCACGGCGTCCAGCAGCCCCTCGAGCTCGGCAGCAACCACGGGCAGCCCCGCCATCGCGGCCTCGACCG
Source organism: Candidatus Sericytochromatia bacterium (assembly GCA_035285125.1). GTDB lineage: Bacteria > Cyanobacteriota > Sericytochromatia > S15B-MN24 > JAQBPE01 > JAYKHL01. The sequence continues at coordinate 4,085 of JAYKHR010000078.1, read as the reverse complement.
CGACCAGGCCGAAGCCCTCCATGTCGCCGGAAACGTGTCGATTGGGCAGGACGAGGGCATCCGAGGAGCCATACAGCAGGGCGCGTTCGGCGTCCGTGACGGCCCCTGGCAGGACGACCCGCTCCGCCACCCCCGCGCGGTGGGCCAGGTCGGGCAACACGTCGCGCTCGGGGCCATCGCCTGCCACCACGGCGACGACGTCCTCCGGAAGCCTTGGCAGCACGGCCTCCAGAAACCAGGCAGCTCCCTTCCGCGGCACCAGGCGGCCCAGGCAGAGCACGACGCGCCGCGCCGCAAGGTCCCTGCCCAGCCAGGCGGCCAGCTGGCCGCGATCGGCCACAACCTTGGGAGGCCGGACGGGCGGTGGCACCACCAGACAGCGCGAGGGGTCCACGCCGCGAGCCAGGCAGACCGCGCGCGTGGCCTCGCTGTTCGCGATCACGCGGTCAAACCGCTGCAGGACCGGGCCGACCCGGCGCTGGTAGAGTGCCGGGGGCCACACGACGTCGAGCCCGTGGGCCACCACCACGCGCCGTCCGCCGCTGGACGCAAGGCCTGGCACGGCCACCGCCAACGCGACGTCTCCCAGGACCAGCACGGGCACGGCGCCCGGGCGCCCGGCACGGCCGGCCAGGGCCAGGACCCGCCCCCCGAAGGCGGGCAGCGTCGACCACCGGCCGTCCCAGGCCAGCAGCTCTGTGGGCCCCGCAGCCGCCAGCAGGCCCGCCAGGTCTGCCGATAGCTGCTCCATCCCGCCCACGCGCGGAGGAAACTTGCGGGTCGCGAACGTGACGGGCGGCAGCCCGGGAGACGCCTCGGAGGTCACGGCCGCAGCATAGCACCGGGGCGGCGCGCCCCACAACCCGGCCCGGGGCCCGACCCTGTCGCGGGAACCGCCCCGCGCATGCTATACCGGAGCGGGCGTCCAACGATGCCGCCCTGGACGCGCCCCCCCGACCCACAACCTGGAGCGTGACACCATGAAAGCACCCGTTCGCGTGGCCGTGACCGGCGCCGCCGGCCAGATTGGCTACAGCCTGCTCTTCCGCATCGCCAATGGCGACATGCTCGGCAAGGACCAGCCTGTCATCCTGCAGCTGCTGGAGATCCCCGTCGAGAAGGCCATGAACGCCCTGAAGGGCGTCGTGATGGAGCTCGACGACTGCGCCTTCCCGCTGCTCGCCGGCGTCGTCGCCACCGACGACCCCGAAGTGGCCTTCAGGGACGCCGACTACGCCCTGCTGGTCGGCGGCCGCCCGCGCGGCCCCGGGATGGAGCGCAAGGACCTGCTCGAGGCCAACGCCCAGATCTTCACCGTGCAGGGCCGCGCCTTGAACAAGGTGGCGAGCCGCAAGGTGAAGGTGCTGGTGGTCGGCAACCCCGCCAATACCAACGCGCTGATCGCCCAGCAGAGCGCGCCTGACCTGCCGCCCGGAAACTTCACGGCCATGATGCGCCTCGACCACAACCGCGCCCTGACGCAGGTGGCGCAGAAGACGGGCCGCCCCGTGACGGACGTCAGGAAGATGACCATCTGGGGCAACCACTCCGCCACGCAGTACCCCGACGTCTTCAACGCCCTGGTGGGCGTCCAAAACGCCGCAGAGGCCATCGACGACCAGGCGTGGGTCGAGTCGACCTTCATCCCGACGGTGCAGAAGCGCGGTGCTGCCATCATCGAGGCCCGGGGCCTGTCCTCCGCCGCGTCCGCGGCAAACGCCGCCATCGACCACGTGCGTGACTGGGTGCTCGGCACCCCCGACGGTGACTGGGTCACGATGGGCATCCCGTCCGACGGCAGCTATGGCATCCCCGCGGGCGTCATCTACGGCTTCCCCGTGACTTGCGAGAACGGAGCCTACAGCATCGTGCAAGGCCTCACGGTCAACGAGTTCAGCCGCGCCCGGATGGACGCCACCCTGAAGGAGCTCCAAGAGGAGCGGGACGTGGTCCAGCACCTCTACGCGCAGCCTGTCTGACGCCGGCCCGCTGTGCCCAGGCCCCCGGCTCCGGCCGGGGGCTTCTCGTTGGCGTCGTAACGGGCATCTGTCACCGCCATAGGGTGGCGGAGGCCCTACGCTCGTGGAGCAACAGAACGCAGCGCACGGCAGGAGGCGCCCCGATGAACTGGACGGATGGCTACGTCACCGAGTTGGGCTACACGCACGGCTACTACCGGGAGCTGGCCCCGGGCCTGCTCCGGCTCGCCTGCCTCAGCCAGGGCGTCGCGGCCCCCGAGGCCGACGGGCTGCGCTACCTGGAGCTGGGCTTCGGCCAGGGCCTTTCGGTCGCCATGCACGCGGCGGCGGGCGATGGCCTGTACTGGGGCACGGACCTGAACCCCTCGCACGCCGCGCAGGCCAAGGCCTGGGCACGGGCCGCCGGCTCGGACCTCGTGGTGCTCGACGACGGCTTCGCCGAGCTTGCCGCCCGGCCGGACCTCCCCGAGTTCGACGTCATCGCCCTGCACGGCGTGTGGAGCTGGATCTCGCCCGAGAACCGGGCGGCCGTGGTGCACCTCGCGCGCAAGCACCTGCGCGTCGGCGGGCTGATGTACATCAGCTACAACACCACGCCGGGTTGGTCCGCGACCATGCCAGTGCGGCACCTGATGACGCTGCACGCCGAGCTCGGCACGGCCGCCGCCGGGGGGCTCGCGAGCCGCATCGATGAGGCCATCGCGTTCGCCTCGCGGGTCTCGGATGCCGGCGCGGGGTACTTCCGGGCCAACCCCGCCGCCGCAGAGCGGCTCAAGGGTCTCACGACGCTCGATCGAAACTACCTCGCCCACGAGTACTTCAACCGCGACTGGCACCCCATGCCCTTTTCGGAGGTCGCCGAGGCCCTGGCCGAGGGCAAGCTCAGCCACGTGGCCTCTGCCCACCTGCTGGACCACGTGGACGCCATCAACCTCACGGCGGAGGGCCAGCGGCTGCTGGCCGACCTCTCCCACCCCGTGTTGAAGCAGAGCGTCCGCGACTACCTCGTGAACCAGTACTTCCGCCGTGACGTCTTCGTGAAGGGCCCCCGGCGGCTCACGCCGACCGAGTTGGATCGTGCCTGGCGCGACGCAACCTTCGTGCTGACCAGCCACCCTGACGACGTGCCGATGACGGTCACCGGCTCCCTCGGGCAGGCCAACCTGCTGGAGAGCCTTTACAAGCCGCTGCTCGGGGCCCTGGCAGAGGACGGCGCTGGCCCCAAGAGCCTCGGGCAGTTGCTGGGGCACCCAGCGCTCCAGGAGGCCTCCCTGCCCCAGCTGCGGGAGGCCGCGCTGCTGCTCACGGGAGGGGGCCACCTCTTTCCCGTCCAGCCCGTGTCGGCTGCAGCCCAGGCTCGCTGCGCCGCCCTCAACGATCACCTGCTGGACCGCGCGGCGACGCAAAGCGACGTCAGCTTCCTGATCTCGCCCGTGACGGGTGCGGGCGTGGCGGTCCCGCGCATCCCCCAGCTGTTCCTGGCAGGTGCCCGGGCTGGCAAGGCCGAGGCGGCCGGCCTGGCCGACCACGTGTGGGAGGTGCTCCAGCGCCAGGGGCAGCGGCTCGTCCACGAGGGGAAGCCGCTCGAGTCGGTGGAAGACAACATGGCAGAGCTGAGACGACAAGCCGAAGCGTTCCTGTTGCGCCGGCTGCCCACGCTGCGCGCGCTGGGAATCGCCTGAGGGCGACGCGGCCCACGTTTTCCAGCGGCGAAAAAAGGGTACGGGATCGAATAGCCCGCCGCCCAGGTGTAACCGGGCCACACGAGACCAACACCCGCCATGAAGCCCGTCCCGCCCACTCCACCCCCGCCGCCCCTGGCGGTCCCTCCACCTCCGCCCGTGTTGCCGGGCCCGGCCCAGCCGGGCGTGACGGTGCCGAAGGATCAGCTGTCCCTCTCCGCGGCAGCGCGCAAGAGCGACCCGCTGGCGCACCTCCACCAGACCATCCAGCGCATTATGGGCAGTGCGCCGGGGGAATGGACGGCTGACTACGGCCAGTGCATCGACCTGTCAGCCAAGTGGCGCACCGCCCTGAGGTTCGAGGGTATCGAAACGCAGCTCATGGTCGTGGACCCCTCGGTGGGCGCAGCCGGCACGATGACGC
>JAYKHR010000077.1:0-32657 GCA_035285125.1 Candidatus Sericytochromatia bacterium | reverse complement strand
GAGGCGCCCGTGATCCGCTGGCTCGTGGCGAACACCGCGCCGGACGCCCGCATCCTGGCGCTGCCCGTCGGCGGCTTCTACTACTTCTTCAGCGGCCGGGCCAGCGTGGCGCCCAGCGCCCTGTACCCCCCGCCCCAGGCCAGGGAGCTCTCGCCCGACCAGGTCGAGACCCTGCGCGCCAGCATCCTGCACGGGCGCCCCCCCGTGATCGTCGTGCTGCCGGACCGGGGCCAGGCGGAGGAGGTCCGGGCCATCCTGCGCTGGGAGCTGCCGGCCTACCGCGAGGTCGCGCGCGTCGAGACCCCGGTGATGGGCCGGCCCCGCCCCACCTGGGTGTTCGGGCGCCAGGCGGGCCGGTAGTCAGCGAGGCCGCGCGACGGCCAGCAGCGACACGCCGACCGGCAGGTCCGCGCGGGCGAGCCAGTGCCGCTCGCTGGCGTAAATGGCCCGCAGCAGGCCGTTGAGCCAGGGGGGCGGCAGGGGGGAGCCGACGGCGCCCGCCCCGCCCGTCAGCCGGCCGAGCAGTCGGGCGCCCGCCACCAGGGGGAAGAGCCAGGCGTTGAGGGGCGTGAGGCGCAGCACCTCGAAGCCCGCGGCCTCCAGGCAGGCCCGCAGCCCGGCCGCCGTGTAGCGCCGCCGGTGGTGCAAGAAGGCGTCATGGGCGCTCCAGAGCCACGGGTGGGCCGGCACCGTGAGCAGCAGCCGGCCCGTGGGGCCACACAGCGGCGCCAGGGCCCGCAGCGCCGCCGCGTCGTCCTCGATGTGCTCGAGCACGTCGAACAGGCACACGAGGTCGAAGGGGCCCGCGAAGGGCATAGCCTCAGGCAGGCGACCCTCGCGCAGGTCGACGGCCAGGCCGGGCGGGAGCGCCTCGCGCGCCAGGGCGATCGCCTCGGGGCTCGCCTCGACGGCCGCCACGCTGCCGAACTCGGCGAGCATCGGCCAGTTGCCGCCCGTGCCGGCGCCCACCTCCAGGAGGCGCGCGGGCCGCGGCAGCCCCAGCCGGGCGATCACGGCCCGGCTGATGGCGCGGCGCGCGGCGAACCACCAGTGGGTGGCCTCCGTGGCCGCCATCTCGCGGTAGGCCTCAAGCTCCATCGCGCCCCTCGTGCAGGCGCCGCACGACGTAGACGGGGCGCTGCTTGGCCTCGAGGTAGATGCGCCCGATGTACTCCCCGAGGATGCCCACGCTGATGAGCTGCAGGCTGCCGATGAAGAGCATCGTGACCAGCAACGAGGCGTAGCCGGGCACGTCGATGCCGTACAGCAGCACGCGGCCGAAGATGAAGGTGGCGTAGGTGGCCGTGAAGGCAGCCCCCGCGAGCCCCACGTAGGTCCACACCTTGAGCGGCACCACGCTGAAGCTGGTGATGCCCTCGAGGGCGAAGTTCCACAGGCGCAGGGTCGAGAACTTCGAGGCCCCCTGGGCCCGGGCGGGCCGGACGTAGTCGATGGTGGCCTGCCGGAAGCCGACCCAGGTGAACAGCCCCTTCATGAACCGCTGGCGCTCGGGCAGCCGCAAGACGGCGTCCACCACGACCCGGTCCATCAGGCGGAAGTCCCCCACGTTCTCGGGGATCTGGATCGAGGAGATGGCGTTGTGCAGGGCGTAAAAGAGGCCCGCGCTCGTGCGCTTCAGCCACACGTCCGCGTCCCGGTTCACGCGCCGCGCGAGCACGACCTCGTGGCCCTCACGCCAGAGCGCCAGCATGCGGCCGATCAGCTCGGGTGGGTCCTGGCCGTCCGCGTCGAGGGGGATCACGGCGTCGCCCCGCGCCGCGTCGAGCCCGGCCGACAGGGCCGCCTCCTTGCCGAAGTTGCGCGAGAGCTCGACGACGCGCACGCGCCCGTCGTGGCCGGCCAGCGCGAGCAGCCGCGACAAGGTGTCGTCGGAGCTGCCGTCGTCCACGAACAGCAGCTCGAAGCGGTAGACGGCAAGCGGCGCGAGGGCCGCCGTCAGGGCGGCATGAAGCGCGTCCACCCCCGCCCCCTCGTTGAAGCAGGGCACCAGGATGGTGATCAGGGGGGCTTGGGCAAACGGGGTCAACGGCCAGCTCCGTGGGCGATCGGGGCGCAGGCGGACGGGCGACGCCGCCAGCCACGGCCCCTCTCGACCTTTCGGCATCGCCGGGGCGAATCTGGAGCGCGCCCGCCCATTCTACCTCCGGTCAGCCGGCCACCGGCGAGGCGGTCCGGCATCGCCCCCATCAGCCGCACCACGCCTGGTAGCGCGCGTCGACCTCTTCGGAGGGCCTGACGCCGCGCAGCGTCGCGAGCGCCCGCCGGTGGTCCCAGTAGGCGACACGCACCCGCTCCGGGCGCCCCTGGGCGTGGTGCAGCGCCATGAGGGCCAGGCAGACGGCCTCGTCGTCCGGCGCCACCGCCGTCGCATCGACCAGCACCGCCTCGGCCGCCAGCATCGCGCCGTGCCGCTGGTGGTGCCCGGACAGCCAGAGCCAGGCCGCGCTGGCCCGCTCCGCGAGGGCCTCCCGCTCGGCGTCGAAGCGCGCGAGGCCGTGCAGGGGGCCCCGGTAGTGCCGCACGGCGGCGGCGTAGCGCTCCGCTGCGGCGATCGGGTCGCTGCGCTCGAGGCGACGCCCCTCGGCGAGGGCCGCCTCGAAGGCGTGGAGGTCACAGTAGCGGATGCGCGCCGGGGCCAGGGCGTGCCGCTCGTCCTCCACGACGAGGTAGCCAGAGGCCGCCCGCGCGCCGAGCCGGGGCTCCAGCACCTTGCGCAGGGTCGACCAGGCCGCCCTCAGGCCGCTGGTGTCCTGGCCGTCCTCGCCGAGCAGCTCAGCGAGGGCCGGGCGAGACAGGCCGCGGGGGTAGAGTGCCAGGGCGAGCAGCACCTGCTGGGCGCGACGACGCGGCCACACCTCGATCCGCACCCCGTCGACCCGGACCTCGAAGGTGCCGAGGGCGCGGATCTCCAGGCCGACGCCGGCCTCCTCGGCCCGGGGCCCGGTCAGCGGGGCGCTCAGGGGCGGAGCCGCGGACGCGGGGGGCTCCACCTGGTCGTGGCGCAGGTCCTCGAGCTCAAGCCAGATGGCCCGAGCGGGGCAGACAGCCGCCAGCGAGCCCGGGGCGAGCCGCGCCGCCTGGTCGTGGGCCGCCCGGGCCTCGTCACGCCGCCCGAGGGCAACCAGGGCGCTGGCCTGCACGAGCCGCGCCCGCGCGGCGTAGCCGTTGGCGGCCAGGGCGGCGAGGCGGTCGCCCAGGGTGTGGCTGGCCTGCAAGGCCGCCGCGGGCTCCCCGCGCACCTGCCAGAGGCGGGCCACCGCGAGGGCGAGCGCCGCCTCGTGCATCGGGAGCTTTCCCCAGCTGGCGGGGTCCAGCCGCCAGGGGCCTTCGTGGGCCTCCATCACGGCCTCGGCCGCGTCGGGCGCGTCGTGGCGAAGGTGCAGCCAGAGCAGCCGCTCGAGGATCAGGACGCGGCCATCATCGAAGCGCGCGGCCTCCAGCGTGAGCAGCGCGAGCCGCAGCTCCCCCTCGGCCTCGGCCCGGCGGCCCTGTGCCGCGTGCCACTCGGCGAGCGCCACCCGCGCGAGGCTGCGGTCGAACCAGTCCAGCCCGTCGGGCCAGCGCTCGGGCAGGGTGCGGAAGAACTGCTCGGCCACGGCGGCCTCGCCCTCCTCGAGGTGCAGCAAGGCGCGCATGAACTCCCCAAAGCGCTGCGCGGCGGCGAGCCCGTTTCGACCCGCATGGCTCATGAGGTCGGCGACGTGGCCCTTGGCCCGGGCACGATCGCCCCGGTGGTAGGCCAGGCTGAACAGGTTGCGCATGGCGATGGCATGGCTCGCGATCAGCTCCACGTTCGCGCCGCACGGCACGCCGAGGACGGCCTCGTTGGCCTGCTGCATCCGCACGAGGTCGCCCTCGCGCTCGGCGAGGGACGCCTGGACCAGGAGGAGGTCCACCCGGTCCTCCTCCAGCCCCTCGGCCTGCAGCGCGCCAGCCGTGGCGAGGTAGGCTTGGAGCCGCTCCTCGTCGCCGACCACGAGCGCCTGGCTGGCCTGGACCACCGCCAGCCGGAACTGGAGCGCCGCGTCGCCCTGCCGCTGCGCCAGCGCCAGCGCGCGCGCATAGGTCACCCCGGCGGCCTCGTAGTCGCCGGCATGGGCCGAGTTGAGACCGCGCCAGAGCCACCACAGGGGCTCGTGCTCGACGGCCTGGGCCGGGAAGCCGTCCAGGAAGCGCGCGATCACGTCGCTGCGGCCGTCGTAGCGCATGGCCGGGAAGCACCTTTGACCGGCCTGCAGCGCCTGGGACCAGGCGCCCGCGGCGAGGGCATGCGCCAGGGCGTCCTCATGGCGCCCCCAGGCCGTGTGGGCATCGGCCAGCTGCGCGTGCCAGCGCCGCAGCTGGTCGGGGGGAACCCGGCGCGCGAGCTCGCCTGGCAGGAACTCCCGCATGTAAGCCGGCAGGCGATGGCGGCTGCCACCGTCGAGCCGCTGCAGCAGGTGCTCACGCTCGGCCTGCGCCATCAGCACGTCGACGTCCAGGTCCGGGCAAAGCACGTGGGCCGCCGCCGGCGTCACCACAGGCAGCAGCGAGAGCCGCAGCAGCAGCGCCTGCATCGGCCCGCTGCAGGCGGCGAAGACGTCCTCGGCAAGGTAGGCCGTGACGGCGGCGAGCCCATCCCCTCCGCCCAGCAACGCCTGGGGAGCCTCGTGGCCACGGCAGGCCAGCACGACCCCGAGCGGCCACCCCTCCAGCCTGGCGGCCAGCGCCCGCGCCGCCGCCAGGCGCTCGGCCGGGAGACCCACGGCGGCAAAGAAGGCCTCGGCCTCCCCCGCGGACCAGTGCAGCTGCGCGGGCCCGAACACGCGCGCCACGCCCTGCCCCTCCAGCCGTGCGAGGCCCAGCGAGAGCTGGGTGCGGGTGCCGAGCAGCAGCCGCAGGCCAGGCGGCCGCAGCGCCAACAGCGCCAGCAGCACGCGCAGCCCCTCGCGGCCGCCCTCGTCGAGGCGGTGCACGTCGTCCAGCGCAACGACCACCCCGGGCAGCCCGCAGGCCGCGATCTCGTCGAGCAAGGCCAGCCAGGCCGCCCGGGGCTCGGCCGCCTCGCCCCCGAGGCGGTCCGACAGCCCGGCCCCGAAGCCGGGCACCTGGTCCCGCACGCCGTGCACCAGCAGGCGGTAGATGGTGCGGGCGTCGAGCGCCGTGCCGTCGAGCGAGAGCCAGACGCGCGCCCAGCCGGCGGGCACCGCGTCGAGCAGCAGGCGCAGCCCGACGGTCTTGCCAGCCCCCGGGCCAGCATCCAGCACCTGCACCAGGGGCCACGCCTCGAAAGGCATAAGCCAGGCCGGGTGCACCTGCGGTGCCGGCGCCTGGGGGGGCCTGAGGGCAGCCTCCAGCAGCCACGTTGCGACAGTCACGGAGGGCACCTACCCGCGCGCCCGCCGCTTGCAACAAGCGGCGGGCGCACGAGGGAGTGAGGAGCAGGGAGGAAGACAGCTACCGGAGGCTAGGACCTGCCGAAGGGCTTCACCGTCGGCCGGGGCTTGGGCTTGGGCGTGGGGGCCACGCTGGGGCTCGGCGTCGGCGTCGGAGCCGTCACCAGGCTCGCCAGGTCCCGGGACCGCGCCGGCAGCTCGATGTCTTGCACGAAGCGCGACAGCCCCGCCGCCTCGCCCGCCCGCCGCGTCGCGACGTGCAGGAAGCCGGTGCTGGTCTCGGCCTGGTGGCACCCGATGCACGTCGCCACCGCGAAGGCCTTGCGCACGGGCTCAGCCACCCCGGGGGCCCGCCAGGTGCCCACGTCCGTCGAGGACCTCGACCCGAGCAGGCGGGCCGGGATCACGTGCTTGCCGGCCCGCACGGCGCCGGCGTTGGCCTTCAGGAAGGCGGCGAGCTCGGGGGAGTTGTTGAGCGACTCCTTGGGAGACTGCTTGACCGTGACCTGGGCGAGGAGGCCCGACTTGGCGGAGACCTGGAACTCGCGCAGCTCCCACGAGCTGCCGAGGGCGATCTCGTTGGTGCGCAGCTGGTTCAGTGCGCTGCCGTTCGGCCGGGCCGGGTTCGCGTTGGCCCCGGTGAAGGTGTCGGTGATGGCCTCCAGCGTGCTGTTGTAGGCCGTGGAGCCGAGCGGCAGGCCGGCCAGGGCATGCCAGCGGTTCGCCCAGGCCTCGACGGAGCCGACCTTGGCGTTGGCGAGCGGGATGCCGTACTCGAAGATCACGGTGAACGGCAGCGGGTTGCCGAGCTCGTCGAGCACGCCGTAGATCAGCCGCCCCTCGCCCGCGTTACCGCTGGTCCGCAGGTCGAGGCGGTTCACGATGGCGAGCAGCCGGAAGGGGGCCTTGGCGAGGTCGAGCGAGGCGCCGCCGCTGGCCGCGAGCCAGCGATCCGTGACGGCCTGCTTCATCGCCTTGCGGGCCGGGGAGACGTCGCCGTTCACCGTCCGGTCGACCTCCCAGGCGCGCAGCCAGCTGCGCGTGAACTGCGACGGGTTCTTGCCGCCAGCCATACGGGTCATCAGGGTGCCGAAGTGCCAGGCCCCGCCGGGCGCCGAACGGACGGGGTCCTCCACCACCTTGAGGTCCGTGATCATCAGCTCGTGGGCGGGCTTGATGGCCGAGGCGGCCACGGCCTGCAGGCTGCGCCCGCCCTCGGTGGCCGCCAGGAACGGCAGGATGTTGTTGGGGTGGGTCTCGCCGTGCACCTCCTGCTCGTGCTGCTGCAGCTGCTCCGCGGAGGTCACGGGCGAGGTCACGAGCGTCGCCCGGGGCGCAGCCTGGCCGCAGGCCGAGGCCGTGAGCGCGGCCACGGTGGCGAGGCAGGCGCCGAGGCGGCGCAGGCCGCCCTCGGCGAGCAAGGCACGTTGAAGCTTGTCGTTGGCGTTGAACATCGTCGGAACCCTCACTATTCACTGCGGCGCACCGGGCAGCCGCTCTTCTCACGACGCCTTTGTCAGGGGCGGGTGTCGCAGCCGTGTGACAGCGCAGCCGCCAGGGGTGAAGTTCTGGTTAAGCCCTCCCGGCAATCCCACAACCTGGCGGCTCCCCTGTGAACGACCAGCAAAGCTTGGGATAATTTTTTTCCCTCAGCCCAACAACAGGGCCAGGATTCGCTCCCCACCCGCGCGGGTATCTGACCCTTATCCGTCTGCTCCGCCCCCGCAGGAAGCCCCCGATGCCTCGACGTGCGCCGCATCCCCTTCGCGCCTCTGGCCTGGCCGTGTGCCTGCTGGTGGTCGGCTGCGCCGGCCTGGCCCCTGGTGGCACCGAGACCGTCGCCCGCACCGGGAGCCGCGTTGGCATCGGCGCCGCGGCTGGCGGCTCGCCGGCGAGCCCCGGCGGCGCCCAGGGCAGCCGGGCGAGCACGGGCCCCGACGCGGGCCAGCCACGCCAGCCCGGCGAGGGCGGCGCTGGCAACGCCGGGTCCGGCGCCGTCACCGTGGAGCCCGGTGGCCCGGCGGGCGCCGTCGCCAGCCCGAAGGTCCTCGCCCCCAACGCAGGCTTCGGCCTCACGCTCGAAAACGCCTTCGCGGCGGAGGCCCCCACCGCCGTCGTCAACTACGACGCGGAGGGCCGCGTGGCCTCGCTGACGTGGACGCCGACCCAGCCCTCGCTGACCTGGCGGGCGAAGGTGCTGGACCAGGCCTTCACCCTCAAGACCGTGCGCCTGGTGCTGAGCGCCAACGTCACGGCCTACCGCGTGCTGCAGGCGTCGCCGCCCGCGGACGACGGGGGCTTCCCGGTCGCCGCACCCCCCTCGGCCCCGCCGATCGTGGCCTCGCCGACGGCCTTCCCGTCGCCCGTGCTGCCCTCCCCCGTTGTGAGCACCACGAGCCGCCTGGCGACGGAAACGCTGCAACTCGCGCCGACGGTGCTGGGGCTTCCCGGCAAGCTGGAGGCGAAGTCCGATGTCACGCTGACGCTGGGGCTCGACCAGCCGACCTTCCGGGACTACCTTGCCAGGACCAGGCCGACGGGCTCGGTCGATCTCGCCATCAGCCTCGTGGACGACGGCGGCGTGGCGTTGCCCGCGGGAGCGGGCCCCGCGCTCTTCAAGGGACGCTTCACCATCAAGTGAGGGAGGGCACCATGCCGCAAGTTCGCTTCACCTCGATTCTGCTGGGCTGCCTGGCCCTGCTGGCCAGCGGCTGCGTGGCCAGCGCGCCCGCCCAGGCCCCCACCTCGCGGGCAGCCCAGGACGCTGCCCTCGTGCAGGCCTTCCGGGGGGCGCCCCTCCCCTACAAGCTCGCCCAGGCGTCCGACCCGGGCATCCAGCTCTGGGGCGCCCACATCAAGCTGAACGCGGCCCCCACCGCGCCTCAGATCACCCAGGGCTTCCGGCTGCGCCGCTACCAGGGCTGGCCCGAGACGCCCGAGCAGGTGCTGGCCGGCACGCCCTACCTCGACCGCACCATCAGCGGCTACCCCATCGAGTTCAGCAACGCCAACGCCAGCAACACCGCCACCCACGGCAGCTACACCTTCGGGGACGGCACGATGCTCTGGGACATGGGCAGCCAGACGAGCCCCTCGATCAGCTCGCTGCAGTCCTCGCAGGACCCTGCCGGCAACACCTACATGGGCGGCACCGCCACCGGCTGCGGCCAGCGCCTCTCGGGCTACGTCCAGATTCCGCAAGACGGCGACTACACCTTTGCGTTCTACGACCACTACGCGTGGTACCACAACGATGGCCGATCGGGCTCCCTGGCTGACCCCACGCGCGTCCTGACGTACTTCCGCATCGGCTCCAACGTCTTCAAGGAGACCGACGTCACGCACTTCTCCTACGCGGGCTACCTGGCCCAGAACAACACGCCCGTGCGCCTCAAGGCCGGCCTGTACCCCTTCGACTACCTCAGTCACTACCTCTACGCCCACTTCACGATGGCCGTGGTCTACAAGGACTCCCCCACCGCCAGCACGTGGAAGCGCTTCCCCACGAGCGCGTGGCAGGTGGCCGTGGACGGCACCAACCCCACGATCAACACGGCCGGGCAGGCCGAGCCGAGCTTCGGCGGCATCGGCGCCGCGGACTTCTCGACGGTGTCATACACCAACGCCGCCACCTACGAGTCGGGCTTCGACGCCCGCTGGAAGGGCCGCATGGCCCGCGTGACCTACACCGTGCCCGAGCGCAAGTACCTGGTGGTCCAGAGCGTGACGGCCCGCGACCTCGTGAACGACGCCACCCGGCGGGCCTCCCTGACGCCCTTCGTCCAGCTCGACAACCTCTCGGTCTCGGCCCCCATCGACCAGAACGGCCTGCAGGGCGTGAAGCTCTTCGGCCCTGGCACCGTGCTCTCGCTGGCGGCCCCCGTGCTGGCATCCGCGACCACGGGCGAGTATGTCCCCGAGATCCTCGTCTCCGGGCTGCTGCTGTCGGAGGACGCCTTCTCCAAGGGGTCTGGCTGGGTCGGCACCGGCAAGTGACCGGGGCGCGCGCGGCCCGAGCCTGCTAGAATCGAGGGCATGCACAACCCCCTGCCCCACCTTGGCCCCATCGATCACGTCGGCATCGCCGTGGCGAGCCTCGAGCGCGCGCTGCCGTTCTACCGCGACGTGCTCGGGCTGCCGCTCGTCGGCATCGAGACCGTGGAGGACCAGCAGGTGCGCACGGCCATCTTCTGCGGGCCCCTCGGGCGCGTGGAGCTGCTGGAGGCCACGGGCCCCGAGAGCCCGATCGCGAAGTTCATCGCCAAGCGCGGCGAGGGGATGCACCACGTGGCGCTGAGGGTCGAGGCGCTCGAGCCGACGCTGGCCCGGCTGGCCGCCGAGGGCGTCGAGCTCATCGATCGCATGCCGCGCCTCGGCGCGGGTGGCCACCGCATCGCCTTCGTCCACCCGAAGGCCACGGGCGGGGTGCTGCTGGAGCTGTGTGAGCCCCAGCACGCCTGAGCCAGGGACCGCCTCGAGAGGGGGCCCGGCGCAAGCCTCGTCGCCAGCAATGCGGGCTGCCTTTCGGGCCGCCAACAGGCCCTGACAGCGGCGCCTGGCTTCGCGTGGCCGCAGCCAGGCGCTTCGTGCTAGAATCCCTCGCGCCTCGCGACGTTGCGGCGCCTGGACAGGCCCTGCGGGGCCTTCGAAGACGAGGAGACCCGGACCCTATGAAGATCCACGAGTACCAGGGCAAGCTCCTGATGGAGCGCTTCGGCATCCCCACCACCAAGGGGCGCGTGGCCGACACGCCCGATGACGCCAAGCTCATCGCGCAGGAGATCGGCAAGAAGGTCGCCATCAAGGCTCAGGTGCACGTGGGTGGCCGCGGCAAGGCCGGCGGCATCAAGATCGCGAGCACGCCGCAGGAGGCCTACGACGCGGCAGCCGCCATCCTCGGGATGGACATCAAGGGGCTGAAGGTCAAGAAGGTGCTCGTGGAGGAGGCGATCGAGATCGCCACGGAGTACTACTGCGGCATGCTCTTCGACCGCGACGAGAAGCGGATCATCATCATGTCCTCGGCCGAGGGCGGCATGGAGATTGAAGAGGTCGCCGAGCACTCGCCCGAGAAGATCCGCAAGGTGTGGGTCGACCCCACCATCGGCCTGACGGACTACCAGGTCCGCCAGCTCATCTTCGAGGCCGGCTTCGACAAGAAGTACGTCAAGGAGGCCACGGCCTTCTTCAAGAACCTCTACAAGCTGATGGTCGAGTCGGACGCGGACCTCGCCGAGATCAACCCGCTCGCCATCACCACCGACGGCCGCATGGTGGCCGCCGACGCCAAGATCACCATCGACGAGAACGCGCTCTTCCGGCACAGCGAGCTCGCTGGCTGGAAGGAGTCCGAGGAAGGCCATGAGATCGAGGAGGAGGCAGCGCGCCGCGGCCTCACCTTCGTCCACCTCGGCGGCAACATCGGCATCATGGGCAACGGTGCGGGCCTCGTGATGACGAGCCTCGACGTCGTGACCCGCGAGGGCGGCAAGCCCGCCAACGTCCTCGACATCGGCGGCGGCGCCAAGGCCGAGGTGGTCAAGAACGCCATCGAGGTCGTGCTGATGGAAGACGGCATCAAGGGCATCATGATCAACATCTTCGGCGGCATCACCCGCTGCGACGAGGTCGCGAAGGGCATCCTGAACGCGACCGCCGGGATGGCGCTCAACGTGCCCGTGGTCGTCCGCCTCTCCGGCACGGCCGAGGAGGAGGGCCGCCAGATCCTCGCCACCTCCGACAAGTTCCACCCCGCAGCCAGCATGCAGGAGGCGGCCCAGAAGGTCGTCGCCCTCGCCGGCCTGAAGTAAGCCTCGAGGTCCAACCCATGAGCATCTTCGTCAACAAGCAGACCAAGCTGATCGTCCAGGGCATCACGGGCCGCGAGGGCGCCTTCCATACCCAGCAGATGCTGGCGGCGGGCACCAGCATCGTCGGTGGCGTCACGCCCGGCAAGGGCGGCACGCAGGACGCGAACGGCATCCCCATCTTCGACACCGTGCAGCAGGCCGTGATGGCCACGGGCGCGAACGCGACCATCATCTTCGTGCCGCCGCCGTTCGCGGCCGACGCGATGCTCGAGGCCTTCGATGCCAAGGTGCCGCTCGTCGTGTGCATCACGGAGGGCGTGCCCCTCCACGACATGATCAAGGTCTACGACCGCCTGCTCCACAGCGAGTCCAAGCTGGTCGGCCCGAACTGCCCCGGCCTCATCACGCCCGGCGAGGCCAAGCTCGGCATCATGCCGCACCGCATCTTCCAGAAGGGCAACATCGGCCTGATCAGCCGCTCGGGCACCCTGACCTACGAGCTCGTCGCCGAGTGCACCAGCCGCAACCTCGGCATCAGCACCTGCGTGGGCATCGGCGGCGATCCGATCATCGGGCTGCGCTTCATCGACTGCCTGAAGGCCTTCGAGGCCGACCCCGAGACCGAGATCGTGGTGATGGCCGGTGAGATCGGCGGCTCTGACGAGGAGATCGCGGCCGAGTACATCAAGTCGATGACCAAGCCCGTCGTCGGCTTCATCTCCGGCCGCACGGCGCCTCCGGGCAAGCGCATGGGTCACGCCGGCGCGATCGTCTCGGGTGGCAAGGGGACGGCCGAGGGCAAGGTGAAGGCCCTCGAGGCAGCGGGCGTGCCCGTGCCCCTGCGGATGCACGAGGTCATCGACGAGGTCGAGCGCAAGCTGAAGACCCTCGCCCCCGCCGGCCGCTGAGGCCGTCCCGCGCCTCGGCCGCCGTGCCCCACGTCGCCGAAGCCGCCAACCAGGGCCGCCCCGCCAACCCGGCGTGGCGGCCCTGGCTGCTGGCGACCCTGGCGCTGGTGGCGCTGTGGGCCGCCACCTTCCACGAGGCGCTCGCGGGCAGGGCCGTGATGGACCATGCGGGCTGCATCATGGCGGGTGACGCCGCCTACGACGTGCCGCCGGGCCCACGCTGGCGCTGGCACGACCCGAGCGCGGCGCTGGAGCACCAACCCTGGGACAGGCGCATCTTCAGCACCTTCGCGCGCGGGGAGTGGCCACTGTGGATGCCGGACGTCGGGTGCGGGGCCCCCCTGCTCGGCAACGGGCAGTCGGCCCCGCTGAGCCCCTACAAGTGGGCCCTGCTGTGGCCGACGCAGGGGGCCTGGACCACGGCCTTCATGGTGGGCCGCCACCTGCTCGCGGGGCTCGGCGCCCTGGCCCTGGCGGCGGCGCTGGGGCTCTCCGCCACGGCTGGCTTCGTCGCAGGCGGCGGCTTCATGCTGGCGGCGTTCTTCCTGTACCAGCTGGAGCTGCCCAGCTCGCTCACGGTGCAGTTCACGCCCTGGCTGCTGCTCGTCGCCGAGTGGCTGCGGCGGGCCCCCTCGCCTCGCCGGGTGGCCGCGGGCGGCCTGGCGGTGGCAGGCCTCGGGCTGGTGGGCCACGCGGAGGCGGCCGTCACCACGATGCTGGGCGTCGGCGCCGTGTACCTCGTGGCGGTCGTCGCGCACCCTGAGCGCCGCGGGCGGCAGACCCTGGCGGGCCTGGCCGCCCTCGGGCTCGGGGCTCTCCTGAGCATGGTGGTGGTGCTGCCGTTCCTGGAGCTTGCCGCCAACGCCCAGTCCTACCTGTACACGCGGGCGTCGGACGCCTGGACCATGGGCTGGAAGCACATGGCAGTGTTCGCCGTGAGCCACCTCCTCACGCCCCTCGGGATGGCCGAGAGCCCGGACTTCAACGCCCACGCCGGCCTGGTGGCGGCCGCCCTGGCCCCGCTCGGCCTGCTCCATCAGGCCACCCGCCGCGTGGCGCTGCCCCTGATCGCGACGGGCGTGGCCTGCTGGCTGATGCTGCCCCCTTACACGGCGTTGCCGATGGCACGCTTCGCGCCCAACTCGTTCTACACGCCCCCGCTGCTCGCGCTGGGGCTGGCCCTGCTGGGCGGGGCGGGCCTGGACGCGCTGCGCCGCGGGCTGCCCGGGCGGGCAGCCTGGGCCCTGGCAGGTGGGCTGGCCCTCACGGCCGGGGCCGTGGCCCGGTACCAGGCCTGGTCCACGACCCGGCTGCTGGGCGACCTCGGCGACGCCGCCGCCTGGCTGGTGGCCGTCGCGGCGCTGGTGGGCCTGGCCGCGTGGCGCCCGGAGGCGAGGCGGCTGGTGGCGCCGGCGCTGGCGGCGCTGGCGGGGGCCCACCTGTGGATGGGGGCCCGCCTCACCTACCACCTCAGCCCGGCCTTCACCTTCCCGACGCCGCCCATAGTCGCGCACCTGCAGGCCCCGGGGCGCGAAGGCCGCGTGGCCGGCGGCACCACGGCCCTCCTGCCGGACGCGACGAGCGTCCACCGGGTGGCCTCCGCCGAGCAGGTGGCCCCCTTCGTGCTGGCCCGCTACGCCACCTTCATGGCCGCCCTCAACGGCACCACGTGCCGCCCGTCGATCACCCACGTGGTGGTGCAGCCGGGCTTCGAGGCCGGCCTGCTGGACGTGGCGAACGTGCGCTGGCTGGCGAGCGCGACGGAGGCGCGGGGCGGGGCCTGGCTGGCCCGCCTCACGTCGGAGCCCGCCCGCTTCCACCCGGTGGTGCGGCAGCCCAAGGCCGTGCTCTTCGAGAACAGGCAGGCCCTGCCGCGGGCCCGCGTGTTGTACCAGGCCGTGCACGTCCCACCCGACCCCGTGCAGGCTGCGGCGGCGCTCGTGCAAGAGCCGGCCCGCTGGCGCTCGCAGGCGCTGCTGGAGGTGGCCGGCGGTGGCCCCCACGGCGCCCCGCTCCCCCCGGACCCGGCGCGCATCGTGGCAGAGCGAGACGACGAGGTGGTGGTGGCCGCCATGGCCAGGCAGCCCGGCTGGCTGGTGCTGGCAGACACCTGGTACCCGGGCTGGCGCGCCGAGCTCGATGGCCAGCCCGCCGCCATCGTGCCCGCCTACGTGGCGTTCCGGGCGGTGGCGCTGCCGGCAGGGGCCCACCGGGTGGTGTTCCGCTACGAGCCCACCAGCTTCCGGCTGGGCCTGGGGCTCTCGGCCCTGGGCCTCGGCATCGCCCTGGTGGCGCTGAGCTGGCGGCCGCGCCGCCGCCGGGGGGCCACGCCGTGAGGGGCTGGCGCATCGCGCAGGTGCTGGGGCTGACCAGCCTCGTGCTCGCCTGGCTGGAGGTGCTGCTGGGCTGTGGCTTCATGCGCCCCGCAGGGCCGCCGCTGGCGGGCCCACTGGTGCTGCGCGCAGCCGTCGGCGCCGGGGCCGTGACGGTGCGGGAGACCCATCGCGTGGACACGGGCGCCGCGCTGGCCTGGGAGCCGTTCGGCCCTCCGGGCGCCTGGGTCCAGCGCCCGGAGGGGTGGGTCTGCCTCAGGCCGCAGCCGGGCAGCGGGCTGAGGCTCGTGCCGCCCCCGGGCACGCCCGTGCGGGTGATGCTGGCCCGCGGCCCGGGCCTCGGGCGCTGCGAGCTGACGCTGGGCCCCCGCCGCTGGGCACGCAGCCTCGCGCTCGATTACGGGGCTGAGACGGGGGTGCTGGTCGACCCGCGGCCCACCTGGCTGGAGACGCCTGGCGACCACGCGCTTGCGGCGCTCGCGGCGCTGGGCGTCGGGGCGCTCGCCTGGCGGGGGCTGGCGGGCCCTGCCTGGGCGGCCCTCGCCGGCGTGAGCACGGCCGCGCTGCTCGCCCTCGTGGCGGCGGCCGGCTACCCGGGCCAGTACAGCGTCGATGCGATGCTGCAGCTGCAGCAGGCGCTCACGGGCACCTACGTCGACCACCACCCGCCGGTGGTGGCGGGCCTCTGGGCCGCGCTGATGGCCGCCACGGGCTGGTTGCCCTCGCTCTGGGGCTTCCACCTGGCCCTCGTGGGGGCGGGGCTGCTGGCCTGGGGGCTGGCGGCCTGGGCGGCGGGGGTGCGGGCCGGGCTGCTCGGGCTGCCCGCGCTGCTGGCGACGCCCGTGGCCCTCTCGTGCCTGGGGGCGATGTGGAAGGACGTGGGCTTCGCGGGCAGCCTGCTGCTCGCGAGCGGGCTGGTCGCGGTCGCCCATGTACGCGGCCGGCTGACGCCAGCCCTGGGGCTGCTGGCGCTCGCAGCGATGTTCTACGCGGCCAACGCCCGCCACAACGGCCTGCCGGCCCTGCTGCCGCTGCTGTGGGTGGCGAGCGGCCTGTGGCCGGGACGCCGGGTGCTCGTCCGCCTGGTGGCCGTGGCGGGGCTGGCCGTGGGGCTGCTGCTGGGGGGTAAGGCGATCAGCTCCCACGTGCTCCAAGCGCGCGCCGTCTACCTGGAGCAGGAGTTGGAGTTGCACGACCTGGCAGCCGTGGCCGTGGTCGCAGGCAAGAACCACCTGCCTCCCCACGTCCGGCAACACCCGAACTACAACGAGCGGATGATGCATGACGAGTACTGGCGGTCCGTCCACATCTTTGGCGGCGCCAACTTCCTGATGCTGGAGGGGTGGCCCCCGCCGCTCGCCATGACCACGGACCCAACCGAAATCACCGCGCTGCGCCTGGCTTGGCTCACGGCGATCGCCGACGCCCCCGGCGCCTACCTCCGGCACCGGTGGTGGCTGTACCGCCGCCTCCTGCGGCTCGGTGGGGAGGCTGCGGTGCCGCCCCCGAAAAGGCCGTTCCACGAAAACGACTACCGCTGGGTGCTCAAGCAGGCCGAGCTGCAGCGCGCCTGCGCCCTCACGCCCGAACCGCCGCCGGCCACCAACGCCCGCCTGGCGGCGCTGCGCTGGGCGGAGGTCTGGCGGGGCAGCCGGCTCTACCACGGCTGGCTGTACCTCGTGCTGGCCCTCGCCTGCCTGGGCCTGGCCACGGCGAGGCGCCGGCGCCACCCGCTGGTGCCCCTCGGCGGGATGCTCGCGGCCTCAGCCCTCGTCTACCTGGGGCTGTACTTCTTCACGACCGTCTGGTGTGAGTACCGCTACCTCTACTGGGGAGGCCTCGCCACGCTGCTGGCCTGGTGGGCCGTCGGCGTCGGCCTCGCGGCGTCGCGCGCGTGGCCCCCCGCGCGACCCGGGTGATATAGTGACACCGTGAAGCTGTCTGTGGTCATGCCGGTCTACAACGAACGGGCCACCATCCGCGAGATCCTCGCCCGGGTGGAGGCAACGCCGTTCGAGAAGGAGATCATCATCGTCGATGACGGCTCGCGCGACGGCACCCGCCTCTTCCTCGACCTGCTGCGAGGCCGCCCGGGCTACGTGATCGTCTTCCAGCCCCGCAACATGGGGAAGGGGGCGGCCATCCGGGAGGGCTTCAAGCACGCCACGGGCGACGTGGTGGTGGTGCAGGACGCCGACCTCGAGTACGACCCCCAAGACTACACCCGCCTCGTCGAGCCGATCGCCAGCGGGGTGGCCGACGTGGTGTACGGCTCCCGCTTCGCAGGCACCCCCCGCCGCGCCCTGAACTACTGGCACCAGGTCGGCAACCGCCTGCTGACCTTCCTCTCCAACGTCTTCACGAACATCAACCTGACGGACATGGAGACGTGCTACAAGATGTTCCGCCGCGAGATCATCCAGGCGATGCCGCTGGCCTCCGACCGGTTCGGCTTCGAGCCCGAGGTCACGGTCAAGCTGGCCCGCGGCCGGTGGCGCATCTACGAGGTGCCCATCAGCTACTACGGCCGCTCGTACGCGGAGGGCAAGAAGATCGGCCTGCGGGACGCCTTCGAGGCCCTATGGGTGCTGGTGCGCTACAGCTGGCTGGACCGCACGCCGGTGCCGACGCGACCCGAGGCCAGCCCGAACGCAGAGGCCTCCGCCACGACCCTTCCCTCTTTCCCAGAGGCCGTGAGCCCGCCATGACCACCACGCTCGACCTCGGCCGTGAGACGCTCCACCTGGTGGAGGCGCACCTCGGCCGCTACAACCGGTGGATCATCGAGCAACTCGCACCGGCGATCACGGGCAGCGTGCTGGAGATCGGCTCAGGCACCGGCACCATGAGCGCGTTCCTGCAAGGCGCACCGCGCCTGGCGCTGACGGACGTGGAGCCCGCGAGCCTGCGGGACCTGCAGGCCCGCTTCGGCAGCCAGCCAGGCGTGACGGTCGACGCCTGGGACCTCAACGAGGCCGCCCCCGAGCGCCTGCAGCGGGAGGCCTTCGACACCGTCGTTTGCCTGAACGTGCTGGAGCACATCGAGGACCACGAGGCGGCGCTGCGGCGGATGTTCGAGCGCCTTGCGCCGGGCGGCCGACTGGTGCTGCTGGTGCCGGCGCACCCGAGGCTCTTCAACGGCTTCGACCGTGGCGTGCGCCACTTCCGGCGCTACGAGAAGCGGGGGCTCGCGGCGCTGCTCACGCGGGCGGGGTTCGGGTTGGAGCGCACCTGGTACTTCAATATGTTGGGGGCGCTCGGCTGGTTCGTGAACGGCAACGTGCTGGGCAAGACCCTGCTGCCGGCCGGGCAGCTGCGCCTGATCGACGCGCTCGTGCCCGTGCTGCGGGCCGAGCAGTGGCTGCCACGCCCCTTCGGCCTCTCGGTGATCGCGATCGCCACCCGGCCGGCGGCCTGACGGCCCGGGCCAGCCACGCCATGGACGACCGCCAGCACACGCTCACCGCCTTCGTGCTCCGCCAGCATGCCGTGGGCGAGGCCGACCGGGTGCTGGTGCTGCTGACGCGGGAGCAGGGGCTGCGCCGCGCCCTGGCCCGCGGCCTGCGCAAGGCCGGCAGCCGGCTCGGGGGAAGGCTGGAGGCGTTCCGGGAGACCTCCGTGACGCTCGTGCGCGGCCGGAACCTCGACGTGGTGGCCGGCGCCGAGTCGCTGCGGCGCTTCCCCGCCGTCGCCACCGACTTCGACGCGCTGGCGGCCGGGCTCGCGGCCACCGAGCTGCTGCTCGCCTTCCTGGCGGAGGACGACCCGCAGCCGGAGGCCTACGACATGTACGCGCGGCTGCTCGGCAGGCTCGGCCCCGGCGCACCCGCCGAGGTGCTGCTGTGCGCCTTCGAGCTGCAGCTGCTCGACGCCCTTGGCTACCGCC
The DNA here is from genome assembly GCA_035285125.1 of Candidatus Sericytochromatia bacterium. GTDB lineage: Bacteria > Cyanobacteriota > Sericytochromatia > S15B-MN24 > JAQBPE01 > JAYKHL01. Next base: position 14,324 of record JAYKHR010000077.1, on the reverse strand, counting down.
CCGAGCTCGAGGCCTGCACCGCCTGTGGCGAGCCCATCACCGACGCCTCGGGGTTCGCGGGGCTCGCCGTGGAGGCGGGTGGGGCCGTCTGCGTCGGCTGTGAGGGGCAGCTCGCGAGCCGGCCGCGGCGCCTGACGGGGGCCGCCTGGCAGCTGCTCGTGGGGCTGCGGTCGCTCGACCTCGAGGCGGGCCAGCCCCCCGAGGTGCCGGCCGACCTCGCGGCCCAGGCGCGCAGCGCCCTGAAGGCCTACACCAGCTTCCATGCCGAGCGCGACCTCAAGGCCCAGCGCATGTTCGACTGGAAGGGCGAGCCCTGACGAGGGCCGTGACCGCCTGTTGGCGAGGCCAGGCCCCCCCCCGTACCATCTCCCCGGAGTCGGGACGCGAGACGCCCGGCCCGGGATGACAGGAGGGAGAGGACCATGGCACTGATGCGCTGGGAGCCGCTCGGCGAGCTAGAGTCGATGCGTCGGGTGATGGATCGCATGTGGGACCAGATGAGCGGCAGCCGCCTGTTCGGCCACCTGCCGGCCTTCGAGGGCACGCGGGCCTTCATGCCCAACGTGGAGGTCTACACCGGTGACAACGAGGTCATCGTGACGGCCGAGTTGCCGGGCCTCGACCCCGACGAGGTGGAGGTGGAGATCAGCGAGGACGCGATCCACCTGTGCGGGGAGTCCAAGCGCGAGGAGGAGATCCGCGAGGACACCTACTTCCGCTCGGAGCGCCAGTACGGGCGCTTCGACCGCATCATCGCGCTGCCGGAGCGCATCAAGGAGGGCGAGGCCGGGGCCACCTTCAAGAACGGGGTGCTGACGGTGCGGGCGCCACTGGCCGAGCCCCACAAGAAGGCGCAGGCGCGCAAGCTCAAGATCGAGGCCTGACGGCCAGCCGAGGCATCGGGTGGGGGGTGTGCTACACTCCCCACCATGTCCACGCCTGCAGCCCCGGCGGGGTTCGGCCCGCTGCTCGCCAACCGCTCCTTCCTGGTGATGTGGCTTGGCCAGTGCTGCTCGCAGGTGGCGGACAAGCTGGTCTTCATCCTGCTCGTCGAGACCGTCAGCGGGCTCACGGCCTCGCCGCGGGTCATGAGCGTGGCGCTGGCCTTGCACACCGTGCCGAACGTGCTCTTCGGGGCGCTCGCTGGCGTCTGGGTGGATCGCGTCGACAAGCGCGCCGTGATGATCGGCTCGAACGTGGCCCGCGCGGCGCTGGTGCTCGGGCTCGGGCTGTTCGGCCACGCCCACGTGGCGCTGGCGATCGCCCTGGCCTTCCTGGTGGCGAGCGCCTCCCAGCCCTTCATCCCGGCCGAGCAGGCCGCCATGCCGCTCGTGGTGCCGCGCGAGCACCTGCTGCAGGCGAACTCGGTCTTCGCGACCACCATGATCGGCTCGATCATCGTGGCGTTCACGCTCGGCGAGCCCCTGACGCAGGGCCTCGGCACGCGAGCCGCGGCCTGGTGGGTGGCGGGGACCTTCCTGGCCTCCGTGGGCTTCTTGAGCCTCGTGCGCTACACGCAGCCCCCCCAGGCCCTCCCGACGGCCGAGGGCTTCTGGGCCCAGTTCGCGCAGGGGCTGGCCTACATCCGCTCCCGGGGCGGCATCCGTCGGACGCTGGCGCTCCAGGTGGCCATTTACGCCACGCTCGCGGCCCTCAGCGTGCTGGCGATCATCTACGCCAAGACCGTGCTGCACACCAACTTCAGCTGGTTCCTGGCGGTGGCCGGGCTGGGGCTCGGGGCAGGCGCCTGGGTGGTCGGACACCCGGGGGCGGGCTGGAGCCGCGACGCCACCGTCACGACCGGGTTCGTCGCGACGGGAGCCGCCCTGGTGGGGCTGGCCGCCCTGGGGCCCGACCACAAGCAGGCGGCGTTCGCGCTGGCGGGGCTGCTGGGGTGTACCGCGGCGCTGGTCGCCGTGCCGCTGCAGACGCGCCTGCAAGAGCTCGTGGAGGAGCCCGTGCGGGGCAAGGTCTTCGGCGCCCAGAACATGGTGCTGAACCTGGCGGCCACCGTGCCGCTGGGCGCCATCGGCTTCGTGGTCGAGGGCGTCGGCGTGGCCGCGGTGCTGGCCGGCCTCGGGTCGCTGCTGGGGCTCGTGGGCCTGGGCGCGTGGCTCGGGCGCCTGGGCCCTGAGGCCGGGATGGGCCAGCCCTGAGCAGCCCGGAGGCAGGCGGCCACCTTGAGCGCGCCGTCCGCATCCGCGTATACTGCGAGCATCAGCCCTCATTCCGCGCCCGTGCCTTTCCGGCCGGCCCCGCACGGCGGGCCGGGAAGGCTCCTGGCTCCGAGCCTGCCACCTTGCTCCCCTTCGCCGCACTCACCGCGAGCACCCTGCTCGTCATGTCCCTCGCGCTACCTGCCGCCGCGACCTGCCTCTCGTGCAGCAGCGGCGGCTCGGGCACCTCTGCCGACCTGGGCGCGGCGGGCGGGGCCGCGTCGTTTTTCAGCATGGGGACGCGCTGGCTGGTGCAGCAGGGCGTGAGCCTGCGCGCCGCGACGGGCAGCTTCGACGAGTTCGGCGCCGTGACCGCCCCCCCGGAGGGCGGCTCGCTGCTGACGGCCCAGGGCCTGCTCGCGGTGCACCACTTCCCGGCGCCGGGGCTGAGCCTCGGCCTGCAGGCCCCGGTGGTCGGGCACCGCGTCGAGGGGGCCACCTGGGGGATGTTCGGCAGCCTCGCGGCCGCGGAAGGCCCCGCCCGCCTCGGTGGCGGCGTGGGCGACCTCGTGCTGCAGGCCAGCCAGGCGCTGGGCGAGTGGGGCCCCCTGGGCGTGGCGGCCTGGGGCAGCACCAGCGTGCCGCTGGGCACGGCCGTGGGGGAGGCCGAGCGGCTGACGGGGCTGGGCTACTGGACGGGGGCGCTGGGGCTGGTGGCCGTCGTCCAGTGGGACGACTGGGAGGCGTCCCTCAACGCCGGCCACCAGCGGCCGCTGAGCCAACCCCCGCCCGAGAACCCCTTCGCGCTCGGCCCGACGGGGCTGTACCAGCTCCACCTGAGCCGCCGCCTGAGCGACGCCTGGCGGCTGGGCGTCGGGGCGAACGGCTATGTGGGGGGCTGGGTGGCGCCCAGCGGCGCGACGGCCCTGCCCTCGGCGAAGCCCAAGCTCGTGGTGAGCGCCCAGTGGGCGGCCTCGCCGTTCGCCGGGGTGCGGCTCGCCCTCGGCGGCGACCCGGAGGGGCTCGGCGCCCGCAACGCGATGCGCGACGTGACGGTCTACGTGATCGGCTACCGGTACGTGCGGTGAGCCTCGGCGGCGAGCGGCGCTGCGCGGGCAGGCCCAACACCCCCGTCCCGGTCGCCGACCGCTCCGCCCGGGGCTGAGCCTCTTCCCCGTCGGGGCAGAGCTGTGGCTGGCCGCACGGGCAGGCCGCGCCGGCGGGTAGAAGGAAGGCGTGCGCCCCGCCCACCGCCTCCTCGCCGCCTTCCTTGCCGCCTCCGTGTGCCTTGCCGGCCCAGCCCGGGCCGAGGCGCGCGGCAGCGACGAGGTGCTGCTGCAGGCTGCGCAGGAGGGGATGGTGGCCTTGCTGGAGGAGCGCCTCGGCGCAGGCGCCCCGATCGACTCGCGGGACCCGAAGGGCCGCACGCCCCTGATGCTCGCCGTGCGTCGCAACCACGCCGAGGCCGCGGCGCTGTTGCTCGCCCGGGGGGCAGACCCGGAGGCCACCGACTGCCAGGGCCACACGGCCGCGACGTGGGCCGTGCGCCTGCGCCATGTGACGCTGCTGCACGCGATCCTCGCGCGGCTGCGCGGCAAGCCCGCCTATGCGCGCCAGGTGCGACTCGCGGCGGCAGCGGCGGCCGAGGTGGGTGATCACGCGCTCGAGCAGACCATCCGGTCGCAGTACGCCGACGCGGCGCCCCCCCCGGGCGCCCCGACGCCTGCCGTGTCGGCGACGCCCCCGATGTGGCCGCGGCCGACGCGGCCCCCCCGAGCCTCGGAGGCAGGCGCCGGGCGTGTCGTCGCGCCGCCGGGCGGGGAGCCCTGAGCCCGACACGTCAGATCTGGCCAGATCAACTCGGCCAACGGGTTGAGACGGACATCACCGCGCGCCCCTGGTGCGGCGACATAACCTGAGATCGCCAGGGCTGCGACAGCGCTGCGGTCGACCGTGCGTGGTCGCTTACCGCGCCGCCGTGCAGCCTGCGGTCTCGCGCTTTGGCCATTGACAAGGCCCAGGCACCTTAATATAACTTTACATGCCTTGGGCTCCAGTCAGGCATCGGTCACCGGAACTCCTGGTGGCACGCCCGTCACGAGCAAAGCAGGAGGGATGAGGATGCGCACCGGTAGTTTAGACCAGCTGGACGGCACGAGCGCCAGGATCGAGGTTGGGGCTCTCCACGAGGCCCTCGAGGAACTCGAGGGCCCCCCTGAGGGCGTCGAAGAGGACACGCTCGAGGGCGAAGAGGAGGCTGCGGAGGCCGCGGAGCCCGCGGTCGACTCGGCCAAGCTGGCCGCCATGGCGGGCACGACGGCCGACTCCGTGCGCCTGTACCTGCGGAAGATCGGCAAGATCCCCCTGCTGAACGGCAAGGAGGAGGCCGACCTCGCCCGGCGCATCGCCGAGGGGGGCCTCGACGGGGATCGCGCGCGGAAGAAGCTGACGGAGGCGAACCTGCGCCTCGTCGTGTCGATCGCCAAGAAGTACGCCGGCCGCGGCCTGACGATGCTCGACCTGATCCAGGAGGGCAACCTTGGCCTCATGAAGGCCGTGGAGAAGTTCGACTACAAGAAGGGCTTCAAGTTCTCGACCTACGCCACGTGGTGGATCCGCCAGGCGATGACCCGCGCCATCGCGGACCAGGGCCGCACGATCCGCATCCCGGTGCACATGCTCGAGGCCGTCAACCGCTTCAAGCGCACGCACCGCGACCTCATCCAGCGACTCGGCCGCACACCGACGGGCGAGGAGGTCGCTGAGGAGATGGGCGTCTCCGTGGCGAAGGTGCAGGAGATCCTGGAGCTGCCCGCTGAGCCCGCCTCGCTCGACACGCCCGTGGGCAAGGACGACGACGCGCGCCTCGGCGAGTTCATCGAGGACGAGAACGTCACGGCCCCGGTGGACGGCGTGGCCCGCAGCCTGCTGCGCGAGGACATCCTCGACGTGCTCAACACGCTCTCGTCGCGCGAGCGGCAGGTGCTGCTGCTGCGCTTCGGCCTCGAGGACGGCCAGGAGCGCACGCTGGAGCAGGTCGGCCAGTGCTTCGGCGTGACGCGCGAGCGCATCCGCCAGCTCGAGGCCAAGGCGCTGCGGAAGCTGCGCCACCCGAGCCGTCACAAGTGGCTCAAGGACTACACGGCCTGAGGGCGAGGGCCTTGGGCGGGCGGGCACCCTGGGGTGCCCGCCCGTGCCGCATGGTAGGCTGGTGGGTCGACGACCCGGTCCTCTGAGGAAGCCCCCCTTGCGCCACCACCTTGCGTCGGGCCTGACAGCCCTCTCCCTGCTGCTCGCGGGCTGCACCCCCGAGCTCGTCGCCAGCGCCCAGAAGGCCCTGGAGCAGGCCGCGGCCACGCCCGGTGGCGAGGGCCTGAGCGGCCTGGCGCTCGGCGTCAGGCCCGCCACCGACGGCCGCATCCGCACGCCCCGGCCCGCCTTCGGGCTCAAGCCCCCGGTCGCCGAGCCGGGGCAGCCGCTGCTGTCCATCGTGGGCCACCCGGACTTCCGGACCTTCAAGCCGAGCCCCGACGCCCGCCGCCTGGAGCAGGACGAGGCACGCGTGATCGCGCAGCGGTACCTGGAGCGCACCCGCGCCGAGGAGGGCCCCGACGGGGGCTGGCCCGCGACCGCGCGCCTCGCGGAGGGCGCGCCGCTGGCGCTGCAAGACGGCTTCGCGAAGGGGCCAGGGGCCTACGAGTTCCTGGTGACGGACGGCGAGGAGGAAGACCTCGGCCACATCGTCGTGAACACCTCCCGCGAGATGCTGCCCGTGCCGGAGTCCGCCGACGAGGGCCGGGGGCACCGCGAGGCGCTGCTGGCGGCCTACCGCGCGAAGCTGGGCAAGGCCCCCAAGGAGCCCGTGTTCTATCGCTTCTCGGCCTTCTCCTACGGCGTCGAGGACGCGACGGACGGCACGTGGGCGACCTCCAGCGTGGGAGGCTTCGACTTCGTGGCGTTCCGCGCGGGCAAGCGCGAGCTCGTCGAGCTAAAGGGCCAGGATCGCTACATCGCCGACCGCTGGCGCGAGCTGGAGGCCCCGGCGCCCACGGCCGCCGGCCCCAAGGTCTACCGCCTGCTGGGCACCCGGCAGGGCTTCGGCCGGGAGGTGCCCCGGTACGCGCAGCACACCTATAACGGCTGTTACGTCGGCTGTGTGCCCGTGGCCTGGGGGATGGTCTACGGCTACTGGGAGCAGAAGGGCCGCAACACCGTGCTGGGCGCCCGGGAGACCAACTTCACCCAGAACGCCAACGTGGAGGCGATGCACGAGCGGATCAACGGCTACTGCAGCACCCGCTGCAACGGGCTCGAGGGCGTCACCACGTGGCCCAAGCAGATCGAGGGGGTGCGCTGGGGTCGGCAGGATCGCGAGAGGACCGTGGACTACAACCCCGATCTCTACTGGACGGACTTCAACATGTTCAAGACGGCCCGGGACGCCATCAAGGTCAAGCGCCCGCCGCTGCTGGGCTTCGACGACACCCCCAACACCAACGGCGGCGGCCACGCGGTGGTCGTGACGGGCTACTACCAGCACGACGACTGGGGCTGGTGGGACGACATCGAGCGCCTCTACATCAACACCGGCTGGGCTGGCACGCCGCGCCTGACGCTGACGCTCGGCTCCAACGACCTCAACCTGCGCTGGGTGATCACCGTCAACGTGAAGTGAGCCAGCGCGGCCCCCGCAGCCTGACGCGGCTGCAAGGGCCGCGAGGTGCGCGGGTTACTCCTTCGCGTCGGCGGTGACGGCCCTGAGCATGTCGTCCCAGGCCGTGTCCTTCGCGAAGCGCGTGTCCTGGTAGCGGGCCTTGATGAAGGCGGCCAGCGCCTCCCGCTCCTTGGCGGGCAGGCCGCGCGGGGGCAGCAGGATCGAGAGGCCGTTGGCGGCCGAGCCGTAGCCGTCCTTGGCGTGGAGCATCGCGTCGCGCTGGGCCTTGCGCACGGCCTCGACGGCCTCGCGCACGCCGGGGTCCTTCGCGCGCTGCTGGAGGGCCGCCGTGAAGGCCCACAGGTCGCGCTGGTACTTCTCGTGCTCGCCGAAGTTCGGCACGGCGTCGTAGGCCGCGAGGATGGCCTCGCGCTCCTTCGGGAGCGCCGCCAGGACGGCCCTGGCGAGGCCGTTGAGGGCGGTCTTGAGCTCGTCCATCCGGCCGATGTCGACGGCCGCCATGGTGACGTAGCCGCTGTGCTGGCCGCCGCCCGCGTTGCTGTGCTTGCCGAGGCCGGCGATGGCCATCTTGCGGGCGAGCTCGGCGGGCTCCTCGTCGGCGCCGGCGAGGGTGTCGAAGAGCTTGGTCATCGTGAGGTTGGAGTTGTCGACGGAGTAGCTGACGTCCTCGCTGGCGATGGCGTAGCGGGTGGTGCCGCGCAGCTCGTAGAGGGCCTCCACGTTGCCCATCAGGCAGGCCCGGAAGTAGATCGCGTCGAGCGTGCGGCCCTTGAGGCCCTGCCGCAGGGCCTCCGAGAGCTCGGGCAGGCGCATGATGCCCCGCTGCTCGGCCTTGGGCAGCGGCTTGCCGCTGGGGTCCGTCTGGTTCTCGTCCGTGCCGATGCCGAAGACCCCGCCGCCATGGGTGTAGATCTGGAGGTAGCGGCGGCGGCCCTCGTAGTGGTCGAAGGTCCAGGCCAGCACCTGCGAGAAGACGCGGGGGTTGTTGGAAGCCACCTCCTCGACGCCGGGCGCGAGGGGGCTCGCCGGATTGGCGATGCGCTCCTTGTCGTAGTCGGCCTTCTGGATGTAGTAGAGGCGGGCGTCGCCCTGGTCCTTGCCGTCGCGGAAGACGACGTTGTGGACCTTGGCCTGCGGCATGTTGTCGAGCATCTGAAGCATCCCGAGCGACTGCGGGCTCTGGTGCTTGGTGTCGTCCGTCATCAGGTAGGTCAGCTTGACGGCGCTGCGGGCCCCCTCGCCCTTCGGCAGGCGCGGGGCGATCCGGAAGTCGCTCCACGCAGCGCCCCCGATCACGCGGCGGCCGCTGGCGTCGAGGCCGCCCGTGGGGCTGCCGGCCAGCGTCAAGCCCGGCAGGCGCGCGCAGCCCGTGGCACACAGCGCGGCCAGGGCCAGGGTAGAGACGACGCCACGGTGCATCAAGGGACCTCCTCGGGTGATGTCGGACCCATTCCATATAGGTTGAAGACAACCTGAACTTGTCTCGCTCTTTACCGAGCTGCCTGGGGCCGTTGGGTCGGGCGGACAGCCGGGAACAAAGGGGTACCCCCTCGCCGCGCCAGGAGCCCCGCATGTCTCGTCACACCCGCATCCTTTTCGGTATGTTGACCGGCCTCGCGCTCGGGCTGTTCGCCCGCCTGATGCTGGAGGGCGACCCCCAGACGCTGACGTGGCTGGTCAAGAACGTCGCGACGCCGCTCGGGCAGGTCTTCATGAACAGCGTGTTCATGGCCGTGGTGCCCCTGGTGGTGGCGGCCCTGACGCTTGGGGTGTCGGAGGTCGGCGACGTCGGGCGCGTGGGCAGGATGGGGCTCAGGACGCTGGGGCTGACGGTGGTGTTCTCGTCGCTGGCCGTGGCGATCGGGCTGGCGGCCGTGAACCTGACGCAGCCAGGCCTGGGGCTCGGCCCGGCCGAGCGCGAGGCGCTGCTCGCCAGCATCGGCGGCACGGAGGCCACCCAGCAGGCCGTCACGCAGGCGGCCCAGGCCAAAACCTGGGCCCAGACCCTCGTGGAGCTGATCCCCAAGAACCCGCTGGCCGAGGCCGTCAATGCCTTCCAGGGGGGGCTGCTGCCGCTGATGGTGTTCGCCCTCGTGTTCGGCGCCGCGCTGTCGTCGGTGAAGCCCGAGCGCGCAGCCCCGCTCAAGGAGTGGCTGGAGTCGCTCTTCCTGGTGATGCTGAAGATCATCGACTTCGCGATGATGCTGGCCCCCATCGGCGTGGCGGGCCTGATGTTCACGGTGGCGGCGACCTTGGGGGTCCAGACGGTCTGGCTGCTCGGCAAGTACGTGGCGGTGGTGCTCGGGGCGCTCGCGTTTCACCAGCTGGTGGTCTACGGGCTCGGCGTGCGCCTGATCGCGGGGCGCGACCCCGTGCAGTTCTTCAAGGACCTGCGCGAGACGATGCTGACGGCCTTCTCGACGAGCTCCAGCGCGGCGACCCTGCCCACGGCGCTGCGCACGGCCACCGAGAACCTGATGCTGCCGCGGCGCGTGAGCCACTTCGTGCTGACGATCGGGGCCACGGCCAACCAGAACGGCACAGCGCTGTACGAGGGCGTCACGGTGCTCTTCCTCGCGCAGCTGTTCGGCGTCCACCTGGATCTTGGCCAGCAGCTCACGGTGATGGGGCTCGCCGTGCTGGCGGGCGTGGGGACGGCGGGCGTGCCGGGGGGCAGCCTGCCGATGATCGTGATCGTGCTCGGGACGATCGGGGTGCCTGGCACGGCGATCGGCCTGATCCTGGGCATCGACCGCCTGCTCGATATGTGCCGGACGGTGCTGAACGTGACGGGCGACCTGGCGATCGCCGCCTGCGTGGCGGCGACAGAGCCAGCCGAGGGACCTGACGAGGCAGGCGCCCGGGCCGCGTGAGCCCCCGGGGCCTCAGCGCCTGATCGGCTCAGGGGTAGGCGTGGGCGTCGGCCGGGCCAGCGGGGTGGGCGTGGGCGTCGGCCGGGCCAGCGGGGTGGGCGTGGGTGTCTCCCCGGGGGGCTCGTACTGCGGGGCCGGACGCGGCGACACCTCCGTGGTCGGGGGCGCGTACTGCGGGGCCGGACGCGGCGACACCTCCGTGGTCGGGGGCGCGTACTGCGGGGCCGGATGCGGCGACACCTCCGTGGTCGGGGGCGCGTACTGCGGGGCCGGACGCGGCGACACCTCCGTGGTCGGGGTCGCGTACTGCGGCGCCGGGCGTGGCGACGCCTCCGTGGTCGGGGTCGCGTACTGCGGCGCCGGGCGCGCCTTCAGCGCTGCCATCAGCTCTCCTAGTTGCTGGTTGGTGCGCTGCATCTCGGCCTTGAGGGCCTCAATGTCCGCCTCCACGTCAGCCATGGCCTTCACCACCTTGTCGAGGCGTGCCACGACGGCTTGCTCATCCGTCATGTCGGGTGCCCCCCGTTGCTGGATGTCGGCGTTCAGCTGACCTCTCAGGCGCTCGAACCGGGCCGCGTCGAAGCCGCCAAGGCGGCCTGCGCCGCCCCGCAACAAGGCCTCAGCCGCCAGGGTGGAGCCCGCATCCAGGGGAGCGGCAGGCGTCTCTCCAGCACGCGCCAGGGTCTTGAACTGCGCGAGCCTGCCCGCCTGGTCTCGCGCCTGGGCCACCACCATCACGGTGAAGCCACGGGGCACCCAGGGAAAGGCGAACGCGCCGTCGGCGTCGCTCACCGTCATGGGAAGGTCCGGCAGTGGCGCGCCCTGGGCGTCTGCCAGGTACACCACGGCGTTGCCGAGGGGCCTGTCACCGGGCAAGAAGATCGGCTCGACGATGCCAGCAGGGCGGCCGGTGCCGTCGAAGATCGGCTCGACGATGCCAGCAGGGCGGCCGGTGCCGTCGAAGATCGGCTCGACGATGCCAGCGGGGCGGCCGGTGCCGTCGAAGATCGGCTCGACGATGCCAGCGGGGCGGCCGGTGCCGTCAGACGTCGTGGGGCCAGCCTGCCGCAACGCCCAGGCCCGCCTCGCGGAACCCGCGTAGGCGACGGGGACGCGCACCTGGCCAGTCAGACGCACCCCGGCAGCGGCAGGCGTCGCCGCCTCAGGCTGCCCGCCGGGGCTTGCGGGCGGCTGCCCGGCGCACGCCGCCAGGGCCGCCCCAAGCAGGAGCCCAATCAGCAAGGAACCTCGCCTCATCACGCCACCTCCAGGAAGCCCACCGCGAGCCCTGGGGTTAAATTCCCCCCGAGGGCCTCGACGTAACGATCCGACGACGAAGCCGTCAGTGCGGCATAATTTTACAAAGCTTCACATCTAAAAAAACCCGCCCGAAAAACCCGAAAACCGTTCCCGCATCAAGCACGGAACGGTTTTTTGACGGGGCTTGCGAGGCTGAGAAGCGGGGCTTAATCTGAGGAACATAACGCACGTTTGCAGCCCTTGCCCGAGTTGAGAGCCAGCCCCCCCATGCCGCTCGTCGCCGCTCAACGCCTGATGCTTCCCCTGGCCCGCCGCGAGGCGCGCCCCACGACCTCCCCGATGGCCTCGCTGTCCGCGGACGAGGCGATCGCCCGAGCCGAGGCCCTGGCCGCGCAGGCCATGCGGGATGCCTCGCCCACCCAGACGCCCCCCACCGCCGGCTGGCTCGGCCTTCGGGACGCCGACGAGGTGGCCTGGAGCGTGCTCGGCGCGCTCGAGTGCGGCCAGCTCGGCTTCGCGGGCAAGCTGCTGGAGCGGGTGATGACGAGCCAGCAGCCGGACGGCCGGCTGCCCGCGACCCCCCGCGCCGTCGGCGGCCGGCTGGGGCGCTGGCTGAGCCGGCTCGGCCGCGGGCGGGCCGCCGGGCGAGCCGCCGAGGACCTGCGCCGCTGCGGCGAGGCCACGGCGATGCTGGCCTGGGCCTGCGCGGAGTTCGCACTGCGGACGGGCGACTTCGAGTTCTGCCGACGCTGGCGCAAGGCCCTGGAAGCCGCCGTGGCCTGGCTGGACGCGCAGGGCCAGCCCGCGACGGGCCTGGGCCAGGCCGCGGCCTACCACCAGGCGCAGATGGCCCTCGGCCACCTCGCCATCGCCAGCGGGGACGCCGTGGAGGGCGCCCGGCGCTGGGCCGCCGCCGCGGCCGCCAAGGGCCAGCTGCTGCGGACGCTCGCCACGGCCGAGGCCTCTGCCGCCGAGCGCCTGCTGGCCCTCGGCGTCAGCAGGGGCGAGGGCCAGCACGCCCGAGAGGCGCTCACGCGCTGCGACGAGGCGGGCGGCGAGGGGCTGCGGGCCTGGGTCGCCACCGAGCTCGGCGAGGCCACGCTGGCCCGCGAGGCGCTGGAGGCCGCTGGCCGCCAAGCCGTCGAGGCCGGCGGCTTCCGCTCGCGCGTCGAGGCCGGCCAGTTCCTGCGCGGGCTCCAGGCCTGGCGCCGCCTGGCCGCCAGCCTGCCCCCGCCGCGAATCGAGCTCACGCCCCGCCGGTGGGCGCTCTCCGAGGACGAGGTCCGGATCCTGGCGGCCTGCTGAGCCCCGGCTCAGCGCGCCTGAGCGGCCACCGCGGCCGGCCCTGGCGCAGCCCCAGGGGCCAGCCCCCAGCCGTGGAACGCGGCCCACGCCCCGAGCGTGCCCGCGCCGAGCGCGCCGCCGAGGACGGCCGCCGCCTGGGGCTGCAGCCCGAGGGCCGGCGCCACCCCAAGCCCCGTCAGGCCGCCCGCTAGCCCGCCGAGGCCGGTCCACGCCAAAGGCTGCCAGCCGCCGCGCGGCCGGCCCGCCGCGGCGGGCGCCACGGGCTGGCGCACGAGGTGGATCGAGGCCTCGGCCGGCGGCAGGCCGGGCAGGGTCTCGAGCGCGCCCTCGCCCCCGAGCTCGGCTGCCGCCACCGGGCGGGCGGCCGTGACCCAGAGCGCCGCCGCGACGAGCAGCGAGGCCGTGGCAAGCCAGCCCAAGCGGGCGACGACGGGGGCATGCGACGTGACGGACATGGGCCTGGCTCCGGGTCGAAGGGGGACCCCCCCAGCCTACGCGGCCACCACCTTGCCCTTCTGTGCGCGCGATCCCAGGGCGATCAGCGCTCCCCGCGGTAGCCCGCGAGCGCCCATGCCTCGCCCCGCACGGCCTCGATCAGGGCGGCCTGCCCGGCGGCGTCGAGCGGCGCGCGGCTCGCGGCAGCGAGCGCCGCAACCTCGGCGGGCGTCGCGCAGCCCACGATCACCACGTCGACGGGCTGCGCGAAGGCGAAGCGCAACAGGGCATTCGCGTCGAGCCCGGCACGCACGAGCCGGCCCCCGCCCGCCCCGCCGGGGGCGCCCGCACCTCCGAGGGCCTTCATCCCGATCACGCCGAGGCCGCGCGCCCGGGCCGCGGGCAGCACGTCCGTGAGGAAGCCGCCGAGCGCCCCCTCCATCGGGTTCACGGGGAGCAGCACGGCGTCGACGGGGAAGGCCTCGATAGCGGCGCGCAGCACGCGGGGCGCGTGGTGGCCCGTGACGCCGAGGTGGCGCACCAGCCCCTGCTCGCGGGCGCGCACGAAGGTGTCGAGCGCGCCGCCAGGGTGCATGAGCTCGTCGACGTCGTCGTCCGTGCGCATGTCGTGGAGCTGCCAGAGGTCTAGGTGGTCGACCTCCATGCGCCGCATCGTCTCCTCGAGCTCACGGCGGGCGCCCCCGCCGTCGCGCGCGGCGGACTTGCTCGTGAGGAAGACGCGCTCACGCGCGGCCGGGCGCCTGGCCCAGCAGGCGCCATGGTAGCGCTCGGAGTCGGCGTAGGCGCGCGCGCTGTCGAAGTAGGTGATGCCCTCTGCCAGCGCCGCCTCCAGCACGGCCGCGGCCTCCGGCCCCCGGCGGGTGGTGCGCAGCACGCCCTCCCCGCCCAGGCCCGCGCGCGTGACGCGGCGGCCGGTGGCGCCGAGGGTGGCTTCAGGCAGGGGAGGGGGGCTTGCGGACACCGGGGGCCTCCAGCGTGGCTCTGGCAACCCTCCCATGATGGGCCCCGGGCCGCCCCTGTAAAGCCCGCCGCACGGATCGGGGCAGGCGCCAGCAGGCAGCCACGCGGAGAGCCCGCCGCGAGGTCGGGGGTTGCGCCCGGGGCCGCGCCCGGGCAAGATGCGCCAGGAAGGAGGCGCGCCTATGCCGAAGAAAGGCACCATCCCCTCGCCGTGTGTCAGCCGCTGCGCGCAGCACCCGGCCTTCCCGTGGTGCGCCACCTGCCGGCGCACGCCCGACGAGATCCGCCGCTGGGAGCAGCTCGACGACCCGGCCAGGCGCAAGGCGCTGGAGCGCGGCGCGATGCGCCGGCGGCAGGAGGCAGCGGCCGAGGCCCGGGAGCGGCCCTGAGCGGGCGGGGCGTGGGGCCGGCTTGCGGCGCCAGGCTGCAGGAAGCCCCGCTTGCCGGGTAAGATGTCCCGCGGTAAGCCCTTTCTACCTTCAGGAGCAACGCCATGCGCATCCTCTCGACCCTCCTCGCCGCCTCGCTCGCCGCGGGCGCGAGCCTCGCCCTCTCCCAGCCGGCTGCGTTCGCCAACCCCCACGAGGGTGGCCACAAGGGCGCCGCGCTCTTCACCAAGAACGGCTGCGTGGCCTGCCA
>JAYKHR010000076.1:0-11138 GCA_035285125.1 Candidatus Sericytochromatia bacterium | reverse complement strand
CGTCGGCTCCGCCACCGACGCCACCGGCGGGGCCACCGCGCGCAGCTTCTACGGCAACCAGGGCCTCGGCGTGCGCTCGCCCCTCGACACCCAGCTCACGACCTCGCTGCGGCAGTTCTTCCCGCTCAGCCCCGACTGGTCGCTGGCCTGGGGCCTCAACGGCGCCACCGGGCCCAACGGCTCGGGCCGATCCAACCGCACGGACCTGCTCGGCACCGACGTCTACCTCAAGTGGCGGCCGCTCACGGGCGCGACCTTCTACACCGTGACCTGGACGACAGAGGCGATGACCCGACGCCGCCAGGCCCCGGGCGGCCTGCTCGTCGACCACGGCGGCTACAGCTCGCTGTTCTGGCGCTTCGCACAGCAGTGGGGGACGGCGCTTCGCTACGAGCTCGTCACGGGCCTGAACGGCGACCCGCTCGACCCCGAGTGGACGGGCGACCGGGGCCGCTGGTCGGCGAACGTGACCTTCTGGCCGACCGAGTTCTCCCGCTTCCGGCTGCAGGCCAGCGTCGATCGCCCCAGCTGGCAGCCTGAGCCCGTTTATGCGACCTTCTTCACCGTGGAGACCGTCACCGGCGCCCACGGCGCCCACAAGTTCTAGGAGCCCCCATCCATGACCTGGAAGCGTCTCTCGCTCACCCTGCTCACGGCCCTTGCGGCCTGGCTGCCCGCCGAGGCCGCCCTCGCGAAGGTCCGCGTCGTCGCCACCCTGCCCGACCTCGCCTGCGTCGCGCGGGAGGTGGGCGGTGACACGGTCGAGGTCACGGCCCTGGCCTACCCGACCCAGGACCCCCACTTCGTCGACGCCCGCCCGCACCTGGTGCTGGCCCTCAACCGCGCCGACATGCTGGTGCTCACGGGCCTGGAGCTCGAGACGGGCTGGCTCCCCACGCTCATCACGGGCTCGCGCAACGCGCGCATCCAGCCAGGCGGCCCGGGTGGCCTCACGGGCTACTTCGACGCCTCCACCGTGGTGCCGCTCAAGCAGGTGCCGCAGCTACGCATCGACCGCTCGATGGGGGACATCCACCCGGGCGGCAACCCGCACTACATGACCGACCCGCGCAACGGCGCCCTGGTGGCCGTGGCGTTGGCCGAGCGCCTCGCCGCCCTCGACCCCACGCACCGCGAGGCCTACCGCCTGCGCGCGGCGGCCCTCAAGCGCAGCCTGGACGCCTTCGCGAAGGCGGAGGCCCGGCGCTTCGCGGCCCTGCCGGCCAAGCGCCGCCAGGTCGTGGTTTACCACCAGTCTCTGATCTACCTGCTCGAGTGGCTGGGCCTGCAGCAGGTGAGCACGCTGGAGCCCAAGCCGGGCATCCCGCCGGCCCCGGGGCATGTCGCGACGGTGCTCGGCCAGATGCGGGCCCTCGGCGTCGAGGCGATCCTGCAAGAGGACTACTGGCCGACGAGCGTCGGGCAGCTGCTCGCCACCAAGACGGGCGCCCGCCTCGTGACCCTTCCCGGCGGCCCCGGCTTCGAACAGGGTGAGAGCTACTCACGCTACGTGGGCGAGCTGGCGGACCGGGTCTACAAGGGCCTGAAGCCGTGATCCTCCGTACCCTGAGCGCCCTGGCAGCCACCGGGGCGCTTGCCGCCTGTGCCTGGGGCCCTGGCACCGGCTTCGCCACGCTGGGCGAGGCGAGCCTCGGGCTGGCCGCGCGCCTGCCTGCCGGCCGCCTCGACGAGGCGGGCCGCTGGAAGACCAACAACGGCTGGCGCGTCGCGCTGGACGGGGGCCGGCTCGGGCTGCAGCTCGCCGCGCTGGCGCTGGAGGGCGAGGCCTCGGCCCCCGGCCGGGCAGGCGGGGGCGGCGGCACCTTCGACCCGGCGAACCCGCCCCCCGGCTACGGCCTCTGCCACGGCGGGCACTGCCACCGCGACGACGGCGCGCTCATCGACTACGCCGACATCCAGGCCGAGCTCGACGGCCGGGGGGCGGGCGCGAGCCAGCCCACCACCCTCGTGCGCCTTGCGGCGCCCGGCCCGGCCCAGGCCCTGGTGCTCGGGGCCTCGCAGGCCCTCTCGCTCGGCGCCTGCGAGCCCCACTGCCACCTCCCGCAGACCACCGTCGCGGCCGTCGCCCTCGGCGCCGTCGCGCTGGAGGCCACCGGGGCGGTGGCGCCGGCCGCCGGGGGCTCGGCGCGGCGCTTCACCCTGCGCCTCCCGCTGGCGGGCCTCACATGGCGCACGCGGCTCGCGGCGCCGGTGAGCGTCTCGGTCGGTGGGCCCGCGCGCCTGCGGCTCGAGGCCAGCTGGGCGCTGCCCGAGACCCTCTTCGACGACCTGCCCTGGGAGGCCCTGCACGCGCAGGCCGCCGAGGCGCCGGTGGCCCTCGAGGCCGACGTCGCCAGCCGGGATCGCCTCCAGGATCACCTGCGTGAGGTGGCGCTGCGCGCCTCCTTGCGACCGCTCAACTGACCCAGAAAGGAACAACCCGACCCATGCTCAAGCTGTCCTCCCGCGCGATCACCCTGGTGGCCCTCACGGGCGCCCTGGCCGCCTGCACGGCCCAGCCCGCTGCCGCCCCCACCGCCACGGGCACCCCCGCCGCTGGCGCCTCGGTCGCCCCGGCTGCGCCTCAGGCCTCTGCGACCCCGGCCGCCACGGCCTCGGTGAAGGCCTCTGCGACCCCGGCGGCTGATGCCACCGAGTCCGAGGGCTGCGAGCACATGACCAAGGGGCCCGCGGCCGAGGTGAAGGCCACGCTGGCGGCCGAGGGCCGCGGCGTGGTGGCCCTCGACCACAAGCGCTACGACGTCACGCTGGCGCCCCAGGGGGCCCAGTTCGCGGGCAGCGTGACGCTCAACAGCGCCAAGGCCGGCGACCTCGTGGTCTACCTCGGCTTCGAGGGCGCCGCGTCCGAGGCCCTGCCCGTGGCCCTGTACCAGGACGGCAAGGCGATCGCCTTCGAGTCCTCCGACCCGAAGGCTGCCCAGGCCGCCTGCCCGGCGATCAAGCACAAGCACGTGGCCGAGGTGGGCGTGGGCCCCGTGGAGCTGCGCTTCGGTCCCACCGCCAGGGCCAAGGTCTCGGTGGTGCTCGAGGCCGGGGCGCACGAGGCGCACGACGACGAGCACGGCGACGAGCACGGCGACGGCCACGACCACCAGTGAGCCTCTGGCGCGCGGGCGAACGCCCGCGCTCCTCAAGGATCCCTGGTAAGATGGGGCTGGGCGGCCCTTGACCGCCGCCCGCCTGGAGGAGTCGTGCGGCCCGTCCCCGCGGCCACCACCGGGGGGGATGCCCCCTCGTTGCTGGCGGCCCAGAACCTCGAGATCGGCCACGGGGGGCGTGCCTTGCTGCCCCCCGTGAGCCTGGCGATCAACCCGGCTGAGAGCTGGGTGGTCGTGGGCCGCAACGGCGCGGGCAAGTCCACGCTCCTGCGGACCCTGCTGGGCCTGCTGCCGCCCGTGTCGGGGTGCGTCGCGCGCTCGGCCGCCGCCGTGGTCTACGTCCCGCAGCGCGTCGAGCTCGAGCCCACGGTGCCGATGCGGGGCGTCGACGTGGTGGCGATGGGGCTCGATGCGGGCTGGTCCTTCCTGCGGCCGTGGCGCAGCCGGGCCCAGTGGGGGGCCGTGGCCGAGGCGATCGCCGACGTCGGGGCCGAGGCCTTCGCCCGGCAGCGCTTCGAGACGCTCTCGGCTGGCCAGCAGCAGCGCATCATGCTGGCCCAGGCGCTGGTGGGGCGCCCGGCCCTGATCATCCTCGACGAGCCCACGGCGGCCATGGACCTCATCGCCGAGCGGGACACGTTGGCGATCCTGGCGCGGGTGCGGGCCAACCGGGGGTGTGCCACGATGCTCGTCACCCACCGCCTGTCGGCGGGGCTCCGGCAGGCACAGCACGCGGTGTTCCTGGACGCCGAGGGGCAGGCGGCCGTCGTGGGCACGCCCGGCGACGTGCTGGCGCACCCGGTGTTCCAGCAGCATTTCGGCACCGTGCCCCTCGGCACGGCGCCCCTGCAGGAGGTCACGCGTGGCGCTTGAGGCCGCTCCGTCCCTGGCGCAGCTGATCGACGGGTGGGAGCTGTTTCGCGACCCCATCCTGGTGGGGGCGGTCTCGGGGGCCGTGCTCGGGCTGCTCGGCGTCTTCGTGGTGCTGCGCCGGATGGTCTTCGCGGCGGCCGCCCTCACGCAGGCGGCGGGCTGTGGCGTCGCCCTGGCCTTCTTCCTCGAGATCCACGCGGGCCTGGCGGCCTCGCTGGCCGCGCCCCGGGCCTGGTCGCTGGGGCTCACGCTGCTCGCCACCCTGGCGCTGCGCTGGCCCGGGCGGCGCGTGGTGACGCGCGAGAGCCTGCTGGCTTTGGCGTACCTGTTCTGCGGCGGCGGCGCCCTGCTGCTCGGGTCTCGCATCAGCCAGGAGGCGCACGACATCCAGGCCATTCTCTTCGGCACCGGCGTCGTGGTCGACGCGGCCGACGTGGCCCTCGTGCTGGGGGTGGGCGGGCTCATCGGCGGCTGGCTGGCCTGGTGGCACCGCGGCTTCTGGTTTGCGACGCTCGACCCGGAGCGGGCCCGCGTGCGCGGCCTGGCCGTGGCGTGGCTCGACGTGGCGCTGCTGCTGATGCTTGCGGTGTACGTGTCCGTGACCACCCGGGCGCTGGGCGCCTTGCCCGTGTTCGCCTTCAGCGTGCTGCCCGCCGTCGGTGCCATCGCCGTGGCGCGGCGTCCGGCGGTGGCGCTCGCCCTTGCTGCCGGGTTCGGCGCCACGGCCGGTGCCGGCGGCTACCTGGTGGCCTTCCTCGGGGGGTTCCCCGTGGGGGCCAGCCAGACTGTCGTGGCCGCCGGGCTGGTCGGGCTGGCGATGGCCTGGCGGGCCGCCGCGTCGTTGCTCGGGGCCAGGCCCACACAGGCCGCCGCCGCGGGGGCGTGACGATGGCCCTGGCGGTGGTGGCCCCGCCGTGTTTCCGGTATGCTGGCACTCCCCTTCGCTGAGCCCCTTCCATGCCCCCCACCGGCCACCGCTTGCCCGTCGCTGCCATCCTCCCGGTCCTTGCCGCGCTCGTGAGTGGCGCAGGCACGGATCGCTCGGCCTGGGTGGAGAGGCCCCGCTGGCACGTGGCCGAGCAGGGGCTCCAGCTCCGCTACCACGGGGGACCGCCCCGGTGGACCCAGGGCACGCTGACGGGCCCCCACCGCGTGTATGTGGATCTTGATGCCCGCTGCCGGGTCGTGGGCGTGCTCACGGAGTCGGTCCTCCGCCACCCGGCGCTGGCCGGGTGGGCGATGGCGCCTCGCGAGGGCAGCCACACGCGCATCACGATGCTGTTCCGCGCGCCCACCGCGGTCTCGGTCCGCGTCGACCCCGCCGAGCGGGTGCTGTGGCTGGTGCCCCAGGCGCCCGGGGTCGCAGCCTCCTCGCCGCCGCCGGTGGGCCCGCCTGTGTCGACCGCCGCGCCGCCCCGCGTTGCCCAGATGCGCCTGCGGCCAAGCGGCTTCGGGCCTGCGCCCCAGCTGCCGTCGCCGCGGGTGGACGTCGCCCCCTCGCCCCTCCCGACGGCCTCGCCTGCGCCCGACCTGCAGGCGATCCTGGCGGGGTTGGAGGCCCTCGACCGCCCCTCGCCCCAGCCCAGCGAGCCCGGCGCTGGCGTGCTGCCCGTGCCGGGGGCCGCCGCGGAGCCGACGCCCGTCCCCCTGCCCGCGCCCCCGACCGCGCCGTTCCCCTCGCCGGTGGTGCTGGCGCCCCCGCTCGCGCCCGCGACGCCCCCCTTCGATATGCACCTCGCCACGGCCGGGATGGTGGGCCCCTATGAGGTCGCCTTCCCTGCCGACAACATGACGGCCCGCACCGACAGCGCCCACGTCGTCGGGGGCCGCCTCAACGGCCGCTGGGCGCTGGGCCCCCCGGCGCCGGCAGGCACGGACGGGTGGCTGCCGTGGTGGAGCCTGCAGCTCGACGCCTGGGCCAGCAGCCTGGCCTACCTCGACCCCCGCATCGCCAACGGGCTGCACGCCCGCCAGGCCTGGCGCCTCCAAGCGGCCGCGCTGCGGGGCGTGAGGCTCAGCCCCCTCGAGCTGCAGGGCGGCCTCGGGCTGATGGCCCGCCACCAGCTCGACTGGCAGGCCGTGGTGCCGGTGGGTGGGGCGCCGCTCAGCGCGACCAGCCGCACCCTGCTCGCCCCGGAGCTGGCGCTCTTCGCTCGTGTGCCCGTGGTGGGGGGGCTGGAGCTCTACGGCGAGGGGGCCCTCGCCCCGGTGGCCTTCGCCCTCGACGGCAGCAGCGCTACCGAGCCCGTCCCCACGAATGGCAGCCGCTGGGAGGCCGGCGTCGGCTGGACGCACGGCGGGCTGCGCGTCGCTGCCGGCTACCGCCGCTGGATGCTCGGAGGCATGGGGTATACTGAGGTGCTGTCGGGACCCGTCCTCACGGTCGGCGGCTGGCTTGCGCCAGGCAACCCCCGCGAAGCAGTTGTGGAAGACGCGAGCGCCGTCGCGGCGCCGCGCGAAGACTAGAGGGCTCCCAGGACGATGAGACACCTTGTGACCCGCGGGGGATGGGGGGCGGGGTTGGCCCTGGCCCTCACCGCCTGCGGCCCGCTGTTCCAGGCCTCGCTGAACGGGGTGCCGCTGACGGGGGCGCCTGCCAGCCAGGCGCCCGCCAGCCAGGCGCCCTCGGCTCCCACTGCGGCGCCGGAACGGGTCACGCCCGAGCAGGTGGCTGTCCGCCAGCAGGCCGGCGAGGCCTTCGTGGTCGTCGACGTGCGCAGCGCGGCGGCCTACACCCAGGAGCACATCGAGGGCGCGGTGCACGCCGCCTGGGCCGACATCAGCCAGGGCCGCGCGAGCCTGCCCAGGGACAAGACGCTGCTGCTCTACTGTACGTGACCGGACGAGCACAGCAGCGCCGGTGCGGCGCTGGACCTTGTCAAGCTCGGTTACACGAGGCTCCTCGTCCTTCAGGGCGGCCTGGGCGCCTGGAAGGCCAAGGGGTTGCCCACGGCGGCGGGCCAGCCCTCGCCTGCGGCCTCACCCTCACCCAGCGCCCCCTGAGCCCTCAGGGGCGCCTCGCGGGCAGGGCCAGGCCTGAGGCCTCGAAGAGGTCCGCGAAGTAAGTCTCGACCCAGCCGTGCAGCACGGCAGGCTGGCCGTGGAAGGCCTCCGCGAGCCAGCCGCCTGCCGTGCCCGGGGGGCCGGGCAACGGGGGGAGCGTCATGGCCCGCCCGAGGGCCTCGCAGGCCCCCCGCACGTCGCCATCCGCCGCCCGGGCCGCGCCGAGGTCGTACTGCAGGCGGGGGCTCTCAGGCAGGGCCTCGCAGGCCCCCTCCAGCGCCCGGCGCGCCCGGGGCGGGAAGCCGGGCGAGCGCTCGGCCAGCTCCAGGCGGCCCAGGAGCGCCAGCGCGTAGGGCCACCGGGCATCCCGCGCCAGCGCCTCGTGCAGGGCCTCGCGCACGGCCACGGGCTCCCGCCCCGTGTGGTGCATCGCCCAGGCCTGCCAGAACGCAGGCGCCACGTCGCGTGGCGCAAGCCGGGAGGCGCGCTCCAGGTACAGCTCCGCGTTGAGGGCGGCCATGTCCCCCACGTGGGTGGCGTCGAGCCCCGCTGCCTTCAGCCAGGCGGGCTCTGCCAGGCGCAGGCTGACCAGCCCGAGCCGCACCCAGTAGGCCGCGTCCGGGTGAGCCCAGCGCTGGGCCTGGTACAGCAGCGCCAAGGCCTGGTCCCAGCGGCTGGCCGCCTCGTGGGCGTCAGCCTGCTCGAAGAAGATGCTGTGGACCGAGTGCCGCATCCCCATCCCGCGATCAGCAGATGCGGGTGTTGAGCACCTTCCAGAGCTCGTCCATGGCCTTGCGAAGCCGCCTGGACACCTGCATCTGGCTGATGCCGAGGTGCTTGGCGATCTCGGTCTGCGACAGGTCCTCGTAGAACGCGAACTCGATCACCTCGCGGGACACCGTGCGCAGCCGCCCCAGGGCAGCCTCGACCATCAGGCGGTCGTCGGTGGCAAGCTGGAAGCTCGCGTACCTGCTGTCGATCAGCTGGTAGCGGGTGGTGCTCCCCCCCTCGTGCTCCAGGTCCTCATCGAGCGAGGTCGGCAGGCCCTGCGCCTCGAGCTGCAGCACGTCCGCGACCTTGTCGGCAGGCAACCCGGCGGCCTGGGCAATCGCCTCCGCCGAGGGGGTCGTGATGCCTTCCTGCGCCAGGGCGTGCTGCGCCTGCGCCACGCGCGTGCGCATCTCGACCAGCTCCCGGGGCGGCCGCACCAGCGGCGCCTGGTCTCGCAGGTAGTGCCGGATCTCGCCCGCGATGCAGGCGTTGGCGTAGGGCTCGAAGGCCCGGCCCTGGCCCGGGTCGTAGCGCTCGATGGCGCGCAGGAGGCCGATCGAGCCCACCTGGAGCAGGTCGTCCACCGCGTCCGGTTGCCGGGCCGCCAGGTGCCGGGCGATCGGGGGGACCAGGTGGGCGTGGGCGTGGAAGCTCGCCGCGCGAGCCTCGGCCGACAACCCGGTGGTCACGGTTTGCTCTTTCCGCATGGTCGGCTCCCCTCGTGGCGCGGCGGGCGTCATTTGATCTTGTTGACGATGTCGAAGATGGGCAGGTACATGCCAACGACGATGGAGCCCACGATGCCGCCGATCATGACCATCATCAGTGGCTCGAGCATCGACGTCAACGCCTTGACCGCGTTCTCGACCTCTTCGTCATAGAAGTCGGCGACCTTGTCCAGCATCGCGTCGATCGAGCCCGTCTCCTCGCCGATCGCCACCATCTGCGTGACCATCGCCGGGAACACGCCCGCCCTTTCGAGGGGCTTGGCGAGGCCTTCGCCCTCCGAGACGGAGAGCCGCAGGTCCTCCATCACGGCGGCCACCACCAGGTTGCCGATGGAGTCTCGCACGATCTCCAGGGCCGGCATCAGGGGCACGCCAGACTTCAGCAGCGTGCCCAGCGTGCGGGAGAACCGCGCCACCGACACCTTGCGGATGAGGTCGCCGAAGATGGGCAGCTTCAGCTTGTACTGATCCACGAGGATCGCGCCCTGGGGCGTGCTTTGGAACGCCCTGAAGGCGTACGCCCCGGCCACGATGGCGACCACGATGAGCAACGCATAGGCCGAGGCCAGGAACTTGCTGAAGTCCACCAGGAACTGCGTGAACGCGGGCAGCTTGGCGCCCATCTGCTCGAACATGCCGGCGAACATCGGCACGATGAACATCAGCATCACGCCTGAAATCAGGAGGGCGAACACCATGACCGTGAGGGGGTAGGCCATCGCGCTCTTGACCTGGCTGTTCAGGCGGTTCTGGTTCTCGAGGAAGCCCGCCACGCGCAGCAGGACGTTGTCGAGCACACCACCAGCCTCACCGGCCTTGATCATGCCGCAGAAGAGGTTGCTGAAGGTTTCCGGGTACTTACTCATCGAGTCGGACAGGGACTGGCCCTGCTCGACAGAGTCCTTGACCTCGGACAGGATGCGCCGCAGCTTGGCCGACTCGGACTGGTCGGCGAGGATGCCCAGCGAGCGGACCATCGAGACGCCCGCGTTGATCATGGTGGCGAACTGGCGCGCGAAGATGCAGAGGTCCTTGAGTTTGACCTTGCTCTCGGCGAACTTCGCGAGCACGGCCTGCAGGTCGAAGCCGCCCCCGGCGCTCAGCGTGGGGCCGATGCCCTTCTCCTTGATGCCCACGACCGTCAGGTTCTTGGACTTGAGGTCCTGCTTGACCGCGTTGGCGCTGTCGCCCTTCACGGTCTTGAGGAACGTCTTGCCCTTCTTGTCGCGGACCTTGACTTCGAAAACGGTCGCCATCCCGTCGCCTCACCTTGGGAGGGCCCTGAAGCCCCATGGAGTCATTTCCCCGGTTGCTACCCACATTAAACGGTGCGGGGCCGCCGCCTGGCCGTGCCCCGCCACACACAAGAGACGGCCCCACCGCCCGCGAGGGGCCGTGGGGCTGCAAGGTAGGCTCAGCGCTTGATGCCGGCCGGGGCGCCCTGGGCCGGGGGCGGTTGCCCTGCCGTCCCACCCAGCATCTTCGCGAGGTCATCCGGGCGCGACGACTTGGACAGGGCGTCCTCGTAGGAGATCTGCTTGGACAGGTACAGGTCGCGCAGCGCCATCTCCAGCGTCTGCATGCCGAACTTGCCGCCCGTCTGGATCGACGAGTACACCTGCGCCGTCTTGCCCTCCCGGATGAGGTTCGCGATGGCCGGCGTGACGAGCATGATTTCCTGCGCCATCACGCGGCCGCGCTTGCCGGGCTCCACCTGGACCTTGGGCACGAGGGCCTGCGAGAGCACGGCCACCAGCGAGTTCGACAGCTGGACGCGGATCTGCATCTGCTGGTGGGGCGGGAAGACGTCCACGATACGGTCGACGGTCTGGGAGGCCGAGCTCGTGTGAAGCGTGCCGAACACCAGGTGGCCCGTTTCGGCGGCCGACAAGGCGAGGCGGATCGTCTCGAGGTCACGCATCTCACCCACCAGGATGACGTCGGGGTCTTCGCGAAGCGCCGCCTTGAGCGCGTTGTCGAAAGAGCGCGTGTCGGCGTGGAGCTCGCGCTGGTTCACCAGGCTCATCTTGGACTGGTGCACAAACTCGATCGGGTCCTCGATCGTCAGGATGTGCTCGGCGCGGTGCGAGTTGATGTGGTCGATCATCGCGGCGAGGGTGGTCGACTTGCCGGAGCCGGTGGGGCCCGTCACGAGCACCATGCCGCGGGGCTTGTGCGTCAGCTCCTGCACGATGGGCGGCATGTTGAGGTCTTCCATCTTGGGCGCCTTCGAGTTGATCGTTCGAAGCACGGCCGCGTAGTTGCCCTTGCTCTTGAAGGAGTTCACGCGGAAGCGGCCCAGGCCGACGACGCCGTAGGAGCAGTCCAGCTCGTAGGTCTGCTCGAGCTGCTTGCGCTGCTCGTTCGTGAGGATCGAGAAGATGAGGCGCTGCGTGTCCTCACCCGTCAGCGGCTCGTAGTCGGTCTTCGTCAGCTTGCCGTTGATGCGGATGATCGGGGGCACGTTGGCCGCGATGTGCAGGTCCGACCCGTCCCGGTCGAACACCATCTGCAGCAGTTCTTCCATGTACATGGCGGTGTCGGGTCCTTTCGGTCAGGGGTGCCAGCCAGGGGGCCTCACGCGCCGGTCGCGCTCGGCGCCGGTGTGCCGCACAGGGCGCAGGCCTTCCAGCCCTCTTCGATG
>JAYKHR010000075.1:0-11379 GCA_035285125.1 Candidatus Sericytochromatia bacterium | reverse complement strand
AGATGGTCTACCACGCCGCCTGGCTGATGGAGCAGGGCGAGGACATCACGATGGAGGGCTCGATGATCAAGCTCTTCTGCACCGAGCACTCCAGCTGGATCATCAACAAGTCGCTCCAGATCCACGGGGGCATGGGCTACTCGTCCGAGCTGCCCATCGAGCGCATGTTCCGCGACGCGCGCATCTTCGAGATCTTCGAGGGCACCAACGAGATCCAGAAGGTCGTCATCGCCCGCGAGCTGCTCAAGGACAAGAAGAAGGAGCTGGCCCGCGTGTAGGTCGGCACGGGGGCCAGCCGCCAGGCTGGCCCCCGTCGCCTCGAAGGAGTCCCCATGGACATCGTCGTTTGCATCAAACAGGTCCCCGAGGCCGCGACCGTCGCCCTCGACCGGGACACCGGCTTCGCCCGACGCGGCGAGGCCAAGGGCGTCGTGAACATGGCCGACCGCCACGCCCTCGAGCTCGCGCTGGCCCTCAAGGCCGCCGCGGGCGGCAAGCTGGTCGCGCTCGCGATGGGCCCTGCCGGCGCCGACCAGGCCCTGCGGCACGCGCTGGCCGCCGGGGCCGACGAGGCCGTGCTGGTGAGCGACGCCGCGCTGGCTGGCTCCGACACGGGCGCCACGGCCGCCGTGCTGGCCGCGGCGCTGCGCCGGCTGCCCGACGTGGGGCTCGTGCTCACGGGCGAGGCCTCCAGCGACGGGGCCACGGGGCAGCTTGCGCCGCGGCTCGCCGAGGCGCTCGGCCAGCCCGTGGTGACGGGCGTGGTCGAGGCCACCCTGGCAGGCGAGGCCGTCACGGCCCTGCGCAACGGCGAGGGCCGGCGCGAGCGCGTCGAGGTCGCCACCCCGGCGGTGCTCACGGCCTCGCTCGACGGGCCGAAGCCGCGCATCCCCAACGCGATGGGCGTCATGAAGGCGGCCAAGAAGCCGCTCGCCACCTGGAGCCTGGCGGAGGTGGGGCTCTCGCCCGAGGCCGTCGGGGCCGCGGGCTCCCACACGGCCGTCCGGCGGGCCTACAAGCCCGAGAAGCGGGCGCAGGGGGAGGTCCTGACGGGCACCCCCGAGGCCCTGGCCCAGGGGCTGCTGGAGCGTCTGGCCCGCAAGCACATGATCGAGGTGTAGCCATGGATCTCGACGATCTCGCATTCCTGATGGGTGGCGACATGCCCGACGAGGGCGCCGCCGACTGGCGGGGCATCTGGGTGGTGGCCGAGGCCGGGCCTCAGGGCGTCACGCGCCTCACGCGGCAGGCGCTCGGGCGCGCCCGGGAGCTCGGCGACCGCCTTGGCACGCGCGTGGAGGCCGTGCTGCTCGGCGGCCGCGAGGCAGAGGCGGAGGCGCTCGGCCGCCTCGGCGCCGACGTGGTGCGCTGGGCGGACGACGCCGGTTTCGCGGAGCCCAGCGGCGACGCCTGGGTGGAGGCCCTTGCGGGGCTCGTGGGCGAGCACCGCCCTGAGATCCTGCTCTTGCCCTTCAGCGCGCTCGGGCGGGAGGTCGCCCCCCGGCTCGCCGAGCGCCTGCAGACCGGCCTGGTGGCCGACTGCACGGCGCTCGACATCGACGAGGCCGAGCGGCTGCTCGTCGCCACGCGGCAGAGCTTCGGCGGGCGGGCGCTGGCGGACGTGGCCATCCCCAAGGCCCGCCCGCAGATGGCCACGCTCCACCCCAACGCCTTCCGCGAGGCGGAGCCCGACGCCGGCCGGAGCTACGAGGTCGAGCGCCTCGGGATCACGGCCGCGAGCCCGCGCGTGCGGGTGGTCGGCACCGAGCCCGCGCCTGCCGCCGTGCCGCTCGAGCGGGCGCGCGTCGTGGTGTGTGGGGGCAAGGGGCTCGGCGGGGCCGAGGGGGCTGCGCTGCTCCGGCAGCTCGCCGAGGCGCTCGGCGGGCAGGTCGCCGGCACGCGCGGGGCCATCGAGGCCGGCTACGTGGAGGCGGCCTCGGAGGTCTCCGCGCGCGGGGCCACCATCGCGCCCGACCTCTACGTCGGCGTCGGCGTCGGCGGCTCGATGGACCACACGGACGCGATGCGGCAGGCCCGCCTCATCGTCGCCATCAACCAGAACCCGGACGCCCCCCTGGTGTGGCTGGCAGACGTCGCGCTGGTGGGGGACCTGCATCAGGTGGTGCCGGCCCTGCTCGAGGCGCTGCGGGCGGCGCGCGCGCGCCGGGCGCCGGTCGGCTCCGGGGCCTGACGGCGCCGTCAGGGCCTGCGATGCTGGCCGAGCGCATTTGACCTTCGCGCTGGGGGCCCTGGCGTCGCGGGGCGTCTCGTCTGGTGGCGCCCCGCGACGCGACGGCGCTGGCTGCCCTGTGTGCCGTCGGCCCCGTCGCGCTATGATGGGGCATCCCCTTGTTGCGGAGCGTGCCCATGGCCGAGATCCCCGTCACCGCCATCCTCGAGCGCCTCACGGCCCTGATCGAGCCCGACAAGGCTGCCGAGCTGCTCGCCACGGTGCTGACGCACCTCGACCTCCCGATGCGCGAGGCCTACACGCCGGCGGAGGTGATGGCGATCGGCACGGCGATCGCCGACGCCCAGCGTGCCCTGCTGGCCTCGAGCGAGATCCCCGCCGCGCGCGAGCTCGAGGCGACGATGGGCCCCGTGATCGACGCGCTCAAGGCCGACATGAAGCAGCCGGGCTGAGCGCCCGGCCGGCCGTCACAGCGTGATCGTCACGCGCCGCGTCGCCTTGCGGTAGCGCCCGGTGGGCTCGTAGCGCGTGGGCACGGGGCGGCCGGGCCTGGCCTGCGTGGCGGCGGGCAGGTCCGGCGCGTCCCAGGCCGTGAGCGTGAGGGCGTAGGTGCCGGGCGGGGGGGTGCCCTCCGGGAACAGGAAGGGCGCCTCGTTGGTGGTGGTCAGCGTGCGCCAGGTGTAGGTCGTGCCATTCGTGAGCTCCAGCTCGTAGGCCTTGGCGCCTTCGATCGCCCCCCAGCGCAGCATCTGGCCTGGCGAGAAGGCCTGCTGGTCGGCGAAGGCCGGGGGCGCGAGCAGGGTGTCGCCCGTGACGCTGAAGCCGGCCTCCCACGTGAGCGGCACGTCCCGCACCCGCGACACGGTGGTCACGGCGCGATCACCACTGCTCGCCTCGATCCGGAGCTCGTAGCGGGCCCCCTCGATGCGGGCCACCATGTAGCGCCCGTTGTCCGGCGTCACGGGCAGGCTTGCGCCGCTCGGGCCGACGAGGTCGAGGTAGGCGCTGAAGGGGAAGGGGGCCGCGCGCCCGTCGATGCTGAGCCTGACCTCGTGGTCCGCCTCCACGAGCCTTATCGGGTCGAGCGCCGGCGTGCCGGGCCGGCCGTCGAGCGCGCCCGTCGTGCCCTGCAGCTGCACGCCGTCCAGCAGGCCCACGTAGCGCCGCCGGCCGTCCACGGCGACCAGCGAGCCACGCTCGATGCGGCGCTCGGGCGCCATCACCACCAGCGAGAAGCGACCGTCTGCCTCGGTCGTGGCCGGGTTGCCCGTCGTGCCCCGGCCGTCGGCGAGCGCCACCACCACCCCCGCCCGCCCGGCGCCCTCCGGGGTGGCCACGCGGCCCGTCACCACGATCGGTGCCTTGGCGGGGGCCGGTGGGGACACGGGCTGGGTGCGCAGCACCAGGGGCGCTCCCTCGACGCGCGTGAGCGTCGCGGAGACGTGGCCGGGGGCGCTCAACAGGTAGGTCCCGTCGGCGGGGGGCGTGCCCGTCAGCTCGAAGCGCCCGGCCGCGTCGCTCGTGGCGGCCCGCCCGTCCGTCGTCGCCACGCGGGCGCCGCCGAGGGGCTGGTCCAGGCCCCCCACGAAGCTGAAGACCTGGCCCGTGACGAGGGGCGTGGGCGTGGGCGTCGGGGTGGGCGTCGGGGTGGGCGTGGGCGTGGGGGCCGGCGTGGGCGTGGGCAGCGGCGTGCTCAGGGCCGGGTCCAGCCGAAACGACGGGATGGACGGCGGAGGCAGCGGTGTGGGGCCACAGGCTGCGGCGAGCAAGGTCGCGAGCAGGCAGGCGCCGCGGAGGTGGGGGGAAGGCCGGGGCATCGGGGGCTGCAGCGGGCGGGGGGCAGGCCCATTATACGCCGCTGCCGGCGCCGGGGCCGTGCCTCAGCGCACCACCTGCACGCGGCGGACGGAGGCCCGCCACCCGGCGCCCGATTGCCAGCTGCGCAGCCGGCGGGGCGCCAGCGCGGCCAGGGTCCGCGTGCTCAGGCCGGGGGCGTCGAGCGCCCGCACCGTCACGCTGAGGGGCCCGCCGGGCCAGGCGCCGCCGCGCCAGAGGAAGGGCAGCCGGGTGGCCGTCGTGAAGGCCTCCCAGGGCAGGTCGGGCACGGCCTCGACGGGCTGCACCTCGAGCACGTAGCCGGCCGCCCCGGGCACTGGCTGCCAGGCCACCTCCTGCCCCGGCAGGAGCGTGGTCAGGGGCGCAGCCAGGCGCGGCACGGGCAGCAGCGCCTCCCGCACGGTGGCGGTGGCCTGCTGCCAGTCGAGCGGGACGTCCGGCCGCCGGATCTCGCTGCGGGCCGAGCCTGTCGGGTCCTCGGCCGTGACCTCCAGCGCGTTTCGCAGCCCCGGGAGGCGGGCCGCGTGGCGCGTGGCGCCGGGACCGAACAGCGGTAGCGACACCCCGTCCCCCGCGTCGGCCCGGAACTCGACCCGCGTGGGCAGGCTCACGCCGCCCGCGTCGAGGTCGAGCGTGACGGCCAGCGTTGTCGGCGCCAACGTGAGGCTGCCCAGGTCCGGGGTGGCGGCGGAGGCCGCCACCCCGCGCACGAGCCCCACGCCCTGCCCCCCCAGCGCCACGGCCAGCACCGTGGCTGCGGCGAGGCGCCCCCCGGCCACCACCATGCGGCTCGTCCAGCGTCCCTGCCCGTCCGTCCGCACCGGGATGCCGGCCACCAGCTCGGCGCCGCCCACCAGCACCAGCACGTTGGGGGCCGGGTTGCCGGCGGCATCGCGGACCTCGCCGCGCAGTTCCAGCGTCTCGGGGGCGCCGCGGTCCGGCTGCACGCGGGTCGGGGCCTGCTCCCGCAGGTGCAGCGTCGGTGGGGCGGCCAGGCCCGTCACGGCGGAGGTGATGAGGCCTGGGGCTGCCGCCACCCAGGTCCCGTCCGCCGGGGGCGGGCCGGGCAGCGCGAACTGGCCGGCCTCGTCCGTCTGTGCGGTGCGGCCGTCGCTGGTGTAGACGATCGCCCCGGGCACCGGGCGCACGCCCTCCGCCCCGTCGAGGAGCACGGTGCCGGGCGTGGTGACCCCGTCGGGGGCGGGGGGCGAGGTCTCGCGGGGGGCGGCTTGGCCCCCCCTGCCGCCGCCTGTCGGCGCAACCGGCAGGCGCGGCTCGCCGGGCCCGGCCGGACCCGGCTGGGCCTCGCCGGGCCGAGCTGTTTTACCGCCAGACGCGTTGTTTACAGACGCGGGGGAGGCCGCCTCGGGGCCTTCCCGCGCCACCGGCAGCACGAAGGGCGGGAGGCCCTGGCCCGGTCGGTCCGCGTTGCAGCCAACCACCAAGGCCAGCCACATCGCACCTGCGAGCGGGCCTCGCAGCGCTGCCCTCACTCGGTGCCGAGCCGCACCAGCACGTTCTCGGTCTGGGCTTGGAGCCCGAAGTACAGGTCGCCGCCCGTGGAGAAGACGTTGCTGTAGGGGTCAATCAGCTGGTGGCGCGAGACGACGTTTGCCAGCGGAAACGGGTTGGTACCGTTGCCAAGCGTGCCAAAGCCAGCGTCGCCCGCGTTCTGCACCGTGCACACCGGCGTGCTGGTGTCGGCCGTGCCCCGGTCGGCCCCCGAGGCCGTGGCGTAGGTGCCGCCGAGGTCCAGGCCCGTCGTCTGGTCGCCCGTGCGGTTCGGCTGGATGCGCGAGACCGCGATCTCACCGTTGCTGGCCCCGCCGCCCCGCTGGGCCCGGCTGATGACGTAGAAGCTCGAGAGGTTGTAGGCCACGGCGGGGTTGGCCCAGGTGCGGTGGAAGCTGATGGAGCCTGTGCCGGCGGCCCCCTCCGTGCGGCCCCAGTACGCTGCCTGGTAGCCCATATGGGGCGAGCCCGAGGTGTTCAGATCCGAGCGGGTGGTGTCGGACCACGTCCGCGCGTTGGTGTAGTTCAGGCAGAACATGTAGTTGTTGTCGTAGCAGTACACCCGCTTGCGGGTCGCGTCGATGATCGGCGTGACGTTCGGGGGCAGGGTGGGGGGGGCGTTTGTCAGCGTCCGGTAGGTGATCGTGAGCGTCGGCACGTTCGCGTTGCTTCCGTCGCGGGGGTTGCGGAACTGCGGGGCCGCGTAGTTGTTGCCCGAGACGGTGCCGCCGCCCGGGTAGACCACGGTGTGGCCCGTGGGCAGGCCCTCGTAGCCAAGCGCAAAGGCCCAGTGGCCCTGCTTGATCGGGCCGCCGAGCAGGGGCGTCACGTCGAACACGTAGCTGGAGCCTGCCGTGAAGGTGGTGGTGCTCGTGACGGAGCCCCCCGTCATGGCGTCCGTGCGCGCCTGGTCGAAGAGGACGGGGTGGGTGCCGGCGTCAAGCTGGTTCGTGCTGGTCGCCGTCCACTTGCTGGTGGTGCCCCGCTGGTAGATGCCGTCCGTGCCGGAGCCATTGGCGGCGGTGCTGCCGACGCGGTACACGCGCGGGGGGTAGGTGGTCACGGTCGCGTCGGCCGTGAGCGTCAGCTTGGCGCCGGTGATCACGGCCTTGTTCGGCAACGACGTCGACTCGAAGCGGAAGAAGGCCCGGGCGCCCCCGTTCGAGGGCGTGGCCCCCGTGGAGGCCGGTGTCAGCATCGTCGTGAAGAAGGGCGTCGTGGGGGAGCCTGAGCCGGGCAGCGTGTCGCCGCTCGTCTCCACGCACGTCACGGCGTCGCCGCCCGCGCTCGCGTCGGCCTTGATGACGAGATCCGTGGCGGCGCCGTCGTCATAGTCGTACTCGTGGACGTTGCCGTAGACCTCCTTGGTCGAGGAAAAGTCGTTGTCGTCGAGGAAGGTCGGGCGCGAGAAGGTCACGGTGCGCGCGACGAGGTTCACCCACGCGCAGGTGGGCCCGGAGTCTCGCAGCACGCTCACGAAGGCGTACACCGGCGTGAAGAAGGTCGGCGTGGTGGTGGTGTTGGTGTGCGTCCGCATGTTCTGGAAGTCGCTGCTGCCGTCCGCGATCTCGATCGAGGCCGGGGCCATGATCGCCGCCGTCGAGGAGAGCGGGTAGGTGACGTCCGTGCTGGTGGCGGTGTCGTAGTCGTGGAAGACGCCCGCCGTGTCGCCCACGAAGAGCCGGCCGTTCAGGGCCGTGATGGGCGCAGCCAGGCGCATGCCGGCGCTCAGGTCGCTGTTGTTGATCTGGCTCGTGCCGGTGGGCACGACCACGAAGAACGTCGGGGTCGGGTGGGTGCTGGTGGTGCCGCTGTTGGTGATCACGTACTTGTAGACGCGGCCGTTGTTGAGCGGCACCCAGACGACGTCCTTCGAGCCGTCGCTGGCGCTGAGGACGGGGTCCACGACGGGCATCAGGAACTTGGCCCCGGAGCCGGACTCGACCTCCGTGGTGGCGCTGTTCAGGACGCTCATGGCGTTCGAGGCCGCATTCACGATGAAGAAGTGGCCCGAGTCGGAAAGCACGTAGGCGCGAGTGCCCAACGGGTTCAGGGCCACGGCGGTGCGGCTGTAGGTGCGGGTGGTGTCGAGGTTGACGACCGCGGAGGTGGTGTCGGGGGCGTTGGCGTCGAAGCGCAGGAGCCGGCCCCCGCTTGTGACGGCGAAGATGTGCCGGTTGGCGTTCCAGTAGATCGACGCGCCGAGCCCGTTGGGCACGGTTTCCGTGCTTGTGATGGCGGCGTTGATGTAGTTCAGGCCCAGGCCCGGCCAGCTGTTCGAGCCCATCTTCCAGCCCGACGGGACCGTCGGGTACGTGGTCTGGAGCCTGTACGACGGCAGGCCCGCGTTCAGCCCGGCGAGGCCGGCGCGTTGCCGCCGGCGGGCCGCCACCTCGGCCTCGCGGGCCCGAGCGAGGGCGGGGGACGCGATGA
The DNA here is from genome assembly GCA_035285125.1 of Candidatus Sericytochromatia bacterium. Lineage (GTDB taxonomy): Bacteria > Cyanobacteriota > Sericytochromatia > S15B-MN24 > JAQBPE01 > JAYKHL01. The sequence continues at coordinate 3,407 of JAYKHR010000075.1, read as the reverse complement.
GGTTGGACTGCCAGTCCTGAACGCTGCTGGCCGTCAGGTTGGTGAAGCCGTCCGAGAGCGCAAACCGAGCCTCCAGCCCGGCCCTCGCGGGCAACGCGGCCTGGCATCCCGTGGCGAGTAGCAAGGCGCCCAGCAGGGCGCTGGGCCAGGGGAGACGACGCATGGGGGTTGGTACTCGGGGGTGCGCGGGCCTGCCGTCCGTGGAGGCCTCAGGCTCATTTTACCCGCGCCTGAGCGGCTTTAAGCCTGCCCGGGAGGCCGGATCGGGGGTGGACGCAAGTTCGCGGGCCTTCCGCCCGACAACTCCCGAGGGTCGGGGCCCCGTCGCGAGGTCCGGCGGGTGTCCCAGAGGGAGAGGAACGCACGCTTGATGAGGCTGATGTCGTGGGGCCCACCGCCCCGCCAGGCCGCCTGGGCCGTCGGGCTCGGGGGCGCCTCGCCGCCGGCTTATCTCCCGGCGGCGGCACAGCTGGAGCTCGTCGCGCTGCGGGCCGAGCTGCAGCGCCTGCAGGCCGAGCTCGAGCGCCTGCTGGCGGCCCCCAGCGCCAGCCCCGCCTGGCCGCCCCCCGCGTCCCTGCCTCAGCCCCCCGGCCCGGTGGGGCTGCCTCCCCCGTCCCTGCCCCCGCCCCCTGCCCCGGTGGGGCTACCCCCGCCCGTGGTGCCTGCCCCGCCGCCCCCGGCGCCGCCGGCGCCCTGGACCCTGCCGGCAGGCGACCGCTGGGAGGCCCCCCGCCCGGCCCGAAGCCAGGGCCCGGCCGTCCGCCAGGGCCTGCAGGGCGAGCCGGTGCGGGCGCTGCAGGCCCGCCTCCGCGACCTCGGCTTCAACCCGGGGCCCCTCGACGGCCTGTTCGGCCCCCTCACGGAGGCCGCCGTCCGCGCCTTCCAGCGGTCACGGGGCCTGGCGGCCGACGGCGTGGTGGGGCCCGACTCCTGGGCGGCGCTGGGCGTCACTGCCACGGGCAGCGTGCGGCCGTGGGGCAACCAGGCCCCCCCGACCCCTGGCGAGATGGTTCCCGGGGCCTCCATCCCCCTGGTCTCGCGCCAGGGCCACCAGATGCACGCGGCCCTCGCGCGGGACTGGGACCGGATGGTCGAGGCCGCGGCCCGCGACGGCGTGCGCCTCGCGATCACCTCGGGCTACCGCAGCGTCGCCCACCAGCAACGCCTCTGGGACGCGGCCCTGCGCAAGTACGGCTCCGCCGCCGCGGCCCGCAAGTGGGTGGCGCCGCCTGGCCGCTCCAACCACCAGCAGGGCAAGGCGCTCGACATCGCCAACAACGGCGGGGCCCACGCCTGGCTGCGCCGCAACGGCCACCGCTTCGGCTTCTCCCAGCCGATGAGCTGGGAGCCGTGGCACTGGGAGCACGCCATCTAGGGCCTTGAGGCTGGTTGGGGACGCCGGGCCGCCGGCCTCAGTGGCTGTGCGGCAGCAGGCGCTCGACGAGCCCGAAGAGCATGGCGCCGGCCAGCACCAGCGGCACGCCCGTCGGCGTCCGCAGCGCCACGGGGATGAGCTGCCCCAGCACGACGTAGAGCAGCACGCCGGCCGCCAGCGGCAGCGCGAAGCCGAGGGTGCCCGTGGCCCCGCCCAGCGCCAGCGGCAGCGCGAGGCCCAGCAGGAAGGCGGCGCCCGTGGCGATCGCCGCGCGATGCGCCAGGCGCTTCGAGCGGCCCGCCGCCAGCACCACGGCCGCGGCCAGCATCCCTTCGGGCAGGATGTGGGCCAGCAGCCCGACCATCACGAGCAGGCCGATGCTGAAGTTCAGCGTGAAGCCGGCAGCCATCGCCACGCCGTCGAAGAAGGTGCACACCATCAGGCAGCCCAGCGCGGAGCACGCCGCCCCGTGGCTGAGCAGGTGGGCGTGCGCCACCTCGCCCTGGGCCACCCCCTCCTGCGCGTAGCCGTGGACATGACCGTGGTGGTCGTGATCGTGGTCAGGCGCCCCGTGCCCGTGGGCGCAGGCCGCCTCGTCCTCGTCGCCGATCAGGTCGAGGTGCGGGGCCAGGTAGCGCTCGAACACCATCACGGCCAGGATGCCGCCGAACAGCCACATGAGCGCGCGCCCCTCGTCGCCCTGGTGCAGCGAGGCCGGCAGCAGCTCGAAGAAGAGCACGGCCAGCAGGAGCCCGGCCCCCAGGGCCATCATGGCCGAGAGGCGCTCGTGCGTGAGCCAGCGGCGCGGCCGGGAGGCAATCCACATGCCGCCGGCCATGGTGGTGGAGGCCGTGACGAGGCCGTAGACGAGGGTGTTGTCGAGGGTCATGGGGCCTCTGCTCACGAGAGCATGCTAATGCAATTTTATAAAATAAGTCTACGCTTCGCCGGGCGGGGCGTCAAGGCGGCTGGCGCCGGGCGATCGCTTTCTGGCGGGGTTTTCGGCGACGGCCCGCGCGGGGGGTGGGGCTGTGCCGATTGCAACGGGCTTGTGTTTTGCGGGCTGGCGAGGGCCAGCCGGGCGGTGGCCGCCCCTGGCGCGGGCACCAACCCGCCGAACACCCCGGTTCAAGGCGCGCCCCTTGACGGACTTTATTGCAATAGACTAGCATTAACCGCCCCTGTTGCGCCGTCGCGCCCCGGAGTTTGCCCCTTGCCCGTTCCTCGTGCCGGCCGGATTCCCCTGGCTGTCCTCACCGTCCTGGCCGCCGCCGGCGCGCCGGCCGCCGCGCACCCGGACGACGCCTGCTCGCCGCGCCTCGCGGCGGCAGCCCCCACGCCCCGGCCGAGCCCGCTGCCTGCCGGCGTCTCCGATGCCGACATGGCCGACCTCGAGCAGTTGCTCGGCGGCGGGGCGGGCGCCTCCCCGGCGCCGGCCCCGCCGGCCCCCGCCGCGGGGCCGATGGTCGCCGTGTCCCGGACCTTCCAGGACATGAACCCCAACATCTCCATCATCATGGACGTCGCCGCCGCGGCCTTCAGCCGGGCGCCCGACCAGCGTGGCGGCCATGACCCGCGCGCCAACGGGTTCAACTTGCAACAGCTGGAGCTCGCCATCGGTGCCCCCGTCGATCCCTTCTGGCGCTTCGACAGCAACCTCGTCTACTCGCAGTTCGGCGTCGAGATCGAGGAGGCCTATGCCACCTCGCTGCAGGCACCATTCGACATGCAGGCCCGTGTGGGCCAGTTCCTGACGCGTTTCGGGCGCCTGAACGGCACGCACCCCCACACCTGGGAATTCGTCGACCAGCCCCTCGCCAACGGCAAGTTCTTCGGCGGCGAGGGCAACCGGGGGCTTGGCGGCGAGGTCTCCTGGCTCGCGCCCGTGCCCTGGTACATGGAACTCGTCGGCTCCGCCACCGACGCCACCGGCGGGGCCACCGCGCGCAGCTTCTACGGCAACCAGGGCCTCGGCGTGCGCTCGCCCCTCGACACCCAGCTCACGACCTCGCTGCGGCAGTTCTTCCCGCTC
>JAYKHR010000074.1:0-64649 GCA_035285125.1 Candidatus Sericytochromatia bacterium | reverse complement strand
CCCGGCGACAACATCCAGATGGAGATCGAGCTGATCACGCCTGTGGCCATCGAGCAGGGCATGCGGTTCGCGATCCGCGAGGGTGGCCGCACCGTCGGCGCCGGCGTCGTCGCCTCCATCAAGGCCTGACCTGGCCTGCGGCATCCCGAATGGAAGCCCCCCGCCCGCGCCTGGGCGGGGGGCATTTCTTTGCGGTTTGCGCCTCGGGGTTGAAAAAATTTAACCGGTTAGCCTTGAACGTTAACGAAGGCTTGCCCTGCGCAGGGGTGATAACGCTTTTACGAACGGTGCCTCAGGGTATGAAAAAAACAGCCCTGACACTTGTTCGGCACCCTTTCGAACTGGCCTGGAGGAATTCCGATGTCTCTCACCCTGCGTGGCATGGCCGAGTCGGCCTGGAACGTCGTCAAGTACGTCAACCCGGTTACTGGCCCGTATTTCATCGCCAAGGCCCTCATCGAGAGCAAGCAGGTCCGAGACACGGTCAAGGTGGCTGCCGACACCACCGCGCGGGCGGCCAAGTCTGCGAAGGAAGCAGCGGACGTCGTTCTGGACTACCCGATCGACGAGGGCGCCAAGAAGGCCTACGACGCCACGGCCAGGACCGTCGACTCCGGCGTCAGGACGGTCAAGCAAGGTGCTCAGAAGGTCTACGATGAGACTGCTGAGGCCGTCGAATCGGGCGTCAAGACCGTCAAGGACGGCTACAACCGAACCATCGATGCGCTTGACGATGCGCAGGAGGACGCTCGCCGCGAGGTGGCCGACTGGATCGCCCCTGACGCGCCCCCGGCGACTGCGGCTCCGACCCCGACTCGACCCGCCATTGCGCTGCCGAAGAACCCCGCTGAGACCAAGAGCTTCCAGGAGAAGTTCAACCAGTGGTTGGCGACGCCGGACGGCCAGGCAGCCCGTGACGCGGGCATCGCGCCTCTCAAGGAGGACGGCCAACTCGGGCCTCTCACGCGCTACGCCCTCGCGATCTACAACCAGCAGGGCTGAACCTCAGCCCTGACGCCCGTCGGCCTGTGCCGCCTCGCCATCAGCGGGGCGGCACATTGCTGTGGCGGGTACATGGCACTTGGAGGCAAGGGTCACCGTGGGTGAGCGTCCCAGGAACAAAGGCCTGTTGAGCAAGCTGCGCGAGGCGGTCGAGCAGGTCGTGAAGCCTGCGGCGCCCGAGCAGGGCGCCCCCGCGCGCAAAACGCCGTCCTCCGCTCTCCCCGCCGATGGCTTCAGGTCCAGCGCAGGGGAGCGGGCGCAGCCGACGGGCGAACTTCGTGCCGCCCGGGACACCTCCCAGTTGACCAATGGCGGGCCCGCGGAGGCCCAACTCTCCCCGAAGCGGCTGGCCATGGCGCGGGACTACGCCAATGGCCTGCGACGGATCCCCCAGATGGAGGACCCGGCCTTCATGTACAAGGTCGTCTCGGACGAACGGGCCTACCAGACCCGGCTGCTCTTCGAGCGTCGCAAGGCGCTGGAGCGCCTCAAGGGAGAGTCTCCCAAGGTGGAGCGCCTGCGCGCCCAGATCGCAGAGGGGCAGCAGACGGTCAAGATGCTGTTCCAGGTGCTCAAGCTGATCACCGGTCACCAGGGGGCCACTGGGGGGACCGACTTCCTCTCGGACAAGAAGTGAGGCGCGGCCCCCACCTTGACGCTTCGTGTCCGTCTGGTATCATCTCATCTCACGGCACTGTAGCTCAGTTGGTTAGAGCACTCGGTTCATACCCGGGGTGTCACTGGTTCGAGTCCAGTCAGTGCCACTGCCGAAAAGCTCGCTCAGGCGAGCTTTTTTTATGTCATTCGGGACCCCGATCACGGACACGGTCGCCCGGCTCGCGCAGGATCGAGGGGTTCGCTCGCGCTTCTGGCTCGGCCACGCCCGTCCAGCCCCCGCTCGGAGTCTGCCATGCACCACGTCAGCCCCCCCCCCAGCGCCCTCGACGAGGCCGGTCCGGCGGTCACCCGCATCACGCCGCTGGTTCCCGAGCCCGCGGCCGATGACGCGGCCAGCTGCGCAGCCGGCCAGCCCCCTGAGGCGGCGCGTCCGACGCGCAACCCGGGGGCCACGCCCACGGCGATGATGGCTCGGATGGCCGAGGCCCTGCAGGCGCACGCCTCCCTGATGGAGCGCTACGCCCGGGCCGGCTACCAGATCGGGCGGCTGGAGACGGAGAACAAGCACCTGGCGTCCGAGCGTGAGGCCCTGGCCGCAAAGCTGTCTGATCTCGAGTTGCGCCTCGCGGACAGCCGCGTGAACGAGCAGGTGCTTGAGGCTGAGCGGGACCGCGCCCTTCAGCGTGTGGAGGAGCTCACCCTGCGGCTCGCCGAGGCGGGCCTCCGGCCTGGCGGCCGCTGGGAGGCCGTGAAGACCTTCCTGCGGCGCCACTGGTGAGAATTTGGTTAACCGCTGGTTAATTTATTGATAAGCTGCTAGCATGGGGGCACCTTGTGGAGGATGCCCCCGTGCGCCATCTTGTCCGTCCTGGTCGCCTTGCGTGCGCCGTGTTGCTGCTGGCCGTCACCATCGGGTGCGGGCCCGCCGGATCCAACGTGGCCGGCCTTCGCCGGGCCGCTGACGGTGGGCGCGCCCAGGCCCGCGGGGGGCGCGTCGAGCAGGCCGTCGACGAAGCCCGCCTGCGGTCGCGGCTGTCGGTGCTGACCGGTGTCACCCCACTGGGCCCGGCGCTGTCGATCCCGGAGCGCGGCACGGTGCAGGGGCGCGCGCTGACGCGGCGGATGATCACCGAGACGCTGCAGGGCCTCGGGTACACCGTGGAGGTCCAACGCTACCGCCAGAACGGCGAGAACATGATCGTTCGCCTGGCTGCCGAGAGCCCCAGCGACACCTGGGTCCTGGTGGGGGCGCACATGGACTCCGTGCGGAACGCTGGCGCCGATGACAATGGCTCCGGCACGGCGGGGGTGCTGGAGGCGGCCACGGTGCTGGCGGGGCTGCCTGGCCGCAAGGTCAACTTGATGTTCGCGTTTTTCGACGAGGAGGAGCTCGGGCTTGTCGGCAGCGAGGCGATGGCGCGAGAATTCCGCAAGCAAGGCCTGAAGCTCGCCGCGGTCCACACCGCGGATATGATCGGCTACGACGCCGACAACGACCGCACGGTCGAGATCGAGCGCCCTGATGGCAACCTGTGGGACTACTACAAGATGGTGAACGAGACGCACGGCCTCAACCTGCCCCTGGTCCGAACGAACTCGGGAGACACCGACCACGTCGCCTTCCGGGCGCAGGGCTTCCCCTCCGTCGGGATGTGTGAGGAGTGGGTCGGCAAGGACACCACCCCTCACTACCACCGCAAGACCGACACGCTCGCGACGCTCAGCCTGCCGTTCGTGGCCTCCACGACGCGCCTGATGGTGGCCGTCCTCGCTGACCAGGTCCGTGGCGTCCCGGGGCCCGTGCAGTTCAAGCAGGTCCCCCACGACCGCTTCCCGGGTCGGCCGCGGCACCTGCACCACGGCGCGGGGCCGTCCCACCCGGCGGAGTGAGGCCTATCCATTGCCGGCGGGCGTGAGGGGGCGTATCATTGCCGCCAGACGCGAGGCGGCCACGACGCGCCGCCAACCACAAGCCTGGCGAGGAGGATGAATGCGGCTCAGCGAGCTTCAGGCCCTGATCGGCTCGGATGCCCCTCTGGGGCTGGGCCGGGCGCCTGACCCGGAGGTGCGCCACGTGGTGCACGACGCCAGGCAGGCCCGCCACGGCGACGTCTTCTGCGCCCTTCCCGGGACGCGCGTCGACGGCCATCAGTTCTTGGGGCAGGCCGCGCTCGGGGGCGCTGCCGGGGCCATCGTCAGCCGCGCCTGGGTGGCAGAGTACGGTGGTGAGGTCCCCCTGCCTTGCTGGCCTGTTCGGGACACGCGGATCGCGATGGCCAAGGTGGCTGCCCATCTGGCTGGTCATCCGAGCCGGCGGGCGCGTCTCATCGGCGTGACGGGCACCAACGGCAAGACCACCACGACCTTCCTGGTGCGGTCCTTGCTGGACGAGGTCGGGGTGCCCACTGGGTTGCTCGGCACGCTCGGGGCCGAGTTCGGGGGCCACAAGATCGTCACGGGCTTCACGACGCCCCAGGCACCGGAGCTGCAGGACGTCCTGCGCCGGTTGGCAGATGCCGGTGCGCAGGCGATTGCCATGGAGGTGTCCTCCCACGCCATCGATCAGGCCAGGGTGTTCGCCTGCGAGTTCGATGTCGTCGTGTTCACCAACCTGAGCCGGGACCACCTCGACTACCACGGCACGATGGAGCAGTATGCGGCCACCAAGCGTCGCCTGGTCACGGCGGACGCCACAGGCATCGCCCCCCGCGTGGCCGTCGTCAACCTGGATGACGCCCAAGGGCCTGCGTTCGTCGATGCTGCCGCCTGTCCCGTGGTGACCTACGGCATCGAGGCCGGCAACCGGGCCGCCCTCTGGGCCTCAGACATCGTCTCGGATGCCTCGGGGTCCCGCTTCATCGCGCACTGGCAGGGGGCCGAGGTGCCCGTCCGGGTACCGCTTCCTGGCCGCTTCAACGTCTACAATGCCCTGGCTGCGCTTGCCGCCGGGTTGGCTCTCGAACACCCCATAGAGGCCCTCGCGGCCGCTCTGGCGCGGGTTCCCGGGGTCCCCGGGCGCGTGGAGGTCGTGACGCCTCCCGGCCACCCCTTCACGGTCTGGGTGGACTACGCCCACACCCCGGACGGGCTGGAGAATGTGCTGCAAGCCGCCCGGGGCTTGCAGCCTCGGCGGGTGGTGACGGTGTTCGGCTGCGGCGGCGATCGCGATCGCACCAAGCGGCCCGTGATGGGTGAGGTGGCTGCTCGGCTCTCGGACGTCGCCATCGTGACCTCCGACAACCCCCGCTCCGAGGACCCAGGGGCCATCATCCGAGAGATCCTGCTTGGCATGAAGCAGGTCGATCCGCTGACCGAGCCTGACAGGGCCCGGGCGATCCGCCTTGCTCTCGCTCAGGCCGAGCCTGGTGATCTGGTGGTCATCGCAGGGAAGGGCCACGAGACCAGCCAGGTGTTCGCGGATCGCACCGTCCACTTCGACGATCGGGAGGTCGCGCGCGCGGCCCTGGTGGGGGCCGGTGCTCCAGCCTGACGCGGACAGCGACAGAACGTGGGCACCGTCACCGAACGAGGCTCCATAACGCTGGTAAGCTCGTGTGGTCAGCATTGGGTTCGGAGCCGCAATGAGCCACCAACGCCTCTCGACGCCAGAAGCCTCGAAGGCCCTCGGCATCCCTGTTCACGTCATCTCCTACTGGCTCGGGCAAATCCCCTATCCAGCGGAGCAGGACGAGAACGGCCAGTGGCGCCTCACGCCCGAGGCGCTCGGGGTGCTGCAAACGGTGAAGGACCTCAAGGAGCGGAACCACTCGATGGAGACCATCCGTCGGATGGTCCGGGAGCTGGTCGACTCTCCGCCCCCACCCCCCAGCGCCCCCCCGTCCGGGCGCCCGGCGGCCTCCCCCCAAGCTGACCCGACAGCCAATGCGCAACGCGCCGTGGAAGAGCAGGCGGCCGAGGCCGCGGCGAGACCCCCGCGGATCGCCACGCCCTCCGGGCGCACCGTGGACGCGCCCGACCCCACCGTGGCCCCGCGGAAGGCCGAGCCAGGGGCCAAGCCTGGACCTCGCAAGGCCGCGCCCAGGGCCGGAGAGAAGCCGAAGCCGCTGGCCCCTGCTGCGCCGCCCGCTGTGCCGGCAGCGCCCGTGCCCGGGGGGGATGCGGGGGCGATTGCGGCCTACGTGGCCCGCGCGGTGGCAGATGCCGTGCGGCAGGAGACGGTGCTCTCCCACCGCTACGCGCATGCCGCGCACCAGATCGGCAAGCTCGAGGCCGAAAACGAACACCTGCGCGCCATGCTCACGTCCTCCCAGCGGCGCCACCAGCGGGAACTGGACGACACGCGGCAGCGCCTCGTGGAACTGGAGCAGCACCCCGAGGTGGAGCGTCGCACGCCTTGGTGGGCCTGGTTCACCATGCTCACGCTGCTTGGCACCGTGGCGGTGCTGGGGCTGCTGGTCATTCTCTGACCGCGCTGACCCGTCAGTCAGCGCCCGTCTGTCACGGCAAGGCCCCTGCTCCCGTTGCGGAGCAGGGGCCTTGATGCTCAGAGGGCTCTGGCCGCTCAGGGGCGGTTCGCGACCTTGATGCGGCCCAGGTCCGGAGCCACCGAGCCCTTGGCACGGATGTGGTCGATGAGGGCGTCGCGCTGGAGTACGTCCAGGTTCACCCGCGGCGAGCCCGGAAGCATGGTGAAACCGGAGCTGCCGTCGGCCATGTAGTCGTTGACGGCCACCCAGTACTTGGCGTTGGGGTCGAGGGGCATCCCGCCGATCTTGGCATCCTTGATGGGACCGGCGTTGCGAAGCAGGGTGTAGGTGGCGTTGCTGACGGCGTGGCGCTTGTGGTCGGTCGGTCGGCGCTGGATGGTCAGCATCTCGAGGGCCTGCTTGCCCGTCACGTGCATCAGCACCACGCGGTTGTCGAAGGGCAACGCATAGAAGCAATCTTCAACCTTGAGCCGCCCGGCGGGCAGCGGGCTGCGAGGCGTGCCGCTGCTCATCACGGCGAAGGCCGTCTCGGGCTTGACCTTGCGCGCTGCGGCGAGGCAAGCGTCCGCGATGAGGTTGTTGAGGCTGGATTCCACATCGTTGGTGCCGTACCGCTTGAAGGTGCTGGCGGCCTCGCCGATCTCCTCCTTGATGGTGCGGTTCACGACCTCCCGGTAGGGCGCGATCACCGACTCGATGTCTGGCGCCGCTGGGACCGCAGTCGTGAGCGGGATCATGGTGTTGGCGACCTGGGTGACCTTGCCGGCCTCAAGGGCGATGGTGGCCTGCCCGAGGTAGCCGCCGCCCATCCCCGACGAGATGATGTACGTCTTGCCCAGGGCGTTGCGGACGACCATCGGCCGCTTGATCATCACGTGCGTGTGGCCTGACACGATCACGTCGATGCCGGGCACTCGCTGGGCCACGACCTCGTCCGTGATCTGCTCCTCCTCGACCTCGTGGTCGGCCTCCAACTCAGCCTCCTGGGCCTTGGCCCCGGTCTCGCTGTAGGGGGGCACCGTGCCCATGTGGGACAGCACGACCACGACATCCGCTTCCTTGCGGAGCTTGGCAACGGCTGCCGTGGCCGTCTTGATCGGGTCGTAGTAACGCGCGCCCTGGAAGGCCGGTGCGGAGATGAGGCCATTCACCTCCGTGATCAGCGCGAACATCCCCACCCGGACGTTGCCCACGCGCTTCACGGCGTAGCGCACGCCCACCTCGCGGTCGAAGGTCATGTTGGTGGTGATCAGCGAGCCCTTGTAGTGAGGCAGCACGGCGTGAAGGCCCGCCACCCCATTGTCGAACTCGTGGTTGCCGATGGTGATGGCGTCATAGCCGGACGCGTTCATCAGCCGCATTTCGGTCTCGCCCTTGAAAAAGTTGAAATAGGGCGTCCCTTGCAGGTAGTCCCCCGAGTCCACGGCGAGGGTGGCGGGGTTGCGCGCCTTGAAGTCCCGAATGGCGGTGGCGATCCGACTGAAGCCGCCCTTGCCCGCGTAGAAGGAGTAGTAGAAGTTGGTCGGGAACGACTCGATGCGCGAGTGGATGTCGTTGGTGTAGAGCAGGTTGAACTGGACCTTGCCGTCCATCCCCGGGTCGCGCGGCAGCACGGGTTGCTGCCCCATGTCGGGCACGCCGGCCGTGACAGGGATTTCCCGCTTGGCCGCGGCGCGGGCGCCGTAGGCTGCCGGAATGCGCCCATTGGGGGCCCAGAAGCCGCCCTTCGCCCCGCAGCCAACGCTTGCGGCGAGAACCGAGGCCAGCACCAAGATGGCGAGGGGCCGGCGGGTGGCGCCGAGCGAGCTTGCGGTCGGGAGACGACGAGGGTTCATGACAACCAGCCCTTCACAAAAACTACAAGCAGCCATCACGGCGCGATAATATCGTTATCGCCGTGGCGCTGTTCATCTTGTGTCAATGAGCCCCCATGCGCTTAAAAATTAAGTTAAATCCAGGAAAACTTCCATGATCAGCCCACGTGATCGACTTGTGTACCGGGTGCGGCAGTTTCTCGATGCCAGCCTCCCTGATTGGGTGGGGACGCCCGTGCTGGTGGGCTGCTCGGGGGGGGGCGACTCCGTGGCCCTCGCCTTGGCGTTGGCGGAGGCGGGCGTCGCCGTGAGCCTGGCCCACCTCGACCACGGCGTTCGGCCGGACTCGGCCGAGGATGCCCGCTGGGTGGTGGCGCTGGCTGCGGAGCGAGGCTGGCCGTGTCACGTCCGCCGGGTGGCGCTCGCGGGTGGAGGCTTCGAGGCCCGGGCCCGCGAGGCCCGCCTCGCCTTCCTGACTGAGTTGGCCGGGGCGCAAGGCATTGGCGTCGTCGCCCTCGGGCACCACCGCGAGGATCAGGCGGAGACCGTCCTGTTCAGGCTTGCCCGCGGCAGCGGCATCGCCGGGCTAGGCGGGATGGCCCCGGCTCGCGAGTTGAGGCCTGGCCTCCGCCTGGTGCGTCCCCTGCTCGGTATGGGACGTCGTGAGCTGCGAGACGCCCTCGACGCCTGGGGGCAGGCCTGGCTGGAGGACCCTTCCAACGAGACGCTGGGGCCTGCCAGGAACCGCGTGCGGCACCTCGTGATGCCCGCGCTGTCCCAGGTGCACCCGGGTGCCGCCGACGCGGTCGGCCGGGCCGCGGAGCTGCTGCGCCTCGCCCAGCGGGAGGCAGAGGACAGGGCGGCCGGCTGGCTGGCCTGCACGAGCAGGGTTCTCGCGCCGGGCCTTGCAGAGCTGGCGCGGGAGCCCTGGCTCGCGCTGCCGCCTGGCGAGCGAGGCGAGGTGCTGCGCCACCTGGCCCGCCAGATGGGGCGAATCGCACCTGGCCGGGAGGCTGTGGCAGCCCTCGAGGCGCTCGCGCGGACCGGCCAGGCCGGCGACGTGGAAGGGGGGTGGCGCCTGGGCCACCAGGCCGAGATCCTGGTGCTTCGCAACGGGCCCACCTTGCCGGACCCCCAGCCACTCGTGCTCGGCGCGACGCAGGAAACGTCGCGCTGGGGGTGGCGCATCGACGTCGGGGGGGGAAACCCCGGGCTGGTGGCTGGCTGGGGCTGGCGCACTGCCAGGCCAGGCGAGGACCATCTCCGTCCACCTGGGTCAGACCAGGCGCGACCTCTGGGCCGCTGGCTCCGGCGGCGCGGCGTGCCGCTCCACGTGCAGGAGACCCTGCTGGTGCTTGCCAGCGGCCCGCGGGTGGCCTGGGTGGTGGGCTTGGGTGGGACCTCTGTGGGCCTGGACGTCGGCACCGGGGAAGACGTTCAAATGCAGGCGACAGCCTGTTTTCGGGTTTGACAATCCCCCCCCCGATGCGTAAGATGCAAGAGTCGTCCGCGGGCCCAAAGTCCGCACGTGGAGCGAAGGAGAGGCCACTTGGGAAAGGTGTTCAAGAACACGGGGATCTACTTCCTCGTCCTGCTGATCGGCGCCTCCTTCATCCTGGCGACCTTCTTCCAGAAGCCAGAAGAGGGCGCCAAGCCCGACTACACGAGCTTCCTGAAAGCCGTTTCGGCTCAGGAGGTCAAGCGCGTGGAGCTTTCCAGCACGACGAATCAGGTCGTCTATTTTCTTGAAGACGGCAAGAAGCGGTCGGTCTTTATCCCAGACGACCCAGACCTGCTGAAGCAGCTCAAGGCCCAGAACGTTCCCATTGTGGTGAAGGCCCCCGACCAGTCCAGCTGGTGGGCTTCCATTATTTCCAGCATCCTGCTGCCCGTGCTCATCATCGTCGGCGTGTGGGTGTTTATGCTCCGCCAGGCGCAGTCCGGCTCCAGTCAGGCGATGAGCTTCGGCAAGAGCCGGGCCAAGATGATGGTGGAGAACAAGACCCGCGTCACCTTTGCTGACGTGGCCGGTGTTGACGAGGCCAAGGTCGAACTCGCGGAGGTGGTGGACTTCCTGAAGGCCCCAGAGAAGTACCAGGCGCTCGGCGCCCACATCCCGAAGGGCGTCTTGCTCGTCGGACCGCCCGGCACGGGCAAGACCCTGCTTGCCCGCGCCATCGCCGGTGAGGCGGGCGTGCCCTTCTTCAACATCTCCGGTTCCGACTTCGTGGAGATGTTCGTGGGCGTGGGCGCGAGTCGCGTACGGGACCTGTTCGAGCAGGCGAAGAAGCACTCGCCTTGCATCGTCTTTGTCGACGAGATCGACGCGGTCGGCCGCCAGCGTGGCGCCGGCATGGGGGGCGGCCACGACGAGAGGGAACAGACGCTCAATCAACTCCTGGTGGAGATGGACGGCTTCGAGGCCAACGTGAGCGTGGTCGTGATCGCGGCCACCAACCGGCCCGACATCTTGGACTCGGCCCTGCTGCGTCCCGGTCGCTTCGACCGCCAGATCGTCGTGGATGCGCCTGACGTGTCGGGCCGCGAGCAAATCCTCAAGGTCCATACCAAGAGTAAGCCGCTCGGTAACGACGTCGATCTGAAGATCCTGGCCCGCCGCACGCCCGGCTTCACCGGCGCCGACCTCATGAACCTGGCGAACGAGGCGGCGCTGCTTGCGGCCCGCAATGACCGCAAGGAGGTCACCATGACCGACTGTGAGGCAGCCATCGACCGGGTCATCGCGGGCCCTGAGCGGCGCAGTCGCCTCATCTCGGACCAGGAGAAGAAGGTCATCGCCTTCCACGAAGTCGGCCATGCGCTGATTGCCAAGTTGCTCCCGAACTGCGACCCGCTGCACAAGGTGACGATCGTGTCCCGCGGCATGGCACTAGGTCTCACGATGACCTTGCCCACGGAGGATCGGGTGCTCACCAGCAGGTCGCAGATGGTCGACCGCATCACGATGATGCTCGGGGGGCGCGTCGCCGAGGCGCTGGCCTTCGGTGAGATCACCACGGGCGCGAGCAATGACCTCGAGCGCGCCACGGGGCTCGCGCGGCGGATGGTCACCGAGTTCGGCATGAGCGACAAGGTTGGCCCCGTCACCTTCGGGAAGCGCCAAGAGCATATCTTCCTCGGTCGGGACTTCGGCGAGGATCGCAACTGTTCGGACGACATCGCCAGCCTCATCGACAGTGAGATCAAGCGCATCGTCGAGGAATGCTACGACCGGGCGCGGGAGTTGCTGACGGTGAACCGGGAGCAACTCGACCTCATTAGCTACGAGTTGATGGCCCGTGAGACGCTCGATGCGGATGAGTTCGACGAGCTCTTCAACCGCGGCACGGAGGCCGTTGCGCAGGTCCCTGCCTGAACTTCGGGGCTCGTCAGGGGCCTGGGAGCGAAGGTGCGGACGTGGGTGGGGACGCTGGCCGCCCGCCTACGGATGCGGTGCTGACGGTCGCGTGGGTGCGGGCCGATGAGATTTGCGGACCCTTGCGATCAGGGCACGAGGCGCTCGGCCGTGATGGTTGCGGGCCCCTCTGCGGGCACGTCGACGCGGACCCAGTGGTGGTAGCCACCGCGGGCAGGTGGGGCCCCCAGGCGGGTGCCGCCGCCGGCGCTCGTCACCAGGCGGATGCCGCGGCGGCGTTCCGAGGCGAACACGCCGATGCGGCCCCCGAACACCGTGTCCACGTGGCTTCCGCCGAACAGCTTGAGCAGGCGACGCACCTGATTGATGTCCTGCATGCCCTGGTTGAACCCGGGGCGGACGTCGACGAGCGGCCTGTGTGCAAAGACGAACACGCGGCGGGCCTTCGCCTTGACGGCTTGGTCGAGGGTCGCCTGTAGCCAGCGCTCCTGGGCCGGGGAGAGGTGTCCGGCGGCGTTGTCGACGAGCAGGAAGTGGTCCTGGCCAATCCGGAACACGATGGGCAGGTTGCCGAACAGCCGGCTCCAGGCTGCTCGGCCGCCGCTGGCGGCGAGCTCCTGGCGGCCCGGAAGGCAGTAGGTCGGGAAGGCGTGAGCTCTGAGCCGCTCTCGGAACGCGGCAGCCCCCTTGTTGGCGCCGGCCTCGACCCCGTCGCCGAGGTGAATGGCAAAGCCTACCCCCCGCGCGGCTGCATCCCGGGCAAAGCGGGCGTGCAAGGGCTGGGCGCCGGGAACACCGGTACCCGAGACCACCGCGAACCTGTAGGCGCCGCTGACGTTCGGCTTCAGCGACCATCGCTGCGTGACCCCCGGCTGAAGGTTGAGCGTGGTCGCGATCGCGGAGCCGTCGCGGCTCGTGCCGGCCACGACGCCCTCGGGCGTCGCGACGAAGGCCCCCGCCATGCAGTTCTCCCAGCTGGCCGTGAGGTTCCAGAAGCCTCGGCCCTGGCTGTTGTCGAGAGCCAGCCCCGCTTCCGGGCTGTTGGCCCAGAGCGTCAGCCTGTCGTGGGCCTTCAGCTCCCACGCCCCCTCGGAGGTGGCGACGGGCAAGCCCTGGGCCTGGAGCGGCCCCGACGAAAGGGCCAGGAGCCCGACCAACGCGAGCGCAGGCAGGCTGCGCCAACCACCACGGCGAGGACGTCCAAAAGGTACTGGCGAGGACACGCGGAGACCACCCTTCACGGATGGCTCATTCTACCATCCCGCCCCGCACAGCCCTGCGTCATCATCGCCCCAGCAGCGCACGAGCAGGGTTGAGCCAGGCCCGTGTTCCGCCCCGCAGGCTCAGCGCCCCAGCAGTGCCTTTGCGGCGTTGATCCGCCCCCAGCCCGTCCGCTCGTCGAACCCGCGGGGGCCGAGGTCATCACAGGTGCGTTCGATCCGGGCCTTTACCTCGGGGGCCGTCAGCGTGGGCTGGGCCGAGCGCACCAGGGCCGCCACCCCAGCGACGAAGGGGGCCGCCATGCTCGTGCCGTCCATGACGTCCTGAAGCGTGTCTTTGCCCTCTAGGCGGTTCACGCCGACGGGCAGCCGCGGCAGGGTGGAGAGGATGTCCACGCCAGGCGCCGCGACGGAAATCCACGAGCCGTAGTTGGAGAAGTCCGCCACGCTGTCGTCCCGGTCCGTCGCCCCGACGGCCATGACGCCAGGGTAGCCAGCGGGGTACTCCTGCGCGTTCTCGCCTTCATTGCCCATGGCGGCCACCACCAGGACGTCCTTGCTGCGGGCGTACGCGACGGCCGAGGCCAGGGCCCGCGAGCCACCCGCCCCGCCGAGGCTCATGTTCACCACCTTGGCGCCGTGGTTCACTGCCCAGATCAGCCCGGCCACGATGTCGCCCGTGTCACCCTTGCCCTCGCCGTTGAGCACCTTCACGGGCATGATGCGGCAGTTGGGGGCCACACCCGAGATGCCCTTGCGGTCGGCCACGCTCGCGGCGATGATGCCTGCGACGTGGGTGCCGTGTCCGTGGTCGTCGTCCGGTCCCGTCGAATTTGCGAGCACGCTTGTGCCCGGCACGATGGCGGCAGCCAGGTCAGGGTGGGCAGGGTCCACCCCCGTGTCGATGACGGCCACGGTGACGGAGGGACTCCCACCGTTGAGTCCCCAGACTTGGGGCATGCCGATCTTTGTCAACCCCCACTGCGGATCTGTCCACAGCGGATCGCCGAGGCCGACAGCGGCAAGGCGGCGCACGCCTGCGGCGCGAGGGCGCCCCGCGACTCGCCGTGGTACGGTGAAAACGTAGTCGGGCTCCACGAACTCCACGGCAGGGTGGCCTTGCATCCGCGAGACCGCCGTCTCGGCGGCCGTGCCAGCCGGCAACCCGAGCACGCCGAGGCTGAGGGCCGAGACGTCACGCACCGAGGCCAGGGCGAAGCGCTGGTGGAAGGAACGGATGGCCGTCTGGCTGGCGCCGGAGCGGTACTTCACGACCACGCGGTTCGAGAACCTGCTGGCCCCCGCCGCCCCCGTCGCAACGGTCCGCACGGGCGCCTGGGCTGCAAAGGGCGAGGTCATCACCCGGGTGTTGCCGCAGCCAGCGGTCGGGAGCCAGGAGGCCAGCGCCATCACGGTGGCGAGTCGACGCACGGGAACCTCCTTTCGGCGAGGCAGTGGGAGCCCCCCGTTCTATATCCGCCGCAAAGTGCAAAAGTTGAGTCAAGGTTCGTTTAAGAGAGTATGGACGCGGGGCGCGATCATAAAAGGTTAAATTGCCCTTAAGTTCGGTCCAGTTCGAGTCGGACCTGCCTATAACGATCACAGGTAACGCCAGGCCACGCCATCAGGGCGCGGTTGGTGGGGCCCGTGTTCAGGAGCATCGCGATGATGCGCGTCCGAATGAAGATCGGCCATAAGATCGGGGGCACCTTTGCGGCCCTCACGCTGATCATCGTCGCGCTCGTGACCCTCGTGGTCTCAGTCGTGGTTGCCAACAAGCTCAAGGCCGAGGCCTTCAAGCGCCTGAACAACGACCTGGATGTCACTCTCCACACCTTCCACTACTTCTCGGAAGACGCGCTCAAGACGGCGCACATGCTCGCCCAGAACCCGACCCTCGTGGCGGACCTCTCACAGGGCGTGCCGCACCGGGTGGCCCTGGTCTCCCATCACCTCCACGGCCTGACGAAGGAGTCCATCGTCAGCGTCTACGATCGCTCGGGCCACGTCCTCTACGACGGTGGCGACGTCTCGACGCTCCACAACCCCCGCCGGCACCCCGCGGCCCTGGGTCTCGCGCTGGCCGGGGAGCCCTCCAAGGGCGTCACGGTGCTCCCCACCGGGGCCCTTGCCATCGAGGCCACGGTGCCCGTCGTGCGAGGCACCCAGATCGTCGGGGCCGTGCGCGTGGGGACCCGCCTGGACGACCGCTTCGTGGACCAGCTCAAGCACATCACAGGGATCGAGGTCGGCATCGCCGAGGGTGTGGAGGTCGGCATCGGCGAGGGGAACTCGCTGAAGGCGCGCTGGCTGGCGCAGACCATCCGCGAGAAGCCGAACCTCCGCCTCCGGTTCGGTGTGCCGACGGATCTGGTGGTGGATGCGCGTGCCGCGGCTGAGCCCGTTCGACGCACCGTGGTGATCCGCGGCGATGAGTACCTGGCGGCGATGGCGCCTTTGTACGGACCCCTCGGCGACTTCGTCGGGACCCTCTTCGTCGGCGAGCCCTCAACGCCGCTCAACCGGGCGGTGTGGGACACCATCGGCCTCATCGTCGCCACGGCCCTGAGCCTTGGGATGCTCGGCGTGCTGGCCGTGAAGTCCTTGGCTCGGGCCATCACCGAGCCCGTGCGCCAGCTGGCCGTGCAGAGTCACGCCATCACGAAGGGGCACCTGGATCGGCGCGTCGAGATCAATACGGGGGACGAGCTGGAGCAGCTCGCCACGAGCTTCAACCGGATGTGTGACGCCCTCATCGAAATGCAGTTCCGGGATCAGAACGCCAACCCGCTCACCAAGCTGCCCGGCAACCTGATGATCGAGGCTGAGGTCAACCGGCGGCTCGGCGCCGGCGAGGACTGCGCCGTGCTCTACCTCGACCTGGACCACTTCAAGGCGTTCAACGACAAGTACGGCTTCGAGCAGGGCGACCGCGTCATCAAGCTCACGGCCGACATCCTCAAGAGCGTGTGCGGTGAGAACGCCCCCCACAACCCGACGTTCACCGGCCACATCGGCGGCGACGACTTCATCGTCGTGACCCGGTCGGCCACGGCTGAGGACCTCTGCCAGCTCATCTGCGCGGAGTTCGACCGTCGCGTGGTCGAGCTGTATCCGAGCGAGGATCGCGAGCGCGGTTTCATCATCAGCATCTGTCGCAAGGGGAACCGGCAGCAGTTCCCGCTGTGCTCCGTGTCGATCGCCCTGGTCGACAACGAGTACCGGGCCATCGCCGACTTCCTCGAGCTCGGCTCCATCGCGGCCGAGGTCAAGAAGTACGCCAAGAGCCTGGCCGGCAGCTCTTACGCCCGCGACCGCCGCGGCGAGCGCGACGGTGCCGGCAGCTTCCTGAAGGACTGGTAGCCGGCGGCCACCGACCCTGGACCGCTGCCTGGGCGGGCCAGGACGGGCTTCGTTGGCTTCAGGCCTCGTCTCGGCCGTGTATCTGGGCGGGGGGATGGGTGGCCTCCACCGCCGTGAAGGGCTCCAGGATGCGGTAGCGATGGGAGGCGCCCCGTGGCACCACCCACGAGTCTCCCGGCTCCAAACGCACCAGCTGGCCCTCCAGCTCAAGCTCAGCCAACCCCGCGACGACATAGCCGACGGTTTCGTAGTCCCGCCGGCTGTAGGGCTTCTCCAGGCCCGCAGGCTCTCGCTCCCACAGGCGCATCGCCATCGTCGTGCCGCAGGCCATGTAGCGTTGTCCGTGGTCGCCCCGCGGCGAATACCGCGAACTCACCTTGACGATGGACGTGTCTGGCATGGCGTCCCTCCTAGGCCTCTGTCTCCCCCGCATCGTGCCCCCTGGAGGCCCCGCGACACAAGCAGCGGCCGGGGGTCACGTGGTGGGGGCAGAAACCTCGGCCGCCACCCAGGCGCCGTACGCCGCAGCGGCCTGCGCCACCGACAGCACGAGCAGCTCTGGGACGTCATAGGGGTGCAGCGCCAGGAGCGCGTCACACAGCGCGTCCGTCCCTGTTGCGGTGGTCTTCAGCAGCAAGATGGTCTCAGCCTCGGCGCACAGGCTCCCCTGCCACCAGTAGGTGCTGGTAACGCCAGGTAGGGCGTTGCAACAGGCTGCGAGGCGCTGGCCGACGAGGGCCTCGGCGAGAGCCTGTGCCTGATCGGGGGGGCACGTGGTCACGACCACACGCAGCGCCTGCTCCGTCGAGGGGGGCGTCACTTGCCGCCGACGTCGGCCTGCGCAACCGAGGCCACGGGGGCGGGGCCGCCGGGCGTGTAGTTCTGGAAGGCGTAGCCGGTGCCGCGGGCCGTGAGGATGAGCTCTGGCGCGGAGGGGTCTGCCTCGAGCTTGCTGCGCAGGCGGCTGATGTGCACGTCCACCACGCGGGTGTCGCTGTACTGGCTGAGCCTGTAGCCCCAGACCTGGTGCAGAATCTCGCTGCGGGAGTAGGCCCTGCCCGGGTTGGTCGCCAGCAACTCGAGGAGGTTGAACTCCATCTCCGTGAGCTTGACCTTGTCGGCACCCTTCAGCACCTGCCGCTTGCCCGTGTCGATCGTGAGGTGATCGATGGTGATGACCGTCTGCTTGGCCTGATCGGTCTGCGTTCGGCGAAGCACCGCCTTGATGCGAGCCTCCAGCTCTCGGGGGCTGAAGGGCTTGACGACGTAATCGTCCGCCCCAAGCTCCAGCGCGGCGATACGGTCGGTGATGTCGCCTTTGGCCGTGAGCATGATGATGGGCGTCGTCATGTTCTTGCGTAGTTCCCGGCAGACCTCGAAGCCATCCATCTTGGGCATCATCACGTCCAGCACGATGAGGCTGGGGTTGTGGATGGCGGCCTGCTCGAGCGCCTCTACGCCGTCTGCGGCGGTGATGACCTCGTATCCGGCGAGCTTGAGGCGGGTCTCGACGATCTGGCGGATGCTCGCCTCGTCATCGATTACCAGGATCTTTTGCCTGTCCATGACTCCCCCTCAGCGGCCGTCAGATTCCGACCTCGACTCCGAGTTCCGGTCCGTTGGCGCCGCTCAGCAGGGCGTTGTTGCCCTCGAAACCCCGGTAACGAAGCGTCACGCCCGTGAACGGAATCAAGGATACTTTGGCGCCCACCGAATACGGAAGCACCAAGCTGGTGCCACCCAGCCACGCCGCCCCCACGCTCGCCTCCACGGAGACGGGCAGGAGCACGGGCGAGAAGGACGCGTGGATGGTGCCCAGGGGCCCCAGCGTCGTAGCGCCCTGGCCGAGCCCGGCAACACCCACGCCAGGGGACACGTTGATCATCGGCACGGGCGAGACGTTCTTGCCGACGGTGGCGGCCATCCAGCTGAGCTGCGAGTTGGAGAACAGGCGCTGCCAGTAGTGGCCCCGAACGCCCCAGCCGAGGACGCCGACGTGCGCCTCGGCGTTCAGCGCCAGGCCGAGGCCGGAGGTGGCCTGGATGCCGGCCCCCGCCTTCGCATCAACCCCGAGCAACGCGTGGGCCGGCGCGGGTACCAGGAGGGCGCTCAGGACGGCGCCAGTCGCCAGCAGCGTCCGGGGGAGGTGCCAAGAGGTCATCGATCAGCTCCTTCGCCGCGCGCGCGGCAGCGAGTTCCAGGTTGGCGTCCAGCGTCGCCGCCTCGGGCGCGCCAGCGTGGCCGGCGACGGTTCGGGACCATATGATAGACCCTCGGTTGGCGTCCAGCAAGCGCACGCCGACGACGACGCTGGCGCCCGGCGCCTCGCCCTCCGGTCCGTGGACCAGCACCTGGCCTGTCACCAGCCCGTCCACGCCGTGGCTGGTTCCCAGGCGTTGGGCCTGCCCGACCCCGATGAAGCCGACGTCGGCCCCGCCCGTCGCGAGCAGCACCGCCCGCGATGCCCCGAGCGAGGCCGCGAGCGCCTCGGCGAACAGGCGGCCCACGCGAGGCCCAGCGTCCTGGTAGGTCGCGTCGGCAAAGGTGACGACCCCCAGCCGCGACAGCTGCCAGGCCCCGAGCCGGCTCCCGTCAGGCGGTGCTGGCACGCCGCGCAGCCACCAGCAGCCCGTCAACGACAGCAACAGGGTGGCTGAGAACCAGGGGCGCCAGGGTGGAGCGCGCATCGAAAAGGCAGCCTCCGGACGGCGCGTCAGGTGCGCCGGATGACCTCGATGGGGTCCAGCCGCATCGCCCGCCAGGCCGGCAGCAGGCTCGCCACAGGGCTCAACACCAGCGTGGCCAGCGCGACCAGGACGAAGTCCCGGGCCTGCATATCGACGGGAAGCCGAGACAGGAAGTAGACTTCGCCGGCCAGTTGGAGCGGGAAGACAGCGAGGAGGCTCGACAGGACCACGCCACCCAGGGAGCCGAGCACCACCCCCACCACGCTGATGAGCGTTCCCTGCACGACAAAGAGCCGCCCCGCTTCCCGGGCACTGGCCCCTACCGCGCGCAGCAGGCTGATCTCCCGGTTCTTCTCGATCACCCACATCGCCATCGTGCTGCCCACGCCCATCATCGCCACCAGCACGATGAACATGATGACAATGAAGATGACGACGCGCTCAAGGAACATCGCCTGCAGCAAGGGCCGGTTCTGTTCCGTCCAGGCTCGCGCACCCACCTCAAGCTCCCGAGACCAGGTCTGCGCCAGCGCAGGAGCCTGGAACACGTCGTCCAAGCTGACGCCCAGGCCGCTCACGGCGTCGCCCAGCCCGAAGGCCCGCTGAGCGTCCTGCAGGGAGACCATCGCAACGTGGGCGTCGAAGTCGTAAAGTCCCGTCTCGAAGATCCCTGTGACCGTCAGGCCGCGCCGCTGTCCGAGCCCCGTGACGAGCCAGGCTCGGTCGCCCTCGGCGAGACCGAGCTTCCGCGCGACCTCAGAGCCGAGCACCAGGCCTCCCGGGGAAAGCGTGCCCGAGCGCATGTAGCGTTGCCACGTCGGGTTGGCCCGCTCGAGGCGTGGATCGACGCCTCTGACCAGGACCCCCACCGTGGTCTTGGCCTCCGTCGTCACCAGCCCCTGGCCCTGTACGTAAGGGGTCACGGCCAGGACGTTCGGCCGCCCCGACAGCCGGCGGGCGATGGCCTCGTGGTCGGTGAGCCGACCCGTCAGTGGTTCGTGGATGGCGACGTGGGGCGAGGTGCCGAGCAGGCGATCCACCAGGTCCTTCTCGAACCCGTTCGTCAGCGAGAGCGCTGTCGTGAGAATGGCCACGCCAAGGCTCACGGACAGAACGAGCAGGGCGCTTTGCCATGGGCGCGCCCGGAGCTGCTGGACGGCGAGGAAGGCGAGGTACGACATCCAGTGGGGCGTCACTCCAGCCGGATGGGCGTCTTGCGCTGGCCGTCCGCCATGTGCACGGTGTCGATGAACCGCACGAAGCGCGTCGAGGCACCCATGACGATCGAGGCTGTGCGCGCGCCGGCGCCGAAGAACCTCACGCCCTTGAGGATCTCGCCATCCGTGATGCCCGTGGCCGCAAACAGGATCTCCCGGCCAGGCGCCAGGTCCGTCGTGGTGTAGACCTTGTCGAGGTCGATGCCCATCGTGCGGGCGCGGGCAGCCTCTTCCTCGTTGCGTGGGCGGATGATGGCCTGGATCTCGCCCCCGAGGCAGCGCATGGCGGCGGCCGTGAGCACGCCCTCCGGCGCGCCGCCGGTGCCCATCACGGCGTGGACGCCTGAGCCGGCGATGGCCGCCGCCAGGCCCCCCGTGACGTCACCGTCGCCGATGAGGCGGATGCGGGCGCCCGCGTCGCGGACCTGGCCGATCAGCTCCGTGTGCCGCGGCCGGTCGAGGATGACCACCGTCAGGTCGGCGATTTCCCGGTTCAAGGACATCGCGATGATGGCCAGGTTCGTCTTGACCGGGGCCGTGATGTCGACCTTGCCCGCCGCAGCCGGTCCGACGATGAGCTTCTCCATGTACGTGTCGGGTGCATGCAGCAGGCCGCCGGCCTCGGCCATCGCCATGACCGCGATCGCATTGTTCGCGCCCGTTGCTACCAGGTTGGTGCCCTCGAGCGGGTCCACCGCAATGTCGACGTGGAAGGCGCCGGGGCCCGCGCGCCCAACCTTCTCGCCAATGTAGAGCATGGGCGCCTCGTCCCGCTCGCCCTCGCCGATGACGATCGTTCCGTCGATGTCGAGGTTGTTGAAGGCAAGGCGCATGGCCTCGACGGCCTCGTGGTCGGAGCCGTCCCGGTCTCCGCGGCCCATCAGCCGGCTGGCTCCCAGCGCGGCGGCCTCGACCACCTGCACCACGTCGAGCGCGAGGGCGCGCTCCATGCCGACGTTGACAGTGCTCTGCTTGGTGCCGGTGGCTGGGCTGTTCATAGGCTTCGCGACTCCTTCGTGCGGAGAGCCGCGACGCTGCGGCTCAGGGGATCGACCGCAGGTCTTCCGTCCCTGCCGGCGCGCTGGGCGCGTGCCCGAGCAGGGTGGGGAGGCGCTCGATCACATCGGTGGCGATCAAGCTTACCATGCCCGCGTCGCGCGCGAGATCGGCTGCTCGACCGTGCAGCCAGACGCCCGTTGCCGCCGCTTCGAAGGCGCCGAGGCCCCGGCCGAGCAGGCCGCCGATGAGGCCTGCGAGCACGTCCCCACTTCCCGCCGTGGCCAGCAGGGGGGACCCCGTCGCGTTGATGGCGTAGGTGCCGTCGGGCCGGGCGATGATGGTCCGGGCCCCCTTCAGCACCACGATGGCCCGGTGACGCCGCGCGACCTCCAGGGCGTGTTGCAGCCTGTTGCGCTGCACGTCGTCGGCCCGGGCTCCCGTCATCCGGGCCAGCTCACCCGGGTGGGGCGTCATGATGACGGGCCCTTGCCGGTGCGGCAGGGAGGCGTCACCGCGTGGCAGGGCGTCGGCGTCGAGCACGACGGGGCCCGGGTAGGTCTCAAGCAGCGCCCTGACCAGCTCGGCGATGCGCGGCGACTGTCCGAGGCCGGGCCCCACCACGACGGCCTTGCAGCGCGAAAGCTGGGCTTCCAGCATCGGCACCGACTCCGGGCCGATGCTGCCGTCAAGCTCCGGCAGCGGGAGCACGATCGCCTCCGGCAGCCCAACGGCGATGGCATCCCGGTGGCTGGCCGGCACCCCGAGGTAGGCCAGGCCGATGCCCGACCTGGCGGCCGCCCGGGCCGAGAGCACGGCCGCACCGGTCATGGTGGCCGAACCGGCGATGGTCAGCACCGTGCCAAGGGTGCCCTTGTGGGCGTCTGGCTGGGGCCGGGGGAGCGGCGCAGGTACGTTCAGGCGGCCGGGCATCTGCTCCGCCATGGTCGGTGGGAAGCCGATTTCCGCCAGCCAGAGCCTTCCGAGCCGCAGGAGGGCATGGTCTGTCATCAGGCCGGTCTTGAGCATCCCGAGGGTGATGGTGTGGGTCGCGCGCACGCACGCGCCCATCGGCTCCCCGGAGTCTGCGTTCATGCCGCTCGGCACGTCGACGGAGATGACGGCGCGCCAGTCGTTCCGATTAATCCAGTCGATCGCGAGGATGGCGTCGCTTTTGAGGGGGCGGTTGAGGCCCGTGCCGAACAGGGCGTCCAGCAGCACCCACTCGGGCCCGAAGGACTCGGCCCCAGCAAAGTTACGGGACTGGACGCCGCGCCGGGCGAGCCACGCCATCTGGCGGGACGCCAGCTCCCCGAGGGCGCTGCCGACCGTCAGGATGCGGACCTGGCGCCCCCGGTCGACGAGCAGTCGCGCCACGGCGAGGCCATCTGCGCCATTGTTGCCCGTGCCGGCCACCAACACCACGGGGGCCCCCGGCAGGTTCACGTCGAGGAACCGGGCCACCTGCAAGGCGGCCCGCTCCATCAGCGCCAGCGCCGGGAAACCCCACTCGTCGATGAGCCTGCGTTCGAGGGTCTGGACCTGGTCGACCGAGCCCACCGCGGGCGCGTTGTCAGCGGACATGCGGGATCACCTGTGTCATAGGTGATCCCGGTATATCACGCCGCCACCCGCAGCGCCGTGTTGCATAACACCGAGGCCGTCAGGTCCTCGCCTTGCCCTTGTAGACGACACCACGGCTCGGGTCCATGGTTACGACCTCGCCATTCGGCAGGGCGTCCCAGTTGGCGACCTCGAGCAGCAAGGGGATGCCGAGTTGCAAGCAGACGATCGCGGCGTGCGAGGTCAGGCCTCCCATCTCCACGATGACGCCGGCCGCCTTGCGCATGGCCGGCACGTGCTCCTTGGTGGTCTCGTGCGTCACCATGATGTCGCCTGGCCGCATCAGCTCGTCGGCCTCCTGCGCGGACCGGACCACCCTCGCCACCCCGTGCACGGGTTGCTTGCCGAGGCCCTGGCCCCGCGCAATGACGGTGCTCGCCATTTCCACCTTGATGAAGTTGGTGTTGCCCGGCACGCCGATCGGGAAGCCCGCCGTCACCACGACGAGCTCGCCGTCCTGGACGAGGCCTTCGGCCTGGGCGATGGCCATCGCCCCGTGCAACAGCTCCTCGTCCGTGAAGGCGTGAGGCGCGATGCGCGGAAACACGCCCCAGGTGAGCACGAGCTTGCGGCAGACCTCTTCGTCCTGCGCCAGGGCGAGGATAGGCGCGAGGGGCCGGTAGCGCGCCACCATGCGCGCGGAGGAGCCCGACGCGGTGGCCGTGATGATCGAGGCTGCGCCGAGCTTGTCAGCCAACTGGGCCGTGGCGAGGCTGATCGCGTCCACCACGGGGGCCCCGACGGCCAGGTCGCGGTCCCGCTTCTCCGCGAGCGAGGCCCGCTCGGCCTGCCGCACGATCCGCACCATCGTCTCCACGGCCTCCAGCGGGTAGGAGCCAGCTGCCGTCTCGTTGGAGAGCATCACGGCGTCCGTGCCGTCGAGCACGGCGTTGGCCACGTCGGAGGCCTCGGCGCGCGTGGGGCGGGGGTTGTGGATCATGGAGTCCAGCATCTGCGTGGCAGTGATGACGGGCTTACCGATCCGGTTGCAGTGCGAAATGATGCGCTTCTGGGCCATGGGCACCTCTTCGGGGGCGGTCTCCACCCCGAGGTCTCCACGGGCCACCATCACGCCGTCCGACACGGCGGCGATGTCGGCGATGCGCTCTACGGCCTCACGCCGCTCGATCTTGGAGATCACGTGGGCGCGTGAACCCTGCGCAGACAGGAAGTCACGCACCTTGAGGACATCCTCGGCCGTCTGCACGAAAGACACGGCCACGAAGTCGACGCCGTGTCGCGCACCGAAGACGAGGTCCTCCCGGTCCTTCTCGCTCAGAACGTCCACGTCCATCATCACGGCCGGGAAGTTGACGCCCTTGTTCGGGCGCAGCGGCCCACCGACGACCACCTCGCAGCGAAGGCCGTCGCGGGTGGGCTCCACGACCTTGAGCTCCAGCAACCCGTCGTCCATCAGCACCATGGCCCCGGCGGGCACGTCCTTCTCGAGGTTCTCGTAGGACACGCTGGCGCCGCTGGCGTCCGCAACCCGCTCCCGGCTCTGCAGGAAGAACGGCGTGCCCGGTGTGAGTTGAACCTCGCCGCCTTCCACCTTGCCGATGCGGATCTTCGGGCCTTGGATGTCCTGCAGGATCGCCACGACGCGCTGCATGTCGGCGGCGATGGCCCGGATGTCGTGGATGCGCTGCTCGTGGTCGGCGTGGGTGCCGTGCGAGAAGTTGAGGCGGAAGACATCCACGCCTGCGAGGATCAGCTTGCGAATCGTGTCCGGGGCGCTGGATGCGGGGCCCAGCGTGGCAACGATCTTGGCGCGCTTGAGCCCGGAGCGGGGCCCGGTCAGGAAGTCGGGCGAGAGAGGCCCCGTCTGTACCTTAAGCATGGATAGCGGCCCCCGGCGTCTGGCGCAGGTTGTAGAACGCGGAGCGGCCAGGGTAGGTCGCCGTGTCACCGAGCTCTTCCTGGATGCGCAGCAGCTGGTTGTACTTGGCGATGCGGTCCGAGCGCGAGGCTGAGCCGGTCTTGATGAAGCCGCAGTTGGTGGCGACGGCGATGTCGGCGATGGTGGCGTCCTCAGTCTCACCGGAGCGGTGCGAGAGCACGGCGGTATAACCTGCCCGCTTGGCCATCTCGACGGCCGCGAGCGTCTCGGTGAGGGTGCCGATCTGGTTGACCTTCACCAGGATGCTGTTGCCGATGCCCTTCTCGATGCCGTCCGACAGCCGCTCCGGGTTGGTGACGAACAGGTCGTCGCCGACGAGTTGGACGCGCTTGCCCAGCTTGCCCGTGAGGTAGGCCCAGCCGTCCCAGTCGTCCTCCGCGAGGCCATCCTCGATGGAGGCGATGGGGAACTCGTCGCACAGGGCGGCGAGGTAATCCGACATCTCGGTGCTGCTGAGCATCCGGCCCTCGCCCGCCAGGTTGTACTTGCCGTCCTTGTAGAACTCGGTGGCGGCCACGTCCAGCGCCAGAAGCACGTCCTCGCCGGGCTTGTAGCCAGCGGCCTGGATGGCCTCACAGATGGTCTGCAGGGCTGCCCGGGGGGTGGGGATGTCGGGCGCGAAGCCGCCCTCGTCGCCGACGGCGGTGTTGAGCCCGCGCCCCTTGAGGATCTTCTTCAGGTGGTGGAACACCTCGGTGCCCATCCGCAGGGCCTCCGCGAAGTGCGGGGCGCCCACCGGCATGATCATGAACTCCTGGAAGTCGATGGTGTTGTCGGCATGTGCGCCACCGTTGATGATGTTCATCATCGGCACGGGCAGGGTCCGCGACGACACGCCGCCCAGGTACCGGTACAGTGGCAGCTCGATCTGGTTGGCGGCCGCCTTGGCGACGGCGAGCGAGACGGCCAGGATGGCGTTCGCGCCCAGGCGCGCCTTGTTCGGGGTCCCGTCCAGCGCCAGCATGTGCATGTCGATGCCGGCCTGGTCGAGGGCATCCATCCCGATGACCTCGCCCGCGATGACCTCGTTCACGTTGTCCACGGCCTGCGTCACGCCCTTGCCAAGGTAACGGCTGTCGCCGTCGCGAAGTTCCACGGCCTCGTGGGCCCCGGTGCTCGCGCCGGAGGGCACGGCCGCGCGTCCCACGGCTCCACCCGCCAGGAAGACATCGACCTCGACAGTCGGGTTCCCTCGGGAATCGAGGATCTCGCGCGCGTAAACCTCTTCGATGATCGTGCTCATCGGTTCTCCTCCATCCAGTGCCGGGGTCGGCCTTCCGCCACCTCCGGGTCCAACAGTGTACCCGATCCGGGCAAGCTCAAGGCTCCTCGTCGCCGCCTTGGTCGTCGAGGAAGTCGCGGACACGCACCTCGCCGAGCACGCGGTAGAGCTCGCTGGCCTGTTTGGCGCTCACGTTGCCTGGCGGCACGAGCAGCACCTCGAGCTGGAGCAGGCGCTGCCCGAAGCGGACCTCCAGCTTGTCGCCAGGCTTCATCTCGGCAGAGGCCTTGGCGGGCTTGCCGTTGATGGTCACGCGCTTCTGGTCGCAGATCTCGTTCGCCACCGGGCGTCGCTTGATGACGCGAGAGACCTTGAGCCACTTGTCGAGCCGCATCGCGCCCTCCTTTCGAGGGCGGGATCATAGCACAGCCCAGCGCTTCCCCGCGCCGTCCGGGGGGCGCTATCATGGCGCCATGGCATACCTGGATCACGCGGCCAGCAGCCCCCTCCGTCCCGCCGCCCGGGACGCCTGGCTGGCGGCCGTGGCCGAGCCGGGCAACCCGGCCAGCCGCCACGCGCAAGGCCGCAGGGCCGCTGCCCGTGTGGAGAGCGCGCGTCAGGCCGTGGCTGCGCTGATGGGCTGTTTGCCCGCCCACGTCGTTTTCACGGCCTCCGGGACCGAGGCCAACAACCTCGCCATTCTCGGGGCTGCGGCCGCCATGGAGGCAGAGGGGCGGGCCCGGCGCAGCCTCCACACGGCCATCGAGCACAGCTGCGTGCGAGGCCCGCATGCGGCCCTGGCTGCGCGGGGCTGGGAGGTCGAGGTGCTGCCAGTGGACGGCGCCGGCCGCGTCATTCCCGGGGCCCTGAGGGAGGCCCTGGCGCGCGGGCCCTCGCTGGTCTCCATCATGGCCGTGAACAACGAGATGGGCGTGGTGCAGGACCTCGGGCCGATGGGCGCCGAGGTCCGGGCGGCTGGGGCCTGGCTGCACGTCGACGCCGTGCAAGCCCTCGGCGTCCTGGACCCGGCCCCCTGGGGGGCCGACCTCCTGTCCGTTTCCGCCCACAAGCTGGGAGGGCCGCAGGGCATCGGGGCGCTGGCGGTGGGTGGGCGCGCTCGCCTGCGGCCCGTGTTACACGGGGGGCCGCACGAGGCCGGTCGGCGGCCAGGAACCCTGGCCGTTGCGGCGATCGCCGCCTTCGGCTCGGCCGCCGGAGAAGCCCTCGCCGCTAGGCACCAGGAGGCAGCGAGGCTGGCTCGCTTGCGGGACCGCCTGGAGTCAGGCATCCTGGCCGTGGTGCCCGCTGCCCGCGTGCTGGGCGATGGCGCCTGGCGCGCGCCTCACCTCTCGTCCGTGGTGTTTCCCGGGTTGACGGGCGAGGCGCTGGTGGAGCAACTCGACCTGGCCGGCGTCGCGGCCTCGACGGGGGCGGCCTGCACGGTGCTGGGCACCCCGGGCAGCCCGGTGCTCCGTGCCCTGGGCCTTTCGGAGGCCGAGGTGCAGGGTAGCCTGCGCCTGAGCCTGGGCTGGAACAGCACCGAGGTGGAGGTGGATGCCGCCGTCCGCGCGGTTGGACGCGTCGCGGCAGCCCTGGCCGTGCCGTCCCTGGCGCGCCGGGACTGAGGTGCGCAGGGTCTGACGGTCGGAGAACGTCAGCGCTCGCCGGGTTGGACCGGGACCGCTGGCCGCCGCGGGCATCAGGCCTGCAGCGCGGCCCCCGCGAAGCCGGGCAGCCCTGCCCTGACGGCCTCGTATTCCGCCATGATGTCAGCCACGATCTCGGCGCACGGCTTGGTGGTCTCGATCAGGCCTACCGTTTGCCCGGCGCTCCAAACGTCACGCCACTTCTTGAGGTCGCTGCCGCCGTCCGCGCCCCGCTCCCGCCACTGGGCCAGGCTGTCCTTGAGGAAGTTGGCCGGGTGGCCGGTGACGTCGGGGGTGTAGACGATGTCTTCTGGCGATGCCGCGCAGATGGCCTGCTTGAAGTCATCGCCGACGGGAGCCTCGGTGCTGGCGATGAACCGGGTGCCGAAGTAGCCGGCCCCGGCACCCAGCGCCAGCGAGGCCGCCAGGCTTGCGCCATCGGCGAGGCCGCCCGCGGCCACGACGGGCAGGCCGACCTCGCGTTTCAGCCAGGGCACGAGCACGGTCGAGGAGATGGTGCCAGCGTGACCGCCAGCGCCGTGGGCGACGGCCACCAGGGCGTCCGCCCCAGCGGCCTTGGCCTTTTGGGCGTGGCGCACGTTCACGACATCGCAGAACACCCGCGTGCCAGCCTCGTGGGCGGCGGCGATCACCTCGGTCGGGTCTCCGAGGCTGGTGATGAGCAGCGGCACCCGCTCGTCCAGGCAGACTGCCAGGTCTTCGCGGAGGCGGGGGTTGCCGAGCAGGATCAGGTTCACGCCAAAGGGCGCATTCGTGCGCGCCTTCACTGCGCGCAGCGCCTCCCGGAAGGCCTCGGTGGTGCGGGCGTTCAGCGCCGGCATCGTGCCGAGGCCACCCGCCTCTCCGACCGCGACCATCATCTCGGGGTTCGAGACGAGGAACATCGGCGCCGCAATGATGGGGAAGCGGATGTCCAGCATCCGGGTGATGTCGGTCAGAGCGGCCACGGTTCAACCTCCAGGCGGGTGTTCGGGGGAGGCGGGCTCCTCGCCGGCCCCTCCCGGCGCGGCACCATCAGGCTCGGTGGGCCGCCAGCCGGGCACCACCTTCGCAACCAGCCGTTTGCCGTGCTCAGGAAGCGCGGCCGCCAGGCGCTGGCTCGCGCCTGGCAGGGTTTTGAGCCGGTCGGGCACTTCCCTGAGGCGTGTCGAGCCGAGCTCGCCGGCCTCCTCAACCTTGCGCCTGAGGGCGCCGCGTAGCTCCTTGCCTGCCATGGGCGCTGTCAGCAACCCCACCACGGCCCCGATGGCCGTGCCAAGGAGCATCGAACCCGCCAGGTAGCTTGCCGGTTTTCTCGCCATGGGGACCTCCTCTGGCCTTAGGCCTGGGGTCTCAGGACCCTTCCTGCTCGACGACCAACTCGGCCCGCTTGTCATCAGCGGCCTTGCGGCCCTCCTCGATGGCCTCGGTGATGAGGGTGATGCGCTCTTCGATGGCGGTGCGTGTCTGGTTCAGCAGGTTCTCGGTGTTGCCGCGCAGGTTGCCGATGAAGTCCTCGGCCCGGTCCCGGAAATCCTCCAGCGACTCGTCGATGCGGTCCCGGGCGGCGTCTCCCTGCCTGGGGGCCAGCAGCACGCCGAGCATAAAGCCCCCGACTGCGCCCACCATCAGGCCGCCGACGAGGTCCCAGCTCCCGCTGCGTCCGCCACGGAGCTCCTGTTCGTGTCCCATAGGGTGAACCTCCCACTCCAGGAAGCCGTGGCGCCACCTTGCGCTCCGGCGTATTCAGTTGCTCGGTCTCGGGGCCGTGAGTCCCCGGGAACCGTTATACGGCCCCAGGCAGGACGAGGCAATCACCAACCACGCCAGGATTATACCACCGGGCCGTCGTGGTGTGGCGCGTGGGAGCCCGATGGCGGCCTGCGCGCCCTGACGGTCCGCTGTGATGGTGGTACAATCGGCCGGGGAGAGCCATAGCGGCCTCCCGCCGAACCGACATTCAACACGCTTTCGCGCGCTCCGTCTGACTGGCCATCGGCCCCGACCAGCGGCCTGCTCGCCCCCCGCTCGTGGCTCGCCTGGTTTCCAGGCCCTGCCCCAGGGGTGGTCGCGGGCGACGCTGCAAGGTTCGCGCACCGCGTGGAAAGGAACAGCATTGACGACGTCCTTCGAAGACTTCCCGCTGCACCCCGCACTGCTCGAGCGCCTGGCGGCCCCTGAGACGCCCGCCGTCCTCACCGAGACCCAGGCCCAGGTCATCCCCGCGATGCTGGAGGGCCGGGACATCCTGGTCCACGCCGGGCCCCACTCGGGTGAGACCCTCGCCTACGGGCTCCCCCTGCTCTCCATGTTCGACCCTCTGAGCAAGCCGCAGGCCGTGGTCCTGGTGCCCTCCGCTGAGCGCGCTGCGCGCGTGTACAAGCGGCTGGCGCCCTTGGCCCAGGGCATCTTGAAGGTGGCCCCGCTGTTCGAGGCCGGCGGGGCGCAGGAACAACTGGTGAAACGCGGCGTCGACATCGTCATCGGCACGCCGTTCCTGGTGAAGGACCTGTTCGCGATCCGGCAGCTCGACCTCAACGCTGTGCGGACCCTCGTCCTGGATGGGGCCGACCGGCTGATGACCACCGTGCAGCGGCGGGACGTGGAGTACCTTCTCGACCGGCTGCCGCGCCTCGACCAGACCGCGCTCTTTTTCTGGAACCGCACCGAGGGCGTCGAGGCGGTGGCGCACCACCTGAGCAACCCGCTGCTGGTGAGGGTCTCCGTTCCTGAACCCGAGGCTCCGCCCGTCAGCGCTCCCGTGGAGCCCAAGGCCGCGCCAGCGCCGGTGGGGCGTCCCGAGCCCGTCGCGGCCCCGCCAGCGGCTGCCGCCGAACCACCGGCTCCCCAGGTCGTGCCGCCTTGCCACCGCTTCGCGCGGGTGGGGACCGAGCAGCGCACGGACTTCCTGCTCGCGGTGATCGAGCAGGAAAACCCGGCGCGCGCGCTGGTCATCGCCCGCAACAAGCACGAGGCGCGCAGGCTGGCGCAACGCCTCGAGCGCTTTGGCAGGAGCGCCGTCGAGTCGTTCAACGCCGACACCGCGGCCAGCCAGCGGCAGAGTGCCCTCAGGCGGTTTGCGAGCGGTGAGTGCCGGTTCCTGGTGGTGCCGGACCTGGCTGCCAAGGGGCTCGACTTCGGCGGCCCCGGTCACCTGTACCTGACGGGTCTCGCGACCGAGGCTGCCCTTTACGAGGCCCACGCCGCAGCGGCTCCTCAGGGCCTGCAGAGCCTGGCCCTGGTGACGCCCGAGGCCGAGGCCGTGTTCGCGGAGCTTCGCAAGGTCGTGCGCTTCGAGCGGCACCCACAGGATCCGGGGCCAGCCGAAGCCGAGCCTGCCACGCCGGCCGTCCCGCTCGCGCCCGGGGCTGAGGGGCTGCGCCCGCGCGCCCGCGGCGGCCGGGCTCCGAAGACCTCCGCTGCCGTGCTCCACAACAACTCCCTGCGGGAGGCCGGGCCGGCGACCGGCCCGTTGGCGCCGCTCCCGCGCATGCGCACCACCTGGCAGACCTTCCGCGTGAACCTGATGCCTGGGCAGCGCCCCAGCCGCGACACCTTCCACGGCTGGCTCGCGCAGACCACGGGCATCGCTCGCAGTTCCATGCGCTCCATCCAGCTGCACGCGGGCTATGCCACGGTGGACGTGGAGGAGCGTCAGGCCGACCGGTTCCAGGACGCCCTCAAGGGCCAACTCGGCTGAGGGCGCAGCCCAGGCCGCCGGCCTGAGCGGGGCGCCACCCTGCCGGGTACAAGGGGTGCGCCTGGAAGGAGGGCAGCCCCCGTGCGCGTCGTCCGTGTCTCGTCATTCGGGGGGCCCGAGGTGATCACTTGCACCACGGGGCCCGACCCGGAGCTTGGTCCCGGCGACGTGCTGGTACGCGTCTGCGCTGCGGCCCTGAACCGGCGGGACGTCTGGCTCCGTGAGGGCCTCTACCCGGGTGGCAACCTTCCCCTGGTGCCAGGTTCAGATGCCGCCGGTGTGATTGTGGCCGCCGGGGCCGAGGTGGACCCGTCCGTGCTGGGCTGGGAGGTGGTCATCAACCCGGGCCTGGGGTGGGGCCGCCACGAGGCTGTGCAGGACGCGGGCTTCTCGATCCTCGGCAGCCCGCACCCCGGCACCTTCGCCGAACTCGTCGCGGTGCCTGTCTCGGCCATCCACACCAAGCCCGCCGGGCTCTCGATGCAAGAGGCCGCGGCCCTTCCCCTGGCGGCCGTCACTGCGTTTCGGGCGCTCGTCACGCGCGGGCAGGTGCAGGTGGACGAGCGCGTCCTCGTGACCGGAGCAGGCGGTGGGGTGGCGACCTACCTCATCCAGATGGCGCGCTACTGTGGCGCCCGGGTGTTCGTCACCACCGGCAGCCCTGACAAGCTCAAGAAGGCTGAGGCCCTGGGGGCTGAGGGCGGCGTGTGTTACACCGTGCCAGGGTGGGCGGATCAACTCCGGGAGATGATGGACGGAGGGGCAGACCTCGTGATGGACGGGGCCGGGGGGGCGGTCTTTGGGCGCTTGCTCGAAGTTGCCAGGCCGGGTGGCCGGATCGTGACCTACGGGTCGACGCTGGGGCCGGCCTCGGAGGTCGCCTTGCGCCAGTTGTTCTGGAAGCAGCTTACCGTCCTCGGCACCACCATGGGGTCCGACGCCGAGTTCGTCCAGATGTTGCGATGGGCTGACGCGGGGGCCTTTGCGCCCGTCGTGGACAGCGTCTGGCCGCTCGAACGGGTGGCTGACGCCTTCGAGCGCCTGGAGGGTGCGGCGGCCTTTGGCAAGGTGGTCGTGGAGGTTCAGCCCGCCTGAACAATGACCCCTCGCCGCGAACGGCGAGGGGTCGGAGAGCGTTCAGGGCGCCCGGTGGTCAGGCCGTGGGCGCGGCTTCTGCCTGAGGCGCCTGGGAGCCTTCAACCCCCTCGACCTGCGGGTAGAGGGCATCCCGGTACTTGTCGAGCACGGCCTTCGCTGCACCGATGCCGTTCCCTTCCTTATCGAGGGGCGACAGCTTGACCTCGAGCCACTGCAGCTGCTCGACCTGGTTTGCGGGAAAGGTCATCATGATCAGCTCTTCCTGGGCCTCGAGCGGATACGTGATGAGGTGCACCCAGCCGGAGCTGTGGAGCGAGACGACGCCCCGGCTCCAGACATTACCGTTGGCGTACTTGATTTGGGCGAAGCCCCACATGGCGGATCCTCCTGAAGATATATCGCCGGCCGGCCGGCCGGCGCGTACGGCTCAGGGCCACAGGATAACCCGGCGGCCGTCCAAGGGGCAACGGGGAGCCGAGCGGCCCTCTGCCAGAGGCAGTAGAATGGGGCACCATGGGCAAAAAGCAACTCGCCTACGAGTATTACCAGGCCCCACCCTTCGACGTGCTGCTCGACCCTGCGCGGTTCGCCGGCCGCTGGGAGCGCACCTTCGGCCGTGAAGCGCCCCTTCATGTCGAGATGGGTGTGGGGCTGGGCCACCACCTCGTCGCCTTTGCCCAGAGCCAGCCCGAGATGAACCACCTCGGCCTCGAGATCAAGATGCACCGCATCTACACCGCGCGTCAGATGGCCCTCAGGCACGGGGTCCGCCACGTGCGCTTCGTGCCCGGGGATGCCGTGCGCACCCTGGAGGCCCTCGGGCCTGGCGATGCGGCCCGCCTGACGCTGCTGTTTCCCGACCCCTGGCCCCGGCATCCGGACCGGCGCCTGACGGCCCCCAAGTACCTGGCGCTCTACCACCGTTGCCTGGCGCCCGAGGGCGTGTTCCACTTCCGCACGGATGATCCTGGGCTGTTCGAGTTCTCCCTGGCGGGCCTTGCCGAGGCTGGCTTTCGTTGCACGGTGGCCGTTCCCAAGGGACGGGTGCTCACGGGCTTCGAGCGCCGCTGGCTCTCGGAGGGGCGGCAAATTTACGGGCTGGACGCCACGCGCGGCTGAGGCGCGATCCCCCAAATTGAGCGCACATGACGGGCGTCACAGGCAGGTCCGCTCGCAGTGGCTATTATGTCCAAGCGACGCTGCAGCGGATGCGCTGGCTCCGTGGGTGGCGTCGGTCGACACGGGGTAACCACATGACCCTCGCGAACCAGCGCGAACTGAACGCCGCACTCCAGGTCAAGGCCCGCCCCCAGCGTCAGGCTGGGGCGCTGGTGCCGTCCGGGGTCGCCACCCTGCCGATCGAGCCGCCGCATCCGCGAGAGGTTCGCCACAAGCTGCTTTACAGCTCCGCTGCGACCTACAAAAAGGCCGTGCAACTTGCGGAGCGCTACGTCTGGCAGGCCAGGATGGCTGTCGAGCGGCGCGAAGCGACGTTGAAGAAGCTGGAGCGGCAGGCCGACGCCGAGAAGGGCGAGACCCAGCTCACCTACGAACGGCAGGTCGGCACCGCGCAGCAGCGGTACAGGTCCTTCCTCGAACAGGCGCATGCCAAGCATCGGCACGCGGTTCACCACGCCCGCCAGGCGACGCGGCAGGCCGAGGACGTCTACAAGGCCGTGCTGCAGCA
This sequence comes from Candidatus Sericytochromatia bacterium, assembly GCA_035285125.1. Taxonomy (GTDB): domain Bacteria; phylum Cyanobacteriota; class Sericytochromatia; order S15B-MN24; family JAQBPE01; genus JAYKHL01. The sequence continues at coordinate 31,032 of JAYKHR010000074.1, read as the reverse complement.
GGTGCCTGGCTACGGTGAGCTCCAACTGCAGGCCCTGGCGCTGGCTGACGCCCGCGCGCTCACCGCGTCGCTGGTGCAGGGGTACAGGAGCGCGCTCGGGCCGGACGGCTTGGGCGACATCGTCGAGTTCCTGCGGGCGTTCGACCGCGTGCTCGACCATGCCCGCGACCGGCAGATGGTCGTGCCCGTGCAGTTCGCCGAGGCCACCATCAAGGGTTTGCTGCAGCGGCAGCTGCGCCACCTGGCTGCGTCCGGTGGTGCCACGCCCGAGGCGCGGGCCGAGGGTGAGCGCATCAAGCAGGCTGCCTGCACCCGCCTGAACGCGATCCAGGAGATGCTCGGCGAGCAGGGGCGAGACACCACGCCACCATCGATCCGAACGATTTACTTCGCCGTCCAGGATTGGCTCGGCAAGGCCCCCGGTTCTCCGTTCGACCTCGCCCTGGACCGCCTGAAGCTCGACGTGGAGGCGACCTCGCGCCGCGAGCAACGGGCGCTCGAGGACCAGATGAAGGTGGCCATCCAGGCCTGCGCCCAGGTCCACGAAATCCGGCCTGCCGCCGAGGCCTACCAGGCCGCTCAGCGGATCCTCGCCAGCTCCGAGCAGGCTGCGCGGAACGTGCTCACCTCGGACCTCGCGCGGGTGGAAGTGGCGCTTGAGCGGGAGCTCCAGATGGCTGAGGCGATGGTGGTCGGGATGGGCCACTCCCGCTCCAAGAAGCTCGCGCTTGCCCGCAAGGACGTCGTTCGCGCCAGGAAGATGGCACGGCGGTGGAGCCTCGTCGTCGAGGGCCTGCAGGAGATCGGTACCTGGCAACGCCTGAAGTGGCGGCTCTTCGAACGCTTCGACGTCGAGACCTTCTGGGACGACGTGAACGCCCGTCAGGTGGGTCGCTGACCCGGGTCCTGCCTGCCTGTTTTTGGGCACCTGTTCCCGAGGCGCGCCCCACAACCCGTGGGGCGCGCCTCTCTGCCTGGACGGTGCTGGCCGCTAAGGCCTCCCCGCCCGCCGGGGGCGACCGCGAAACCTGGCGGGGGACCGCAGCCGTAAGGTCCCATCCGTGGTCTGTTGGGAGGGGCAGATTAAGGATGCTCTAAGGCGCTTGAAGGGCTACAGGGTGCTGCCGGCGCCGGCTCCCCCGCTGGTGAGCGGCCTTCTGGCATCATCTTGGGGTTTTGTTAATAAAGCTTCATAATATAATGGCGCGGGCGGTTAATTTCTCCTTAACCATATGCTACAATAAGGAGGGTTCAGCCACCGAGGCGCACACGCCAGGCTGGACCGGTGGAGAGAGCGGAGTTCAACCCCCATGGTCCCTGTTAGCCTCAAAGTCGACCCCGACACCTGCTGCCCCCTCGCAGCCGTGACGGACGAAGTGGCCCGGCGTGCCGCCCGTGGCCTGCGGCCTCAGGTGGTCTTCGACCTGGACGACACGCTGTTCCTGGTGCGTCCCCGCAAGCAAGCCATCTTCCGGGAACTTGCCGGAACCGTCGAGGCCCACCCCGAGGTGGCTGCTGCCCTCGTGGCGCTGGCAACGGGTCCCATTCCATATGACGTCGTGGAGGCCCTGCGCCTCGTCGGCATCCAGGACGAACATCAGCAACGCGCCCTCCAGTCAGCCTTCTACGACCGCTTTCTGCACGGGGCTTACACCCGCCACGACGCCATCAACCTGGGCGCCGCGGGCTACGTGTCCCGGCTCGCCGAGGTCGGCGCACGCATCATCTACCTGTCCGGCCGGCCGGAGGAGATGACCGACGACACCCGGGGCACCCTCGAGGCGGGGGGCTTCCCGGTTCCGGGCCGGGAGGCGACCCTCGTGCTCAAGGCCGCTCAGGACAAGCACGTCGGAGACGTCGAATACAAGCGGCTTCAGGCGCTTCGCCTGGCGGCCGAGGCCCCTTGCGCCGCGGTGTTCGACAACGAGCCTGCGAACCTGAATGCCATCCACGCAGCCATGCCGGAGGCCCGCTACTTCCTGCTGGAGACAGACCACAGCCCGTCTCCCCCGCCTCTGGCCATGGCTGTTCACAGGTTGAAGGATTTCCTGCCCGCGCGCCCCTCGCTCGGAGGTGCGGTGCTCGCGGCGCCCTCACTCTCCGGCGGCCTGCTCGAGATTTCGGTTTCGACCCTGCCGCCCAGCTGAGGCACGGGGACTCAGGTCGTCAGGTTGAAGTCCTGGCGGACCTTGCCGTACAGGTTCTCCACGATCAGCCCGAGCTTGAGGCGCATCAGGCCGTCGGCCGTCGCCTGGACGAGGGGCCTCGGCACGAGCGCCAGCGCCGCCGGGACGTCGAATTCGAGGGACAGCGAGAACGCGAAATCGATGGCGGTTTGCTGCTCTGAGACGGCGCGCGCGTCGAGGCGGCCATCGATGAAGCCCTTGACCACCTGGTGCTCGCTTTTGACCTTCTGGTGGTCGAAGTCGAGGGCCTTCAACACCAGGCCGGACGAAGTGGTCTCCGCTTGTATGGCCGTCACGACGGTGATGTGGTAGTTCAGGCCCCCCATAGGATGGTGGGTCATCATGTAAGCGCGCGGGAGGGCCAGGTCGCGGATCTCCTTGACGTCCTCGATTTTCTGAATGAAGGCCTTCACATCCTCGAAGTAACCCAGCGCCGCTGTCAGGCCGATAGGCAGCTGGCCTTGCTTCGAGGCTTGGCCGGTGAAATTCATCTGCACGGGGGGGCCTCCCTGAGGGTGACGCGTCTTCGCCCATGTACCCGGCTGCGCCCACGTGATGGTCGTTTGCTTTTCGGCAACGCCGTATGTATTGACAGGACTGAGATCTCGGGATATGTTGTTGGTACTACCACTGGGGATGTCACGGTTTCGACCGGGAGTTGACGGTGGTGGCCGCGTGTCGAGGATGCCGACGTTACTCGTTAAACCAGCGGCAACCAAACAAGTGCCAAGAAGCCTACCTTCTTGACCGCTATCACCCCCAAGTCCACCCGGGTCGCCGCAATCGCGGCCTAGGTTCTGACCAAAGGTTGATAGACTCCGACACGGCCTCACCGGCGGACTGTGTTGGCAAATTAGCCGGGTGCTCCCGTTCGAAGTGTCGTCTGTCGGCGGGCTAAGACCAAAGGTGACTCGCGTCCGGTTCCTTGCGCCGAGGAGAGGTGCCGGGCGTCAAACAATTCCCAGGCTACACACGTAGACGCTGCCATGGTTTGCTTTCGGGACGCGGGTTCAATTCCCGCCATCTCCACCTCTGGTGAACCATCCGGTTCCGGCCAACCGCCCGCCCTCAATCAGGGTTGGGCGGTTTGTCGTATCGGGGCCAATCCGTAGACGGCAGCAGCCCCCCACGCCGGTTGCCTCGCCTGTGGGCCTTGGGGCGCAACCTCTCGCTGCCCGGGGGTCGTGATGGCCTCCGCCATGCTGGGCATGCTGTTCGCGAGGCCCGGCCACGCCGGTGCCGCACAGCGTGACACACCCCTCCCTGGAGGCCTTCATGAGCACCACCAAGATTCAGATTCCCGTGCTGAACATGCGCCATTACACGGATGGCACGCCTGAGCAGAAGGCTGCCTTTGTCCGCACTTGGGGCGAGGGCCTCAAGGACCTCGGCTTTGTGGCCATCGAGCAGCACCACGTGGACCCAGACCTGATCCGGCGGACCTATGCGCTTTTCGAGCAGTTTTACGGCCTCCCGCGTGAGACGAAGGAACGCTATGGCGGGGTGGCCGGCGGCCAGCGTGGGTTCACGGGCTTCATGAAGGAGCACGCCAAGGACAACGGCGTGGGTGACCTCAAGGAGTTCTGGCACGTCGGACGCGAGGTTGGCGAGGGTCACCCGATGGCCGGTCAGTATCCGGCCAACGTGTGGCCCGAAGAGCTGCCTGAGCTGCGCGAGGTGACGCTTGCCCTCTTCGACCAGCTCGAAGCGAACGCCCGCATCCTCCTGCTGGCCCTCGGCGACTACTTCGAGCTCCCGGACCGCGACCTCTTCGTGAAGGCAGTCGAGAACGGCAACCACATCATGCGGGCCATCCACTACCCGCCGCTGCAGCCTGGCATGCCGCCGAACGCTGTGCGGGCCGCCGCGCACGAAGACATCAACATGATCACGATCCTGTGCGAGGCGACCTCGGCGGGGTTGGAGATCCTCACGCGCGACGACGAGTGGGTGGCGATCGACGCGCTCGCAGGGCAGCTGGTGGTCGATGCTGGAGACATGCTGAGCCGGCTCACCAACCAGGTGATTCCGGCCACCACCCACCGGGTGGTCAACCCCGTGGGCGAGAACACCGTTCGCTACTCGCTGCCGTTCTTCGTGCACCCTTACAGCGAGTTCAACATCGAGTGCTTGCCCTGCTGCGAGACCCCCGACAACCCCCGCCGCTTTGCGCCCATCACGGCCGGGGCATTTCTCGAGCAGCGCTTGCGTGAAATTGGCCTGCTCAAGTGAGCCGGGCCGACGCCGTGATCGGCTTGTGATCTTAGTCACGATTTAACCATAACGGCCGCCTCCTCCGCGCCCGGGCCCTGCCTCAGAAATCCTGTTCGAACCAGCGTTTTTGGGGAATGACTGATCGTGGAGGAGCGTGCCGCCCCGACTCCCCCGAGGTCCGCTTCTCGAGCGGGTCCCAGGGCTCGGGAGTAAAAATCGCATTAAAAATCTGTATAAACGGGTTTTAACCTCGCAAGTTTTTCCGATGGGCCGCTATACAACCTCATGTGAGCTGCGCGAACCTCCGATATAAGCCTTGACGGTGCGTGGCAAACCCAAAAAACTGGGACCTGAGGACATCACGATGACGATGATCAACAACAACAAGAACCTGGGCCTCAACGGCCTCGCAAAGCGCCTCGGCGGAGCGGACGCCGCGAAGGAAGCCGCGAAGGATGCGCCCAAGGCCTCCTTCCGCTCGGACTCTCTGGTTCGCACCAGCGCCGTGGCGGGAAGCGCTCCGAACGCCTCAGCTGCCTCGGCTGCCTCCTTGGAGCGGCTGGCCTCGGCTTACGATCCCGATCCCGCGACGTTCGCCCGCAACCTTGCGGAGCAGGCGCTCGGCGAGGTCGTGTCCCTGGTCGGCTGAGCATGACCGATTCGTCCAAGGGGCCTTCCCGCGGCACGAAGCGGCTGGCCCGTTCCGAGAACACCGAGCGGCACGTCGAGGCCCTCGCCAAACGCATCATGGACGACCCATCCTTTCCGCTGCTGCACGAGACCGCTCGCAAGGCACGCGAGAAAAAGGACCAACAAAAGGGTTCTTGACCAGGAGGGGCCATGCTGGATCCCGCCAACGAGCTTTCGCCGCGTAACTACTCCCGAGAGGACGAGTCTGCTCGTCGGCTCTGGCTGACACAGCGCCTCAAGGCGAACCCGTGGGAGGGGAGGCGCCCCCCTGACGAGGAAGACCTGCCGCAGGGCAAGCCGGCGTCCGCCCCGGTGGACCAACATGAGGCGCCGGGCCCCACCGTCATCCCCCAGCAGGATGCCCTCCTCCTCGAAGGCTCCAAGGGCGGCGACACCAACCCCTTCGGGACCCTCATCGTCAGGCGTCTGAACCAGTGAACACAGGCCCCGCTGGTGCTCCAGCGGGGCCTGTCGGTTTGGTGCCTCGACCAGGGGTCAGAACTTGACCTTGATGTCGTTCAACGTGTGGACAAGATCCAAGATGCTGTCCTGGATCCGGGTCCCCGTTGCCAGCACCCCACAAGTCTCTTCACGCTTGTCCCACATGGCGCACTGCTCCCGGGCGCAGGCGACCTGGTTGGCGGCGTAGCTCATCAAGGGGCAGATCATGGCAGGTATCCTCGAGCTGGATGGCGACGGGGGACGCCCCCCGACGCCACGCTGCGTTCCCTTCCTACCCCCGAACGTCCCAGGGCTAACGGACGCCTGGCGCCCGGCTGGACGTTGCTGCGCCTCCTTCCGCGCGGGCCTGGGCCTCTCGATCGCCTGGCTCACGCTGTTGGCCCCGGGGCCGGGGCTGGCTGCGCCCCCGCGCATCGCAACGGGGCTCGACGTCGTGCTCGCCGAGGCTCCGGCTGCCTGGGGGGGCAAGCGGCTCGGTCTGCTCACCCACGACGCTGCCCGGGCGGGCGATGGACGCACCGCCGCCGAGGCCCTGGTGCACCTCGGCAAGGGGAAAGTCGTCAGGCTCTTCGCTCCCGAACACGGGCTGGGGGCTCGTGCGCAAGGGCGTGGTGAAGCCGGGCGCGATCCGCGCACCGGCCTGCCCTGTGTGACCCTGGACGGCGCCACGGTGCAGACCGTGCGGCAGCACCTCCTGCCGCTCGACGGCCTCGTCGTCGACATACAGGATGTCGGCGTTCGGCATTACACCTACGAGATGCTGGTTTGGCGCGTCGTGGAGGCCGCCGGCCAAGCCCGCAGGCCGGTCTGGGTGCTGGATCGCCCCACGCCGGTGCCTGGACCCGCGCAGGGGGCGTGGCCCGTGGGAGGCGAGGGGCGCCTGGGGGGGCCGCCCGTGCCTCTGTGCCACGGGCTGACGTTGGGAGAGCTCGCCCTGTTGGCTGCGGCGGGGATGGCGGCGCCACCCCAGCTTGTCGTGGTACCCGTCCAGGGTTGGGCTGGACAGCCGGCCTATGGCCGTGGCGGGCTGGCCTGGCATGCCCCCTCGCCTGCCCTGCGGACCCCCTCAGACGCCCTGCGCTACGGTGGGCTGGGGCTGTTCGAAGCCACCAACGTCGCGTGTCGGTGGCCTGGCAGGGCCTTTGCCTGGTTCGGGGCCCCCTGGGCTGACGGGGGGGCCGTTGCGCGTGTGGCTGCTGCGGCGAGGCTGCCCGGCGTGGCCTTTCGGCCGGAGGTGCACGGTGGCTCGGGAGGGGTCGTTGTCGAGGTGGTCGATGAGGCCCGCTACCTGCCCATCGAAACGGGGCTCGCCGTCCTGGCTGCTTTCGCCCGCCACCACCCGCAGCGGTTCCGGTTCTCCGCCCGGATGATGGCTGCCCTGAGCGGCAGCAACGAGGTGTCGGAGATGCTGCAAGGCGATCGCGACTGGAGGCGCCTCGCGTCGGCCTGGCGCCTGGCCGGTCGGCGCTTCGAGGCCGAGGTGTTGGCCGTTCGACTGTACGGCCGAGGACGCTCTCCGCGGGGCACCTTCCCACCGTCAGGCCGATCGGCTACGCTGGGAACACCATGAAAGACCGTGGCCCGCCACCGCTGTATGGCTTGATCGGGTTTCCCCTGGCCGGCTCGCTGTCGCCCCGGCTGCACACGGCTGCCCTGGCTGCCTGCGGGTTGCCGGGGCACTATGTCGCGCTGCCGGTGGTGCCGGACCTCCTGTCGGACGGGGTGCGAGGCGTGCGGGCCTTCGGGTTGGCCGGGGTCAACGTCACGATCCCCCACAAGGTTGCCGTGGTGCCCCTGCTCGACGGCCTGACGGCGCTCGCATCCCGCGTGGGGGCCGTCAACACGCTCTTCTGGGAGGGGGGCCGCCTCATCGGAGACAACACCGATGTGGGCGGCTTTCTGGCGGCTTTGCCACCGAGCACGCCCACCGACGGTGAGGCCTTGCTCATCGGGGCTGGCGGCGCAGCCCGCGCCGTGGCTCTGGCGCTGGCGTCGCGCGGCTGCGAGGCGCTCCACGTGGTCGCCCGCCGGGAGCAAGGGGCCGAGGAACTCCGCGCTGCGCTGGTGCCCGGGATGGCTGGCGCCGCCGTGAGCCTGGCAGATGTTCCCGCGCTGGTGGATCGCGCCCCTCGTTGCAAGGTGGTGGTCAACGCCACGCCCGTGGGCAGCCATGGCGATGCCTGTCCGTTGCCGGGCGAGGTGCTGGCCGCCTTGCCTGCCGACGCGGTGGTGGTGGATCTGGTCTATCGCCTCGAAGACACCACGCTGGTGAAGCGAGCGCGTGGCCGTGGCCTGGTGGCGGGGGACGGCCGGGAGATGCTCGTGCGGCAAGCCGCCCTGTCGTTCGAGCGGTGGACGGGCGTCGCGCCCCCGCTGGAGCCGCTGCGGGAGGCCGTGGGGGGCACGGACGCGGAGGCCTGGCGATGAGCGCGATGCGGTTCCTCACGGCGGGAGAGTCTCACGGCCCGTGCCTCACGGTGGTGGTGGAGGGGCTGCCCGCCGGGCTCCCGCTCCAGGCGGCCGTGCTAAACGCCGACCTGGTTCGCCGCCAGCAAGGCCACGGTCGCGGCGCCCGTCAGCTCATCGAGCGAGACCATGTCGTGTTCGAGGCCGGGGTGCGGCTCGGCGTCACGACGGGGGCTCCCGTGGCCCTTCGCATCGAGAACCGGGACCACGCCAGCTGGGCCCTGGCGATGTCGCCTGAGCCGCCAGACCCGAGCGACGACGCCCGGCAGGCCGCGATCGCTGAGCGCACCATTGCCAGGCTTCGCCCCGGGCACGCCGACTGGGCGGGGGCCGTGAAGTACGGGCTCTCGGACGTGCGAGACGTCCTCGAGCGGGCCAGCGCGCGCGAGACGGCAGCCCGGGTTGCTGCCGGGGCAATCGCCCGGGTGCTGCTGCGGGCCTTGGGAATCGAGCTCACGAGCCACGTGGTGGCCATCGGGGCGGCAGCCCTGAGCCCGCGGGAGGCGGAGGCGGTTGCGGCCCTTCCGCTGGAGGCGCTGCGCGGGGCGGCCGAGGGCTCTCCCGTGCGCTGCGCCCAGCCTGAGGCAGCGGCACGCATGGTCGCGGCCATCGATGCGGCCGCGGCTGCCGGGACGTCCCTGGGGGGCGTCGTCGAGGTTCGCACCGGTCCGCTGCCCGTTGGGTTGGGCTCCCACGTGCATTGGGACCGCCGCCTCGATGGTCGCCTCGCGCAGGCCGTCGTCAGCATTCAGGCCCTCAAGGGCGTGTCGTTCGGGGACGGCTTCGCGCTGGCGGGCCGCACGGGGCAGGAGGCCCACGACGAGTTCGAGGCTGGCTTCGGGCGCCGCTCAAACCGGGCGGGCGGCCTGGAGGGCGGCATGACCAACGGGCAGCCGCTTTGCCTGCAGGCCGTCATGAAACCCATCTCGACCCAGGCCCGCTCGCTCAGGGGAGCGGACCTCGGCGACGGGAGCGCCGTCGAGGCGCACTTCGAGCGGGCCGACACCTGTGCTGTCCCGGCGGCGGCCGTCGTGGCTGAGGCCATGGTGGCCTGGGTGCTGGCTGAGGCTTGTGTCGAGAAGTACGGTGGGGACTCTCTCGCCGAGTTGCTGGCGCACCACGCGGCCAGCGAGGCGCTGGTGGGGGTTCGCGTCCCGCGTCCCGCCGAGGACGCGGGACGATGAGCGCGCCGACGTGGAACATCTGGGTGCTGCATGGGCCGAACCTGAACCTGCTCGGGCGCCGTGAGCCGGAGATCTACGGCGCCGCCACGCTGGCGGAACTCGATGCCGAGGTCGTCGCGCGTGGGGCGGCGATGGGGGCGGGGGTGACGTGCCGGCAGAGCAACCACGAAGGTGTGCTGGTCGATTGGATCCAGGGGGCCCTCGACCAGGGCATCGACGCGATCGTCATCAACCCGGCCGCCCTGACCCACACCTCGGTGGCGCTACGCGACGCGCTGGCCGCCTATGCCGGCGTCAAGGTGGAGGTCCACCTCTCCAACATCTGGCAGCGAGAGCCCTTCCGCCACGCCTCCTACGTCAGCGCCGTGGTCGACGGGGTGGTCTCGGGGTTCGGGGGGGGGTCGTACGTGTTGGGGCTGCAGGCCGCCATCCGCCTGCTGCGCACCCGCTCGGGGGGGGCTGCGGGATGACGCGCTGCGTGGTGCTCACTGGCTACATGGGGGCCGGCAAGACGACGGTCGGGCACGCGCTTGCGGCGCACCTGGGCTGGCGGTTCATCGACACGGACGCGCTGGTCACCGAGATGTCCGGCCGCACGCCGGCGGAGCTGGTCGGGGAGGGGGAGACGCACTTCCGGCTCTGGGAGCGGCAGGCCATCGCCACGCTCGTCGGCCAGGAGGGGCTTGTGGTTGCAACAGGTGGCGGCGCCGTCACCGATGACGAGGCCAGGGCCATGCTGGCTGCCATCGGTCCCGTGGTGCTGCTGGATGCCCCCTTGGAGGTGCTCTGGGAGCGGGTGCGGGGTGATGCCAGGCGGCCGCTCGCTCGGGACCGGGAGCTCTTCGCTGCGCGCCACGCGGTGCGTCGCTTGCTCTACGACCGCTTCCCGCTGGCCTACGACACCCGTTCGGGTGAGCCGGCCGCGATCGCGGCGGAAATTGCCGAGGACCTGACCAAAGGCGGCGCCACCGTGTCGGTGGCGCTCGGCGAGCGGTCCTATGACGTGGTCGTGGCGCCAGGGCTGCTCAGCGAGCTTCCCCGGCACGTGCCTGGCGACCCCGGGCCGTGTCTGCTGGTCACGGACGAGGGCGTGCCGGCCTGGCACGTGGAGGTGGCCGTGGCTGCGCTGCGTCTCGGGGGCTGGCACCCCTGGCTGGAGCGCGTGCCGGCGGGCGAGGCCAGCAAGTCGCTCAGCTGGGCGCAGCGCCTGTACGACGCCTGCGCCCGGGCCGGGCTTGGCAGGCACAGCCCGGTGGTGGCCCTCGGCGGTGGCGTGGTCGGGGACCTGGCCGGCTTCGTCGCGGCCACCTACATGCGCGGCGTGCCGCTGGTCCACGTGCCAACCACGTTGCTGGCCCAGGTAGATGCCGCCGTGGGGGGCAAGGCGGCCCTCAACCACCCGGCGGCGAAGAACATGGTCGGGGCGTTCCATCAGCCTCGGGCGGTCGTCGCCGACCCGGTGACCCTGCTGACGCTGTCCGAGCGAGAGTACCGGTCAGGGCTTGCGGAGGTCGTCAAGTACGGCGTGCTCGGTGATCCTGCGCTGTTCGAGGCCCTCGAGTCGGGCGCGGAGGCGCTCGAAGGCCGCCCGCTGCCCTTCCTGTCTCACCTCGTGGCGCGCTGCTGTGCGCTTAAGGCGCGCATCATCGCCGAAGACGAGCGGGAGGCCCCCGGCGGGCCCAGGGCCTGGCTTAACGTCGGGCACACCATCGGCCATGCCCTGGAAGCCGTTGCCGGCTTCGAGCGGCTTACTCATGGTGAGGCCGTGGCGGTCGGGATGGTTCTGGAGGCGGAGGTCGGGGCGCGAATGAGCCTGACGGAGGCCACCCTGCCAGAGCGCCTGCGTGTCCTCCTGCGGAGGCTGGGGCTACCGACCGCCCCGCCTGCCCTCGACACGGAGTCGCTCTTCGAGGCGATGAGGCTGGACAAGAAGAACCGCGGCGCCGGCCTCACCGCCGCCATCCCCACGCGCCTGGGCGAGGTGGCGGTGTGGCCGATGGACGATGCCGTGCTTCGTCAGGTCTTGCGCGGGGCCTTCTGAGCCCCGGTCGACCGGGCTGACCGACTCTTCCCCAACGGGCTCGCGCCCTTGCTGGCCTTGGCCGCTGCGGGCTGCTTTGCGACCTCTTCGCCACCATGCTTGCGGGTCTTGCGGGGGGCTTCCACTTCGGGGGCGGCGGCCACGCTCGGAGCCGTCGGGGCCTTGAAGACCAGGGTCGCCAGCGGGGGCAGGGCCAGCGTCAGGCGGTGCTCCAGCCCGTGCATCGGCTGGGCCTCGGCCTCCAGGCCCCCCTGGTTGCCCAGGCCGCTGCCGCCGTAGATGGCGGCGTCGGAGTTCAGCACCTCCGTCCAGGTGCCGCCCCAGGGCACGCCGACGGGGTAGCCCGTCCGCGGCACCGGCGTGAAGTTGCACACGAAGAGCAGGGCCTGGGTGGGGTCCTCCGCGTCGTAGCGGAGGAAGGACACCACGCTGTTCCAGGCGTCGTGGCAGTCGACCCACTTGAAGCCCCAGGGGTGGTGGTCGCCTGCGCTGAGGCACCGGTCGGCGGCCAGCAGGTGGTTCAGGTCGCGCACCCACAGGGCAAGGCCCTGGTGAGGGGGCTGCTGCAGCAGGTGCCAGGCCAGCTCCCCGTCGTGGTTCCACTCCCACCAGTGGCCGAATTCCTGCCCCATGAAAAGGTGCTTCTTGCCAGGATGGCCGGTCATGTAGCCGAAGAGCAGCCGCAGCCCCGCGAGCTTCTGCCAGTCGTCCCCGGGCATCTTGCCGGCCATGGAGCGCTTCAGGTGGACCACCTCGTCGTGCGAGAACGCCAGCACGTAGCGCTCAGCGTAGGCGTACATCATCGAGAAGGTCAGCTTGTTGTGGTGGTGCTGCCGGAACAGCGGATCGGTGGCCATGTACTCCAGCATGTCGTGCATCCAGCCCATGTTCCACTTGTAGGTGAAGCCCAGCCCGCCCTCCGCGGGGGACCCCGTGACCTTCGGCCAAGCGGTGCTTTCCTCGGCGATGGTGATGGCGCCAGGGCACTGCGAGGTGATGACCTCATTGAACTGGCGCAGGAAGGCGATGGCCTCCAGGTTCTCGCGCCCCCCGAAGGCGTTGGGCACCCACTCCCCCTCGTTCCGGCCGTAGTCGAGGTAGAGCATCGAGGCAACGGCATCCACCCGCAACCCATCGATGTGGTACTGCTCCAGCCAGAACATGGCGCTCGAAATCAGGAAGTTTGCCACCTCCCGGCGCCCGAAGTTGAAGATGAAGGTGTTCCAGTGGGTGTGTAGCCCCTGGCGAGGATCCTGGTGCTCGTAGAGGTGGGTGCCGTCGAAGTAGGCCAGGCCGTGCTCGTCCCTGGGGAAGTGGGCGGGCACCCAGTCTAGGATGACGCCGATGCCAGCCTGGTGCAACGCATCGATCAGGAACATCAGGTCGTGGGGCTCACCGTATCGTGCCGTCGGGGCGAAGTAGGCCGTGGTCTGGTAACCCCACGAGCCGTAAAAGGGATGCTCGGTAATGGGGAGCAACTCGACGTGGGTGTAGCCCAGGTCCTTCACGTAGGCCGCCAGGTGTGGTGCGAGCTCGCGGTACGACAGCCACCGCCCCTCAGGGCCCCGACGCCACGAGCCGAGATGGACCTCGTAGATCGAGATGGGGGCGTCAGGCGCCTGGCGCTCGCGCCGCTGGGCCATCCAAGTTTCGTCCCCCCACGCGTAGCCCCCCAACTCGGCCGTGCGGGACGCGGTGCCGGGGGGGGGTTCCGTGGCGAAGGCGTAAGGATCAGCCTTCGACACCACGTGGTGGGTGGCCGCAGAGGCGATCTCGTACTTGTAGCGGGCGCCCGGCGGCAGATCGGGCACGAAGCCCGTCCAGAGACCAGTGCCGCCCTCGACGGGGTGCAGTGGGTTCTGGCCCGGCCGCCAGCCGTTCCAGTCGCCGATGACGCTGACCTCCCGGGCGTTGGGGGCCCACACCGTGAACTGGAAGCCACGCCGGCCGTCGACCTCTCGGGCATGAGCCCCGAGCTTCTCGAAGGACCTGTAGTGCGTGCCCTCGTAGAGCAGGTAAAGGTCGAACGGCGTGAGCTCCCACCCGGTGGCGGGGGCATTGGCCGTGGGGGAGGCGGCAGGAGCCGCTGGCTTGGTCTTGCGAGGCATCGCTCAGGTCACCGTGGAGAGGGGGCAGGCGCGCAGGAGGGCCAGGGAGCGGCCCTGCAAATCATACCTGGCGCCCGTCCCGATGGGGAGGGCGGTGGGGGGCGCGCCGACGGCGGTGTCCAGCAAGACGTCCCAGGTGGAGGCTGCGTCCGGCGCCGCCGGGATGGTGAAGGCGATGGCCTCGTGGTGGGCATTGACGATCAGCAGGAGCGTGTCGCCAGCAATCCGGCCCCCCTCGAGGTCCATCTCGTCGATCGCCCCGGTCCAGAGCCGCATCCCGAGGCAACGCACGAACTCTTGGCGCCAGGCAGCCCCGCTCATCTCGCGACCTGACGGCTCGAACCAGGCGAGATCCTTGAAGTGGCTGCCGGAAGGCGCCCGGCCTTTCCAGAACCTCCGCCGCCGCAGGGCCGGGTGGGCCCGCCTCAGCGCCAGGCACTGGGTCACGAAGGCCCTGAACTCCTCTTGCCAGGGCTCAAGCACCCAGGGATGCCACGAGAGCTCGTTGTCCTGGCAGTAGACGTTGTTGTTGCCGCGCTGGGTGCGCCCCACCTCGTCGCCCCCGTTCAGCATCGGCACGCCCTGAGACAGCAGCAACGTCGCCATGATGTTGCGCATCTGGCGGAGCCTGAGCCCCACGACGTGGGCGTCGTCCGTCTCGCCCTCCGCCCCGCAGTTCCAGCTGTTGTTGTGGCTGTCGCCGTCGCGGTTGCCCTCCTGGTTGGCCTCGTTGTGCTTGTGGTCGTAGCTTACGAGGTCGCGGAGCGTGAACCCGTCGTGGCACGTCACGAAGTTGATGCTGGCGTGGGGGGCGCGCCCATCGTCCTCGTAGAGGTCCGGGCTGCCGGCCAGCCGCAGGGCCACCTCGGGCGCGAGCCCACCGTCGCCTTTCCAGAACCTCCGCAGGGCGTCCCGGTACTTGCCGTTCCACTCGGTCCAGCCGACGGGGAAGTTGCCGACCATGTAGCCGCCCTCGCCGAGGTCCCACGGCTCTGCGATGAGCTTCACGCGGGACAGCACGGGGTCCTGGTGGACGATGTCGAAGAAGGCCGACAGCCGGTCCACGGCGAACAGCTCGCGCGCCAGCGCGCTGGCGAGGTCGAAGCGGAACCCGTCGACGTGCATCTCCTGCACCCAGTAGCGCAGCGAGTCCATGATCAGCTGCAACACGCGGGGGTGCTGCATGTTCAGCGTGTTGCCACAGCCGGTGAAGTCCTGGTAGTACCGGCGGTCGTCGTCGACCAGCCTGTAGTAGCAGGCGTTGTCGATGCCCCGCAGCGAGAGGGTGGGGCCGAGGTGGCTGCCCTCCGCCGTGTGGTTGTAAACGACGTCGAGGATGACCTCGATGCCGGCCCGGTGGAGGCGCTTCACCATGGTTTTGAACTCTCGGATGGTCGCGAGCGGGTCTTGCGACACGCCATAGCGCACGTCCGGTGCAAAGTAGGACAGCGTGTTGTAGCCCCAGTAATTGGAGAGGCCATGCTTCACGAGGTGCCCGTCAATCGCATGCTGGTGCACGGGCAGCAGTTCCACGGCCGTCACGCCGATGGCCTTCAGGTGCGCGATGGCAGCGTCGGAGGCAACCCCGGCATAGGTGCCGCGCTGCGCGGCCGGTAACCCGGGGTGGAGCTTGGTGAAGCCCCGCACGTGCGCCTCGTAGATCACGGTGTCATGCCACGGCGTGCCCGGCGCGCGGTCGTCTTCCCAGTCGAAGCTGGGGTCGACCACCGCGGCAAGGGGCGCATAGGGGGCGCTGTCCCTCGTGTCCCGGCTCAGATCGGCGTCGGGATCGGCGAGGCGGTAGCCGAACAACTCCTCGGACCAACACATCTGCCGCCCGATCGCCCGGGCGTAGGGGTCGAGCAGCACCTTGGCGGGGTTGAACCGGTGCCCCTGGCGGGGCTTGTGGGGCCCGTGCACCCGGTAGCCGTAGAGCTGGCCTGGGCGCAGCCCCTCGATCCACCCGTGCCAGACCATGTCGGTGCGCTCCGGCAGGACGATGCGCGTCTGCTCTTCCCAGGCGTTCGCATCGTCGAAGAGGCACAGCTCCACGCGGGTGGCATGCTCGGAGAAGAGCGCGAAGTTCACGCCCGAGCCGTCCCATGTGGCGCCCAGCGGGTAGGGCTTGCCTGGCTTGATGTTCACGTTCGAGGCCTTTCCGACCGGGGCAACGCCGCTGGCACGGCTGGGGCGCGAGGCCCGTTCGCACCAGCGGCCCTGTTGATATACCACGGAACGGCAGCGTGGCCGCTGTGGGGTCGCCCCCTCTCCGGTCCTCGCGCCGGAAGCAGGGGGCGTTGGAGCCTGGTCAGAACGGCAGCGCCTCGGGCTCAGGCCGCTGGGTCGCCCGGAGGCGGGGCAGGAAGGTGAACTCCTTCAGCGTCAATTCCAACCCGCGGCGCGTGACCGGGGTGCCGTCGCTGTGGGCGGCCTCGCGCAGCTCGTAGGGGCTGGTGGCGGGGATGGCGTGGTCCACGATGAACCGGTCCCCGCGCTCCAGGCCGGCGAGGCCCTCGGCGAGGGGCCCAAAGGCGACCAGGTCGTAGTAGTCGGCCTGTCCCTCGGCCTCTGTCGGGCGCTTGTAGTGGTTGTAGGCCACCCGCACGCGCAGCCACGGCAGCCCGTTGGCGCTGGTCTTCAGGCCCTCCCGCTTGTCGACCAGGCCGACCATCCCATGGGCGTAAAGGAGGTCGCCGTCTGCCGGTGGTTCCTGGCTGCGCGACTCTCGTACCTCGAGCGTGAGCACCTGTTCGTGTAGCGCGTTGCCGCCAGCACCGTGCAAGGGGCTTCCCGTCGCGCGATCCCGGAGAGGTGTCCGGGCCTGGCGCACGAGGCCAGTGACCTGCACGCCCGCGCCCTGTGGGTGCCGGCCGCAGAACTCCCGGTAGGCGTCGGGGCTGACGAACCGAAGGAGGAAGGCCTCCGCCGACAGCCCGTCGCGTGTGCGCCGCATCGCCTTCAGGGTGGCCTCGTGGCGGTCGTCGTGGTGGTGCTGAACCGTGCCCGTGAGCAGGAGTTTCATGGATGCAGCCGTCCTTTCGTCCAGGCCGTCGGCGCGCCCTCCGATGGGCCGCCTCGGTGGTTGAATTATAGAACGTATGTTCGACGACTTGCCACGACCCGCCGACCCGGCCCGAACCGCGTCAGCGCCAGTCAGGGTGACCGTTCTCGGCGATGTTACTTGACCGCGTCAGGGAGCCGTTTGCCACCTGGTTCGCCGGGCGCCGGTCCTGGCTGTCAGAGCAGGGCGCCCCTGCCCTCTGGCGGGGGCGTTTGCCACGCGGCGTCCACCAGCCTGCGCGCGGCGGCTGCGGGCGTGGCGGTTCGCGACCGGATGGAGGCCAGGGCCTGCGCCAGCGCCGGCCCCTCGGCGAAGGCCCGCACGCGCGCCGCGGCCTCTCGCTCGGCCTCGCGCCACAGTTGCTGGCGAATCCGCGCCTCGCGCAGCGCCGTCAGGTGCCCTTGCGCGTCACACCAACGCCAGTGGGCCCGGATGGCTTCCCAGAGCGGGACGACACCATCGTCGGTCGGCGCGGTCGCCGAGGCTAGCAGGACGGGGGGCCGCCAGGCCCCCTCCGGGGCTGCGAGGAGATCGAGGTAGGCCTCTATCTCGGCGGCCGCCTGACGGGCGCCAGGCAAGTCGGCCTTGTTGATCACGAAGACCTGAGGCACCTCCATGATGCCCGCCTTCACGGCCTGAACGCCGTCCCCGAGGTGCGGAGGCTGCACCAGCAGGGTGGTGTCGGCGAGCGAGGCGATTTCAATCTCCGACTGCCCCACGCCGACGGTCTCGACCACCACCACGTCGTACCCGGCGGCGTCGAGCACCGCCGTTGCGGCCTCCGTGGCGACAGCAAGGCCGCCGAGGTGGCCCCGGTTGCTCATCGAGCGCACGAACACGCCGGTGTCGGCGGCGACGTCGGTCATGCGCACCCGGTCTCCGAGGATCGCGCCGCCGGAGAAGGGGCTGGCAGGGTCGACCGCGACCACCCCGACCCGGTGGCCGGCCCGCCGGATGACGGCCACGAGCCGATCCACCAGCGTGCTCTTGCCGGCACCCGGGGGGCCTGTGACGCCGACGGTCCGAGCCCCTCCCGTGTGGGGGTAGATCCGCTCCAGCACGGCCTCTGCCTGCGGGTGCCCGTTCTCGAGCCAGCTGATGGCGCGGGCGATCGACCGGGGGTGGCGTTGCAGCACCCCCGCGGCGATCGCGTCGGCGTCGCTCACCGGACGCCCAGGTAGTTGGAGCCGATCACCAGCCGCTGAATCTCGCTGGTGCCCTCATAGAGCTCCGTGATCTTGGCGTCGCGCATGTAGCGCTCGACCTCGTACTCGCGGGTGAAGCCGTATCCGCCGTGGAGCTGCACCGCACGGTTCGCGGCCCACGAGGCCACCTCGGAGGCCAGCAGCTTGCCCATCGACGCGACCATGTTGAACTTCTCGCCCCGATCCTTGAGCTCGGCGCCGTGACGGACGAGCATCCTGGCCGCCTCGATCTCGGTCGCCATCTCGGCCAGCATGAACTGGACGCCCTGGAAATCGGCGATCTTCTGCTTGAACTGCTCCCGCTGCTGCGTGTACTTGAGGGCCTTGATGAAAGCCCCGTGCGCGATGCCAATGGCCTGAGCGCCGATGCCGATGCGGCCGCCGTCGAGGGTTGCGAGCGCCACCTTGAAGCCCATGCCCTCGTCGCCCAGCCTGTTGGCCGCCGGCACGCGCATGTTCTCGAAGAACAGGCTGCGCGTGTCCGAGGCCCGGATGCCCATCTTCTCTTCTTTCTTGCCGACGACGAAGCCCGGCGTTGCGGTGTCGACGACGAAGGCCGAGATGGCCTTGTTGCCCTTGGACAGGTCGGTCGAGGCGAACACGATGGCAACCTTGGCGAAGGAGCCGTTCGTGATGAAGACCTTGCCGCCGTTCAGGATGTAGTCGTCACCGTCGCGCTTCGCGGTGGTCCGCAGGGAGCCTGCGTCCGAGCCGCTGTTCGCCTCGGTGAGCGCGAAGCAGCCGAGCCACTCGCCCGTGGCCATGCGCGGCAGCCAGGTCTGCTTCTGCTCCTCAGTGCCGAAGAGCGCGATGGGCTTCATCGCGAGGGAGATGTGGGCATCCATTACGACGCTGGTGGTGGCGCACGTCTCGGCGAACACCTCGCTCATCATCGCGAACGACACGTAGTCGGAGCCGCCGCCGCCGTAAGCCTCGTCGATGGGAAGGCCCAGCACGCCTGCGTCCCGCATCGCCTGGATGTTATCCCAGGGGATCTCCTCCGTGTGGTCGATCTCCATCGCCCGGCCGGCAAACTGGCCGTAGGCCAGGTCGGACATCATGTCCCGCGCCATGCGATGTTCTTCCGTGAGGTAGGCGTCGGCGAGCTTTTCGTAGTGGTCCGTCATGGCCTGGATGTTGCGCCAGATCACGAGCTTCTGGATCTCGCTGGTGCCCTCGTAGATCTCGGTGATCTTGGCGTCGCGGTAGTGGCGCTCCACCGGGAACTCGTCGGTGTAGCCGTAGCCGCCGTGGATCTGCACGGCCTCGTTGCACACCTCGCGGCAGACCTTGGAGGCATACAGCTTCGCCATGGAGCCAGCCAGCGTGTGGGGCTTGCCGTCATTGCGGAGTCGCGCGGCGTGCTCCACGAGCAGGCGGGCCGCCAGCAGGCGGGTGGCGGCGTCGGCGAACTTCCACTGGATGGCCTGGAACTTGGCGATCGGCTGGCCGAAGGCCTCGCGCTCGAGCGCAAAGGTGCGGGCCGCCTCCAGCGCCGCCGTCGCGATGCCGAGGGCCTGGGCCGCGATGCCGATGCGGCCAGAGTCGAGGGCCTTCATGGCAATGGTGAAGCCGCCGCCGAATGTCCCCAGGACCTGGCTTGCGGGCACGCGCACCTGGTTCAGCACGAGGTCGCGGGTGTCGGAGGAGCGCACGCCCATCTTGTGCGTGACGCGGCCGATCTCGAGGCCGGGGGTGCCCGCGTCGACGATGAAGCAGGTCACGCCCTTGGGGCCGGGTTCGTCCGGGTTGGTGCGCGCAAACACCAGGAAGGCGCCCGCGTGGCCCGCGTTGGTGATCCACTGCTTGGTGCCGGAGAGCACCCAGTGGTCCCCGTCCTGCACGGCCTTGGCCTGCAGGTGTCCCGCGTCCGAGCCGTTGCCGGGTTCGGTCAGCGCGTAGGCGCCGATGCACTCGCCCGAGGCCATCCTCGGCAGGTAGCGGGCCTTCTGGTCGTCGGTGCCGAAGGCCTGGATCGTCATCGCGACGGCCGAGACGTGGACGGAGTAGGCGCAGCCCACGCCGGCATCGGCCTTGGCGATCTCCTCGACCGCGAGGATGTAGTCCTGGACGGTGCCGCCGCCCCCACCCCAGCGCTCCTCGAGCGGGATGCCCAGCAGGCCGAGCCGCCCCATCTCCCGGAACGTGTCGACGGGGAAGACCGCCTCGCGGTCCCAGCGGGCCGCGTGCGGCGCGAGTTCTCGCTCGGCAAAGGAGCGGACCATGTCGAGCAGGGCATCGGAATGGTTTTCAAGCACGGTGGCGCACATGGGGAACAACCTCGTCGTTGAGCCTCGCGCGGCGCTCGAGGCGCCGCCAGGGGGTGACCGAGAGCATTATACCGCTCAACATCCCCTGCCCACGCGTTGTGGGCGCCCTCGGCAGCCACAAAAGTTTGGAAGGTTCGGCGGCAGGTATAATACACGTGGTTTCGCAGCGGCGGTCGCGTGGGGCGACCCCTGAGACACCCGTGCTCCACTCACGCCTCGCGAGGAACAGCCTTGATCTCCCAGACTGGCCAGACCAACCAGCTCGAGGAAATCCGGGACCTTGTCCGCCAGCTCGACCACAAGCTTGGCCGGATGGATGGCTGGAGTTCCTCCGCCGATGGGGACGGGCCCTCGCCAGAGGAGCGGCTCGCCCAGATTATCGAGTTCGCCGGTGCGGTGGCCGGGGCCACGGACCTTGAGCAGGTTCTCGAACGAACCCTCACGAGCGTGCTCAAGATCGCCGAGGCCGACCGCTGCCAGGTGAGCCTGCGGGACACCGAGAAGTCCTTCACCGAGCGGTTCAAGTCGGCGAAGAAGAAGGACGGCAACGCGTGGATTTACGAAAAAATCGCGCGCAAGGTCGTTGACAAGGTGTTCGCCTCTGAGGAGCCGTTCTACCGGGATGATGTCTCCAACGACCACGACCTCTCCGAGGACTGCGCGGCCTACGACGTGACGCTGTCCTCCGTGGTGGCGGTCCCGCTCATCGACAACGACAAGATCGAGGGCGCCCTGTACGTTGACCGGTCGGACGGGCTTCCGTTCCTCGGCCGAGACGTCAAGCTGCTGCAGCAGCTGGCGCCCATCATCACGCGCGCCGGCTTGAACGCCCGCAACAATGCGGAACAGACGGCGCGGAGACAAAACCTGGAGCTGCTGAACAAGCTCTATCAAGCCATCTCGCGCACGCTGGAGCTCGACCAGCTGCTCGACCAGGTTGCGGGCATCTCGCTCGAGGTCACGCAGGCTGAGCGGGCCTTCATCCTGCTGATGAACAACGGCCAGCTGCGTTTCGGGGCGGGCCGCGATCGCGGCGGCCCCCTGAACGCGCAGGCCAGCCGGGAGCTTTCCCGGTCCGTCTGCCAGAAGGTCCTCAACACCCAGCAGGGCGTGTATGTCTTCGACACCTCCAGCGACGAGGAGTTCTCGGCGAAGCTCTCCGTCGTCAGCCTGAAACTCAACTCGGTGGTGGCCGTGCCGCTCAAGGGCCAGCAGGGCCTGTCAGGCCTGCTGTACATCGACGCGCGCTCCAACGCGATGCAGTCGCTCGAGAAGGAGATGGCTGTGCTGACGAACATCGCCAACGTCGCCAGCCTCGCCATCGACAACGCCCGCCTCTACCGCCAGGCGACCATGGACGGCCTCACGGGCCTATACGTCCGCACCTTCTTTATGATTCGCATGGACGAAGAGGCGAACCGGTCCGCGCGCTACGGCCGTATGTTCTCGCTCCTGGTGATGGACATCGACCACTTCAAGAAGTTCAACGACACCTACGGCCACCAGACCGGCGATGAGGTCATCAAGCTCGTCGCCCACATCGTCAAGCGGGCCATCCGTCAGGGGCTGGACATTCCCGGCCGCTACGGCGGCGAGGAGCTCGTGCTGATGCTGCCCGAGACCAACGCCGAGGGGGCGCGGATCGTGGCTGAACGAATCCGCGAGAACATCGCGAACACCCCCTTGCCCGGCCCGAATGGCGAGTCGCTGCGCGTGACGGTCTCCATCGGGGTGGCCGTGTTCCCCGCCAACGGCGGCAACGCCCACCAGCTCTTCGAGCGCGCCGATCAAGCGCTCTACCACAGCAAGCAGCACGGGCGTAACATGACCACCGTCGCGAGCGTGCCGCCCGCCGCGACCTGAGCCCCTCGTGCTTGCGGCCCCCGTCCGTCAGGACGGGGGCCGCTTTGATTGGCTTACCTAGCGCGCCGCAGCGGCTGCAGGCGCTGGCGCGTAGCTGAACACGCCCTCGCCGCTCTTCCGGCCGAAGGCCCCGGCCCGCACGTATTTGCGCAGGAGGGGGCACGGGCGGTACTTGTCGTCGCCGAGCTCCGCGTGCAGCACCTCCATGATGGAGAGGCAGGTGTCGAGCCCGATGAAGTCAGCGAGCGTGAGTGGCCCCATCGGGTGGTTCATCCCCAGCTTCATCACGGTGTCGATGTCCTCGGCGGAGGCCACGCCCTCTTGCAGCGCGAAGAAGGCCTCGTTGATCATCGGCAGCAGGATGCGGTTGCTCACGAAGCCTGCGGCGTCATTCACCGTCACCGGCGTCTTGCCCAGCCGGCGTGCCAGCGCCATCACGGCCCCGTGCACCTCGTCAGCGGTTTTCAGGCCGCGGATCACTTCGACGAGCTGCATCAGCGGCACCGGGTTCATGAAGTGCATCCCGATGAAGCGCTCGGGGTTCGCCACGGCCGCCGCCAGCTGGGTGATGGGCAGCGAGCTGGTGTTGGAGGCCAGAATGGCGTCAGGACGAACCAAATCGGACAGGCGGCGGAACAGCTCCAGCTTGACGTCGAGCTGCTCCACGATGGCCTCGATCACCATGTCGCAGCCGCACAGCGAGGCGAGGTCGTTGCTGTAGGCCAGCCGGGCGATTGCAGCGTCACGGTCCTCCGCCGCCAGCTTGCCCTTCTCCACGAACTTCGCCAGGCTGCCGGCGATGCCCTTGGCGGCCTTCTCGAGCTGGCCCGTGGCCGCGTCGTAGACCGTCACCTTGACGCCCGCCGCCGCGAGCACCTGCGCGATGCCCGAGCCCATCTGGCCCGCGCCCACCACGCCCACGTGGTCGATGTTTGTCGTCATGTTCGTCGCTCCTAGATGCGAAGGTTCTCGAGGATGATGGCGTCGCCCTGCGCGGCGCCCGAGCAGATCGCCGCAGCGCCGTAGCGCTTGCCGCTGCGGGCCAGTTCGTGCGCCAGCGTCGCGACCAGGCGTGCGCCCGACGCCCCGATGGGGTGCCCCATCGCCACGGCGCCGCCGTTGACGTTGACCCGGTCGGGGTCTGCCCCGAGCAGCTTGGTGCTGGTGAGGGCCACGGCCGCGAAGGCCTCGTTGATTTCGATGCGGTCCAGGGCGTCGACGCTCAGGCCGGCCTTGGCGAGGGCCTTCTGGATGGCCAGCGCCGGGACCGTGTGGAGGTAGGGAGCCTCCTGGCCGACCATGCCGTGGGCAACGATCGCGGCCAGCGGCTTCAGGCCCCGGCGCGCGGCCTCCTCCTCGCTCATGACGACCAGGGCGCCAGCCCCGTCGTTCACGCCGGGGGCGTTGCCGGCCGTGATGGTGCCGTCGGCGCCGAAGGCGGGCTTCAGCTTTGCCAGCTTTTCGGCCGTGGTGTCCGGCCGGATCGACTCGTCACGCTCGACTCGCACGACCTCTCCCTTGCCCGCCGGGACCTCGACGGCGAGGACCTCCTCGGAGAAGCGGCCGGCCTCCCAGGCCTCGCCTGCCAGCCGGTGGGAGCGGGCCGCCCAGCTGTCCTGCGCCTCGCGGTCGATGCCGTGCTCGCAGGCCACCGTCGAGCCGTGGACGCCCATATGGCAGTTGTGGAAGGCGCACCACAGGCCATCGGCAATCATGGTGTCGAGCAACTCGCCGTGGCCCATGCGGTAGCCCGTGCGGGCCTTTTTGAGCATGTAGGGCGCGTTGGACATCGACTCCATGCCGCCCGCAACGAAGACAGTGCCCTCGCCAGCCCGCTGGAAGGTGTCGGCCATCGTGACGGCCCGCAGGCCCGATGCGCACACCTTGTTGATGGTCAGCGCGGAGGTGGTCACCGGCAGCCCTGCCTGGATGGCGGCCTGCCGGGCCGGGATCTGCCCGAGGCCGGCCTGCAGCACCGTGCCCATCAGGACGTTTTCCACGTCGCCGGGCTCGAGCCCTGCTCGCGAGACGGCCTCGCGGATCACGCGCGCCCCGAGCTCGATCGCCGACAAGGGGGCAAGGCCCCCCGAAAGCTTGCCGAAGGGGGTGCGGACGGCGCTGACGATGACGGTTCTGCCCATTGGATGCTCCTGCTGTTCTCAGGCGCCCTCGGCCACGCCGAGGGTGCGTCGGGGCTCGTTGTGGGACGAGCCCGGCTGGGGGATGGCGGCTGGCACAGCCGCGCGGGGGGCTTCGAGCCAGGCGCGGATGCGCGCCTGTGTGGTGCCGCTCTCGAAGCAGGCGGCGAAGGCTGCACGTTCGGAGGCCATGTCGCCGCGCCACGCGGCGTTCAGGGCCCGCTTGGTCTGGGCGAGCGCGCCAGGGTCCGTCTCCCGCCAGCGGGCCAGCCGCTCCGCCAGGACGGCCGGCAGGCTGGCGCCGGGCGCCACGTCGTCCACCAGGCCCCAGGCCAGCGCCTTCTCGGCGTCCGCGCGCTCGCCTTCGAGCATCATGCGCCGGGCGCGGGCGGGCCCCACCAGCCAGGGGAGGCGCTGCGTGCCGCCCCAGCCGGGCAACAGCCCGAGGCGGGCGGCCTGGTACTGCAGGTGGCTGTGGGCAGCGGCCACGCGCACGTCACACGCGAGCGCCAGCTCGACCCCGCCCCCGTAGGCAGGACCGTTCAGTGCCGCGATCACCGGGACGCGCAGGGTGGCGATGGCATCGGCGACGTCCTGGCCGAGCGCGCTGAAGGCATTGGCGGTGTCAGGCGTGAGCGTCGCAACCTCGTTGAGATCGGCCCCCGCCGAGAAAGCCCGATGGCCTGACCCTACCAGCACCGCGCCGCGAAGCGAGGGCTCGTCGGCGAGCGTGGCGAGATGGTCGCGGAGCTCCCGCAGGGTGTCCGTGCTCAGCACGTTCAGCCCCGTGGGGCTGTCGAGGAGCATGAAGACGACGTCGCCCTGACGGGCGAGGCTCACGCGCGTGGCCATGGCGTACCTCCGGGTGCGGGGCCGCCATTATACCAGCCGGCGGGCCCTTGCCTGCCGGCGGCCCGCCGTGGGCCTCAGGGCGAAGGCGCTCCGGGCTGGGAGGCCGGGGCCGAAGCCCCCCCTGAGCGCAGCCGAATGGCCTTCGCGTAGACCGTCACGGTGGTTGTGTTGAGCAAGGCGGGGGCTCCCCAGGTCTCGACCTCGTAGCGGGGGGCGATGAGCATGTCTGCCCCCGGCACGCTCTTGATGGCCGCGTAGTGGGCCTTGCGGTAGGCAGAGTTGAGCCACCACGAGGAGGCGTGGCCCACGATCTCGCCGCTGTACTGGATCTGGTTGTTGACCTCGAACCACAGGAAGTAGGTCGCCTTGCCGGAGCCTTTGACCTCGCTGAGGATCTCGTACTGGTCCGGGCCCAGCGGGGCGAACTGGAGGTCGCCCAGGCCCGCGTGGCTGATGGTGTTCACGTGGAAGGTGCAGCCCGTGGCCGCCAGGGCCGACAGCACCAGGGCCAGGGTTTTGACAGAACGCATCACGACCGATAGAACCTCTCGGGGCGCCCAGGGGGGGCCTTTCATTTTTGGGGCCGGCTCCCTCGCGCCGCAGTGACGGCGATCGCGGGCGCAAGGGGCTGGCTTCGCTTACACTGGGGCGCGTTATGAACCTGACGGCCCGGGCATCGTGCCCTTGGTCGCGACATAACGGCCCTGACCGAGCCCCGGAGGCGACGCGCCGTCCCCATGCCCACTTCGTTCTGGAGCCCAGCCTGCCTCGTGTCGCTCGCGGTCGCAGCGTCGGTGTTTGCGTTGCCGCCGGCCGTCCAGGCCGAGACCGTGTTCAAGCGGGACGGCACCCAGGTGCGGGGCAAGGTCGTGAAGGAGGACGAGACCACGCTCGTGGTCGAGACGCCGGAGGGCAAGCGGAAGGTCCCCAAGAAGGACATCGAGGTGTTGCCCCCCGTCTCTCCCGAGATGGCCTTCCTGGCCGGCATCCCCGTGGCTGGGGGCGGCTACCTGTACCTCGGCAAGATGGACAGCTTCCTGCTCTACCTCGGGCTCGGCGTGGCGGCCGGGGGCATCACGGCGGGCACGCTCAAGCTCATCCGGCCCATCACGACCAAGGAGCCGCAGATGACCGTGGCCTTCTTGCTGGCCTACGCGGTGCCGATGCTGCTCGGTGCCCTCGAGAGCCAGGGCGCGGCCCGCGCCAAGCTCGAGTCTCCCCGGTTCCACATCGAGTACTGACGGAGTCGGGCGCGCCCCTCCCCGGAAGGCCAGACCGCCCATGTTCCTGACCGTCACCCTCAACGCGGCCGTCGACAAGACCTGGTGCCTGCCGGCGCTGGAGCCCGGCCGGCTGCATCGCCCGACGGCCCATGTCACGCTCGCGGGCGGCAAGGGCATCAACGTGGCGCGCGTCCTGCGGGAGCTCGGGGCCGAGGCCCTGGCCACGGGGATGGTCGCAGGTCCCACCGGGAAGGCCATCCTCAGCCTCCTCGAGACGGAGGGGGTGGCCCACGAGTTCCACTCCCTGGCGGCCGGCGACAGCCGGACGTGCGTGGCGCTGATTCACCCAGGTGGCCAGCCTCCGACAGAAATCAACGAGCCCGGCCCGCATGTCGGTGAGGCTGAGCTGCCCCGCTTCCTCTCGCTGTTCGAGCGCCTGCTGCCGCGGGCCTCCTGGGTGGTGCTCTCCGGCAGCCTGCCCCCGGGCCTGCCGGCCGAGGCGTACGCGCGGCTGATCCGCCTGGCCCGGGACCACGGCAAGCGGGTCTCGCTGGACTCGAGCGGGCCGGAGTTGCCGGAACTGCTGGCGCTGGCACCGGACCTGGTCAAGCCCAACGAGCAGGAGGCCGCGGCCCTCCTCGGCGGCCCGGTCACGCTGGAAGGGCTGCCCCAGGCCGTCGAACGCCTGCGTGCTGCGGGCCCGCGCGTGGTGGCGCTCTCGATGGGGCAGGCCGGGGCTGCCGTCGCGGCGGACGGCGAGGCCTGGTGGGTCGCTGCCCCGGAGGTGCCCGTCTTGAACCCCGTGGGGTCGGGGGATGCGTTTCTGGCGGCCTTCCTGGCACAATGGGAGCGCGGCGCAGGCCTGGCTCAGGCCGCGCGTTGGGGAGTCGCGGCCGGCTCCGCCAACGCCGCCGTCGAGGGGGCTGCGGCCTGCCGTGCTGTCGACGTCGAGGCCCTGGTGCCCCGGGTCGGTCCGGTGCCCCTCGCCGAGGCGTTCACGGCCTCCTCGCGCTAGCCCGGCCGCCCGTCTCGGGGAGGCCCCATGCTCGCGACCGTCACGCTCAACCCCTCGCTCGACAAGACCATCTACGTCGACGCGCTCGGCCTCGATGACACCAACCGGGCCCAGGGCTACAGGCTCGATCCGGGCGGCAAGGGGCTCAACGTGTCGCGGGTGCTGTGGGAGCTCGGGCAGGCCTCTCTGCTGTTCGGGTTCCTAGGGGGTGACACCGGCCGCAAGGTGGAGAAGTTCCTCGTGGACGAGGGCCTCGTCTGCGACTTCAACTGGACGGTGGGCGAGACGCGCGAGAACCTCATCATCCAGCAGGCGGGGCAACGCCTGCAGACCAAGATCTCGATGCCCGGCCCCACCATCCGGGTCGATGAGTTGCATCGCCTGAAGCGCAAGATCGCGGGCCGGACGAAGGACTACGGCTGGATCGTGTTCTCGGGCTCGATCCCGCCGGGCCTGGACAAGGGCGTGTACCGGGAGCTCGCCGAGGAGGCCACGCTGCGGCAAGACCGCGTGGTGCTGGACGCCGATGGCGAGGCGCTGCGGCTCGGGCTGGAGGCCAGGCCCTTCATGATCAAGCCCAACCTGCACGAGCTGCAGCGGATGGTCGGGCACGCGCTGCCGACGCCGGAGGCCGTTCACGGGGCCCTCGACGAGATCCTGGATGGCGGTCGGGTGGAGCTCGTGATCCTCAGCAACGGGCCGGCCGAGGTCATCGCCGCGACGCGTCGCGAGCGCTGGCTGGCCGTCCCCCCCAAGGTCGAGGTCCGGTCGACCGTCGGCGCCGGCGACTCGATGGTGGCGGGGTTCCTGCACCGCTTCACGCAGGGCGCGGGGCTCGAGGAGAGCCTGCGCTGGGCCGTGGCGGCCGGCACCGCCTGTGTGGCGGCCCACGGCACGGAGCTGGCCCACTACGCGGATGTCCTGCGGTTCGCGCCGGAGGTGACGCTGACGCCCTGCCGCGGCAAGGCCGGCAGCTGATGGGCCCGGCCCGGGAGACGCTGCGATGACGCCCCTTCCTGGCCTGGGAACGCTCCCGGACCACCGCGCCCTGTTTCCCGCCGTGGGGTTGTACCTGCACTTCCCCTTCTGCGCGCGGAAGTGCCTTTACTGCGATTTCCCGTCGTACGCGGGGCAAGACGACCAGATGGCGGCTTACCTCGAGGCCCTCGGCCGCGAGATCGCAGCGGCCCCCAGGCTGCGCGTCCGCTCGATCTTCCTTGGCGGTGGCACGCCCTCGTACATGCCGGGCGCCTGGATGGCGCGGGTGATGGCGCAGGTTTTCGACCACTTCGTCGTGGAGCCGGGGGCCGAGGTCACGATGGAGGCGAACCCCGGCAATGAGCGATTGACGGACGCCTCGGCCGTGGCGGCCTGGCGGGCCTACCGGGCGATGGGCATCAACCGGGTGTCGCTGGGCGTGCAGAGCTTTGACCCGACCCTGCTGACGGGGCTCGGCCGGATCCACTCGCCGCAGGACGCCCTCGATGCAGTCACGGCCGTGCGCGCGGCAGGCTTCGAGCGCATCAGCATCGACCTCATGTACGGCCTGCCCGGGCAGACGCCGGCCCTGTGGCGGGACACCCTGCGGCAAGCCGTGGCGCTCGATCTCCCGCACCTCTCGGCGTACAGCCTCATCATCGAGCCCCACACGCCCTTCGAGGCGCAGTCGCGGGCCGGCAAGCTGGCCCTGCCTCGAGAGGAGGACGAGCGGGAGATGGCCGCGATCACGGACGAGGTGCTGTCGGCAGCCGGTTACACGGCCTATGAGGTCTCGAACTGGGCCCGGGCGGGCGCGACCTCGCGCCACAACGAGATCTACTGGTGCAACGAGCCCTGGCTCGGCCTCGGCTCCGGGGCCCACTCATACCTGGATCGCAGGCGCTGGGCCAACCCGGCGACGATCCCGGCCTACCTGAAGGATGGCCCCACGCTCCCCCCCGCTGAGCCGCAGACCCTGCAGGCCGAGCAAGAGGAGACCATGTTCATGGGGCTTCGGCTGCTGCGCGAGGGCGTGGGGGACGCGCGCTTCCGGGCGCGGTTCGGGCTCGGGATCGTGGACCGCTACGCGGCGGTGCTGGCGGGCCTGCGCGAACGCGGCCTGGTCGAGTGGGATGGCGAGCGGTTGCGGCTGTCGGCGGCCGGGGTGCCGCTGGCCAACGAGGTGTTCGCGGCGTTTCTGGACGCGTGAGGGCGGCGTTCAGGGCCAGCGATGCTGGCCGGGCTCATTCGGATGTCGTTACGGGGGCTGGTTGAGGCCGGGGGTTCCCGGGGGCTGACACGCGAACGCGCCCCTGCTCCCGCGGAGGGAGCGGGAGCGATGGCTCGGCTGGGCAAGCGCCACGCGTGCGGAGCGCCTCACGCCAGGCCGCCTGCGGGAGGCCGGGGCTGCCAGCGGCGGATGGGGGTTCAGCACGGAGGCGCGGGGTTTGGAAAGCCGATAAGGTCTTGATAGAGCCGGGTACAAGCACTGGGAGCGCGCCTGAAAATCGCTTTGCTGGAGGGTGTCCAGCTGCTTGTGGGCCCAAGAAGGAGGATGCGTGCGGAACTCGCGGCGAACGGGTGCGGGGTTGGCCCTCGCTGTGGCGGGCCTGCTGCTCAGCTGCGCGGAGCCCTTTGCGGGCGTGAACCCGATTCCGGCCACGGCCGTTGCCCCGGCGGCGAGCGAAAAGCGGCTGCGGGGTGTGGTGGAGCTCAACGGGCAACCGCTGGCGGGGGCCACGATGCGGGCCTTCGATCTGGCCACGGGCCGGGAGCTTCCCCTCATCGCGGCCGGAGGCCAGAACCTGATTGCCGCCGGGGGCCAGAACCTGATTGCCGCCGGGGGCCAGAACCTGATCGCTGCCGGAGGCCAGAACCTGATAGGTGCCGGAGGCCAGAACCTGACCGGCAACCCTGGTGCCCCTGCGTTGCGGGCGGGGCGCCAGCACCTGCAGCAGGCCTCCGCCGGGAACCTGAGCTCCGCATCGGGGCGTTTCGACTACATGCTGCCGACGACCTCTGACACGCAGTTCGTGAAGCTGGTGGCGGTGAAGGACGGGCTGACGCTGGTGAGCCTCTTTGACGGGGCGGGTAACGTGGTGGGGGAGGCGCCGGCGGACCTGTACCGGGTGCAGCAGACGACGGTCTCGCTGACGGTCAGGGTCAAGCTGACGGCGGCGACGACGGCTGCGGCGAAGGCCTTTGAGGGCGCCTTCAAGCTGCAGTTTCAGCTGAAGGAGCCGAGCACGCAGGAGGGCCTGAAGGGCCTGCTGACGCGGGTGAACCGGGCCGTGAAGGCGCTCGAGCAGGCCTTCACGCAGGCGCCTGAGCTGGCGCGCCAGCTGGCCTCCGGCGTGAACGCGCAGGGCGAGCTGCCGAGCAACGCGGCCTTCCAGGCCGTGATCGCGCAGACTGGGTTGCTGGATGAGCTCCTCGGCGAGGTCAAAGCGGTGCTGGAGACGTTCACGTCGAAGGACGACGAGCAGGAGCGGAAGACCGGCCTCGACGCCATCTCCGGCGAGGACTTCCCGCTCGGCGGGGTGGAGATCGCCACGTCGGGGGAGTTCACCTACACCGACGCCGACGGCACGGTGGTGTCCGGCACCGTGGAGAACGCGAACCTGGTGGCGGAGCCTTCGCCAAGCCCCGCGGCCCCCGACCCGGACGCCACCCCCGGCCCCACCACCCCCGCGAGCCAGGCCCCCAGCCGCCGTCGGAGCACCGCCACGCCAACACCTGAGCCGGAGGTGGGTGCGACGGGCACCATCGACGTGAACACGGGCACCGAGTCCCCGGGCCCCCCGACGCTCACGCCCCGGCTCCCCCCCACTTGAACAGGACCTTGCGCCCATGATCGCTGCCGGTGTACGCCTGGCTTGCTCCCCCCGCACCTGGACGGGCCTGCTGCTGCTCGCGGCCGGCTGCGCCTCCCCCCCGATGGCGGCGCCCCCGCCCCCGGTGGCCCCCGGCGCCGCCATCCCCCTGCGGGTGCAGCCCGTGGTCCGCCCAGCCGGGGGCTACCAGCTCAGGGCCTTCACGCCGTGGGGAGCCGCCGATGTCGCGACGGTGACGGCCC
>JAYKHR010000073.1:0-30223 GCA_035285125.1 Candidatus Sericytochromatia bacterium | reverse complement strand
ATCGCCAGGGCCCGTCACTACAAGGCCACCGGCAAGCCCGAGGTCATCCCTTGCGGCTACAGCCCGGCCGTGTTTCACCCTGGCGACCGCCAGGCGGCCCGCGCACGGTGGGGGCTGCCCCCAACCGAGCCACTGCTGGCCTACGTGGGGCGCTTCGACCCCGGCAAGGGCCTGGAAACCTTGATGGAGGCCTTCAGCCAGCTGGCGATGGAGTCGGACACCCACCTGCTGCTGGCGGGTGGCTTCGTCCCGGGTGGGGCCGACGAGCAGGAGCACAACCGCCTCCGCGCCCTGGTCGCCGAGCAGCCCTGGGCGTCCCGGGTGCACTGGCTCGGCCGCCTCGACGCCCAGGATGTGGCCGACGTCTACCGGGCCGCGTCGGTGGTGGTGGTGCCCAGCCGGTACGAGAGCTTCGGGATGGTGGCGCTCGAGGCCATGGCCTGCGGCACCCCGGTGGTTGCAAGCGATGTGGGGGGGCTGCGGCAGACCGTGGTGCATCGCGAAACGGGGCTCCTGTTCCCGGTCGGTGATGCCACGGCCCTGGCCCACTGCTGCAGGCTGCTGCTGGACGAGCCGGTGTTCTGGCAGCGGGTGTCCCGGTTTGCCGAGCGGACTGCACGGAGGTGCTACACGTGGCCACATGTGGCAGACCGCATGTCGGCCCTGTACGCACGCGTCTCAGGGGTGTCTCGGTGAGGCCCACCCGCCCGGCCCGGTGGCTGGTGGCGTTCGATCTGGATGGCACCCTGGTCGGTGGGGCGGTGGCGCCTGAGCTTCAGCAGGCACTGGAAGCACGATCTCCCGACACGGCCCTGGCCTACGTGACGGGCCGGACCTACCCCTCGGCTGCCGAGTTGGTGAAAACAGAGGGGCTGCCCTGGCCGGACGCGTGGGCCACCGGCCTGGGAGCCGAGGTCCGCTGGGGGCCATCAGCCTGGGTGGACCGCGCCTGGCGACGCCGGGTCGGGCGCCACTTCTCGGCCGGTCGGGTGAAGCGGCTCCTGGCTCGGAGCCCTGGACTGGCGCTGCAGCCGCCCGAGGCGCTCCACCGGTTCAAGGTCAGCTGCTGGGTCTCGCCAGACGCCCCTGAGCCCCTGGTGGCAAGCCTGTCCGAGAGGCTGCGCCACAGCCAAATCAGGGCTCGGCTGGTCCTGAGTTCGCGCCGGGACCTCGACGTGATTCCTGTCGCCGCCGGCAAGGGCCTGGCCCTGCGTTGGATCGCATCGCAGCTGGGCGTCCCGGCCGCCGCCACCTTTGCGTGCGGTGACTCCTGCAACGACCTGGACATGCTGCTGGCCGCGGGCATGGCGGCCGTGGTCAGCAACGCTGAGCCTGCGCTGTCGGCGCAGCTACCACCGGAGGTCTACCGCGCGAGCGCTCCCTGTGCCTCGGGCGCGCTTGAGGGCCTGACGCACTGGCTCGGGCCGAGATTCGGGCTGGCAACACCAGGCCCGGACGCGGAGGGGTAACGACGGTGCCCCATGGGGAGCGGGTGCCGTGGCCAACAGCGTCAAGGCCCCTCGACGCGCCGCTGCCGCTGGGTGCGTGCGGGTCCTTCACTGGGGCAGCGTGCTAGGATGGCCTGCATGTGCAGCCCCGACCGAGACGCCAGGCCATTCAGCCCCCCACTCTGCCGCCAGGCATTGGCCTCCCTCGGGTCGCTTGCCTGCTTGGGCGTCGCCCCGGCTCACGCAGCCTCGGGAGGCGCCCAGCTGCCTCCCGATCTCACGGGCCAAGGGGTTGGGCTTGCGGCCCTCGCCACCTTCTTCGTGGCCTACGCCCTCGTGATGGCCGAGGACGTCCTGCACCTGCGCAAGTCCAAGCCCATGCTGCTGGCAGCCGGCCTCATCTGGGTGCTCGTCGCCCTGGGGCTGTCCCAGGCCGGCGCCCCCCAGGCGGCCGAGGCCGCCGTGCGCCATAACCTGCTGGAGTTCGGAGAGCTCTTCCTGTTCCTGCTCGCTGCGATGACCTACGTCAACACCATCGAGGAGCGCGGGGTCTTCAACGCCCTGCGCGTCAGGCTGGTGCGCGCCGAGCTTTCCTACCGGGCCCTGTTCTGGGCCACGGGCGCCTTCGCCTTCTGCCTCTCCCCTATCGCCGACAACCTCACGACCGCCCTTGTGGCAGGCGCCGTGGTGGTGACGGTCGGGGTAGGGCAGCCCGCCTTCGTCTCCCTCGCGTGCATCAACATCGTGGTGGCCGCCAACGCGGGCGGCGCCTTCTCCCCCTTCGGCGACATCACCACGCTGATGGTGTGGCAGAAGGGCGTGGTGCAGTTCGGGGAGTTCTTCGCACTCGTGGTGCCGGCGCTGGTGAACTGGCTCGTGCCCGCCGGCCTGATGGCGATGGCCATCGGGCGGGGTGCCCCTGAGCCCCAAGATGAAACGGTCACGGTCCTCCCAGGCGCCTGGATCATCGTGGGGCTGTTCATCGCCACGGTGGCGCTGGCGGTGGTGTTTCATGCGTGGCTCCACCTGCCTCCGGTGGTCGGCATGATGACGGGCCTCGGGCTGCTGAAGCTCTACGCCTACGTGCTACAGTGCCGCACCCCGCACGCAGCCCCCGTGCTCGATGAACCGGACGACGTCTTCGCGGCGCCGCCGCTGGAGCCAGCGCCCCAGCCCGGGCCCTTCGACCCGTTCAAGCAGATGGAGCGCGCCGAGTGGGACACCTTGATGTTCTTCTACGGCGTGATCATGGCCGTGGGCGGCCTCGGCACGCTGGGGTACCTCGCCCTGGTATCCAGCGCCCTGTACGGCGGGCTGGGCGCCACGTGGGCCAACGTGCTCATCGGCCTGCTGTCCGCCGTGGTGGATAACATCCCCGTGATGTTCGCCGTGCTCTCGATGAACCCGGAGATGTCCCACGGGCAGTGGCTGCTCGTGACCCTGACGGCCGGGGTCGGGGGGTCGCTGCTCTCGATCGGCAGCGCGGCCGGCGTGGCGCTGATGGGGCAGGCTCGGGGGCACTACACCTTCCTGTCCCACCTGAGGTGGGTCTGGGCCATCGTGCTCGGCTATGTCGCCAGCATCGGCGTCCACCTGCTGCTGAACCGGCACCTGTTTTAGGATAACGACCAGCACGTCGCGGGCGGCAGCGCCCGAGGGTGTTCGCCGGGAGCGGCTTGGGCGTGTTCCACGGCAGGTTCCTCACCGGGTGACGTGGGACGGCTCGCCATTTGCGCTACAGTGGGGCGCATGGCACCCCTTGACCCTCCGGCCCCCGGACCGGGCCCACCGCCCGCGCCCCGGATGACCCCGATGGTTTGCCCAGTGCTGCTGGCGGATCTCAAGGCTGAATCGACCGTCAGCCCGGAGTTCGTGCTGCTCGCTTGCTCCTCCGCGGTGATAGCCACCTTCGGGCTCCTGGCCAACAGCCCGGC
Source organism: Candidatus Sericytochromatia bacterium (assembly GCA_035285125.1). Taxonomy (GTDB): domain Bacteria; phylum Cyanobacteriota; class Sericytochromatia; order S15B-MN24; family JAQBPE01; genus JAYKHL01. Next base: position 26,841 of record JAYKHR010000073.1, on the reverse strand, counting down.
CGTCATCATCGGCGCGATGATCGTCGCGCCGATGATGATGCCCATCCGAGGCCTGGCCTACGCCGCGTTGCGTGGGGACGTGGCGCTCTTCCGTCGTGCCCTCTCGACCATCGTGCTCAGCGCAGCCGGCCCGATCGCGATCGCCGCGGTGTTGGGCATCCTGGTCGGCTACCCGGAGCCCAGCCCGGAGGCCACGGCCCGGACCCAACCCACCCTGCTCGACCTCGGCATCGCCCTGGCCGCCGGGGTGGTCAGCGGCGCCGCCAAGCTGCGGCCCCGCATTGGAGACGCAGTCGCCGGCACGGCGATCGCCGTGGCCCTCGTGCCGCCCCTCTGCGTGGTGGGGCTCCTCCTCGCGCTGGGGCGCTGGGCGGGCGCCTGGGGAGCCACGCTGCTCTTCCTGACGAACCTGCTCGGCGTCAGCGTGGCCTGCATGGCCGTGTTCGCGATCGGTGGCCTGGCAACGTTCGGCGCCAACAGCCGCCGCACCCTCCAGCAGGCCGCAGCCCTGATCACCCTGCTGACGGTTCCGCTTGCCTACGGCTCGCGGACGGTCCTCGAGAAGGCTCGCTTGCAAGCGTCGGTCAGGGACGTCCTGACCCGCCGCACGATCACCCTCAGCCGGCTCGACCTCGTGGCCGTCAAGCTCGAACTGGGCGACGAGCGCCCCTTGTTGCGCCTCTCCGTCCGGACGGTGGAGCCGCCGACGCCCCGCCAGGTCGCTCTGGTGGAGGCGTTCCTCGCACGCGAGCTTCACCGGCCCTACCGCGTCGTCTTCGAGGTGAGCCAAGAGGTGGAGGTCTGGGCCCCGGCCGAAGCCCCCGCCTCCCCCGACGCGAGGTCCCCGGCAACCGCCTCGCCGTCAGCAGCGCCGCCCAGAAACCGCTAGAGGCCTGGTTCAAGATCGTCAGCCAGGCCTCCTGGAGCAACTTCGTCGAGCTCAGGCAGACGTTTCCCTCTGCCGACCTGGTGGGGCTGCTCACGGTGTTCAACCTGGGCAGAACCTAGGTCAGGTTGATCGCCAAGGTGACTTGGCGCGTGGGACCCACGAATGGGACGGTCTTCATTCGCAGCATCCTGACGCACGCGGAATTCGACAAGGGAGGCTGGAAGCATGATTCTTGGCTATGACATCATCCAAGACGCACTCATCGCCCGCTTCGTCCCGCGGGCGCTGCACGACGAGCAAGACGATGCGCAGGCCATGGCCATCATCGAGGGCTTGCTGGCCAGGCCGGTAATCCATCCCTCGGAGCAGGAATGCCCGAGCCTGATCACCCTGCTGGTGGCAGCCTATGAAGCGGCGCACGACCCCGTTGCCGACGTGAGCGGGGTCGAGACGGTCCGGTGCTCCTGGAGCAGCACAACCTGAAGCAGAAGGACCTCGTCGGATTCTTCAAGACGCCGTCGATCCTCTCGGAGGTGCTCTCCGACAAGCGGGAGTTGAACAAGCCCCACATCGAAGGCCTCGCGAGGAGGTCTCAGGTCTCACCAGCGGTGTGTTTCGAGACCCTCTGAAGCCCCAACACGGCTCGAACAGGCGAGAGCCCATACCGGCGGGACTTGCAGCCTCTCAAGGAGCGCTGGCGCGAGCCATACCCCAAGCCCCCGAAGCGTTGAAAACAAAGGCCTCGACTGCAACAACAGTCGAGGCCGAGTAGCTAGTACCCCCAACGGGGCTCGAACCCGTGTTCCCACCTTGAAAGGGTGGTGTCCTAACCACTAGACCATGGGGGCTTGGTGTGGCAATCCTAGCACGCGACCCGCGGGCGGTTCAAGCCACGCGCCTTAGGAGGTCTGCCAATCCCCCGGCTCGTCGAGGCCACCCGAGGCCTCGTCGACCGGGCAATGAGTATAGGCCACCCAGACGGCCAGCGCCGCACAGAGGACCATTGCGCCTAGCTCGAGAGAGACCAACATGAAGCCTCCACGAAGTCCGCTCGCCCCTGGGGTGCATGGTGCGCCTGGCGGAACCTGGCGACCGTGAGGGGCATCACGGGGGCGCCGGGGGTATGATGAGCTCGGAGGTGGCCATGCCTGAAGACAAGCTCTCCCGCTCCCTGCTCAGGCAGGTCAAGAAGGCCGCGACGGGCCCGCTGCTCGGCCCCGTCGAGCCCGCCGGACCACCTGCGCCTGATCGGCCCGTTGCCGCAACGCCGGCGCCGCTGGGCTCCATCCAGGCGGTGCGGGCCCGCATCGATGGCGGCGAGGCCTGATGGGCACCTGTGCCGGGCCTGACCACCCGCACGGGCACGGCCACGAGCACGAGCCCCCCCAGAGGCACGGCCACCACCACGGCCACCACCACGACCACGCCGGGCACGGGCATGACCACGGGCACCACGCGCACGGGCATGACCACAGGCACCACGCGCACGGCCACCACCACCTGCACGCGAGCGGTCGGGAGCTTGCCTGGGCCTTCTGGCTGTCGTGCGGCGTGCTGGGGGTGCTGCTGGTGGGCTCGGCCCGCTCCGGGAGCCTCGCCCTGCTGGCCGATGCCGGCCACGTCGTCACGGACGTCGCCGCGCTGGGGCTGTCGTGGTACGCGACGCGGCAGGCCGCCCGGCCCGCGACGCACCGCCGGACCTTTGGGCACCACCGGACGGGGATCCTGGCGGCCCTGGCCAACGCCCTCAGCCTGCTGCTGATCGCCCTCTGGATCGCCTGGGAGGCCTGGCACCGGCTCTCATCGCCCCACCCCATCGAGGCTGGCCCCATGCTGGTGGCGGCCACCCTCGGGCTGCTGATCAACGGCGTGATCGGGTGGCGCCTGCACGCCCACGCCCACGACAGCCTGAACGTGCGCAGCGCCTATATGCACGTGCTCGGAGACGCCGCCGCGTCGGCGGGCGTGGTCGTCGGCGCCGGGCTGATCGCCCTGACGGGCTGGACGGCGATCGACCCCCTGCTCTCGGTCGCGATCGCCGCCCTGATCGCCTGGGGGGCCTGGCAGATCGTCGACGAGAGCGTCGAGATCCTGATGGAGGCCGTCCCCGCGCACCTCGAACCGGCCCGGATCGCGGCTGATCTGGCCGCCGTCGACGGCGTGCAGGAAGTCCACGACCTCCACGTCTGGGGGATCGCCCACGGCCTGCCGAGCCTGTCGTGCCATGTGCTGGTCGCCGAGGCCGACGTGCCGCGCGCCGTCGCGATCGTGGCAGCCTGCAACCAGGTGCTCGCCACGCGCCACGGCATCACCCACGTGGCCATCCAGGCCGAGGCCTCGCGCTGCTCCCCGGACACACCGGGGTGTGCCCTCGGGCTCGCGACCGGGCCCGACGGCGCCTGAGGTCGAAGCTTTAACGTAGACTTTACGTGGTCTTTATCGAATGCCTCAGCCTCCCCGGCGACAAGGAGGGTGTGGAAGGCAGCTTGCCTCCGCCCTGGCCCCAGACCTTCCCGATGGAGTGCCCCCGATGCGCCCTTCCGCGACCCTCGTGACCCTCGCCGCCGCCATCCTCACCGGCTGCGCCGCGACGCCCACGGCGCGCCTGGCGACCTCCGCCGGCGTCAGGGGCGTGGCCCCGGCCCCGCTCACGGCGGTGCAGCCGCTCGTGAACGTGAAGGGCCCCGCGCCCACCGTGGCCGTACGGCCCGGCGTGGCCGTCGCCGCGCCGGTGGCGGCCATGTCCCAGGCGGCAGCCGCCGACGTCGTGACCGTCGACGCCGAGCTCGAGGCCCTCGAGCTCCTGGCCGACAACGGCGCCACCTACCAGCTGCAGGGCGTCTTCGGTGACCTCAAGGACTCGATCCAGCGCGCCTGGCAGCGCTGGAAGCTCAGCCGCGAGGTGAAGCTCGCCCTGAAGCACAAGCGCGAGAAGGCCTTCGAGCTGCACGAGGGGGAGATCGACACCCAGCGCAAGAACCGCACCGAGCCCAAGACCGAGGTCAAGACCCTCGCGGGCGGCGGCAAGGAGATCATCACGACGTGGCAATCCACGCTCAAGGGCACCTTCGCCATCGAGACGCGGCGCACCATCGACGCGGACGGCGTCACCCAGATCCTGTCCGTGCGGAAGTCCGGCCTGACGAATAAGGACCTGCGCATCGACCTGTCCCGCGTCCGCACCCTCGAGGGTGACGACGGCGCCTACAAGGTCGTCACCAGGGAGACGACGATTTACCCCGACGGCCGCCAGCAGTACGCCGAGTGGACCAAGGCGGTGCGGGCCAACGGTTCGGAGCAGATCGACGGCTTCATCACGCACCGCGACGGCAACCGCACCGAGATCACGGGCACCCGTGACACGGACGGCAAGGTCAAGGTCGAGGTGTCCAAGATCGCCCCCTCCCACAACCCCAGCCCGCTGCCCTCGGCCTCGCCGATCATCGACGAGGACGATGCGGCCACCCCGTCGGTCTCGCCCTCGCCCTCGGCCACGCCGACGGTCTCGCCTACGCCTACGCCTTCGGCCACGCCCACCGCGACCCCGTCGCCCTCGGCCGACCCGGTCGCCACGGCGGTGGCCACCGGCGAGCTCTGAGCCCGGCCTCCGCAGGCCCCGCCAACCGGCGGGGCCTGCTTGCCGTTGGGCCCTGGCCGCACACGGCAGGACCACCACCCTGGCCTGCCGCGTCCCGGCCAGGCCTGCTTGCCGTCGGCCCCTGACCGCGACGACCACCGCCCGGGCGCCGCAGGGCCCGGTGGGTCCGGCGTCAGGGCGTGACGCTCCCTACATGTAGTAGTCGATGAGCTCCAGCAGCCGCCGGAACGGCCCGGTGAAGACCGTCGAGGGCCTGTAGACGAAGGGCACGGAGCGCCGGGTCCAGTCGTGCTCGAACAGGCGCGTGCGGAGGTCGGCCGCGAGCCTGGCGTCCTCGAGCACCACCTGAAGCTCCTGGTTGTCCATCAACGCCCGCGTGTCGCCGTTCGTCGAGCCCACGGCGACCCAGGCCGCGTCCACCTGGTAGTACTTCGCGTGCAGGTGCGCGTCCGCCGGGTCTCCGTGGTAGAGCCGGGCCTCGGCCCCCCGGGCCACGAGCCGCTGGAGCTCCTCGGCGTGGATCTGCTTGAAGACGGCCTTGTGCTCCTCGCCAGGCACGATCAGCCGGACGCGCACGCCCCGCTCCAGCGCGGCATAAAGCCGGCCGATCAGGCGGTCGTCCCAGAGGTACTGGTTCTCGATGTCGATGGTGTGTCGCGCGGCGTCGATCCCGGCCAGGATCGCATCGCGGGCCTCGAAGCGGCCCTCCGCGGGGCTCGTCACGACGACGCGGGCCGTGGCCGTGCCCTGCCCCGGGTGCACGGGGGGCACTGTCAGCGTGGCCTTGCCCCCAGCCGCCCGGTGGTCGAGCGCGAACTCGCGGTGCAGGTCCGCCACCACGGGCCCCTCGAGCGCCACGAGGAGGTCCTGGTGGACGGTGTCGAACTCCCGCATCAGGTTCACGCCCCCGACCAGCGCGCGCGCGCCGTCCGCGAGGTACACCTTGCGGTGCTGGATGTTGATGCCGACCATCCGGTCGTCCTTGCGGATGGTGCGCGGCAGGTAGCGCAGCACCTCGACGCCCCCCGCCCGGAGCTCCTGCACCAGGGCGCGGTGGCCGGGCAGGAAGCGGCTGCCGCAGTAGTCCATCACGACGCGCACCTCCACGCCGGCCCGCGCCTTCTCGACCAGCAGGGGCACGATGCGCCGGCCGTAGCTGTCGTAGCCGAAGTTGAAGGTCTCCAGGTAGAGCGACCGCCGGGCCCCGCGGATCAGGTCCAGGAGAGCCGGCAGCGTCTCGGCCGGCGACACGAAGGCCCGGGCCGCGTTGGCGCGCGTCAGAGGCGCAGCCCGACGCAGCGGCGCGGCCGGGACGTGGATCACGGCCGAGGGCGGCTCGTCGAGCCCGGGCTCGGGCCCCTCGGCCGCCAGGAGGGTGCTCGCCTCGCCGCCCCGCGACGCGGCGGCCGGGGCCCCGGGCGGCCGAGCAGTGCAGCCTGCCAGCGCGAGCAGCGCCAGGCCCAGGGCGACCCTGCGCGTCCACCGCGCGCGCGACTTCAGGTTGGTGACCACGCTGTTCCCTTCCGTGAAGTTAAGCCGAAAACGCTCAACCCTTAACCAATTCTAAACCTTTAACACACGGGGCGTCAATCGGCAGCGCCCGAGGAAAACGCCGAAAAGCAGCCTGCCAGCTTACACGCAACCACCAGAGCCCGGAGCCCGGCCCCGGTCTGGCGGCGTAGAGTTAACCATCCCAAGCGCGCTATTTAACCATATTTTAAGAACTTTTCGGCATCTCGCGCCGACAAAACCCCAAGCCCCCCGAGAGAGCCCCCGATGCCCACCCTGCGCGACCGCATCTTGAAGATTCAGGACCGCCGGATGCCCGGGGAGGCCCGGCCGGCCGCCGTCGCCTCGGCGCCCGAGATGGCCAGCCGCGTCATCGCCCGCAACGGCACCTTCGGGGTGGAGCAGCTGGCGCTCGACGCCCCCACCTACCGCAACGCCGTGGCGCTTCACGTCACGGCCGACGAGTCTCGCGAGGCAATCCTGGCAGCCATCCGAACGGCCCGCGAGGCCTTCTGGATCGAGATCTTCATCTGGCACGACGACGCCTCCGGACGCGAGATCGCCGACGCCCTGATCGCGCGCAAGCGGCTGGCGGCGAGCCGCGGCGAGACGTTCGACGCCAAGGTCCTCGTGGACTGGTCCGGGCTCCGCGACGGTGCCGCCACGGGCAAGGAGAACACGATCGTGCAGCGGCTGCGCGAGGGTGGCGTGGACGTGCTGGAGTTCAACCGGGGCGGCGTGGACCCCACGGCCCGGGGCGTCACGCCCATCACGCACCGCAAGCTGTTCATCCAGGACGGCTCGCGCTTCCTGTCGGGCGGCCGCAACATCGGCGACGAGTACCTCCGCCCGCACTTCATCAATCCGCGGAACCAGCAGGAGTACGCCTGGCATGACCTGATGTTCACCATCACGGGCGAGGAGACGCAGCGCGTGCAGCGCGAGTTCCTCAAGAACTGGGTCAACGCGGGCGGCGAGCTCCCCGCACAGCTGCCGGCCGCACGCGGGCAGGCGGGGGGCAGCGCCTGGGTGCAGACCGTCGTCACGGATCCGCACCGCAAGAAGACGGAGCTGCGCGACACCCACCTGAAGCTGATCCGCTACGCCGAGCGGGAGATCCAGCTGGTGTACCCGTACCTTTCGGACGACGCGCTGATCGAGGAGCTCCTCGCAGCCAAGCGCCGCAACCCGGCACTCGCCATCAAGGTCATGCTCCCGGGCAAGGGCGAGCGCGGGCTGCCCGGGCTGCTGTTCGGCAACCTGAACTTGGAGACGGCCCGCCAGCTGACGGCCGCCGGGGTCGAGGTGCGCTTCGTGGACGTGCGGCCCCATGGCGAGGAGTGGGTGCAGGCCTTCAGCCACTTCAAGGCCCTCGTGGTGGATGGCAAGGTGCTCTCACTCGGCTCGGCCAACGGCGACGCGCGGACCCTCACCCACAACCACGAGCTCAACGCCGTCATCCGCGACCCGAAGCTGGCGCGGGACTTCGTCACCCGCGTGCTGGGGCCCGACTGGGAGAAGGCCCGCCCGGCGGCGGAGGCACTGGCGGGCGTGCCCTGGTGGCGCCGGCTGGTGCAGCGGACGCTGGAGGCGATCGACTTCCTGCTGTGAGCGGCTCCCGGCGACGGGCGGGGCACCTCCCGGCGGCAGGGCCCTGGGGCGCCGGCCTCAGCGGGCCGGTCGCGCCTGCGCGTGGACCGGCCCGTACCAGGCCGTGGCCCTGCCATTCGTGTGGTCGGTGTCCGTCAGCAGGGCGATCGCCGAGACGGGGCCATCCGGCGACGTCCCGAAGTACGCCCGGTAGTCCGCCTCGAGGTCCCGCTGCTCAACCTGCCAGGCCCCGGCCCCGGCGGCCCCGCTGCGCAGGGTGACGACGCCGACCTGGTCGGTGAAGGGCGAGGCCCCGACCTCCCCCACCCGGCGCGTGCGGCCCCACACGTAGGCGAGGCCCTTGGACGAGAACACGTCGCTGCGGCTGCGCAGGCCCCACACGAAGTACACCCGCGCCGCGCAGTCGTCGCGCTCCTTGACCCGCTCGTCCCCGGCCGTGGGCGGGCTCGCGATGCGCCAGCGCCAGGACACGATCGGCTCGCGGCGGGGGTCGAAGGCCACGAGGCGCACCAGCATCGAGGCCGAGTCGTCGGCGTCCACGCGCACCACAGGGCCATCCGGGCCATCCTGACGGGCGTACCGGCTCTTGCGGCTCCAGGGCAGGTAGGTGACGTTCTCCCAGCTCGACCAGGCCGCAGCGCCGAGGTCCCCGACCAGCCTGCCGCGCGATGCCACAGGCAGCGCCGGGCCAGCGGGCTGGCGCGCCACCGGGCCAGGGGCCGAGCGGCCAGGCGCCCCCGCCACCGGGTAGGGAGGCGGCAAGGCAGGCAAGCCGGGCGGCGTCGCTCCCGGCAGGAGGGCCGGACCCCCAGGCGGCGCCGCCACCGGGGACGCGGCCCCGGCGGGGGCGGCCACGCAGGCCGTCGCCCCGAGGAGGATCCCGCCGAGCCCGACCACCACCCGCCGCGCCTGCACGTGCCTGCCAGGGCTCATCCCAACCTCCAGCGGTGAAACCGCGCCACCCAAGTCAGGAGGCGCTCCGGCGCGTGCGCCCGCTTCCAGGCCCCTGCCACGTACTTGTTGGCCTCCGCCATCGTCGGGTAGACGTGGACCGTGCCCAGGATGTGGTTCAAGCCCAGTCGGTGGCGCATCGCGAGCGCCCACTCCGCGACGAGGTCGCCCGCGTGGGCGCCGACGAGCGTGACACCCAGGATGCGGTCCGAGCCGGGCGCCGTCAGGACCTTCACAAAGCCCTCCGCCTCGCCATCGGCGATCGCCCGATCGAGGTCCTCGAGCCCGTAGCGCGTGACCTCGAACGGCACGCCGGCGGTCCTGGCCTCTGCCGCCGTCAGGCCCACGTGCGCCACCTCGGGCTCCGTGAACACGGCCCGCGGCACGACGCGGCCATCGACCCGGAAGGACTTGAAGGGGGCGAACAGGCCGTTCACCGCGGCGTGCCAGGCCTGGTGCGCCGCCGCGTGCGTGAGCTGCCACGGGCCCGCCACGTCGCCTGCGGCCAGAATGTGGGGGAAGCGCGTGCGCAGCCGGGCGTCGACCTCGACCGTGCCGGCAGCCGGGATGCCGAGGTCCTCCAGCCCGAGGCCCGTCACGTTGGGCGTCCGTCCCACGGCCAGCAGCAGGGCGTCGAAGGGGAGCCGAACCTCCTGCCCCTCGTGCAGCGCGAGCAGCACGCGCTCCCCCCCCTCTTGCACAAAGGCCTGCGCCTCGTGCCCCAGGCACAGGCTCAGCCCCTCAGCCCGGAGCCGTTGCGCGACAGCGGCGGCGGCCTCCTCGTCCTCCCGCGCCAGCAGGCGCGGCGCGCGGTCGACGATCGTGACGGCGGCGCCGAGCCGGGCAAACGCCTGCCCCAGCTCGCAGCCGATCACGCCCCCACCCAGCACCAGCAGCCGCCGGGGCAGCTCGCGCAGCTCCCAGACGGTGTCGGAGGTCAGGTAGCCAACATCCTCCAGCCCCGGGATGCGGGGCACCGTCGGCCGCGCCCCCGTCGCCAGCACGACGGCGCGGGTCGTCAGCCGCGTCTCGGCCCCGTCCGGGTGGGTGACGACGACCTCCCACGGTGTGGCGAGCCGGGCCCGGCCCTGCAACACCTCGACGCCGAGCCCCGTGTAGCGCTCCGCGGAGTCGTGTGGCTCGATGGCCGCGATGACGCGCCGCACCCGGGCCATCACGGCCGGGAAGTCGACCTCGGCGCCAGCGGTGCGAAGGCCGAGCTCGTTTGCCCGCGCCAGCTGCGCCAGCAGCCGCGTCGCCCGGATCAGGGCCTTGGACGGCACGCAGCCGGTGTTGAGGCAGTCGCCGCCGAGCCGGTGGGCCTCGACCAGCGTGACGCGCGCCCGGACGGCCGCCGCGATGTAAGCCGTCACCAGGCCCGCGCTGCCGCCGCCGATGACCACCATGTTGCGGTCGAAGCGTCGCGGCCGGGGCCAGGCAGCGAGGGCGCGGCGGCGCTGCAACGCCCCCACCGCCGCGCGCGCCACCCAGGGCAGGAGGCCCAGCACGGCGAAAGCCCCCCACACGGAGGGCGCCACGACGTCCGCCAGCGACGCCACGTGCGCGAGCTGGGTGCCCGCGTTGACGTACGCGACGGTGCCGGCCAGCATCCCGAGCTGGCTGACCCAGGCGAAGGTCCAGGCCTCCATCGCCGTCAGCCCCATCACGAGGTTGACCACCACGAAGGGCACGACGGGGACCAGCCGCAGCGTGAACAGGTACAGGGCGCCGTCCCGACGCAGGCCCTCGTCCAGCGCCGCGAGGCGCTCGCCGAAGCGCGCCACCACCCAGCCCCGCAGCACGTATCGGGCGCCCAGCATCGCCAGCGTCGCGCCCAGGGTGGAGGCCAGCGAGACCAGCAGCGTGCCCCAGACGAGCCCGAACACCGCCCCCCCGGCGAGCGTCAGGACCACGGCACCCGGCAAGGAGAGGGCCGCCACGACGACGTAGGCCGCCACGAACGTCGCCATGGCGAGCAGGGGGCGTGCCTCACGCCAGGCCAGCAGCTCCGCGTGGCGCGCCTGCAGGGTGGCGAGGGAAGGAGCGGGGGGGTCAGCCAGCCCCACCCAGGCCGCCAGCAAGGCAACCAGCAAGGCCAGCAGGGCCAGCAGGCGGGTCGGGATGGTCGGCCTCCGGTCGGCTACGCGCAAACGCCCCACCATGATGCCAGATCCCCCAACGGCCTGCCCAGCGCCCGAGGGCGCCGCACACCTGGTTTAAACATTGCTTAACCTGAAACAGGCCTGCCCTTAGCATTGACGGCGTCCAAACCCCGGACAAACCCCTCAGGTTCAATTCCACCAGCCTCCGGGAGGCACTCCCCCGCGGCCGTCGCCCTTCGCGCCCGCGTGACAGAAAGGTTCACCACGATGCGTTCGTTCCTGCTCGGCTTGCTCGCCCTCGGCCTGCTCGCCGGCTGTACCAAGGCCCCCGTCACCCCCACCGTGCGCGCCGCCACCGAAAGCACGGCTCAGCGCGGCCCCAAGACCGGGCTCGACAACCCCTATGGCGTGGCGGTGACGAGCGAGGCTCGCGGGTCGGTCGCCCTGTCCATCACGTACGAGGATCTGGCCGGCTACTTTGGCGACGGCAGCCAGCCCATCAACGCGTATGTGCGCGTCAGGACGAGGAGCGGCGGCGAGCAGGTGTTCAACCCTGTCCCCCTGACGATTTACAGAGGCCACCCCGCGTTGCGCACCGGCACCGTGCAGCTGGCCGCTGCCGGCCCGAACGGCGTGACGACCACGGAGGCCGTCAGGTCCGTGGAGCTGGCCTTCACCTCCAACGGAAAGTGGGACTCGAACCACGGCAAGAACTACACCGTGCGGCTCTGAGCTTGCATCGAGGCCGGGCGGCGCACCTTGAGCCCGCCCCGAAGCCTCACATGTAGTAGTCGAAGATCTCCAGCAGCTTGCGGAAGGGCCTCGTCACCGGGCCTCCGGGCTTGTAGACGAAGGGCTTGGACCACTCCGTCCAGTCGCGCGCAAACATGCGCTCGCGGAACTCCCGCGCCAGCCACGCGTTGGTGATGACGGTGTCGAGCTCCTGGTTGTCCATCAGCGCCCGCGTGTCGCCGTTCGTGGAGCCGATGGCCACCCAGGCCTCGTCCACGCCGAAGTACTTGGTGTGCAGGTGCGCCTCGGGGTGGGTGCCCGTGAACAGGCGTCCCTCGGCCCCGGCGTCGATCAGGCGCTTCATCTCCTCGGCGTGCAGGGCCTTGGCGTAGCCGTGGTCCTCCTCGCCGGGCACCACCATGCGCAGCTTCACGCCGCGCTGCACGGCCCCGTGGAGCTTCTGGATCAGGCGGTCGTCCCACAGGTACTGGTTCGAGATGTCGATCTGGCGCTGGGCGCCGTCGATGGCCGCGTAGATGGCGTCTCGCCCCTCGTAACGGGCCTCGCCAGGGCTCGTGACCACGACCTGCGCCGTGACGCCTCCGTCCGGCTGGGCAGGGGGCGCCGGCGGCAGCCCGCCCACCAGGAGGCCGCCGGCCTGCTGCCAGTCGTGCGCGTACTCCGCCGTCAGGTCGCCCACGATCGGCCCGCGCCACTCGACGAGCACGTCCTGCGTGTGGGTGTCGAAGTGCGCCATCAGGTTCACGCCGCCCACGAGGGCCCGCTTGCCGTCGGCGATGTAGACCTTGCGGTGGTCGATGTTGATGCCCCGGCGCTGGTCGTCCTTGACGATCCAGCGTGGGGCGTACATCCGAACGTCGACGCCGGCCTCGCGCATGTCCCGAACCATCTGCGTGTGGCCCTTGAGGAAGCGGCTGCCGACGTAGTCGGCGATGACCTTGACCTGCACGCCCTGTCGGGCCTTCTCGATCAGCAAGGGGTAGATCTGCCGCCCCATCGAGTCGTTGCCGAAGTTGAAGGTCTCGAACCAGAGCGACCGCTCGGCCGAGTGGATGAGGGCCCGCAGCGCCGGCAACGTCTCCGCCGACGAGGTGTGGAGGCGGGCCCAGTTGCCGTGCCTGACGCTGCGAGGCCGGCGGCTGGGGCGCGCCGGCTCCGCGAGCACCGCGACGGGCTCGTCCTGCAGCGTCAGCTCCTCGGAGCGCTGCGCCGCCATCGGCCCCAGGGGGGGCCGCCAGCCTGCGGGGGCAGCCCCCGGTCCGCCACAGGCGCTCACGGCGAGCGCCACCACGGCAGCAAGGCCCGTCGCCAACCGGCCTGGACGCAGAGGTCTCGACGGCATGCCTTCCCCTTTCCTCAGCAACCAGCCCCGAAAATCACCGCCCCATGCGGGCCTTTGGGGTTTTTGGCGCCATTCGCAGCGGCGCCAAATGGTTAAGATGAGATTATGGTTATGATAGCCATCACACTTGCGTTCGTCAAGCACGTTCCCTAGGCGAGGGGCTCGGCGCGACGCTATACTGGCCGGAGGCCGGTGGCGAGCGAGGAGGGACGCGGATGTACATCGTGATCGCGGGCGGTGGCCTCGTCGGGCTGGCCCTCGCCGAGCAGCTGCTGGCCCACGCCCACGACGTGGTGGTGATCGACCCGGACCCGACGGTCACGGAGTACGCCCACGTGGAGCTCGGCGCGATGGTGCACACCGGCTCGGCCACCGACCCCCGCTCGCTGGAGGCCGTCGGCCTGCGCCGCGCGGACATCGCCTGCGCCATGATGCGCAGCGACGCGGACAACCTGGCCTTCACGCTGCTGGCCCGCAGCTTCGCCGTCCCCAACCGCCTCGTGCGGATGCGCGAGCACAACTTCGAGGAGGCCTACAGGCTGGCCGGCGCCACCACAATCGCCTCGTCGGTGCAGCCGCTCGTCGACCAGCTGATGGTGAGCATCGAGCACCCCGAGATCACCTCGCTGATGCGCCTCGCCAAGGGCAACATCGACGTCTTCGAGGTGCCCGTGCCGGAGGACGGCGAGATCGCCGGGATGACGGTCGAGGCCATCTCGCGCCGGCCTGGTTTCCCGCCGACGTGCAACTTCGTGGGTGTGGAGACCGCGAGCGGCGTCGAGATCGCCCGCGGCACCACCGAGGTGCCCGGCGGCTCGACGCTGATCATGCTGGCGATGGAGGTCGACCTCGACCAGATCGTCACGCTGCTGACGCAGCGCGCGCCCCGTCCGTGAGGTAGCGCCCGCGCAGCCTCGCTGGCCGGGCTCCGGAGCAGGGCTGACCGCGGGCGCGGGCCTCAGGCCGTGGGCATCCGGGGCCCGGCGATCGCGTCGGCGAGGTTCTCGAGGAAGCGCAGGTCGGGGTGGCGCTCCGCCTCCCAGCGCAGCGCCAGCGGGTTGCGGAAGAGCAGCATCGCGCGCCCGTCCCGGTCGTGCAAGAACATGTTGTCGCCGAAGTGCTCGAGCTTCGGAACGTCCGTGACCTCGCCGAGCACCCAGCGCGCCGTCTCGTAGGGCAGCTCCCGGAAGATCACGTCCACGCCGTACTCGGCCTTGAGGCGGTGCGCAAAGACGTCGAACTGCAGCCGCCCCACGGCGCCGAGGATGGGCTCCTGCTCGCCCACCGACGGCCGGAAGAACATCTGCACCGCGCCCTCCTCGATGAGCTGGTCGAGGCCCTTCTTGAACTGCTTGCGCTTCGAGGGGTCCTTGAGCGCGATCGTCGCGAAGATCTCCGGCGTGAAGCGCGGGATGCCCTGGAACTCGATCGCCGCGCCCTCGCACAGCGTGTCGCCGATGCGCAGGAACCCCGGGTCGAACAGGCCCACCACGTCGCCGGGGAAGGCCACCTCCACGAGCGCGCGGTCCTGCGCCATGAACTGCAGGGACTTGGCGAGCCGGACCTCGCGGCCGAGGCGCACGTGCCGCACGCTCATGCCGCGCAGGAACTTGCCCGACACGATGCGCATGAAGGCCACGCAGTCTCGGTGGGCGGGGTTCATGTTGGCCTGGATCTTGAAGATGAAGCCGCTGAAGCGCTCGTCGAGCGGCTCGCGCTCGCCGTCGGCCGTCGGCTTGGGGCCAGGCCTGGGCGCGAGGCCCACGAAGGAGTCGAGGAACGGCTCGACGCCGAAGTTGGTCATGGCCGAGCCGAAGTACATCGGGCTGAGCTCGCCCCGCGCCACGCGCCCCGCATCGAAGGGATCCCCCGCGATGTCGAGCATCTCGATGTCCTCGCGCAGCTTCGCGAGGTAATCCTCGCCGATGGCTGCGCCCAGGCCGGGGTCAGAGAGGGCGATGCGCTGGACCGAGCCCTCCTTGGTGCCGTGGCGCGTGTCCGTGAACAGCACGACTTCCTCTGTGCGCCGCTCGTAGATGCCCTTGAAGTCGGAGCCCATGCCGATCGGCCAGTTCATCGGCGTGGTGCGGATGCCGAGCACGCGCTCGATCTCCTCCATCAATTCGAGCGGGTCCTGGCCGTTGCGGTCGAGCTTGTTGATGAAGGTGAAGATCGGGATGCCGCGCATCCGGCAGACCGCGAACAGCTTCTTGGTCTGGGCCTCGACGCCCTTCACGCAGTCAATGAGCATCACGGCCGCGTCAACGGCGGCGAGCGTGCGGTAGGTGTCCTCGGAGAAGTCCTGGTGGCCCGGCGTGTCGAGGAGGTTGAGCTCGTGTCCCTTGTAGGGGAACTGCATCACCGAGGTCGTCACGGAGATGCCGCGCTGCTTCTCGAGCTCCATCCAGTCCGAGGTGGCGTGGCGCGCGGCCTTGGAGGCCTTGACGGCGCCGGCCGTGTGGATGGCCCCGCCGTACAGCAGCAGCTTCTCCGTCAGCGTGGTCTTGCCCGCGTCGGGGTGGGAGATGATCGCAAAGGTGCGACGCTTCTCGATCTCAGCTTCCAGGGGGGAGGTGGCGGTGGTCATGGCGGTAAGGGCTCGGGGCAGCGGCCCTTCACCATACGAGGCCGGAGGCGGCAAGTCAAGCCCCGAGCGGATTTGAGGGGGGAGACCCGGCCAGGGCGCCCCAGCGCACGGCGGCCTCCTCGCAGTGGGAGGGCACGATGCGCAGGTCTGGCTGCGCGAGGTGCAGGGCATGCAGGCGGCCGAGCGTGTCGCGGTAGGCGCCGCGGTCCGGGAAGAGCCACTGCGCACGCCGCGCAGGCAGCACGTTGCGCCGGACGGCCTCGCTGGCCCAGCAGGCGTCGCCCGCCATGAGCCAGTCGCCGTCCTGCGCCGCGACGAGGGCCCCGACGTGGCCCCAGGCGTGGCCCGGCAGGTCCACGAGCACCACGCTGCCGTCGCCGAAGAGGTCCCGGCCGCCCGGGAAGCCGCCCCGGCCGAGGGGGCTGACGGGCAGGGACTCGATGGGCAGCGCCCTGTCGCTGAAGTCCCGGGGCAGCAGCTCGGCCAGGTAGGCGTGCATCACCTGCCTCACGCGGCCGAGGCGCTGCAGCCGCTCATGGGCGCTCTGGACGTAGACGAAGCGGGCGCGCGGGAAGTCCTGCGTGCCGGCCACATGATCGCCGTGCAGGTGAGAGAGGACCACCCAGCGCACGTCGGCGGGGTCGTGGCCGCGCGCGCGCAGCTGGGCGGCGATCGCCTGCTCCGGTGCGAACGTCACGGGCGTGACCTTGCCGTAGAACCAGCCCACGCCCCGGCGCGTGGCGGCGTGGAAGCGCTCCGTGTAGCCGGTGTCGAAGAGCACCAGGCCGTGGCGCGGGTGCTCGATGAGCCCGACGAGCGCGGGGAAGCGACAGGGCCGCCGCGGCGTGCCCGGCAGCACGAGGTGGCCCGGCACCGTGCAGTGGCCGGCGGCCAGCAGGCTGAAGCGGACGTCACCCACGCGACGGCCCTCCCGAGGCGCCCTCGGCTTCCCACCAGGCCGCGAAGCGCTCCAGCCCCTCGGCAACCGACACCCGCGGCGCGTAGCCCAGCTCGCGCCGGGCCGCCGTGAGGTCGAGCGTCTGGGTGCGGGCGAGGACCCCCACGGTGTAGCGAGTCAGGACGGGCTCGCGGCCCCCGGTGGCATGCGCCGCGGCCTCGAGGCCCGCAGCCAGCGCCCAGGCGACGGCGTAGGGCACGGCCCGGCCGTTCATGGGCAGCGCGAGACGCCCGAACAGCATCGAGAGCAGGTCGATGAGCGGCATCGGCTCGCCGTTGCTGACGTTGTAGTGGCGCCCGAGCGCCTCGGGGCCCGCGGCCGCGGCGGCCAGCAAGGCATCGACGACGTTGTCGACGTAGGTGACGTCCGTCAGGGCCCGCCCCCCGTCGATGAGGGGCAGGAAGCCGCGGGCGTTGGCGCGCACCAGGCGCGGCAGGAGGGTGGTGTCGCCCGGCCCGAACAGCGCCCGCGGCCGCAGCGTCACGACCGGCAGGCCCCGGGCGGCGGCGGCGTCCACGAGGCCCTCCGCCCGGCGCTTGGTCTCGGCGTACACGTTGATGCCGCGGGCCGGCAGGGGCTCGTCCTCGCGGATGGCGAGCCGGTGGCGGCCGTCGAAGTACAGGCTCGGCGTCGAGACATGCACCAGGCGCTCCACCCCGTGGCGCTCGCAGGCCGCGATCACGTGCCGGGTGCCCGCCACGTTGGCGGCCTCAAAGTCGGCCGCGCGGCCCCAGGGGGAGGACAGCGCGCCGCTGTGGAAGACGTGCGAGGCCCCCGCGGCAGCGGCCTCGACGGCGGCTGCGTCAGCCAGGTCTCCGCGGAAGAAGCGCATCCCCGCAGCGGCCAGGCGAGCTCCAACGGCCTCGTTGCGGCCAAAGGCGACGACCTCCCAGCCCGCGCCTTGCAGCCGGTGAGCGAGCGCCTGACCGAGGAAGCCCGTGGCCCCCGTGACGAGGGCCCTGCGCGCCGGGCTCATCGGGCCCCCCCCTTGACCAGGTTGGCAGCCCGACGCGCGAGCGACGGTGAGCCCGGGGCGGGCCTCGGGCCAACGGCCCCGGGGGCGCGTCGGTGGCCGGCAGGTGGGCAGCCGTGAAGCATGGCGGTCGGCAAGCGATCCCTCAGGACGTGACGCGGGCCCGCGCGGCAGGGTAGAGTGCGACCATCATACCCCAGCAGACGCCCGCCTGAGCCCAGAGAACCCTCATGCCGCCACGCCGCATCCGTATCCGCTCCGTGGGCCGCTACCTGCCCACCACCGTCGTCACGGCGGCGGCACTCGACGAGCGGATGGGCCTGCCGCCGGGCACCGTGGCGGCCGAAAGCGGCGTGCTCGAGCGGCGCTACGCGGGCGACGAGCTGGCCTCCAGCATGGGGGCGAAGGCCGCCCGGCAGGCCCTCGAGGCGGGGGGGCTCGCGCTGGCTGACGTGGACCTCATCCTGGGCGCCTGCGGCACGCCCGAGCAGGCCATCCCCTGCAACGCGGCCCTGATCCAGCGCGCCCTGGGGGCCGAGCGCTCGGGCATCCCGGCCTTCGACGTGAATTCGACGTGCCTCAGCTTCCTCACGGCGCTGGACGTGGCGAGCTGCCTGATCGAGGCGGGGCGCTACCGGCGCGTGCTGGTGGTGTCCGCCGACATCGCCTCCGTCGGGCTCGACTGGCAGGCGCGTGAGAGCGCGATGATCCTGGGCGACGGCGCCGCAGCAGCCGTCGTCGAGGCCAGCCCCGCCGACGACCCCGCCGCGTTCCTGGCGTGCGGGATGCAGACCTACAGCGAGGGCGCCGACCTGACGCGGATCCGGGGCGGAGGCTCCCGCCACCACCCCCGGGAGCACCGGGGGGACCTCGCGAGCTACGCCGAGGGCTACTGCCTGTTCGAGATGGACGGGCGGGCCGTGTTCAAGCGCAGCGCCGCGGTGCTGCCGGGCTTCTTGTCGGAGGTGCTCGGCCAGGCCGGGCTGTCGCTCGACGACGTCGCGCTCGTGGTCCCCCACCAGGCCAGCCCCAGCGCGCTGGAGCTGATGCGCCGCCGCCTCGGGCTCCCGCCGGAGCGCTGGCTGACGATCGCCCACGACCACGGCAACACCGTGGCCGCCTCGATCCCGCTGGCGCTCGAGGCCGCGGTGCGCGAGGGCCGCCTCAGACGGGGCGACACGGCGCTGCTGCTCGGCACGTCGGCGGGGTTCTCGGTGGGGGCGCTGGCCTTCCGCTATTGAGCCGGGCTGCCTGGGTACGAATGAGGGTGCCCCCTGTCCCGGAGCCCCCGATGGCACCCGCCGAGCCCGCAGCCCCACTCCAGCCTGGAGACGCCCCGCCCTTCTGGGACGGGCCCTGGCACCCGCAGGGCCTCACGGAGGGGGCCGTGATCGTGCGGCCGCGCATGGCGGGAAGCACCACGGTGTTCGCCGAGCCCCTGTCAGCCGCCGTCCCCCTGGAGGCCGCGCGGGCGGTGCCGGCCGGCCAAGCCGCCGCCCCGATGGCGCAGGAACTGCCGCCGGCCATCGAGGCCTCCGCACCGGCCCCGGAGCCCCTCGCAGCCGCCGCCCCGACGGCCCACGAGCCCACGGCCACCCCACCGGCCCCGGAGCCGCCTCCCGAGGCAGCCCCGCCCACGGCGCCCCCCGCAGCCCCGAAGCCGCCCGGCCCCCAGCCGCGCTCCCTGGTGCTCACGCTGCTCGCCCAGGGGCCCGCCCAGACGGCCCCGACCCTGCCCGTCGCTGTCGACGTCATGCGTGCCGACGCGCTGCGTGCCAAGGCCCGCGAGCTGCAGGGCCAGGGGCAGTTCGGCCACGCCCTCGCGGCCCTCGCCGAGGCGCTGAAGGCGAACGCCGCGGACGCGACGATCTACGCGCAGATCGGCCACGTGCTGATGGCCGCGAAGGCCCCCGAGGATGCGGCGCACCACTTCCTGCTGGCCTATATGCTGGCCCCCAAGGAGGCCCAGATCGGCCGGCTGACGATCCACGCGGCCTGGGCGCTGGGCTACGTCGGCTGGGCCTTCCAGATCGCGCAGGCGGTCTACAAGCTCCAGCCCTCTCAGGAGTGGGTCGAGATGGGCCGGGCGGCCATGGCCTGGCTCAAGAGCAGCCGGCCACCGGGGCACACCCTGCTGTGCCCCGCCTGTCGGACGATGGCGATCCGGCCCGAGCATGGCCCTTGTCCACGCTGTGGCGGGGCCACGATGGGGGCGCCGGCGAACGACGTCGGGTTCATCGGCCTGCGCCTGCTGCAGCAGAACGCCCCGACGGGCCGCCTGTTCGTCGGCGCGGCGTGCGCGGGCTGCTTCGCGGAGACCGTCGTGCTGGTGAAGCCGGGGGGCACCCGCTGCCCGTACTGTCAGGAGTCACTCCTGGCACCGGTCTCTGCCTGAACCACGGCCCTGACGGAAGGCCTGGTGCCTCCTGGACAGGACACGGCCGGGCCTCACCCGATAGGCTCTCCTGGAGCCCCGGAGCGCCGGGGCCGGAGGGAGGCTGCCTTGAAACGACCCAAGCTGAACGCCGCCACCGTGACCCACGGCCAAGAAAACCGCTTTGTCACGGTGCTGCGGCTCGCGGCACGACGCAAGGCTCTCGCCCAGGAGCTCGTCAGGCCCTCCCTGGCAGCCGAGTTCTTCCGCGAGAACCCCATGCCCTGGCTGCTGGATGCCGAGCCCGTCGAGGCCCCGCCGCCGCGGGCGTGAGGCGGGGCCGTTGGACCGCTGGCCTGGCACGTGGTAGAACGTGAGCTTGGGCGTTCACCGCCGACAGACCGCCGTTCTCACGTGCAGGAGGCCGCATGACGATCAACACCGAGAAGCGCACCATCGATTGGGTCACGGAGTTGCTGGGCAAGGACGCCGAGAGCCTGCTCTCGCACCGGTCCACCGGCATCCCGAGCTCGATGCTGCACCTCCCGGGCCCTGACTTCATCGAGCGCATCTTCCTGCACTCCGATCGCCCGCAGCCCGTCGTCAACAACCTGCAGCGCCTGTTCAACACGGGCCGCCTGGCGGGCACCGGCTACCTGTCGATCTTCCCCGTCGACCAGGGCATCGAGCACTCGGCCGGGGCGTCGTTCGCCAAGAACCCCATCTACTTCGACCCCGAGAACATCATCCGGCTGGCCGTCGAAGGTGGCTGCAACGGCGTCGCCTCGACCTTCGGCGTGCTGTCCTCGCTGGCGCGCAAGTACGCCCACCGGATCCCGTTCGTCGTGAAGCTCAACCACAACGAGTTCCTGTCCTACCCCAACAGCTACGACCAGGTGATGTTCGGCACGGTCGAGGACGCCTACCAGATGGGTGCCGCGGCCGTGGGCGCGACCATCTACTTCGGCTCCGAGGAGTCGCGCCGCCAGATCGTGGAGGTGTCCGAGGCCTTTGCCCGCGCCCACGAGCTGGGCATGGCCACCATCCTTTGGTGCTACACCCGGAACAACGCCTTCAAGAAGGACGGCGTGGACTACCACACCGCGATGGACCTGAGCTCGCAGGCCTGCCACCTCGGCTCGACCATCAAGGCCGACATCATCAAGCAGAAGCTGCCCGAGGTCCACGCCTCCGGCTACGACGCGATCAACTTCGGGAAGACCGACAAGCGCGTCTACAGCGAGCTCTCGTCGGCGAACCCGATCGACATGACGCGCTACCAGGTGGCGAACTGCTACATGGGCCGGGCCGGCCTCATCAACTCGGGCGGGGCCTCTTCGGGCGAGACGGACCTCGCCGAGTCTGTCCGCACGGCGATCATCAACAAGCGGGCGGGCGGCATGGGCCTGATCCTGGGTCGGCGGGCCTTCCAGAAGCCCTTCGAGGACGGCGTGCGCCTCCTGCAGGCCGTGCAGGACGTGTACCTCAGCCCCGAGATCACCATCGCCTGAGCGTCTGGCCTCCGGCCGCGCGGGGACCTCTCCCACCCGAGAGGTCCCCGCCTTCGTTACGAAGGTGCGCCGCCGGGGTTCAAGGCAGGCGTGGGGCTGCGCGAGCAGGCCCGGCAGGAGCATCCGATGTCCGTAGCGCCCCGTGAAGAGCTGAGCCGGTGGAACCTCTCGCCGTACTTCGACGGCCCCGACGATCCGCGGGTTGAGGCCGAACTGGGGGCCGTTCGGGCAGAGGCGCAGGACTTCCTGGCCGCCTACCAGGGCCGGATCGCCTCGCTGAGAGCAGACCAGCTGCGCGAGGCCCTGGAGCGCTACGACGCCATCGGGGGCCGGCTCAGCGACCTGGCTGACTTCGGCTTCCTCACCTACTGCCTCGACACGCGGGACGAGCGCGCCCAGGCCCTGAACACCCGGATGGGCGGCGAGACGGCGATGGTCCGGATGGACACGGCGTTCCTGCACCACGAGCTCCAGGACCTGGCCGAGGAGGCCTTCCAGGCACTCTGCGAGGCAGAGGCGCTGGCACCCTGGCGGGAGACGCTCTCGAGGCTCCGCCGACGGGCCCCGCATGCGCTCGAGGACGCCGTCGAGCGGGCCATCACCCGCAAGGAGCAGAGCGGGATCCAGGCCTGGCGGCAGCTCTACACCACGCTGACCTCCTCACGCATCATCCGGATGCCGAGCCCACAGGGGGCCTACACCGTCAGCGTGGCCGAGGCCAACCGCCTGATGACGAGCCCGAACCGCGCCACGCGACGTGCGGCCACGGAGGCCTCGATCCAGTCGATCGTGGACCGCACGGACGTGATCACCGCCGTCTTCAACGCCGTGCTGGAGGACGTGCGCGTCAACGCGGAGCTGCGCGGCTTCTCGCTGCCCTACGGCGAGACCCTGATCGACGAGGACCTCGATGCGTCGGCCGTGGAGGCGATGCTCTCGGCCGTCGAGTCCCGCTACGACCTGGTGCACCGCTACATGGGCCTCAAGGCCAGGGCCCTGGGCATCGAGGACTTCTCGGCCTGGGACATCAACGCCCCGATGGCCGCCGAGCCCCCGCAGTACAGCTTCTCGGAGGCGCGCCGCATCGTGCACGACGCCTACACGGGCTTCCACCCGCGCGTGGGCCAGCTGATCGACCGCTTCTTCACCGACGGCTACATCGATGCCGCCCCCGCCCCCAACAAGTGGGCGGGTGCCTTCTGCTCGTGGTCCACGCCAGGCCGGCACCCCTACCTGCTCATCAGCTACACCAACCGCATCCGCGACCTCCTGACGCTCGCCCACGAGCTGGGGCACGGCGTCCACTACGCGATGACGGGCGCCTTCGACCGCTACATGAACCTGCGCATCAGCATGTTCTCGGAGACGCCCTCCACCTTCGGCGAGCTGCTGGCCTTCGAGCGTCTCGTGGCCGAGGCGCCCAGCCACGACGTGCGCCGCACCCTGCTCGGTGCCTGGCTCGACACGACGGTCGGCACGCTCTTCTTGCAGGTCGCCATGACCCGCTGGGAGCAACAAATCCACGCGGCGCGGCACGAAGGCCCCCTCGCGGCCGAGACCTTCCGCACGCTCTGGATGCAGGAGCGCCGCCGCCTGTTCGGCCCGGAGGTCGAGCTGCCCGAGTGGGTCTCCCAGGGGTGGCTGGTGCACCAGCACGCCGTGAACATGCCGTTCTACTCGATGTCGTATCCCTTCGGGCTGATGATGGTCTACGGGCTGCGCCAGCGCTACCGCGAGGAGGGCTCTCAGTTTGCCGAGGCCTTTGTCGGCCAGCTGCTGGAGGGGGGCCTGTCGCCGGCGGTGGCCACCTTGCTGAAGCGCATCGACGTCGACATGCACGACGTCGGCTTCTGGCACAAGGGCCTCAACGCCGTCGAGGCGCTGATCGACGAGTTCGAGGCGACGCTGGACCAGGCCCCGGAGGCCTGAGCCCCCGGCGTCTGGTGGGCCGGTGGCGCAGGGGGCCTCGAACCGACCGGGAGAGTAAGCTCATGCTCCACCGTCGCTCGTCGCACTTGCTCCTCGCCACAGCCGCCTGGCTGGCCGCTTGTGCGTCGCCAAGCGCGGTGGAGAGCCCCGAGGCAGCGGCCGCGCGGGGCGCCCGACGGACGACGCCGAGCGCCGCTTCGGGCACCCCGGGAACCCAACGCACGAAGTCCCCTCCGGAGAGTTACGCCGAGGAGGTCACCACGAGCGCCTCACCCCGCCAGCCCGCGTCCCCGAGCCCCTCACAGGACGCGGCCGCCTCCTCCGCGGCCGACGCGGCCGCCTCGCCGACCGTGGCGCCCCCCCCGGCCGGCCTGCCCGACGTCGGGCCCTGCACCGCCCCGGCGCCCACGGCCTCACCGGAGCCCGCCGCGGCCGCCCTGGGGGCGTATGCCGGGCAGCTCGTGCCTGCGGGCTGGAACACGGCCTTCCCGAGCGAGGCGCAGGTGACGGCGGAGATCACGAAGCTGGCGAGGGAGCCAGCCGCCCGCGCCTGCTTCCAGCAGCGCCACCCGGGGGCCGCCCTCGTGCACCACAGGCTCACGGAGCTCACGGCCCAGCCACCGGGCGCCCCCCGCACCGTGACGGAGGTGCAGGTGTCCCTGGCGACGCTCGTGCTGAAGGCCGGGCTGAAGACCTCCGTGGCCGGCACCGTGACCTACTCGGACGGCACCCGGGACGGCGCCGTGATCATCACCTCGGACGCCCCCGACATCGTCGCCCTCGACGCGGAGCCGGGTGGCATCACCGCCGTGAAGGCCGGCACGACGACGCTGCGCGTGAAGGCAGCGGCGGACGAGACAAAGGGGGCGACCATCACGGTGACGGTGCTGTGAGGCAGGTGGATGCGGCTGGGGTTTTTGGTTAAACGCCCCAGGCGTGACCGAGCCGGTGGCCCGAGTGCGTGTCAGCTGTCCACCAACGATCCGCACGGTGTTGGGGACGGGCACGCTGCCGTGAGGCCCCGGCCCGCTCAGCTCCGCTTGCGAATAAACGGCGCCTCGCCCTCCGCCGCGATGCCGAGGGTGTCCCGCGCGGGCGCATCGCCCAGCGCCTCGACGACGCGCACGGCGACGGGCCGCATGGGCTGGGGCAGGGCGCGGAAGGCCGCCAGGATGGCGGTCTCCTCGCTGCTGCCGGGCACGACGCGGTAGCCGAGCCCCGCAAGCCCGGCGAGGTGGTCCTGGTCGAGGCCGAGGCCCCTCGCCACCCGCGCAACGTTGTCGGCCGTGGGCCGGGTGGGCTTCCGGGTCTTCAGGCTGAGCCCGGTCTCCAGCTCCCGCAGGCGCGATTTCGAGAGGCCGATGTGGCGGGCAGCATCCTCGAGCGACCAGCCGCGCTGCTCGCGCGCGCGTCGCACGGTGCTGCCGAAAGTGTCCATCGCGCCCAGGCCCCCGGCCTGATGATACGAGCTTGACCGGGTGGCATGGGTAACACCCTCGGTCACCCCTGGCGATTCCCGGGGGGCCTGCGGCGGCGTGGGGGCTGGAGGCCTGTTGCCACCAATCCAGTGCCGAGGTGACAAGCTGACGGAGCCCGGGTATTCATGGAGACACGGCGTGTCTCCCGCGAGGCAGTGCCGACCTGGCCTGCGCGACGAATGAGGATGCAACCCATGACGGCTCGGGCCCGTAAACTGACGCTGATCGCGACGGCTGCGCTGGTGAGCGCGGGGTGCGTGACGAACGTGAACTCGGCCGGCGTCGCCGGGGTGGGGGCGTTGAGTGAGGCGCGGAGTGGGGGGACGGGAAGGCGGGCGGTGGAGCCGCCCCCGCAGGATGAGCCGTCTCCCGTTGCATCGATGGGATGGCAGGGGCCGGCGCCAACGCAGCAGCCTGCCTCGGCTTTGCCTTCTGCTGCTGTTTCTGAGACTTGCACCGGCGCCGCTGCCCCCCCCGGCCAGGTCGCTGTGGGGACACCAGCCCAAGGCCGCTACCAGGGGCAAACACTGCCCTGGGGAATGCAGGTGAAGGGCTGTGAAGGTGCAGTTACGGCGGAAATCAGCCTCCTTGAAGGGGGCTCGACATGGTCCTGCTTTGGAAAATGGTATGGGGGGGCAACCGCGGTTTACCTCCGTATCAAGAATGAGCCCAGGGCGGCCTGCCCTGACCTTGTCCTTCCGTCCGCTCCGGTAGATACGCCGACAGGCTTCCCCACTGTCCCACCTCAGGACGGGGCTTACCCACCGCCAAGCGGCAAGACGGTGGTCGTCTCCGGCCCACCGCCAAGCGGCAAGACGGTGGTCGTCTCCGGCACCGTCCGTAGCGAGAAGGGTGCCACCGTCGATGGCGCCACCGTGACTGTCAAGTCCCTGGACGCCTCCGTGCCGTACACTGCCAGCGTCACCACGACCGGTGGCGCATATATCATCAACAACGTGCCGGAAGGGGCCAACGTGGAGGTGGTCGTGACGAAGGACGGCTGGACGTCACGGCGCCGCGTGGCGTCGTTCCAGCAGTCAGCCACGGGATCGCAGAATATCTTTAACTTTGGCGGCACTGACCCATCGGACCCCGGGGCCGCCTACTTCATCTCGGATTATCCCGAAATAACTTCCACGACCCCAGCGCATGACGCCAAGGGTGTGGACGCCAACAAACTGACCTTCACGGTCAGGCTGAGCGAGGCCCTCGACGAGGACAGCCGCGACGCCTTGGACAAGGCCTTTACCATCGTCCCTACGAGTTACGAGTCAGCACTCGATGTAAGCGGCACCTCAAAACCATTCTTCGACGTGGTTACCGCGGAGCGGGCAGGAGAGGTCCTCGCGGGCATCACGGCAGTGCGCTATCCATATGCGATTCGGGCGAACTCCCAGCTCTTCGGAACAGCAGCCAACAGGCTCAGGCCCCGCTGGAATTCGAGCGGCACCGAAGTGACCTACACGTTCGATCACAGTCTCCAAGCAAGCAGCGGGGCAAATGCCGAGTACCAGGCCGTACTGTTCGCCATGACGGATTGGAGGATCGAGGATTTGAAGGGCAACCAACTCGGCACCGACGCGGCGGGGAATCTGACATGGCCGGCGGCAGGAACTCTGCTGTGCAACGTCTTCAAGGACAATGACCTCTTCTACGATGGTGCCGTTCGCAACGCTTGGGCCCAGACTCACACGTCCTCGTTGCGCTTCGAAGTCAAGCGTGATGAATTCTCCCCGAAACTAACGGATGTGCAAGTGACGCCGGACGGCCCCGACATTCGGATCGATCTGGCCTTCTCTGAATCCCTTGGGGCCTGGGTCGGCGACGACATGGTGCGGGTCGACGCAACCGTGAAGGACCTCAGCAATTACTCTTTCAAGGTTGGGGCGTTACCCGGCGATCTCACGGATGAGGGCTTGGACGGCTCCGGAATCGTGCTGTCAGGCCCCTCAATCGCTGCGATGAAGGCAAGCCTGCAGCCCAAAATTGAGTTCCAGTTCCCACAACGCTCAATAGCCGATGTGACTCTGGATGCGACCACGCCCAGCATCCTGCACCTCTGGATCCGTGGCGGTGCCCAAGAAAACTTGTTCGGTGGCTACCGGGTGATCAAGGCCCGCGTCGCAGGGATCAAGGACCCGGCAGGAAATGCGATCGGGTGGACGGATGCGGACAGGAACCTGAGGTCGTCGAGCCTATGACTGCGCACCCTGCTGCTCGTGCCCGGAACCCTCAGCCATAAACGGGGTGGGGTCCCCCAAAACACCCCCTGAAAA
>JAYKHR010000072.1:0-9026 GCA_035285125.1 Candidatus Sericytochromatia bacterium | reverse complement strand
GGCGAACGCGTTGGAGGCTCCCTTTGCCCGTCTTCGAGGCCACCTTCAAGGACACGAGCAACCGCTATGTCCGGGAGCGCGTCTCCGCCGACAGCGTCCGGGCCGCCCGCAACCAGCTGCGCAGCCGCGGGGTGGTGCCGCTCACCATCGAGCCGGTCTCGTCGGTGTCGCTCTTCGTGGAGCGGCTCAGGGCCTCGATCGCGAAGGCCGGGCCCAGCCCGGACGACGTCGCGAGACGCGCCCAGGCCAAAGCCCAGCGGGCCTCGGAGGTCGAGGCGGTGCGCGCCCAGATGGGCCAGCACCGCTACTACGCCTATGAGGCCATCCGGGATGAGAACCGGGAGGAGGTCACGGGCCTGCTTCGGGCGACCAGCCCGCGTGCCGCTCGGCAGTTGCTGCGCGACCAGGGGTTGATTCCCAAGTCCATCCGCCACGACTTGTTCGGGCAGTTCAAGGCGTCGACTCAGCAGGAGGGGCCCAAGGCGAAGGCCGTCCAGCGCTTCGATCAGACCCCTTTCGAGCGTTTCTACGAGCGCATCTTTCCGCCCAAGGTCACGCAGAAAGACCTGACGCTGATGGCACAGCAGCTGGCCGCGATCACGCAGGCCGGGCTCCCCATCGTGCAGGCCCTTCACCTGCTGCGCGACACGGTCTCGAACAAGTACCTGCAGCGCATCATCACGGAGATGATCGAGCAGATCACGCAGGGCATCTCGATGGGCGAGTGCATCAAGAACTACCGGGATGTCTTCCCGCCCCTGTTCATCGAGCTGGTCGACATGGGCGAGGCCACGGGCAACCTCGACGAGAACATGAAGCGGCTCGCCGACTACATGGCCCGGCAACTGGAGCTCCAGCAGAAGGTCAAGGGGGCCATGACCTACCCGACCATCGTGCTCGGCATCTTGATCCTGATCGTGACGGGGTTGATGATTTTCATCGTCCCCACGTTCATCAAGCTCTTTGCCGACTTCAAGGTCGAGCTGCCTCTGCTCACGCGGATCCTGCTCGGCATGAGCCACTTCATCACGCACGACTGGTACTACTTCTTCGTGCTACCCCCGCTGGCCTGGGGCTGGAAGCACGTGTCGCGCACGGCACTCTACAAGTACGTCTGGGACAAGCTCGAGTTCAAGCTG
Source organism: Candidatus Sericytochromatia bacterium (assembly GCA_035285125.1). Lineage (GTDB taxonomy): Bacteria > Cyanobacteriota > Sericytochromatia > S15B-MN24 > JAQBPE01 > JAYKHL01. The sequence goes on along the minus strand of JAYKHR010000072.1, from coordinate 7,887 downwards.
CCCCTCGTCGGCAACCTGTTCTACAAGGTCACGCTGACGCACATGCTCAACAACATGTCGATGTCGATTCGGTCCGGGCTGACGATGGTCCGGGCGCTGGATTCGCTGTATGAAAACACCAGCAACCACGTGCTCAAGGAGAAGGTTGCCGAGATAGCTGAGAACGTGAAGGTGGGGGCGCGGCTCGGCACGGTGGTGCTCGCTGCCGACATCTTCCCACCGCTCGTGAACCGCCTGATCGCCGTGGGCGACGAGACGGGCGCCATGGACGACATGCTGCAGCGGGCCTCGCTCTACATGGACAACGAGGTCGAGCAGTCGGTGAAGACGCTGACCTCGGCCATCGAGCCCGCAATGACCCTGCTGCTCGGGGGTACAGTCATGTTCATCGTGGGTGCCCTCTACTTCCCGCTGATGGGGATCATGGGAGGGCCCAAACATTGAAAGGAACGCCCCGCATGCGCGCTCCCGCCTGCTCGCCCCGGCCCGGCCTCTCGCTGGTCGAGGTGGCCCTGGCCCTCAGCGCTGGGCTCGTGCTGGTGGCGGCCAGCGTCGCGGCCTTCCGGCAGGTCCAGGCCAGCGCCCGCATCAAGACGGCCCAGGCGATGGTGGGCACCATCGAGACCAACATCGGCATGGACAAGTTCCGGCTGGGCACCCCCCCGCCGACGGCGGCGACTCCCTCCCCTTACAGCTCCAGCTTCGGCGTGCAGCTGAACCGGGACTCGGTCGGCAAGCCCTACCACCCAGAGGGCTCGCCTGAGGCGCTTCCGCTGGACCCCGTGACGCTGCAGAACGCCGTGCTGCCTTACGACTCGACGGCCTCCGCCGTGCCGCTCGCGAGCAACGCGCCGACGCCGCAGTGGGACAACCCGGTCTTCCTCAGCCCGGGGCCCTCCCCCGGATACGGCAAGGGCGGTTGGCTGTACGACTCCGCCACGGGGGCCTTCCGCATCAACCTCTCCAACCAGGACTATCCCGCGGAGCGCCCCGGCCAATGGTGAGGCCAGGCGTTCGGCGCGGGAACCTGGTGCTGACGGCTTTTTTCCTCACGGTGGGCATCGCCGTCATCGTGGGGGGCGTCCAGGCCGTGCTCAAGGCCCAACTCAACAACGCCCTCGTGCTGCAGCACATCTCGCTTGCCCGGCTGCAGTCGACCTACCTGGCCGAGATGGGCCTCAACCACGTGATGTACGAGGCCAACCGGTCCTCCAAGCGAGCCACTGCCAACCCGTTCACGCCCCTGGGGCTGCCTGCCGGCAGCAGCATCTCTCTCGATTTCAAGGACAACGTCGCGATGACGCGGGGGGTCTCTGGCGCCGTCGCCAGCTGCCTGGTCACCCGCACCGGCACCAACGCGTTCCAGGTGGATTCGACGCTCACGGTGCCCGACGTTGGCACCTTCCGCAAGCGCCTCACGTTCGCGGCGGCCTATGACGCCGCCTCGAGCCCCCCAGCATGGGAGCTGTCGGCCTACGACATTCAGGAGGTGGCGCCGTGAGGAGCCTTTTCCGCAGCCGGGGCGCGTCGGGTCGCGGTGGCTTCACCCTGATCGAGGTCGCGCTGGCCGCCTTGCTGTTCGTGGCGGGCACCACCTTCGCGGCCGTCTACTTCAAGAGCGCCTTCGAGGCCCTCGACCCGCGGGCGGAGGCAGGGGGGCTGCGACGGTACATGATGGCGGAGCACATGCTGCGTTGCCAGGCCGAAGGCTTGCGGGTGGTGCAGCGCGTGCCGGCGGATGCAGGCTCTTGCCGCGTGGTGGCGCCCCCGACGGGCTCCGGCTACTCGCTCGAAGTGACGCAACACAGCGTCACGCCCGCAGAGGCCGGAGAGGTGCTGCACTACTTCGATTTCACCGTCAGCCGTGGCGGCAAGGCCGTCTCCACCCTGAGCATGTCCACGCTGCGGCGGGTGCCGGACACCGTTGATGACAAGATCGGGCTCTGAGATGATGCGTCGTGCCCGCCCTGGCTTCACGCTGGTCGAGGTCGCGCTTGCGACCGTCGTAGGCGCGTTGATGCTAGCCTCCATCGCGTACTCCGTCCGCGAGATCCAGCGCGCGGCCATGATGATCTACGACGAGATCACGGTCCAGACCATCGCCCGGGACCTGCAGCTGTCGCTGGACCGCGAGGTGCCCGTCCACCTGGCCGACGTCATCAACGCCAGCGGGACGATCCAGATGGAGATGACGGCCTCTGACGCCTCGCAGGCGGAGGTGCGGCTGGACGACTTGCGGCTGCGCTGGCGCGACAACTCCGACCCCACCTGGGCCACCGCCGGGAGCTGGACCTTCTCGACCGACGCCGGTGCCACCTACAGCCCCGTGATAGGGATGGGCACCCGTGGCATGGCCGACCACGCCGCCTTCGGCTACCAGCAGTACGAGACGGCCCTCGAACACAACACGCCCACGGACGTGCTCATGTTCCTGATCGACGCGAACGTGCGGGAGAAGCTGTTCCGCATCGTCACGCGGCTGAGCCGCGACGGCATGGTGGCCTTGCACCACCAGAGCATCTGGGCGCCTCGCACGCTGCGCTGGTCTCAGGTGATCACGCCCTCCCCGGGGCCTGGCGACTCCGATGGGGACGGCACGCCCGACGCCACGGACCGTTACCCGTGGAACCCCGGCCTGCAAACCAACGGCGTTGGTAACTTCCTCCCGATCACCGTCAACGAGTCGTCTGTCGCCGGCACCACCGTGGGGGCCCACCTCGACGTGCTCAACGGGGGAGGGGACGGCAACTTCGGCTGGGTGGCCTGGGACGGCGTGGGCAACGCGACGGCCCTCGCCACCGCGTTGAACAGCCCGGAGACCGTCACCTACAACAACCCCGACGACGCCAGCGACCACAGCCTCGAAATCGCGGACTGGGTCTCGGGCAACACGGGCGTTTCCAACTCCAGCGCCGTGCGGGCCGCCCTTGACGCCCGCATCGGCCAGAACTGCATCGTGCTCGTCTGGAATAACTACCAGCAGCAGGGCGCCAACGCGAAGTACCAGACGGTGGGCTTCGCCAAGGTGACGCTGACGGGCTACAACCTGGGCGCCAACGACCCGCGCATCCAGGGCACCTTCCTGGGGCTGTGCGATCGCGAGGGCAACCTGCTGCCCGGCATCGCCAACGGCCAGGCGCCGACCGACACCACCACGCCCCCGCCCGTCGTCGTGGCGACGCCCTCGCCCACGCCGACGCCGGTTCCGACGCCCACGCCCACCCCGACCCCGACGCCTGCGCCGACCGCGACGCCGACGCCGGGCGGCACGCCGACGCCAACGCCAACGCCGACGCCGACGGCCACGCCCACGCCAGCCCCCACGCCGACGCCCACCCCGGTGCCGGCCAACGACGTGTATGGCGTCATGGTCAACGATGCGGTGTTCGCGGGCCGCTCGGCGGGATACACCACGTCCTCCCTGGCCTGCGCAGACAGCAACTGGCGCTGGGCGCAGTGGGATACGGGGACCTCCAACGCGGCGTGGGGAGCGCGACTGACGGCCCCAGGCAACTCGGAAACCTACGTCAACCCTGACAATGCCGGCGACACCCACCTCGACGTGGGTGATGCCATCACGCGCAACACGGGCCTGAGCAACAACGGCACGATCAAGGACCCGCTCGACGCCGTGGTGACGGGGAACGTGGTGGTGGTGGTCCCCATTTACAGTGGCATCACGGGCACCAAGGCCACCATCTCGGGCTTCGCCAACGTGGAGATCGAGAGCTACAACCTCAACGGCGCCGACACGATGGCGTTCAAGTTCCTCGGGACGTGCAAGTCGGACGGCTCCGCGCTGTAGCCTCGCAGGCCGGGGCCTGGCCCCCCGCGTCGACCGTCGGTGGCCGTGCGGGCGGTTCGGGTGCATCAATTACAGCCTGCCTGGACGGCGCGGTGTAGGATGATACCGGCTCCGTTTGCGCCAGGATTCGCTGTCGTTGAGACTCAAACCCCACGTCGGCCTGTTGATCACGCCCACCGCCATCGAGGCTGCCCAGTGCAGCCAGACGGCTGAGGGCATCGTCGACTTCGACTTTTACCACCACGCGACCCTCGCCACCCCCGTCGTGGACGAGGAGGGAGAGATCCTCGATGCCACCGCGTTGAGCGAGGCCCTGCGGGCCTTCTGGGCGCACAACGGCATCAAGGAGCGCAATGTCGTGCTCGGCCTGTCCGGCAGCCGGGCGATCGCCCGGATGGTCTCGCTGCCGCGCATCCCCGCGAACCAGGTGGAGCAGGCCGTGCTCTCGGAGGCCGAGCAGTACACCCAGTTCCGAGACGCCGAGCCGATGGTCGACCACTTCACGGTCGAGGCGGACGAGGACGCGACGACGGTCTTCTACGCGGCCAGCACCCAGCCCCTGATCGACGCCTACGTGCAGGCGTTGAAGGCGGCCAAGCTCAACTTGAAGGCCGTTGATCTGGTGCAGTTCGCCTCGCTGCGGAACCTCGCGAATGAGCGGCCGTCGCGCGAGGCGGGCTGGGATGGGGTCGTCGTGCTGCCCGGGCGCCTCGTGATCACGGCCTGGTCCACCAAGGAACTTCAAACCTGGCGCGAGGTGACGCTGCCGGCCGCCGACGAGGGGCAGCTCAACCAGTTCATCGAGACGGAGGTCTCGCGCACCGTCCGGGCGGACGCGGCCGACCACGGGGAGTTGCTGGTGGCGGGCGCCACGCTGGCAGACTCCGCGCGGCTCGCGACGTACTTCAGCGCCCACACGGATCTCCCGCTGCGGGCGATCGGCCTCGACCGCTGGACCCACCGCGTGCCGGCAGAGGTCTTCGGCACGCTGAGTCCCGCCGTGCTGGGCCTCGCGCTGTGGGGGGCGGAGACGGGCATCCCCAGCCTCGACGTCTCGCACCGGGCGGGCCAGACCCGTGATCTGCTCGGCCCCCTCCTGGCCGCCTTGGAACGGCTCCTGGCAGACCGGACGCGGGTGGCTGCCGTGGTCAGCGTGCTGGCGGGGCTGGGGGTCACGCTGGCCGGAACGTGGTGGTTCGGCAGCTTCCACCTCGGCGGGCAGAACCGGCTGCTGCAGGCCGAGATCGACTCGCTCGCGGCCACGAATGCGGGGCTGACGGCCCGCGTCCTGGGCCTCGAGAAGGAGACGGGCATCAATGACCTCGTGCTGAAGGTGATTGGCGAGGCCTCGCGCCCCAACCTGACGATCGCCTTCCTCGATGAGCTGGCCGAGCTGATGCCACCTGACGCGTTTGTGGAGCAGCTTCAGGCCGAGACGCCCGACCAGATGCTGTTGATGGGGCGTTCTGCTTCCCAGGGCGCGGGGCTTCAGCTGGCTCGGACCATCAGCGGCTACCGGGAGGTGGGGGCTGTGGAGGTGGTTGACCTGCTGCGGTCCGACGACGGCACCTACAACTACCGGATGCGGATCCGGCTGCTGGACCTGCCGCCCCTGGCGGTGCCGGCTGCGACGGCAGCTGTCCCGGCAGCCCTGCCGGAAGGAGTGCCCCAGCGGTGAATCGCCTTGCCCTCGCTGCCCTCGTCTCGGCTGCCCTCTCTGTCGGGGGTGGCTCAGGCTACTGGTTCTTCGTGCGGCCGGCCCAGGAAGAGCAGCTCCGCCTCAAGGGCACGGTGGGCGCCAGGCAGGCTGAAAAGACCGAGCTCGAAGCCAAGATCCGGCGCCTGGAGGAGGCCCGTGCCTCGCAGGGCATGGCGCGCGTCGCCTACTTCGACCTGCGCCACGCCGCCAACGTGACGCGGGAGATGGAGGCCAAGACCGTCGAGACCCTGGCTGGGCTGACGTCCATCTTCCAGGACCAGCACCTGGAGATCCAGACGCTGGTGCCAGAGGGCGTGACCCAGGGGTTGGAGCGGCCTGTCCCTTCGGTGGCGCCTTCGACGGACCCGGCCGCCACCCCCGGGCCCAGCCCCACCCCCACGGCGCCCGGCGCGACGCCGACGCCACCCCCCGTGCGCCTCACGCACAAGGTCTACCGGGTGGTGCTGCGCGGCGAGTATGGCGACCTCGTGAAGGCGTTGCGGGAGATCCAGGCCCTGCCGCGGGCCATCAACATCAACCAGTTCGTCGTGAAGCTGGTGCGCCTGCCGGAGGAAAAGGGCGATGCGACGGCTGTGGTGGCCTCCCCCTCGATGCTGGAGCTGAGCTTCCACCTCAGCATCTCGTTCGTGGTGGCCCAGGCCGCACGGGCGCCCGAGCAGAGCCTGGCATCCACCGGCCGCGCGGGGAGCCCCCTCCGCGCCGTTCTGGCCTGGGCCTGGGCCCTCGTCGAGCAGCCTGCCGAGGCCGCCGAGGCCCGGCCCCGCGTTGTGCAGCTGGCGCCCACCGACGAGGGCACGCGCCACACGGGCCCGGACCTCGTGCCCGGCCACGTGAAGCCCCGGCCCCACCGCATCGCAAGGCGTGCACCCCACAGCCCCCCTCGGCACCGCCGGAGCCACCGCGCCCGTCCCCCCGGGCTCGTGGCGCGTCGGCCGCAGCCCGTTGCGAGCCAGGTCCCTGGCTCCGCGACGCCAGCTCCGACCCCGACGCCCATGGCCGTGCCCGCCGAGCCCTCGCTGCAGCGGCCCTACGTGGGCACCTACGCCTTCCCGATCATGCGGGCGGGCGAAGCCGGGCGGCAGAACCCCTTCCGTCCCGTCGGGCTGGCGCTGCGGGTCGAACCATCCCTGGCGGGTGCCGCCCCCTCCGGCGCGGCCGCGCCGCCTGCCATCCCTGCGCCCCCGAGCCTGCCCGGGGCCGCCGGTACCGGGCCCGCAGCCTCGTCCGCCAAGGCCGCCGAGGGCGGCATCCGGCTGCTCGGCATCCTCGCCGGTGGCTCTGGCAGGCCGATGGCGTTGCTCGACCTGGGTGGCAGGACCTGGACCGTGGGTATAAACGACTCGGTTTCCGGGAACGCCAGGGTCGTTTCCATCCGGCCTGACGGCGTGAGCCTGTCGATCAACGGCCGAGAGGTGTCACTGGGCTTGACGCCCTAGAGGCCTCTGCCTCCCCCGAAGCGGCGACGCTCGTGGGCCCTAACACCCACCTGGAACGCGCATGGGGCAGACGACAGAGACTCCCACGGACGAGCGGATCGGTGACTGGCTGGTCAGCCTCGGGATGATCACCCGGCGCCAGCTGGCCGCGGCCTTGGATCTTCGCGAGGTGAACGGGGGCGACCTCGAGGCGGCCCTCATCGACCAGCGCTTCGTCACCGAGGAGGAGCTGCGCGGCGCGAGCCGGCTGCAGCAGCTGCTCGGTGGCATCAGCAGCCTCGCGGAGTTCCCGGTCGAGGAGGGGGTGACGCCGCTGGTGCCCGAGCCGGTGGCCCGCCAGAAGGTCGTGGTGCCCCTGATGAAGATCGGGGAGCGCCTCGCCATCGCGTATGGCCGGGCTGACAGCGCGAACCAGCGCGACCACGACGTGAAGCTGCTCGACCAGGTCTCCCACCTGACGGGGCTGATGGTCGTCGGCGTCGGCCTCAAGCGGGAGCAGGTGCTCGAGGCCCTCGACAGCGTCTACGCCCGCACCTCGGCGCAGGGGCTGGTGGATGCCGCCATGAAGCTCAGCGGCAGCTTGGGCGAGACCAGGGTCAAGGAGGCCTCGCAGATCGACCGCCCCGGCGAGGATGGCGATGCGCCCATCGTCGAACTCGTCAACCAGATCCTGTCAAAGGCCATCGAGAGCGGTGCCTCTGACCTTCACCTGGAGCCCTTCGAGCAGAAGCTGGAGGCACGGCTGCGGATCGACGGCGTGCTCCACACCGTGATGGTGCTCCCGAAGCAGGTGGAATCAGCCGTCATCAGCCGCGTGAAGATCCTCTCCGACATGAACATCGCCGAGCGCCGGCGGCCCCAGGATGGCCGCTTCTCCGTGCGGCACCAGGGCCAGAAGATCGACTTCCGCGTGGCCGTCATCTCCT
>JAYKHR010000071.1:0-54468 GCA_035285125.1 Candidatus Sericytochromatia bacterium | reverse complement strand
GCCGTCATCAGCCGCGTGAAGATCCTCTCCGACATGAACATCGCCGAGCGCCGGCGGCCCCAGGATGGCCGCTTCTCCGTGCGGCACCAGGGCCAGAAGATCGACTTCCGCGTGGCCGTCATCTCCTGCCACTGGGGCGAAAAGGTCGTCATGCGGCTCCTGCGTCCGAAGACGATCGCGCTTGGCCTGGAGGCCCTAGGCTTCACGCCGGACGATCTCGACAAGCTGATGCCCTACATCAACGCGCCGAACGGCATCCTGCTCGTCACGGGACCCACGGGCTCGGGCAAGACCTCCACGCTGTACGCGTCGCTGGCCGCGATGGACAAGCAGCACGACTCCATCGTCACCATCGAGGACCCCGTGGAGTTTCCGGTGGAGGGCATCACGCAGATCCAGGCGAACGCCAAGATCGGGCTGACCTTTGCCGCTGCCCTCCGCACCATCCTGCGCCTGGATCCCGACACCATCATGCTCGGTGAGATCCGCGACAAGGAGACGGGCGAGATTGCCATCGAGGCCGCTCTGACGGGCCACATGGTGCTCTCGACCCTGCACACCAACAGCACGGTTGAGACCGTGGGGCGCCTGATCGACATGGGCATCCCGCCCTACATGGTGTCCGCGACCCTGCTGTGCGTGGTCGCGCAGCGCCTCGTGCGCAAGGTTTGTAAGGGTTGCTACGAGGAGTACGAGGCCGACGACGAGGAGAAGGCCTTCCTGGCCCGGCCCCTCGACGAGCCGCTCATCCTCGCCCGGGGGGCCGGCTGCGACATCTGCAACGGCACGGGCCACAAGGGCCAGCTCGGCGTCTTCGAGATCCTCGAGGTGACCCGACGCATCAAGGAGCTCATCAACGAGGAGGCCTCCTCGATCCAGATGCTCGACGCCGCTGCCGAAGGGGGCATGCTGACGCTGCTCGAGGACGGCAAGCGCAAGGTGCTGGGCCGGCAGACCTCGGTGGAGGAGATCGTCCGCGTGCTGGGCAAGGGCCTCAAGGACGAGTGAAGCCCCGCGGGGCGCGCGTCAGCGAAGCAGCCGCGCCAGCCGTGAGAAGAAGCCCGAGGACGGCGCCGGGGCCGGCTCGTCGTCCTGGGGGTCCACCAGCAGGCTGGCCAGCATGTTGATGCGCCGGGTCGTCGGGCCGTACGGAAAGGCGTGGTAGAAGGGCTGCTGCTGAAGCACTGCGCGGCTCACGTGGGGGTCCTTCTCGATGTAGGTGAGGAAGGACACCTCCACGTCGAGGAAGCGGTCGACGATCATGATGAGCTTCTGGGCCACGGCCCGTGCCTCCTGCTCGGACTCGGCCATGTTGATGATGAGCCGCACCTGGGCGAGGGGGTTGTGCTGGTCGATGGCCTTGATCAGCCCGTAAGCGTCCGTGATGGCGGTGGGCTCCGGCGTGGTCACCACGAGCACCTCGTGGGCCGCCAGCACGAAGTTGAGCACGCCGCGGCTGATGCCAGCCCCCGTGTCGACCAGGATGAAGTCGGCCCTGTCCTCCAGGCCCGCGAGGTCTCGGACAAAGCCCTCGAGCTGCTGCTGGTCGAGGTCGGCGAGTTCGTGGATGCCTGAGCCGCCGGGCACGATGTGCATGTAATCACCCACGGGCAGCAGGATCTCCTCGAGGGTCTTGCGGCCCGCGATGACGTCGCCCAGGGTGGCCTTGGGGGAGACGCCGAGGATCACGTCCACGTTCGCCATGCCGAGGTCGGCGTCGAAGAGCACCGTGCGCTTCTCTCGCTTGGCCAGGGCGAGGGCGAGGTTCACGGTGATGTTGGTCTTGCCGACGCCCCCCTTGCCACTGGTGACCACGATGACGCGGGCGTTGGAGCCCGCAGGCAGGGCCGGACTCGTGCTCATCGTCACGGAGGCGACGGTGGCCGTCACGGCGTCTGCCGGCTCCAGCGCCTGGGTCGCGCTGCTCGGCCTGTCGACGTTGCCCCCCGGCGCCTTGCGGTTCTGGCGCATGAGCTCCCGCAGCCGGTTCGCCTGATCACTCATGCGTTCAACCCCTGAGCTGCTGGACGAGCATGCGGGCCAGCGCAGGGCCTTCGGCGACCATGATGTCGTCGGGCACGCTCTGGCCGGTGGTCACGTAGGAGACGGGAAGGCCCGTCTCGTGGGCAATCGAGATGACGCCGCCGAGGATGTCGGTCTCGTCCGTCTTGGAGAAGATCAGGCGGTCCACCCCCGTCGAGGCGAAGTGCTTCACGATCTGCTTCAGGTCGGCGAGCCGGGTCGTGGCGGACAGCACGAGGTGCGTCTCCACCCGCGGGTCGACGTCGAGGAAGCTGCGCAGCTCGTTGATGTGCAGGCGGTTGTAGGGGCTGCGGCCAGCCGTGTCGATGAGGATGAGCCCCTTGTCCTGGTGGGTGCGAAGGGCCTCCTTGAGGCTCTGGGGCGTCAGCACGACGTCCACGGGCAGCCCGATGATGTCCCCGTAGGTCTTGAGCTGCTCGATCGCGGCCACGCGGTAGGTGTCGATGGTCAGCAAGGCCATCTCGGTCTGACGAGACAGCGCGAAGTTCGCGGCCAGTTTGGCGATGGTGGTGGTCTTGCCCACGCCCGTCGGCCCCACGAGCGAGACGATCTTGCGCTCGCCGGCCACGGTGGCGATCGGGCCACTCACGCCGAACAGCCCGGCGACGGGCGTCTCGAGGGCCTCGCACAGCTCTTCGTAGGTCTTGAGGTGCGGCTGCTCCTTCTGGAGGTAGACGACCAGCCCGCGGGCGATGGACGCGTCCACGTCCAGCGCGAGCAACTTGTCGTACACGCGCTGCATCAGCGTCGGGAACTGCGCCACGGAGCGCGGCTGCATCTCCAGCTTGCCGGCGAGGCTCGCCATCATGGCTTTGAGGTCCGTGACGCTGGCCTTGAGGTCGGAAACTTCCTCGGCGAGCCGGCCCGTCTCGGGCATCATGATCACCTGCGGCTGCAGCGAAGGCTCCGGGCGGACCTCCGCCACGGCGACTTCGGGTTCCGCCACGGCGGCGGCGGCGGTCCTGCGCGCAGGCGCCGGCAGAGGCTCGTCGGCGGGTTCGGAGTACCGCTCCGCCAGGCGCCGAGAAGGGGCCGGTGGCGGTGGCGGTGGCGGGGGGGCGACCGCTTCGAACTCGTCCTCTTCCTCGTAATCCTCCGGCTCGGGCTGCGGAGGCGGAGGCGGCGGGGCCTGCTTGGTGCGGCCCGCGGGGCGAGCGGGGGGCTTGGCCGCCAGGGGGCCCAGCTCGATCTCTGGGGCGTCGTCGCCATCATCGGGCAAGGACTGCCGGATGGCCTGCGCCAGGTCCCGCGTCGGCGATTGATCGGACCGCCCCTGGCCTGCATGCCGGTCCTTGCCCTCGCCCGGATCGGCCGCCAGGACCTCCACCACGTCCTTGCTGAAGAACCCCAGCACGCCGCCCTTCTTGAGCTTGCGACTGTGCAGGATCACGGCGTTGGGGCCGAGATCCACCTTGATCTTCAAGATGGCTTCTTGAATCGTGGGTGCCGTGTACTGCCGAATCTTCAAGTCGTCCTCCCCGGTCGTCGGGAAGTCGGGGCCTGGTGGCGCGAGACGGGCGAAGTCAGGCCGTAGACACGCTTACAGGGCCAATCTGGCTGCGATGGGTGACATAAGTATAACCCCCCGTCCGGATCGCCGGCGTGCATCCGTCACACCTGTTACAAAAGTTAATGCCCGCCAGAGGCGGGCATGTCGGAGCGGGAGACTCGGGCCTCAGGGCTCGCTTCGCTTCCGGGCCTTGAGGACGTCTTTCAGGAGCGAGGAGGCCACGTCGACGGCGGGCGTGGGCGCCTGCGTCGCCTTGATGTTCTCGGACTTGATGGCCTGGTAAATTTCCTGCCTGTAGACCTTCACATCGCGGGGCGCCACGATGCCCAGCTTGGCCGTGTCCCCCTTCGTTTCGAGCAGGATGATCTCGATGTCGTCGCCGATCATCACGCTCTGGTTGATTTTGCGACTCAAGACGAGCACGGAGGTTCCTGATCGGTGTAGGTAAGGGGTAGGGGCGCTACCCCATCTTACCCCACCGGGACTGGAGCTTCAGCAGGCGTCACGTCCGGGATGAGCCGCTGCCGGGGCGAGTACTGGCTTTCGGCCAGCACCAGTTGCTTGCCGACACGCTTCGCCGCGTTGAAGACCAGGGGACCGAGGAGGTTGATCGTCATCAACGTGGGGTCGTCCGGGACCACCACCACGCAGGCGACGACCATGTCCTCGTCAGAGGCGAGTTGCAGGAAGTCTCTGTCCTCGGCGCTCAGGCCAGGCGCGTAGTTCAGGAAGAAGAGCTGGGGCTCGACGACCAGCAGCGCCACGGCCGGGTCGTCGACGCACTGCAGCCAGCGCATCGGGGCCGTGGCCTCGCTGTCGAGGATCACCCACCTGGCGTAGCGCTCGAAGCCGAGCAGGCCCAGCGGAAAGTGCACGATGGCCTCGTGCGCGATCTCCATGTGGCCGAACCGGGTGGTGTCGAGGTGTATCACAGGCGTCTCCAGCAACTGGCTCATCGCAGGTAGTCCACCAGCGAGGTTGGCAACGTGCGGCCCGTGACCGAGAGCGCCGCCTTGAAGGCCGCGTCCTGGCGGGCCAGGTTCAGCGACGCCGTCGGGAGGTCTGCGGCCTCCAGATCGTCGATGCGCCCAGACATGCTTTGCAAGCGGGCTTCATAGGTCACCTCGAGCTCGTCGAGCCGCTGGATGCGCTCCGCCACCGAGGTCCGCACCGTCGTCAGGGTCGCGATGCGGCGCTGCAGGCTGCCAGCCTGGTCGGCCTGCTCCTCCCGCCAGGTCTTCGTGACGGTGAGGGGCGGCACAGCCGTCGGATCCAGCACCTTCACGAACGTCGAGCCCGGGTTCCTGCCGAGCGTCGCCACGAAGGCGTCGATGGCCGCGAAGAGATGTTCCTCGCCAATGGGCGGGGGGCCCAGCGGCGGGGGCACCGTCTCCCCGATGAAGCTGTCGCCGTTCACGCTCATCTCCATCGTGGTGCCGCGACCCACTTCGAAGCGGATCTGCTGCAGGCCGTTCGAGCCCATCGTGAGGTCGGTGGGGTAGGGCTCTTCGGCCGTTTTCCAGCCGGCGAACAGGTAGCGCCCCTGGCCGTCCCGGCTGTTGGCGAGCTGCCGGAGGTTCTCCTTCAGTTCGAGAATCTCCGCCTTGTAGGTGTTCAGTGTGTCGGCCGTCTTGCCGCCACCGCTGGCCTGGATCAGCCGATCCTGCAGCTGGAGCATCGCGTCCTGGAAGACGCTGAGCACCTGGTCCGTCTCCTGGAGCAACGCGCGGCCCGTGTCGACGTTGGCCAGGTAGCCCCCGATCTCGGACATCTCGCGGCGGATGGCCTGGGTCTGCGCGAGTGCCAGCGGGTCGTCCGACCCAGTGGCCACCCGCTTGCCCGTGGAAATCTGGCGCTGGGTGTCTGCCAGGGCCAGGCGGTTGGCGTTGATGTCACGCAGCGACCGCTGGTACAGCATGCTGTTGGTGATGCGCATTCAGCGACTCCCTTCACCGACCGAGGTTGACGAGGAGGTCCAGCATCTGGTCGATGGTGGACACCATGCGCGCCGAGGCGGCATACGCTTTCTGGTATCGGATCACGTTGGCCATTTCTTCATCCGTCGACACGGCCGATACGACGGACCGTCGCTCCGTGACCGTCAGGACGAGGGCCTCCTGGGTCTTCACCGTGCGGCCGGCGGACTGCACCGACAGCGCGATGCCGGACACGGTGGCCTGCCAGAAGTCCTCGAAGGGCTTGGCCCCCGCCACGGGCGGCGAGGTCCGCGGGTCCGCGGGCGGTGGTTCCTTGCTGACGAGGTTCTGGAAGCGGCGGCGAACGATCTCGAGGGCCGTCCGATTGTCGGCCTTGCCGCCCGACGCCGAGCTCGGCGCCTCCCCCGCCACGGCGATGAGGTCGAAGCCCTGCTTGCCCGTGCCGTCCGTCGCATCCGTCAGGATGGTGCTCGAGACCGCGATGTCGGAGGCGTTCGTGCCGGCAAAGAAGGCCCCACCGGCGTCCCCGAAGCGGTCGAAGCCCGAGGTGTGGATGGGGTTCGTGTCGCTGATGACGTAGGTTGCCAGCTGGTGCAGCCGGAACAGCACGCCCTCGGCCTGGCCGGCCGCCGGGGGCAGCTTGGCGAGCGTGACGTTCCGCGCCTCGAGGATGGCCTTCAGTTCGCCGCCCCCGATGGTGGCCGCCACCTTGGCGCCCGTGGCGGGGTCGATGGGCGCCTTCGTGAACGCGATGGAGGCCGTGTCCGTCAGCGCGTTCACTGCCGGGTTGTCGAGCATGTAAGCATTCGGGCCCGCCACCAGCGGCTGATTGCCCAGGTACACGTTGAGCGCGCCGGTGGAGGGCACCTCGACGACCTGCACCTTGACGAGCTTGCTCACCTGGTCGATCAGCACGTCGCGCTGATCCATCAGGTCATTGGGTTGTTGCCCCTGCACCAGCGTGGCCACGATTTCCCGGTTGAGGTCGGCAATCTGCGTCGCCTTCTGGTTCAAGTCGGCCACGACGGCCTCGGCGCGCAGCATCATCTCGTCGCGCAGCGCCTCCAGGCTGGTGTTGAGGCCTCGGAAGGTCTCCGTGAGGCTCACGGCGGCATCCCGCACGGCGAGCCTGTAACCCGTGTTCTCAGGGTTGGTCGACAGCCGCTGCCACGAGTCGTAGTAGGCCGCGAACCGGCCGGACAGTGCCGTGTCACCGGGCTCGCCGAGCACCTGCTCAAGCTTGGTCAGCGTCAGCGACCGCGCCTCGGACTCCCCGAGCTTGCTCTGCTCGTTGCGCACCTGCCGGTCGATCAGCTCGTCGCGCACCCGGTTGATGGCATCCAGCTTGACGCCCGTGCCCACGTTGCCGATCGCGGCCCGGGCCAGGGGCAGGGCCGCCGAGGTGTCCCCGCGCTGCCTGGAGAACCCCTCGGTCTCCGCGTTGGCGATGTTGTGGCTGGCGATGTCGACGGCGCGCTGGGCCGTGAGCAGGCCCGCCACCGAGGCGTACAGACCAACGTTCATGAAGCTCCTCCCATCGAGCCGCCCGGCTCGCGGCGGGTCAGGCCGTGCGGTCCACCATCATGGTGACGGCCCCCGGCACCGGTCCGGTGCTGGCCTGGTAGTCGGGTCCACGGCGGGCCGAGAGCTCCGCCAGCGCGTCGAGCGTCAGGTGCACGTCGTCGAGCGACCGCGCCAGCCTCGGCATCAGGGTCGCCCGCGCTTCCCGCCACGCGTGCGCCACGGCCTCGATGGCCCGCAACCGCTCCTGCAGCCGCGGCCGCTCGGCCAAGGGGGCGAGCTGCACGAGCCCGGGCAGCGACGGGGTGGCGGTGTGCCCCAGCTCGCGAGCAGCCATGCCAGCCAGCACGCGCCGCTCTCCCTCGAGCTGCTGCAGCCGCGCAAGGGTTTCCTCTTCTTTGGCCACCAGGGCCTCCAGCTCGGTCAGCCGGCCGGCTTGGAGCAGCTCGACCTTGCGCGGAAGCCAGTTCTTGAGAGCCGTCAGGCCCGCAAGCTGCTGCCCCAGCACCTGGTCGAGCTGGCCGAAACACCCACTCACGAGGCGGGCCTAGATGAGCTTGTCCGACGCGCGACGCAGCAAGCTCTCGGCGATGTCTCGGCCGGAGACCTGGTAGGTCCCTGCCTCGATCTGGGCCTTGAGCGCGGCGACCTTGTCGGCACGAACATCGGGCAACCCTGCGAGTGCCTGCAGCGCCTTGCCGATCTCCTGGCCCTTGCTGGACACGGAGACGGCGTCGGATGCAGGAGCCGTTGTGGGAGCGGGCCCAGCTTGCCCCTTCACCGCCTTCGGGCCTTTGACGCCCTGAGCAGCCAGGATCTGCTGCGCCTGCTCGTTGGAGATACGCATGGTTTCACCTCTTTCCTGCGTCCGGGTCTTGCCCGGTCGACGTGCGACCTGACGAGACCTCCTCCAAGGCGATTATCGGCGCGCTGGAGGCAGACTTGAATCCCGACGTCACATTTTATTCATGCGTGGCGCGCGGGTCGATCGGGGAAAGGGTTGGCCTCTTGGCCGTCAGGCGTCCGAGGGGCGCACCGTGAGCGCGTCACCCAGGGTACGGGCGCAGGCCGGGCACATCTGGCCGCCCGTGATCGGGGTGTCGCAACTCCGGCAGCGTGGCCGATCCTCGGGGCGCACCAGGTCCATCAGCGTGACGCGGCCGTCGCGCAACAGGCGCGCAGCCATCACCTCGTCCGTCCCCGTGGCCGCGGCGGCCTCCGCGAGCGACGCGCCCGCGTGCGCGCGCAGCCAGTCGCACAGGCGCCCGTAAGCGAGGTCTTCCTCTTCTACGCAGCCCGGGCAGATCTTCCGCTCGCCCTGGCGGCGGAACATCCGGTGGCAACGGGGGCAGTTGACGATGCTCAAGGGGCGGGCTCCCGGGGGTCGGGCCTGGCACGGCGCGTCGGCTCCCGCTCATCATACCCGTTGGGCCAGCTGCTGGTAGATGCTGTCCGCGAGCCCGAGCCCTCCCCCCTGCGCCATCGAACGGGCGCGTTCGTCCGCGAGCATGTCCCGCCACGTCTGGTTGGCGGCCCCGCCGCCCAGCGGGTCCGCGCCGCTCGTCTGGTGCATCTGCTTGAGCACCATGCCGAGCATGACGGCCTCGAAGTCCTTGGCGGCCTTCATCAGCCGCTTCTGCTCCGGGGTTTCTGGCTGGCCCAGGCGCTTCAGGGCCCTCGGCCCTTTGGGCTGGCCCAGGGCGGCCCCGGCGGGGCCGAGGCGGTTGGTCGGTGCGGTCACGGGCATCCTCCTCGACGGGGTGCTTACACGCCGGGTGGCCCGGCGCGGGGGGCGAGATGGCCTGCGTCAGCGCCGCAGGTTGTTGGCCATCCCGAGCATCTCGTCGGAGGTCTGGACCGACTTGGAGTTCGCTTCATAGGCGCGCTGGGCGATGATCAGGTTGATCATCTCCTCGACGACCTTGACGTTGGACATCTCGATGTAGCCCTGGGCCAGGGTGCCCATGCCGTCGACGTTGGGGCTCCCCACCACCGGGTCGCCCGAGGCAGGCGTCGGCATGTACAGGTTGTGACCGATCGCCGTCAGGCCGGCCGGGTTGATGAAGCGTGCCAGCGTCAGCTGCCCGACGGTCGTGACGTTGTTCCCGATCTGCACCGTGATGGTGCCCTCCGGCGTGACGGCCGGGTTGGCGGCGTTCGGGGGCAGGGTGATCTGAGGCACGAGCATCAGGCCCTCGCTGGTGACGAGCTGCCCGTTGCCGTCGGTCTTGAACGAGCCGTCGCGCGTGAAGGCGACGGTGCCGTCGGGCCGCTGCACCTGGAAGAAACCCTCGCCCTCGATCACGAGGTCGAAGGGGTTCTCCGTCTGCTGGAAATCGCCCTGCGAGAAGATGCGGGCGGTGGCAGAGTTGTTGACGCCCATGCCGATCTGCGTGCCCACGGGCATCTGCGTGCCTGACTGCATCGGCGTGCCGGCCTGCTTGGCCGTGCGGTACATCAGGTCCTTGAACTCCGCGCGCACCTTCTTGTAGCCGAGGGTGTTCGCGTTCGCCAGGTTGTTGGAGGTGACGTCGATGTTCGTCTGTTGGGCCCGCATGCCGGTGGCAGCGGTCCAGAGGGCTCCCATCATGGGCGCATCGGTCCTTTCGCGACTCGCCGCGTCAGTCGGTCTGCGGCGAAGCGGCCTCGGGCCCGGGGGGTCCGTCCGGCCTGTCAGGGATACACTGTTCCACCTCTCGGCAACGGCCGAGGGGGACTTGAGGCGTTATGTGCCTTCAGATCATCATGCGCGGGCCACCTCGTTGACGGCCTTGCCGAGCGTCTCGTCCTCGGCCTGCAGGGCCCGCTGGTTGGCTTCATAGTGCCTCAGGGCGGCGATCATCTCGACCATCTCGCGCAGCGAGTTGACGTTCGAGCCCTCCAGCACGCCCTGGTGCACCTCGGCCGTCGACGCGGGCGGCTCGCCGGCCCCGCGAAACCGGAAGGCCGTGTCGCCGACCTTCTCGAGGTCCGCGTCCGGGTTGTCGAAGCGCGCCAGCGCAAGGCGATCCACCGCTGTGCCGTTCACCATCACCGCGCCATCGCGCATCACGGTGAAGCTGACGCCGTCCCTCAGCGAGATGGGCCCGTTCTGGCCCAGCACCAGTCTGCCGCTCTTGTCGATCAGCTGGCCGGCGCCGTTGCGGGCGAAGTCGCCGGCGCGGGTGTAGAGCTTGTCGCCGTCCGCCTCCTGCAACGTGAAGAAGCCGTCTCCCTCGATCGCCATGTCGAGCGGCTCGCTCGTCTCGCGCATGTTGCCGGCCTCGAAGCGCTTCGAGATGGTGTTCACCAGGACGCCAGCGCCAAGCTCCCCGATGGGGGTGCGGCGCGTGGGCGCGAGCGGGTCGCCCGAGACGGGGTCCTGCGTGCGCTTGATCCGCATCTTCTCGCGGGCCTCGAGGACCGCAAGGTCGCGCTTGAAGCCCGTGGTGTTCATGTTCGCCAGGTTGTTGGCGATGACGTCCTGGCGGATCTGCTCCACCTGCATGCCGGCTGAGGCCGTGTAGAGCCCTCGAATCATGACCGCTCCTCGCTGAACTGACCGTACAACCGCAGCACCTTCTGCACGTAAGCCTTGGTCTCGCGGTAGGGGGGCACGCCGTCGTGGCGCGCCACCGCCCCCGGCCCTGCGTTGTAGGCGGCGATGCCCTTCTCGAGGCCGAACCGCCGCGTCATGTCGGCCAGGTAGCGCGTGCCGGCCTCGACGTTCTGGGACGGGTCGTAGGGGTCGGCGACGCCCAACGCCCGCGCTGTACCGGGCATCAGCTGCATAAGCCCCATGGCCCCAGCCGGGCTCTTCGCCTCGGGGTTGCCGCCGGACTCTGCGGCCACGACGGCCTGCACGAGCGCGGGGTCCAGCCCGTGTCGCGAGGCTGCGGCTGCGATCATAGGGCGGTAGGCGGCGCTGCCCCCCGCAGCCGGCGCCGCGTCACCTGGGCCGAGTGGGCCCAGGCCTCCCGGCCACGCTGCCTGGGGCGGCTGCGCGGGCCTGGCCTCGCCGCCCGCGCGAGCCACCACCTCGCGGAACCCGGTCTCCCGCGTAGCACGGGGCTGGTGGCGTGACTCCAGCTCCTGCATGCGGTGCTGGATCCGATCGATCGCCGCGAGCGCGGCGCTGAGGCCTGGGTTCATCGGGACGCGGCTCCTGGCGCGGGGGACACGCCCATCTTGCCGGACGCCGCCACGCAAGGCGGTGATGCGGATACCATCGGCCGCGGTGCGCGTCGACTTGAGGCCCCGGCCTCAGCCCTTGGGCTTGTTGTCGCCGATGAGCCGGTTGAGCACCTCGCGCCGGCGGGCGAGCGACGCCCCGGGCACCGCCGCGCTGCCACCCGCCGTGGGCTTGCGGGGGGCCTCCGGCTCGGTGGCCCTCGGCTGCGGGGCCGGAGGCGTCGCCTCGGCGGCCGGGCCAGGCGTCGCGCCGCCGCGCACCTGCGACACCTGCATCATCAGGTCCCGCATCTGCTGCTTGAGCTGGTCCATCTCGCTCGCCTGGCTGCGCGACTCGTCGAGGCGGTCCCGGAACTGGTTGCGGTCGCGGCGCATCTCCTCGAGCTGGCGGCGCAGCTCGAGCAGCTCGGCCGCGGCTTCCTCCTGGTCTAGGTCGAACTTCACCTTGGCCTCGCGC
The DNA here is from genome assembly GCA_035285125.1 of Candidatus Sericytochromatia bacterium. Classification (GTDB taxonomy): domain Bacteria; phylum Cyanobacteriota; class Sericytochromatia; order S15B-MN24; family JAQBPE01; genus JAYKHL01. The sequence goes on along the minus strand of JAYKHR010000071.1, from coordinate 42,830 downwards.
AGGTTCCCGACCTGCAGCGTGGCCTCGCGCAGCTCCTCCGACAGGCGGCGCACCTGCAGCTCGTACTCGGTCTTCTCGCGCGCGGAGAGGCCACTGGGCTCCTCCACGAGCTGCTGGATGCGGGCCTGCAGCGCCTGGTTCTCCACGGAAGCCTGCTCCACCTGGGCCTTGTAAGTCAGCACCCGCTCCTCGAGCTCGGCAATGACGCGCGCCTGAGGGCCGCCCCCGGAAAGCTGGCCCTGAAGCGCATCGCGCTCCTCCGTCAGCCTGATCACCTGGTGGCGGAGCTCCTGCTTGTCCTGGTGGAGCTGGTCGAGCTCTTGCTCGGCATGGGCGGCGCGTTCATCGGCGATCGCCAGCGAGGCATGCGCCTTCGCGCCGTCCTCGGAGAGCCGGGTGCGCTCGCTCGAGAGAGCCTCCACCTGCTCGCGAAGCTCATCGAGCTCGTCAATCACCGGGGCCAGCCTGGAGGCCACGCCATCGCGCTCCACCTCGGCCTGCCGACGGGCCTGCAGCGCCGTCTCGAGCTGTCCCTTGACCTCCGCGAGGTCCTGCTTGATCGAGTCCAGCTCGGCCTGCTTCCGGGCGACGTCACCCTTGACGCCCTCCGCCGAGAGCAGCTGGCCGAGCAGCTCTTGCACGCGCTCGTCGAGTTGCTGCTTCTCGAAGCGCAATTTGTCGGCCTCCGCGAGCGCCTTGGCGTGGTCCTCGGGGCTCGCGGCCCCGGCGTGGCCCTCGCGCAGCTCCGAGATCTCGTGCCGCAGCGAGGACACGAGGGCCTCCTGCACCGAGAGCTTGCTCTGGAGCTGCAGCTTCTCTGCGCGGAGGTTGGCGAGGCTCTCCTGGGCGTCGACCAGCTGCTGCTGGGCGGTGTTGAGCTCGGCCTCCAGCTGGGTCAGCAGGCTGGCGTCGGCGCTGGGGCCGGCTGCCCGGAACTCGCTGACGGTGCGCTCCAGCTCCGCGATCGTGGACTTCTGCTCCTCGATCTTGGCCTTGTACAGCTTGTTCTCATTCTTGAGGTTGTTGTACTTGCCCTCGATCGACTTGAGCACGGTCTTCAGCTGGGTGGCCGTGATCGTGCTCTGCTGGTCGTCAACGGACTTGCCCAACAGCTTGCTGAACTGCGAACCCAGGCCCTCAAACACCGTCGATCTCCTTGCGCAGGTCGCGAAGCCTTGCGGGTCGCTGGGCATCGGGGGCCTGCCGCCTGTTGGTCCGGGGCCGAGTCCAGGGGGTGCTGCCCCGTGGGCCCGTGCCCGCTCCTTCCGGCGATTTCAACACGAGCGGGCGCTTGGATGCGGTGATCGTGCTCGCATGTTCGGTCCCGGCTCGTTGCCCGTTGGGGCCTCGCCCGGTGTCGGCGTCAAACACCCGACCTCTCCTCGCCGCGGGCGGCGGCGGGCTCATCTGGCTCATCTTCCTCGGTGTCCCAGGCCAGCCGGAGGTCGGGCGCGAGCTCGGGCGGGGGAGCGAGTGTCCCGTCGGGCGGGGTGACGAGCGCCGCCGCCGTCTCGGCGGCGGTTTCGGCCTCGGTGTGGGCCACGAGGGCGCGCTGCAGGGCCTCAATCTCGCGCTGCTGGGAGGCGACCTTCGCGTGCAGCTCGTCCCTGTCGTCCCGACGGCCCTCGAGGCGGGCCAGCAGGCGCGCGTTCTCGTCTTGCAGGGCCGTGTACTTGTCCTCGATGGATTTCAGAAGGATGGCGAGCTGGTCGGCACTGACGGTCCCCAAGGGGTCCGCCTCAGCTGAGCCGAACAGCCTTCCCAGCAGCCCCCTCAGGAAATCCGACACCCGCTATCCCCCTTCGCGGAGTGGCGTCGCGATGGCGTACTCGAAGAAGCCCTTGACGTTGTAGTAGCGAGGGTCCTGGGCCAGCTGCAGGTCGCGGAAGTAGGGGTACTTGGTCAGCAGCGGGTAGAGGATGCGCCCGAAGCCGCCCACGAGCAGCATCCGGTGGATGCGCAGGTCGCGCCAGCTCTGCTTCACCGTGAGGGCGATCTGCTGGGCCATGATTTCCTTGAGGCTCTCCACCAGGTGCTCGGGGATCGTGAGGGTGTCGCCCTGGTTGTCCTTGTAGACGCCCGTGATCAGGCTCTCCTGGACGGCCATCGGGTTGATGCGTGGCACCATCTGCTCGCTGAGGTAGGAGGCGACCTCCTCGTAAAGCCTGTAGCCCGCGACGGCCGTGGTGTGGCCCGAGTACTTCGTGAGCTCGTTCGGCAGCCGCACCACCACCCAGTCCGTCGTCAGGTGACCGGGGTCCACCACGCCGATGGTCTCTTCGGGGTTGTAGTCGAGTTGGCCCGCCAGGATGGCCGCGTAGACGGCGCCCACGGGCTGCGGGATCGTGTCGATCTGGATGATCTCGAGCGAGGTCGGCTCGCCGCAGAACGTGAAGTCGTGGCGGCCGAGCCACTCCCGCAGGGAGGCGTCGATGTACTCAGGCCGGCGGCTGAGGTAGACGGGCAGCCCCAGGCAGATCTTGTAGCGCGGCACGTTCCCCTGCCCCGTCCGCCGCGCCAGCAGCGCCAGCGCCGCCAGCACCAGGGCCTTGTTGAGCTCGCCCTGGAAGATGTTCTCCTCGTTCACAGGGAAGAGGAACGGCTGCTCCATGGCGTACCGGCCGATGGAGTACTCGTGCCCATCCACCTTGACCCAGAGGTTCTGCTCCAGGTTCTCGTCGAGCAGCTGGGCGCTGCCGCGCCGGATGGTGGCGACGGGCCCGCCGACCATGGTGGGGAAGGTGAAGAGGTGCTCCCCGTCGTAGATGCGGGTCTCAGAACGGCCGAGGTCGAGGCCGACGTTGATCACCTCGGTGCGGCTGCCGCGGCTCATGCCGAGGCCCGCGTCGAGGCCCAGGCTGCGGGCCGGGGTGGGCCGGGGGGCCGGCTCCGGTGCGGCGAGGACCGTGGGCTCGGGCGGCGCAGGCGGCGCGACGGCCACCTCTGCCACGGCGGGGGCGCTGAATGCGGCCGCGGGTTGCGCCGCGCGCTTCACCATGAACACCTTGCCGCTCATCCTGGCGGGGAGCACGTAGGTGAGCCGGACCATTTGGGGGGCGTTTTCGGTGGTCATGGATCCTCGTCCGGGATTCGGGGGGCGGCGCGCGCGCAGGCACGCGGGTGGCCTCGATAATGGCCACTCACTATATTATGCAGGCGATGGGGTGTCAAACCAGCTTGGGCGCGCCTCGGACCCTGCCGGCCCCGCCGCGGAGCACGCAGCGGGGGCCGGACGTCGGCATGTCAATCGAGCGCCCCCGAGTCGCTCCCCATGAAGCGGAGCGGGTCCGAGGTCTGAACACCAGACTGGAACGTGCCGCCGCCCCGATAGGGCACGCGGCGGTCCGGCAGCTGGTCGTCCGGCGTGAAGGGGGTCTGGGTGCGCACCACGATGTTCAGCGAGGCGGGGAACAGCGGCGGCGCGATCGAGAGCAGCCGCGGGTCGAACACGAAGTCCTTGTCGTACGAGTTGTTGCCCGCGCCAATGATGCCCCGCCGCCGCTGCGTGAGGGAGCCGAAGGCCAGCAGGTTGCCGCGCGGGACGAAGTTCGGGTTGATTCTCGTCTGGGTGTTGTAGCCCGTGTTCTGGTAGATGGGGTTGCCGGGGTACCCGTCCGGCGGCCTGGCCGCCGAGTAAAGCCCCACGTCGTTGCGGCTCTGCGGGCCGGTCTTCGGCTGGCCGGCGACGCCGCTCGCGTTCGGGACGTAGGTGGTGCCGCTGGTGGCCCCCGCGTTGGCGGGGATCCAGTAGTTCTCCCAGAAGCCCTGCGACTGCATCAGCCCTTCCGTGCCGAAGGAGCCCACGTAGAAGCCCGGCCGCCGCATCAACTCGTCGTGGAAGGGGTTCGAGGGGCTCCAGGGCTGGTAGGCCGGGTCGCCGAGGGCCGCGATGGCGGCCATCACGACGCAGCCGAGGTTGCCCCGGGTGGCGTTGATGGGGGCGTGCAGCCCCATCACGACGCGCTGGTCCGACACCAGGCCGAGCAGGTCTCGCGTGTCGCCCAGGGTGAGCGAGCTCAGGTTGCCGCGCTGCACGCTGGCCCCGTTGAGCTGCGCGCCCGTTGCGTTGGCGCCGGTGGCGCCGCCGATGTTCTTGGAGCGGAAGATGCCGTCGAGCAGCAGGTGGTTCTGGATGAAGATGTTGCCGCGCGCCAGGATGTTGAGCTTGCTGGCCGGCCCCACGCGCGAGGCCGTGGCGTCGGCGCTGGACCAGGCGACGGTCGAGACGACCTCCGCGCGCTGGTTCTCGATCAAATACTCGGTCTTCTGCTGCCCGTCGTTGCGGTTGCCGAGGTTGCCGAGCGCCAGGATGTGGCCGGAGGTCGGCTGGATGGTCGTGGGGTTGTGGGTGGCGGTGGTCGTCGAGACCGACTCGGTGGCCCGGCCCGAGCGCGCCGGGTCGTCCTTGGCGCAGTCCACGAAGATGATGCCGTTGAACGGGTAGGCCCCGAGGGCGGGGGCCGCGAGCTGGATGCGCCTGTAGACGGTGTCGGCGGGCGTAAGGGCGAAGTTCGCGGGGTTGGTGGTGTCGGTCCACGCCCCCACGTAAGGCGTGAGAATGGAGGTGATGGTGTTGTTGGTGCCGAACTGCAGCAGCGCCGAGGTCGGGCCGCCGCCTGCGCGGTACATCCGCGTGACGGCGTTGGCGCCTGAGTTCGGCCAGGCGTAGAGCGTGAGCCTGCGCGCCGTGGTCGAGCGATCCGCGAGGACCGCATACAGGCGCCGCTGCGACGGGTTGTAGTTGCCGACCTGGAAGAGGTACAGCGACTGCCTGCGGTCGGCCGAGATGGCCATGCGCATCGCCTCCACGTTCCCCCGGATGTAGATGCCGCCCGTGGGGGAGAAGGTCGCGCTGTAGCTGTCCGCCGGGACGGCGCTGTGCTTGTCCCCGAGGCCGGCTCCGCTGGCCCAGAAACGCGTGGTCGGGATGTAGAGGCCGTCCTCGAGTTGCTCCCAGCGGTTGCCGCCCTGAAACTCTCCCGGCATGCCGGTGGCGGCTGCGAGGCCGTTGCGGACGGAGCGGGGAAGCTCGATGGGCTCTCCGACAATCTTGGGCCCGTGGAACGGGCTGCTGACCGTGCCGCCGTAGCGCGTCTCAGCGGCGTTCTCCGGGTCGCGGAAGATGTTGTGCTTGTTGCTGGTGTAGGTGGAGGCCGTGGTGCTGTACCAGGGCTGCCCGTTCACCCGGATGCAGATCGGCGCGGCGCCGGTCGACCGGTCCGGGTCGTTGTTGCGGTAGCGCGCGTGGCCGCGGATCTCCGTCATCGAGACGCGCGAGAAGAACACCGGGTAGCTGAACTGGGCCGCCGGGGGTTTCCGGAAGCCGGGGTTGCCCGGCACCCCGTCGACGTTGATGTCCATGCGCGAGCGCAGGTCCGTCCACGTCAGGCCCAGGCCAGGCACGGTGCCGCCCGCAGAGAGCTCCACGCCGTCGTCGAGGAAGCCCGGGCCGTCGACGTAGCCCCGGTTGATGTGGACCGGGCCCGTGACCAGCTCGCCCGGCACCCAGTTGCGGATGAGGTCGCAGTCGACGAGGGCGGCGTAGCGCGAGGTGGTCTCGCGCCCGATGGTCGCCATCACGGCCCGCTCCGCGATGATGGACTCGCGCTCGTTGTCCTCGATGCGGTTGAAGGCGGTGCGGTTGGTGGTGCCGGAGAACCCCGTTTGCACCCGGCGCACGCGGCCGATCACGCAGATGCGGAACTGCCGCGGCGTGCTGTCCGAGACGCGGAACTGCTGGATGCGGGCCTTGATGGTCGTGACGAAGAGGGGCCGATCCAGCGGCGTCTTCGTGACGCCCACGACGAGCTCCCGGACCGTGTTGCCGCCGAGCAACTGCCCCGGGGAGGTGACGGCGTCCAGCGACGTCACGCGCTGGGCCGCACTGAGTTGCCCCTCGGCCAGGTACTTGACCGGGTCGATGACGTCGCCGTCCTGCATCCGCTCCCAGGGGCGCGGCAGGATGATCTCCTTGTCGATGCTCTGCTCGGCCCAGCCGAGGATGAGGTCCATGCCGGTCTTCGCGGCGTCCTCGGCCGAGGCGCGCAGCCGGTTCGACTGGGTGTTCGCGACGGACGTGGACACGTAGGCCATCGTGCCCACGATCATCGTCACGAAGACGGTCGTCAGCCCGAGGGCGCTGGCGAGCACGGAACCCTTGCGGGACGTGGAGCTTCGGGGCACGGTGGACCTCCTGGGTTCAGTTGCGCCGCAGGCGGGAGGTGGTCTGGAAACGTTGCAGGGCCTCGAGTTCGACCTCGACGGATTCGGTGGCGAAGGCGAAGGGGGTCTGGCGCGTGTAGCGGAACCGGGTGGACACGCTGACGAGGGCCCGCTTCGGTGGACCGGCGAGGGTGTCCGGGTTGTCGGCGTTCCACCACGAGGGCTGGTACTTCTGCGGTCCTCCCATCGCATTCACGTAGGGGCGCGGGTTGGTCTCACCCTTGGCGATCAGCCCGATCCCACCGCTCTTGCGGACCCAGTCGTTGCCGAGCCGCACGCACGTGCCATGGACGGAGTCCGGATCGATGTGGCTTGCGAGCACGACGTCCGTGATCTCGCGGGCTGCCACCATTTGACCCTGCCCGCCGTTGGCCGAGGCGTCGTAGAGGTTGCGCAAGTTGAAGCAGACGTTGGCCGGAGGGTCGTTGCCGATGTTGTTCCAGTTGCCGTGCGAGCCCTGGCCTGAGACGCGCGAGCCGGACGCCTGCGTGCTCGTGTAGACCGGGTGCCTGGTCGCGTCGAGGCCGTGGTCCACCGTGGCCAGGGGGACCGGGTCGTAGTTGACCTCGCCCCGCGGGATGTCGAAGGGGGCCTCCAGCACGCCGACAGAGTCGAAGTGCCTGCCCATCGCCTTGCCCGGCACCGGCGGGACGGCGGCCAGCTGGCCGGTGTCCGTGACGAGCGGGGTTCGGAGCGCTTGCACGTCCGGGATGGTGAGCAGCCGCAGTTCGTAGGGCAGGGTGGCCCGGGTCCAGCGGGTGTTGGCGGTGCCCGTCGTGCTGTCGGAGCGCCGACCCATGTCGCGGAAGCCGTTGGCCGTGCGGTTGGTGGCGGCTTCCTGCACGGGGAACAGGCCGTTGCCGTCGTCGTTGGTCTCGAAGCGCATCGGCGCCAGGTACACCAGGTAGAAGGTCCACGTCACGGGCAGCGCCGCCGCGAGCATTGTGTTGTTGGCGTCCGGCACGCCCACGGCCAGGTTGGCTTCGGCGCAATACAGCAGCGGCGACGGGAAGGTGTGATCGAAGTTGCTGGTCCGCGCCCCCGAGGTGTACTCCCCGGGGGCCAGCATCAGCTGGGGGTTGTTGCCGGCTGTCTCGAACCCGGGCAGCGAGTCGTTGAGGGGCCGAACCCGGAAGGCGGCGCGGGCGGCCGTGGTCGTGCGGAAGTCGCGGAAGGGCTGGATGTACAGCGTCGACGTGGTCCCGCCGAACGGGATGGCGGGGTTGGCGAGCGCGGTGCCGTTGATGGAGCCAGAGACCAGCTGGGGCGGCACCGCTGCCCGGATGCTGCTCAGGCTCGTGGCCACAGGGGTCGAGGTGATGCCGTTCAGGGGCCGCGTGTCGAAGTAGATGACGTGGCACCGGCTCAGGATGCGCGCCAGCTTCTGCACGCCGATGCCGGCCTCCTGCCTGGCGATGCTGCGGGCCTTCGCGATGTCTCCGAGCTTTCGGGCCTCCGAGAACCCGCGCACGGCCATCGCCATCATCAGCCCCATGAGGCCGGCCGAGACGATGATCTCGATCAGGGTGAAGCCCGCAGGGGCCTTGCGTGTGGGGGCCACGGTCATCAGTACCTCAGCGTGCGGCGCAGCCCGAAGTAGCCGACCAGGGTGGCGAGGGGCTTGGCAGGGTCGTAGCCGAGGCCTGACCACTGGCCCCGCGTGGTGCTGTCGACTGACGCCGTGGTGGCATCCCTAACGACGGCCACCGTGGGGTTCCGTCGGTAAACCCGGACCGTGACCGTCATGGTCCACATCGGCACCGGCACCGTGAACTGCCCGGTGGCCAGGTCGGCGGTGCTGGCGCGCTTGAAGGTGCTGACGCGGGCCGCCGTGGGGCCGCCGGCGCCGCCGTAGTAGGCCGGGTAGGCGCGGGCGATGTCCAGCACCAGCTGGTCGCCCAGGCTGCAAAACGGCGCGCCGAGCGGCGTGTTGGACTGGACCCAGACCTCGCGGATGAACTTCACCTGGGGGTCGAGCCTGTAGTTGTCCCCGCGCAGGTTGTCGTTGGCCCTGGGCGCAGGCAGGAAAGCCATCCAGCGGGCCTGGGCTGAGGTCCCGGTGAACTGCTGGTTGGTGACAGGCACGTTGGTCGAGCGTGGCTGGGGCCGGGCCGCCGCGGCGCCCTCGAAGCCCCAGTTAGGGTAGACCCCCGCGACCAGACAGCTGTTACCTGCCACCGTGACCTCTGCGGGCATCGCCGGCACGACGTTCACCAGGGCCTCCCGGGCCGCGGCCGTTGCGGCCTGCTGGCGGTGTTTGCGAAACAGCGCCGACCGCCCCTGGTCGAGCCCGGCGGCGGCGTCCAGGTACTTGCTCTCAGCCGTTTCGTACAGGTATTCCCGCACCAGCAGCACCGGCTCGTCATTCATCACGTTGTGGAGGTTGTTGCGGCTGTCTGCGACGTTCGGGTCGTTGTGGTCGCGCTCGAGGCGCGGGTTGGTGGGGGGCGGGTAGTAGGTGCCTCCCACGGCCACGAAGGGGTTGGGGCAGGCGCGGAAGTAGGCCATCCGCTCGGCAGCCAGGTTCGCCGCCTGGGCCACCAGGTCGGAGGCCCCGGCGCCGCGCATCGCGGCGAAGGCCCCGCCCAACACCCCGGAGAGGGCCAGCAGCAGGATAGCCGAGGCCATCGTGACCTCGACCACCGTGAATCCGGCCCGCCTTCGTCCCACGTTCACCGCCATATCAGGCTCTTTCGCTCCCTGGTCCCCATCCCATGTTTCCCCGGTCGGTGCGGACCATAAACCCACGGGAGCGACGGGCACCCTCGCTTCAAGGCGAGGAGTTGCCCGACTCGTAGTACTGGTCGAGGAACAGCGGCGTGTCGTTGGGGGCCATCAGGAGCTCGCCACGGCTGTCGGCCCCCTGGATCATGAACCCTGAGCCAGTCTGGCTCGGCGCGTAGATGACTGCCCCCGTGCGGCTGTCGCCGTCCATGGCGATCTTGATGCGCCGGGCGCCCTTCACGTTCATCTCCTCCAGGGCGGCGCGGATCTCCGGCACCGACTTGGGAATCTTGTTGGTCTTGCGGTAGTGGTGCACGACGCCCCGGTGCACCACCACCATCTGCTCATAGATCTTGGCTGACTGGGCCTCAGGGGACATGGCCTGCAGGTAGGCGCCGGCGGGCATGAGCAGCAGGACGACGGCGGTTGCAGCCGCCAGCACCAGCTTCTTCGTCTTGGACTGCTCGGAGGTGCGGGCCGACCGCAACTTCTCCTCGATGGCGGCCTGGCCGCGGGAGCGCTTCTTGGCAGGCTTGCCGTCAGGACCTGTCGCCGCGGCCGCGCCCCCGCCTCCCTTGTCCCCCTTTTGGGCCGCCGGGGCGGGCGCCTCCATCGGGCTCGTCTTGCGGGCCTTCTTGGCGGCCGGCTTGCCAGCCGCCGCCGCCGCGCCCCCCTTGTCGGTCAGGGGGCGGGTCTTCTGGCGGGCCTGGCAGCTCTGGCAGACGTCGGTGAAGCCCAGGCACTTGCGGCAGTACTCCCGTCGGCACGCCTTGCAGTTCCCCACCGCGATGAGGTCCGAGTGGGCCACGCACCGCGACAGGTCGCGACACGCCTCGCAGTAGCCGTCTCCATCCAGCGTGGTGCTGTCGTCCTCGGCCGCCCGACAGTAGTTGCACCGCCGCACCGGCGCGGCCGGTGCCTCGTACTCGCGCTGGATGGCGCTGCTCTCGCGCCGGTGAGCACGCTCCTCGGAGCACGTACGGCAGACGCCGTCGCCGCCGCCGTCGAGGCACTCCTGACAGACCCCGAAGTCGCACCCCGAGCAGATGGCTACGGAGGGTGAGTCATCGTAGATGCAAGACGCCATGCTGCTCCGCCGAACGTCACAATCCCCAGATCAGCTTACCCGGTCGACCTGACGCAATAACGGCCCCGCGTGATTGCCCGGGGCGGCCGGGACCGCTATCATGTTGGAGGGGCAGGCCGGCGCTGCGCCAAGATGCGGAGGAGGTTCTCGATGAGCGACCAGGGCGGGGGTTCCAGTCTCTTCAAGGTGGCCAGTGGCTCGAACCCTGCCTCGGTGGCTGGCGCGATCGCCGGCGTGATCCGCGAGAGGGGGCGTTGCGAGATGCAGGCCATCGGGGCCGGCGCCATCAACCAGGCCGTGAAGGCCATCGCCATCGCCCGGGGCTACGTGGCGCCCAGCGGCCTCGACCTGGTTTTCGTCCCCGCCTTCCTCGACATCGAGGTTGGTGGCGAGGAACGGACGGCCCTCAAGTTCGTGATCGAGCCGCGGCGCTGAGCGTGAGCCGCGCCGGCAGCGGGCCGCGGGGCGCCGGGGTGGCGGTCGGTCCGAATTGACTGCCTTAACACAGGTATGGTAGGTTTTTAATATCTATCCCCACCGCTCGGAACGGGTCCGTAAGCGCGCCGGCTACTGCCTGCGTCACCCCACCCCGGCGTGTCTCTCGGTCCTGCGGGACCAGCCAGAGGAGTCTCCGGATGTACGCCATCATCGCGACCGGGGGCAAGCAGTACAAGGTCGAAGAAGGCCGCTTCGTCGACGTCGAGCTGCTTCCCCAGGACAAGGACCAGGCCGTCGTGTTCGAGCAGGTGTTGCTCATCGCCGACGGTGACAACGTTGCCATCGGCGCGCCCACCGTCAAGGGGGCGAGCGTCAAGGGCAAGGTGATCCTGACGGGTCGGAAGTGGATCAAGCGCTTCCGTTCGCAGCTGTCCGAGGAAGAGCTCGCCCAGAAGGGCCGCCCCGGTCTGCAGCCCAAGGTCATCATCTACAAGCAGCGCCCCAAGAAGCACTACCGCCGCAAGCGGGGTCACCGCCAGCCGTTCACCCGCGTGCTGATCGAGTCGATCGCGAAGTAGCCCTCACCGGCCCTGACAGAGGAAGCAACCCATGGCTCACAAAAAAGGCGTAGGCTCCACGCGGAACGGCCGCGACTCAAACCCCCAGTACCTTGGCGTCAAGAAGTACGGTGGTGAGGTCGTCATCCCCGGCAACATCATCGTCCGCCAGCGCGGCACCAAGATCCACCCCGGCGACAACGTCGGGATGGGCAAGGACCACACCTTGTTCGCCCTGATTGAGGGCACGGTGCAGTTCGTGCACAAGGGCGCCAAGGGCAAGAAGGTCAACATCGTGCCCTTCGCTGCGCAGGCCTGATCCTCCACCCCGGAAGAGGCCCGAAGCCGAAGGCTTCGGGCCTCGTTTCATGGGGGCCGACTTGATACACTGAGTAGCGATGTTCATCGATCACGCGAAAATCCAGGTCCGCAGCGGCAAGGGTGGCGACGGCGTCGTCATGTGGCGGCGGGAGAAGTACGTCCCCGCTGGCGGCCCCGCTGGCGGAGACGGCGGCAACGGCGGCTCCGTCTGGCTCGTGGCGACGGACGATCTCAACACCCTGATCGACTTCCGCTTCACCCACAAGTTCCACGCCGAGGACGGCGAGCGCGGTCGGCCCAAGAATCAGCATGGCAAGACGTCGCCCGACGTCGAGGTCCGCGTGCCGGTGGGCACGGTCGTGTACGACGCCCGGACGCGCGAACTGCTCGCCGACCTGCACGAGGCGGGCCAGCGCTGGCTGGCGGCGAAGGGCGGGCGCGGCGGGCGCGGCAACTCGCACTTCGCCACCCCCACCCGGAAGGCCCCCGACTTTGCGGAGCCTGGCACTGCCGGTGAGGAGCGGGAGCTGGCCCTGGAGCTCAAGCTGTTGGCTGACGTGGGCCTGGTGGGCCTGCCCAATGCGGGCAAGTCCACCCTGATCAGCGCGGTGTCCGCCGCTCGGCCCAAGGTCGCGGACTACCCCTTCACGACGCTGGAGCCCCACCTTGGCGTGATCCGCTTTGGCCCGGGCGACACGCTCGTGATGGCCGACATCCCCGGCCTCGTAGAGGGTGCCGCCGAGGGCGTGGGGCTGGGCCACGAGTTCCTTCGCCACGTCGAGCGCTGCCGCCTGCTGGTGCACCTGGTCGACCTCTCGGGCGGGATGGAGGGCCGCGACCCACTCGCCGACTTCGACGTCATCGAGCGGGAACTTGCCCGGTACAGCCCTGAGCTGGCCGCACGGCCCAGGGTGGTGGCGCTGAACAAGATCGACCTCCCCGAGGCGCGCGACCAGCGCGAGCGGGTCGAGGCCGCGCTCGCATCCCGGGGGTTGCCCTGCTTCGGGCTGTCAGCCGCCACCCGCGATGGGATTGAGCCCTTCTTGGCCACGCTGAGAGAGCGGGCCGCGGCCTTGCCCCCGCCGGTGGTGTTCCTGCCGCAGCCCGCCGAGGCCCCGCTGGTCGAGGCGCCGCGCGAGGCGACCATCCGCCGGGACGGGAAGGTCTGGCGCGTCACCCACGAGCGGCTGGAGCGCCAGGTGGGCGTGCTGAACCTGGAGTCTCCGGGCGCCGTCGTGAAGTTCCACCGTCTGCTCGACGATCACCGCGTCGTCGAGCGGCTGCGGGAGATGGGGGTGCAGGATGGGGACACCATCGCCATCGGCGAACTCGAGTTCGACTTCGTCGACTGAGGGGCTGCCTGGCGGGCGGCTGCTGGTCCTCAAGGTCGGGACGACCACCCTGATGGGGGCGGACGGCCCCGACCCGGCCGTGCTGGGCCGGCTGGCCGACGTGATCGCGGCCCTCGTCGCAGCCCGGAACCGGGTGGTCCTCGTGACCTCGGGGGCCGTGGGGACCGGGCGCTGGCGGCTCGGCATGCCGCACAGGCCGCGCAGCATTCCAGAGAAGCAGGCCGCGGCGGCGGTCGGGCAGGGCATCCTGATGCACCTCTACGAGCAGGCCCTCGCGGCCCGTGGGCTTACCAGCGCGCAGCTGTTGCTGACGCGGGCGGACCTCGGGGACCGGCGGCGCTACGTCAACGCGAGCAACACCCTCGAGGTGCTCCTCGCAGCCCACGCCCCGGTCGTGCCGATCGTGAACGAGAACGACTCCGTGGCCACCGAGGAGCTGAGGTTCGGCGACAACGATACGCTCTCGGCCCTGGTCGCGAGCCTCGTCAACGCGGACACGCTGTTCATCCTCTCCGACATCGACGCGCTCTACGATGCGGATCCGCACACCCACCCCGGGGCGCAACGCATCTCGCAGGTCTCCGCGATCACCCCCGCGATCGAGGCCCTTGCGGGAGGCAGCGGCTCGGACCTGGGCACGGGGGGCATGGCGACCAAGGTGGCGGCCGCCCGGATCGCGACGTCCTGCGGCATCCCGCTGGTGCTGCTGCACGGCCAGCAGCCGGAGGGGGTGCTCGCGAGCCTGCGCGGGGAGCCGATCGGGACCACCTTCTTGCCTGTCGAGACCCGGCTCGAGGGCCGCAAGCGCTGGCTGGCCTGGGGCGGCACGCCGGCCGGCCGCCTCAGGCTGGACGCAGGCGCGGCCCGGGCCGTGCTGGAGCAGGGCCGCAGCCTCCTGCCTGCCGGGGTCCAGGCCGTCGAGGGCCGCTTTGAGGCGGGCGACCTCGTGGCGCTCGTCGCGCCGGACGGCCGGGAGGTGGCGCGCGGGCTGGTGAACTATGGCGCCGAGGAGCTGGGGCGCGTGGCGGGCTGCCAGAGCGCTGAGATCGAGGCGCGGCTGGGATCCAAACCCTACGACGAGGCCGTCCACCGCAACAACATGGTGCTGACGTGAGGCCCGGCCGCTACGCGCTCTACGGTGGCACGTTCGATCCTTTCCATGCCGGCCACCTGGCGGTGGCCCGCTCTGTGCGGGACGCGGGCCTCGTGGACGACGTGCTGATCGTGCCTGCGGGCTCGCCACCGCACCGGGGCCTGACGCGGGCCAGCGCGGAGGAGCGCTGGTGCATGGCGGTGCTTGCCACCGTGGAGGAGCCCGGCCTGCGCGTCGTGCGCTGGGAGACGGAACGCGCCCCGGAGGGGCCGACCTACGCCGTCGACACGTTGCAGCTGGCGCGGGAAACGCTGGGGGCGGAGGCGGAGCTGTGGTGGGTGATCGGCGCGGATGCCCTGCGTGCCCTGGGGAGCTGGCACCGCCTGCCCGAATTGTTGCAAGAGGCCCGCTTCCTCGTGGTGCCGCGTGACGGCGAGGACGCGGCGTGGCTGGCCCGCTGGTTGGCGCGGGAACTGCCGGACGTGCCGGCGAGCCGCTTCGTGTTCCTGCCGATGCCTCCTGTGGCCGTGTCGTCGACGGCCCTGCGGGAGCGCCTGGCCGAGGGGGCGCCGGCGGCGGGGTCACTGCCACCGCTGGTGGCAGCCCACATCCGACGGTATGGCCTGTATGTCGGCCATCGCAAGGACCTGCCTGAGGAGGCTGCCCGATGAACCAGGATCTCCTGTGGCGGCGCATCGCCTCCAACGAGCAGGCCGTGGCGGAGCGCGAGGGGCTGGTCCGCGAGGGCGAGAACTACCGCCTCACCGCGTCGCAGCAGCGTGCGATCGAGGCCCTGGAGGGTTGGTTCCGCGGCGGCGCACGAAGTGCGTTGCTGCACGCCCCCACCGGGGCCGGCAAGACCGCCGTGGCCTTCCGGGTGGCCGTCGGCGAGTTCCTAGCGCGCCAGCAGCCCGTCGTGGTGCTGGCGCCGACGCGGGATCTGCTGCGCCAGCTCGCGACCTACTTCCGGACGCGCCTCGAGGGCACGCCGCTCCGCGTGGAGGAGCTCCACGGTGGGGTCGCGCCGCGCGATCGCGAGGCCCTGCTGACGCGCTTCGAGCAGCGCCTCGTCCCCGTCCTGCTCGCGAGCGGGCTCATGCTCCAGGAGGAGGGGCACCGCCAGCGCCTGCGCGCCGCCGGTTTCCTCGTGGTGGACGACGTCAACGCCTTTGACCCCGTGGTGCACCTGCGCCCGCTGAGCGGGATCCACACGCCGACCCTGTATGCCTCGGCCACGCCCGAGCCCGTGCGGGCCTTCCTCGATCAGAAGGAGGTCGGGGCCCATGTGGCTGTCATGGACGAGAAGCCTTTCCAGGCACCGGGCACCGTGCGGCATCGGCTTCGCGGGCGGTTGGGAGACAGCCCTGTGAAGCAGCTCTTGCTGGCAGAGGGGCACATCCAGCGCCACCTGGCGGCAGAAGGACGCGTGTATGTCATTTCTCGCACGCGGGATCAGGTCGCCAACCTCTCGCGCTGGCTCGAGCGGCATTTCGATGCCCCGGTCTTCCGGCTCCACGGTGACATGGTCGACACGGCCGAGCAGGCCCGTCGGTTGCAGCGGTTCAAGGGCTTCCGACCGGACCAGACCCGGGTGGCCGTCATGGCCGCCTTCCGCGGGACGGCACCGGCCATTCTTGTGGCGACCAACCTCGTGGGGGCCGGCACCGACGTGGCCGAGGCCGACCTCATCGTCATCACGGACGCGGATGGCTTCGGCGAGGCCGAACTCGAGCAGCTCGTCGGCCGGGTGGGCCGGCGCGAGCGGGCCTCTGAGGCGTGCCTCGTCGTGGGCACGCTGCACCGCCAGCCGCGTGGCCCCGCTCGGCGCTGACGGGTGGCCGTGGGCGGGTCTTCAGGGTAGACTGGAGCCGTGACCGACGCCACCGTCCCCCTCCCAGATGCCGCCTGCCCGGGCACCTGGGCTGAACGCCTCGCGGACCTGCGTCCGCTCGTCGAGGCCTGGCTGGACGAGCACCTCACGCCGGGGCGGGCAGCGCACTGCCGGCGCGTCGGGGCGACGGCGCGCGAGCTGGCCGCCCGATTCGGGGCCGATCCCGATCGCGCGGAGCTGGCCGGTTTGCTGCACGACGTGGCGCGGGAGCACTCCGGCACGTCCCTCCTCGCGGCGACGCGGGCAGCGGGGCGGCCCGTCGACTACCTCGAGGAAATGGCGCCGATGCCCTGCCTGCACGGCCCCGTGGGGGCGGATCTGGCCCGCGAGGCCTTCGGGGTGGCCGACGAGGCCCTGCTCTCGGCAATCGCGCGGCACACCGTCGGCGGGGAGCGTATGACCGTCGACGAGCAGGTTCTTTTCGTCGCGGATGCCATCGAGCCCGGGCGGGGTGAGGCGCCCTGGCTGACGGACGTGCGCGAGGCGGCCCAGCGCGATCTGGCGCTCGCGTGCCGTCGGGCGTACGATCATACCTTCGAGTTCTTGCTGCGCCATGGCCAGCCGATCCACCCGGATGCGGCCCGTGGGCGCAACTGGTTTCTCTTCTTGGAGCGCAACCGCGCCCGCACCGCCGTCCCCGACCCTGCCCCGGAGGCTCCCCCACTTGGCTGACGCCCTCGACTCCCGCCCCCTCGTCGAACTGGCGGCCCACAAGGCCGACGACAAGAAGGCGGATGACATCCGGATCTTCAACCTCGACGGCGTCTCGCTGCTCGCGGACTACATCTTGCTGTGCAGCGGCCAGACGACCGTCAAGGTCCGAGCCATTGCCCAGCATATCGAAGAGGAACTCACGAAGGCGGGCCACAAGCTGTACGGCAGCGAGGGGTGGAGCGAGGCCGTCTGGATCCTGCTCGACTTTGGCACGGTGATCGTGCACGTGATGCGCAGCCAGGAGCGTGAGTTCTACAACTTGGAACGCCTCTACGGCAGCTGTCCGTCCGAGGCCTGGGTTTCCCCGACGCCCGCCAGCTGACACCGCCAGGAGGTCACCGTGTCCGCCATCGATCGCCCCACGCTCGAGCAGAGCCTTTACCAGCTGGTCGTGGAGACGGCCACGAACCTCCCGGCCGACGTGCGAGCCGCGATTCGCGCCGCCCGTCAGCGGGAGGATGCGGCGACGCGTTCGGCCCTGGCCCTCGGCACCATCGCGCAGAACATCGACTTCGCGGCGGACGACGTGCTTCCCATTTGCCAGGACACGGGCATGCCGACCTTCTTCGTCCACACCCCCGTGGGCGTGAACCAGCTTCACGTGCGGGATGCCATTCGGGCTGCGGTGGCGCGGGCCACCCGGGACGGCAAGCTACGCCCGAACTCCGTGGACTCTCTGACGGGCAAGAACAGCGGCGACAACCTCGGTCCCGGTTCGCCCGTGATTCATTTCGAGCAGTGGGAGCAGGACCTCATCGAGGTGAAGCTCATCCTCAAGGGGGGGGGCTGCGAGAACAAGAACACCCAGTACTCGCTGCCCACGGACCTGCCTGGGCTCGGTAAGGCCGGACGTGATCTCGATGGGGTCCGCAAGTGCCTGCTGCACGCCGTGCACCAGGCCCAGGGCCAGGGCTGCTCTGCCGGCTTTATCGGCGTCGCGGTCGGCGGCGACCGGACCTCCGGCTACGAGGGGGCCAAGCACCAGTTGCTGCGCCCGGCGGACGACGTCAACCCTGACCCGCAGCTGGCCGAACTGGAGGCTTACGTCCTTGAGAAGGCCAACACCCTGGGCATCGGGACGATGGGGTTTGGCGGCGAGGTGACGCTGCTGGGCTGCAAGGTCGGGGTGCTCAACCGCCTGCCCGCAAGCTTCTTCGTCTCCGTCGCCTACAACTGCTGGGCTTACAGGCGCCTCGGCGTGATGCTCGACCCCGAGACGGGCGAGATCCGCCAGTGGCAGTACCGCGTGCCCGCGCGTGAGGCCGCGCCGATGGCCGACGGGGCCGTGGCCTCCGCGAGCACCCCCGTGGTGTTGCAGGCCCCGATCACCGAGGCCCAGATTCGCGCCCTGCGCGTGGGGGACGTCGTCACCATCGATGGCCCGATGCATACGGGGCGGGACGCCATCCACAAGCACCTGATGAACCACGAGCCGCCCGTCTCGCTGGCCGGCGGCGTGCTGTACCACTGCGGCCCCGTGGCCGTGAAGGACGCCGAGGGCGCGTGGAAGATTCTGGCGGCAGGGCCCACCACCAGCATCCGCGAGGAGCCCTACCAGGGTGAGGTGATCAAGCGGTACGGCGTGCGCGTCGTGGTGGGCAAGGGCGGGATGGGCGCCAAGACCCTGGCCGCCATGCAGGAGCACGGGGCGGTCTACCTCAATGCGATCGGCGGGGCTGCCCAGTTCTACGCCCGTTGCGTGGAGGCCGTCGAGGGCGTGGACCTCATGGAGTTCGGCATCCCGGAGGCCATGTGGCACCTGCGGGTGAAGGGGTTCCAGGCCGTCGTCACGATGGACAGCCACGGCAACAGCCTCCACGCCGACGTCGAGCACGCCTCGGAGGAGAAGCTGGCGGGCCTGGCCGCGCCCGTGTTCTGAAGCGCCTGGGCCCCGGGTTCCCGCCTTGCGGAGGCCCGGGGCGTGGCGTCATTCGGCGGCGGTCTTCTCCGCCAGGCGCCGCTGCTCCTCCAGCACCTGCTGCACCTGCTCCATCGAGCCGAAGCCCATCTTGATGATCAGGTGGCCGAGGAGCAGGCCCGTGCGCTCGTGCTCCTCCATCGCCTGGTCGAGGTGCTCGGGCGTGATGTAGCCCTTGCGGATCAGCAGCTGGCCGAGCCTCAGGTCCCTGTACTGCTCCTCGAGCAGGTCTTCAAGCTGCTGAAAGGTCAGGTGCCCGAGGCTGAACAGCAACTCGCCGATGCGCAGGAAGGGCTTCTTGCGCTGCGCCTCGAGGGCGTCCTGGAGCTGGTCCTCCGTGATGATGTTGCGGGACAGCAACATGGCGCCGAGGCGTTCGTGGCTGAGCTTGCGCATGCGAGGCTCCTTGCGGGAAGGGCGAGCGGGTTTCATTCTATCCCACCTCGGGGTTGCCGTCAGGTCGCCTCGCCGATGGCCTGCCTGCGGCCTCCTTGCCACCGGAACGCCGGGCTCCGCGGCCATGTGCAATTGACGTCCCCTTGACCGCTTCCTACAATGCGGTTATGGCGCCTCGGCAGCTTCGGTTCGCCCAGGTGTGACCCATACGAAACCAACACGGAGTGTCCGGGATGAATCGCATTGCTCCCCACATCGCCAGCCTCGGTGCCACGGACCGGCGGGACGCCTGGTGGCTGTACCCGCTCATGGTCGCCTCCGGGTTGGGCTTCTTCGTGGTGTATGCCACCTATGCCGGCTTCTCGAACGCCCACTTCTCGTGGGGGCCCTACCTGTCCCCGTTTTACTCGCCGCTGCTGCCCGTGCCGGCCTGGATTCAGAACATCGCGCCCTGGTTCACGCCGGCGATGCTCATCCTGATCTGGCCGGCCGGGTTCCGCGCCACCTGCTATTACTACCGCAAGGCTTACTACCGTTCGTTCTTCTTCCACCCGCCGGCCTGCGCCGTGGGCGAGGGGCGGCCCCACGGCACCTACACGGGCGAGCGCGCCTTCCCGTTCGTGCTGCAGAACCTGCACCGGTTCTTCCTGTACGTCGCGATCCTGTTCATCGGCCTGCTCGGCTACGACGCCTGGCTCGGCTGCAACTACCCGTACGCGACGGACGGCACCCTGGTCACCAACTACCACCTGCTGTCGAAGCAGGAGATTGCGGCCGCCGGCATCACCACCCGCTTCGGCCTCGGCATCGGGTCGCTCGTGATGTTCCTGAACGTCGTGTTGCTGTCCGGCTACACCTTCGGCTGCCACTCGCTGCGGCACCTGGTGGGCGGCAAGCATGACTGCTTCAGCTGCCACGTGTCGGGTGGCCCTACGCCCCCGCCCAGCTTCCAGGCCTGGAAGTTCGTCTCGTACCTCAACCAGCGCCACGAGCTGTTCGCCTGGCTGAGCCTGTTCTCCGTGCTCTTCACCGACTTTTACATCCGCATGGTGTCGATGGGCTACTGGTCCGATTTCCGGCTCTTCTGAGCCAGCCCACGTCGACGCACTGAACGAAGGTCAGCCTATATGCCCACCAACTACGACATCCACGACTACGACGTGCTCGTCATCGGCGCCGGTGGCGCCGGCATGCGGGCCGCCATCGAGGCCGCTGAAGCGGGCCTCCGCACCGGCCTCGTGTGCAAGTCCCTGCTCGGCAAGGCCCACACGGTCATGGCCGAGGGCGGCATGGCGGCGGCACTCGGCAATGTCGAGAAGAACGACAACTGGAAGGTCCACTTCGTCGACACCATGTTCGGCGGCAAGTTCCTCAACAACTGGCGGATGGCGCAGCTCCATGCGCAAGAGTCGCCGGACCGGGCGCGCGAGCTCGAGAGCTGGGGCGCGGTCTTCGACCGCACCGAGGACGGGCAGATCCTGCAACGGAACTTCGGCGGCCACGCCTACCCGCGCCTCGCGCACGTCGGGGACCGCACCGGCCTCGAGCTGATCCGGACGCTGCAAGAGCGTGTGGTGGCCTCTGGACGCCACCCCCATCGCGCCGAGCAGGAGATCAAGGTGCACATGGAGTGCACGATCTTCCGGCTCCTGAAGACGGACGGCCGCGTGACGGGGGCGATGGGCTACTGGCGCGAGTCCGGCAAGCCGATCGTATTCCGGGCCAAGGCCGTGGTGCTGGCGACCGGCGGCCTCGGCAAGTGCTACCGCGTCACCTCCAACTCGTGGGAGGGTACGGGCGACGGCCACGCGCTGGCGTACCTGGCCGGGGCCGAGTTGCTCGACATGGAGTTCATCCAGTTCCACCCGACCGGCATGGTGTGGCCGCCTTCGGTGCGCGGCATCCTCGTGACGGAGGGCGTCCGGGGTGAGGGTGGGGTGCTCAAGAACAACAAGGGCGAGCGCTTCATGTTCGGCTACATTCCGGACCTCTACAAGAAGCAGACCGCCGACACCCCTGAGGAAGGCGAGAAGTACATCAAGAAGGTCAAGGGGGCCCGCCGTCCGCCCGAGCTCCTGACCCGCGACGTCGTGGCGCGCGCTATCGTGCGGGAGGTGAAGGAGGGCCGAGGGTCGCCCCACGGCGGCGCCTACCTCGACATCGCCACGCGGCTGCCGGCCGAGGACATCAAGAAGAAGCTGCCCTCGATGTACCACCAGTTCATGGCGCTCGGGAACCTGGACATCACCAAGGAGCCCATGGAAGTGGGCCCGACGTGTCACTACGCGATGGGCGGTGTTCGGGTCAACCCCGAGACGCAGGAGTCCACCGTCCCCGGCCTGTTCGCGGCTGGAGAGGTCGCGGGTGGGCTGCACGGGTCCAACAGGCTCGGCGGCAACTCGCTGTCCGACCTCATCGTGTTCGGCCGCCGCGCGGGCCTGCACGCCTCTGAGTTCGCCAAGCAGCACCCGGAGCTCGCGCCCGTCGACCCGGCCGACCTCGACGCGCTGGTCGCGGAGATGTACCAGCCCTTCGAGCGAGCTGCGGGGGAGAACGCCTTCCAGATCACCTCGAACCTCCAGGACACCATGGAGGCCAACGTGGGTATCGCACGCGTCGAGGGCGAACTGCAGCAAGCCCTTTCGGACATCCAGGGCCTCAAGCAACGCGCCGCGACCGTGGGCGTCACGGGCGACAAGCAGTTCAACCCGGGCTGGCACCAGGCCATCTCGTTGGAGTTCCTGCTGGTTTGCTCCGAGGCGATCGCCAAGTCGGCGCTTGAGCGTCGGGAGAGCCGGGGCGGCCACATGCGCGTCGATCACCTCGACACGCTCGACGAGTACGGCACCTTCAACCACGTCGTCTGGCGCGGCGAGGATGGCACGATGAAGCTGCGTCGGGAGCCCATCCCTGCGATGCCCGACGACCTGGCGGCCCTGATCGAGGAGAAGAAGAAGAATGGCTAGTCATTCCGCTGGAAAGTCGGTCAGCGTCGCCGGGCGCAGTCACACCTTCAACGTGTACCGCGGCGACAAGGAACACGGTGAACTCGTCGACTACACGATCGAACTCTCCGAGGGCATGGTCGTGCTGGACGCCATCCATCAGATCCAGGCACAAGAGGCCCCTGACCTCGCCTGCCGCTGGAACTGCAAGGCCGGCAAGTGCGGTTCTTGCAGCGCCGAGATCAACGGCAAGCCGCGCCTCATGTGCATGACGCGGATGGACCAGGTCATCGACGAGGGTCCGACCACCGTCAAGCCGATGAAGACCTTCCCTGTCATCAAGGATCTGGCGACGGACGTCAGCTTCAACTACCGTGCCGCGAAGAAGGTCCCGGCGCTCGATCCAAAGCCCAAGGACGAGCGCGGTGAGTGGACGATGTACCAGTACGAGATCGACCGCATCCAAGAGTTCCGGAAGTGCATCGAGTGCTTCCTGTGCCAGAACACCTGCCACGTGTTGCGCGATCATCAGGAAATCGGCTTTGCCGGGCCTCGCTTCATCATGCGTGCGGCCCAGTACGAGATGCACCCGATGGATCAGGCCGACCGTATCGACGTGGTCAAGGAAGAACTTGGCATCGGCTACTGCAACATCAACAAGTGCTGCACGGACGTCTGCCCTGAGGGCATCAACATCACGGACAACGCCATCATTCCGCTCAAGGAGCGGGTGGTGGACCGGGCCTACGACCCCGTCATGGGGCTGTGGCGCAAGCTGGTGGGCCCCGAGGCCTGAGTTCCGCGCAAGAAGTCGCCGTCACGCGCCCTGTGAGGATTCTCACAGGGCGCGTGTGGTTGTCGGCGCGCCCGGGGCGGGGCGGGGCTGGTATCCTGACGGTGGGAGCCTGTGCGAACCCGCCGACACGCGTCGCGGGGGCGTCGAGGCCTTCCCCTGACCGGTGACCTCGATGAGCCCCCACCCCCCTTCATCAGCTTCCCGCCTCCGTGGCGTGGCCTTGGCTCTGCTGGCCCTGCTGGGCCCTGCGTCCCTGCCCACGTGGGCAGGGGAGGCCGTCGATCCGCTACATGCCGTCGTGACTCGCGTCGTCCGCCGGGTGGACTGGCAGCGGTCCCAGACGGCGCTGTGGCAGCGGGCGGCGGTCGACACCCTGCTGCTTGGGGGCGACACGCTGCGGACGGCTGCGGACGCCAAGGCCGAGTTGCTCTACGGCGATGGCTCCGTGACGCGCATTGGCTCGCTGACGACGCTGACGCTCACGGGGGAGCGGCGCAGGGAGATGCGCCTGGACGCGGGCACGATCTGGCTTCACATCCGCAAGGGCGGGGCAGGAATGCGCATCTTCACGCCGGGAGCCGTCGCGACGGTGACAGGCACCGAGCTGTTGGTCCAGGTGGATCCGCAACGCCGCGCCACCGAGGTCACGGTCTTCGAAGGGTCCGTGAACGTTGCCGGGGACGTGGGCGAACTCGTGCGGGTGGTCGGCGGCACCATGACGCGGGTCCCCTTCCAGGCCCCCGCGCCCGCCCCCGTGCCCCTCGACCCGAGCAAGCTGCAGCAGCGCTCGTCGATCTTCCGGCCGCTGTCGGTGGAGCCCGCGGACGCACCGGCTCAAGCCACGCCGCAGCCCCCCGCGCCCAGCGTCGGCCCTGCGGCCACCCCGGGCCCCGGCGAGGGTGGGCGTAGCATGCCTGTCGGGCCTGACGCCGGAGCCCCGACGGCTGCGCCCACTCCTCCC
This sequence comes from Candidatus Sericytochromatia bacterium, assembly GCA_035285125.1. Taxonomy (GTDB): domain Bacteria; phylum Cyanobacteriota; class Sericytochromatia; order S15B-MN24; family JAQBPE01; genus JAYKHL01. Next base: position 19,415 of record JAYKHR010000071.1, on the reverse strand, counting down.
GCGGAACCCGTCACCGCCCCCACGCCGGGTGCGCCCACGGCCCGGCCCGACCTCAAGGGCCAAACCGAGAAGCTCCTCGACCCACGCGTCATCAACGGCTCGCCCACCACCGGGTCCGTCAAGGTGATTATCGAATGAAGATGCCTCGGCTCCCCGTCTTCCTGGCTGCCGCCCTCGTGGTGTCGGCCTGCAGCCCCGAACTACTCGCGGCCCGGAGCGGGCGCGTGGCCCTGACGGTCCGCTGGCCGGAGCGGGCAGCCGCGTTCCGGATCCTGGCCATTCCTGCGGACACGGCCCGCATTGCGGTGACCATCCGGGGCGAGGGCATCCCGGACGGTAAGCCGCTGGTGGCAGCCCTGGTGCCGGGTGGGGCGGAGCAGAGCACGGAATTCATAGACGTGCCCGTCGGGCCGAAGTACATCGAGGCCACGGCACTGGACGCCACGGGGCGCGCGACGGCTGGGGCGCGGCAGGCCATCGCCGTGTTGCCGAACGTGCTCGTGGAGGCGCGGCTGGTGCTGCAGCCGCTGGCGGAGCCCTCGCCGCCGCCGGCGCCTGTGGCCACGGCCTCGGTGGAGGTCCTGCCGACGCCTGAGGCGAGTGGCGCCGTGCCCCTGCCCGCGCGGCTGCTCGACACCGCTGCCGGGGATGGTGTCTCCGGCGCGCGCGACGCCCGGGATCCCCTGGCTGCCCGCTTCAGGCACCCCCGTTCGCTCGTCTGCGACACGCGGCGCCAGGTGCTTTTCGTCGCCGACGCTTCCTACCGGCTGATCCGGCGGTTCGACCTGTCGTCCGGGGTGGTGGTCACCATCGCCGGGCGCGCGGAGTCCGACAGCGGCTCTCCTGTGGCCCTGCCGGCAGCCCTGGCGGGCGGTGAGCCGGGCGTGCCGTGCGGGCTGGCGCTCGACGCCGAGGGCTCCTTGTACTTCTGCGACCGCGACAACCACCTCATCCGCAAGATCACCCGGGCGGGCCTTATCGTCACGGTGGCGGGGACCGGGCACCTCGGCGTGCAGGATGGTCCTGCTGCGGCCGCGCAATTCGCCTACCCCAGCGACCTCGTGTTCGATGCCGCTGGTGCGCTGTACATTGCCGACACCTACAACAACCGCATCCGGAAGCTGGCCGACGGCAAGGTCACGACGGTGGCCGGCACGGGCGCCTCGCTGGCGGCCGAGTCGATGGGCATCAAGCTTTCCGCGCCTGCGCTCGTGCTGCCGCTTGCCCTGGCCCTTGAGCCGGGTGGCAAGGCGCTCGTCATTGCCGAGGCGGGGGCGCATCGCGTCACGCGGCTGACGCTGGAAACCGGGGCGCTCGCGCCGCTCGCTGGCTCAGGCCTGGTGGGGCTCGCGGGTGAGGGGGGGCCGGCCCTGCAGGCGGATCTGCCGCTGCCGGTCGCGCTTGCCTTCGACCCGGAGGGGCGCCTCCTCGTGGCGGACGGCTGGGCCTGTGAGACGGGCGTCGAGACCCTGACCGGGGCGGCGAGCCGCGTACTTCGGCTGGCCGCGGATGGCCGGCTCGAGCGCCTGGTGGGGTCCGTTGCGCGCGGTGCCTACGGCTTCTCGGGCGATGGCGGGGACCCGCTGCAGGCCGAGCTCAACAACCCGGGCGGGCTGGCGCTCGACGCCGCCGGCAGGCTGTTCGTCGCGGACACCTACAACCACCGCATCCGGGTCGTCCGCCCCATGCCCCTGGCGCCCGCCACCCGGGAGCCAGGGGCCCTGTCGCCGCCTGGGTCGCCGCCCGCGGGCACCCCGGCCCCTCCTTCGAGCGGCCCGTCGGTGCTCCCCTCCACCCTGCCCGTGCCGTCCGAGAGTCCCCGCTGAACGCCTGAAAACTCAGGTGGGGGGCGCGTTTGACCGAAGCGCGCCGCGCGTGGTACAACCCTCAAGTCAGGTGTGTTGCCGGTGTGCCGTTTCGGCCGCCTCTCCGGGTGGGGGTCCATGTTCGATATCAAGCTGGCGCTTCAGATCACGCAGACCGTCCTGTCGTTGCTGCTGATCGTGGCCGTGATGCTCCACTCCGCCAAGGGCGAGGGCATCGGGGCGATGGGGGCCCAAACCAAGATCTTCGGTAGCCAGAAGGGGGTCGAGGCCGGCCTCAACCGCTTCGCGACCATCATTGCGGTGCTGTGGGGCACGGTTTCCCTGGGCATCGCCTACCTGACCTATCACTAGCCGCTTGGGCGCGACCGTCCGACGTACCCGCTTGCCCCAGCCCGCACTGGCCTGACGCCAGGTGGGCTGAACTTCGTTGTCGAGGAGCCTCCCGATGCGCAACCGCCGCCTCTCTCTCGTGCTGGGCCCGATCCTGATGGCTGCCCTGGCCGCCTCGACTGTCGGGTGTGCCGAGGAGGCCGACGAGAAGGCCGCCTCCACCGGTGGCGCCACGGCGGCCCCGACCGCCGCCGCCACCGAGGCCCCCGACACGGGCCCGGCGCCAAATGCCCCGGCCCTGGTGGCGGGTCTGACGGAGCCCTGCATCGAGCCGATGCCGACGGGCAAGTACGGCGGCCAGATGATCGCAGGGGCCTACGAAGATCCCAAGACCTTCAACCCCACGTTGGTCACGGACAGTGTCTCGGGGCGCTTCGTCACCTACATGTTCGAGTCGCTGTGCGAGGAGGACGCCACCACGTACGAGGTGGAGCCTACTCTAGCGAGCCGCTGGGAGGTCAGCGCGGACGGCAAGCAGTACACCTTCTACATCCGGAAGGGCCTTCAGTGGCACGACGGCAAGCCCCTCACGGCGAAGGACGTCGTCTTCACCTACGGGGAGGTGCTGGGCAACCCGGACATCCCCTGGGACTCGCGCGACGGCCTGAAGATCGACGGCCAGCTGCCCAAGGTCACGGCGAAGGACGATCACACGGTGGTCTTCTCTCTGCCGAAGCCCTTCGCGCCCTTCCTGCGCACGGCGACCGGTCTCTCGATCCTGCCTGAGCACGTGTTCGGGCCCTGGGTGCGGACCCGTGGGCCCAATGGGAAGCCGCTCGCCAACTCGAAGTGGGGCGTCGACTCCGACCCCCGCCAGATCGTGGGCAGCGGGGCCTGGATCGTCGAGGCCTACCAGCCCGGCCAGCGCATCATCTTCAAGCGCAACCCGCACTACTTCCGCACCAACCGCCACAAGCAGCCCCTGCCTTACCTGGATAGGCTCGTGGTGCCTTTCCTCAAGAACCTCGAGGCCGCCATCCTCAAGTTCAAGGCTGGCGAGACGGACGCGCAGTGGCTGCCGGGCAAGGACTTCGCCTACATGAAGCCGCTGGAGAAGGAGGGCAACTTCACGATCGTGAACGGCGGCCCCGACTTCCGCACGAGCTACTTCGCCTTCAATTTGAACCCGGGTCGGAACAAGGAGGGCACGCCCTTCGTGGACCCCGTCAAGCTGAAGTGGTTCTCGGATGCGCGCTTCCGGCAGGCGGTCTCGTACGCCATCGACCGTGAGGCCATCATTCGGAACGTCTTCCGCGGGATGGCGGCCCAGCAGAACTCGCCCATCTTCCAGAAGAGCCCATTCTACGACCCCACGGTGCCGACGTACGCGCTCGACCTTGCCAAGGCCGAGGCGCTGCTCGCCGAGGCGGGCTTCAAGAAGGACGGCAAGGTGCTCAAGGACGCAGGTGGGCACCCTGTGGAGTTCACGCTCCTGCATCAGGTGGGCTCGAAAGACTCCGAAATCGAGGCCAACATGATCATCCAGGACCTCGACAAGCTGGGCATCAAGATGAAGATGCAGAGCGTCACGTTCAATGTGCACCTCGCCCGCACCCACGAGACGAAGGACTGGGACGCCGTCATCGGCGCCTGGGGCGCCAGCATTGAACCGCACGGCGTGACCCATCTCTGGACGAGCAACGGCCAGGCCCACTTCTTCAACCTGAACCCGGCTCCGCAGCCGCACGCGAACCCGACGTATCCGTGGGAGAAGCGCATCGACGAGCTCTTCCTGCGCGGGGCGCTGGCAACGGACGAGGCGACGCGGAAGTCCATCTATGCCGAGTTCCAGCAAATCGTTATGAAGGAGCAGGTGATGGTGTTTCTGCCCGTCTTCAACTACACCGTCGCCGTGCGCAACAACCTGGGCAACACCCGGCCCAACCCGTACAACCCGCTCGGCATCAGCTGGAACGCCTGGGAGATCTACCGCAAGTAGCGCCCTCGGCGGGGTAAGATGGGGGCGCGGCCTGCGCCTGCCGCAGAAGCGCCCGCAGGAGGGTCGATGTTTCGCTACGTGCTCAAGCGGTTGGTCCAGATGGTGCCGCTGCTGGTCTTGATCTCGATGATCACCTTCGGCATCAGCAAGCTTGCGCCGGGAGACCACCTCTCGGCCCGCATGGCCGACCCGTCCATGACGGCCGAACGAATCGATGCCGAGCGTAAGCGGCTCGGGCTCGACAAGCCCGTGCCCGTGCAGTACGTGAAGTGGGCCTCCGCCTTTGCAACGGGCGACATGGGCGAGTCCTATCGCTACCGCACCTCGGTCTCGAGCCTGATCGTCCAGCGGATGGGCGCCACCCTGCTGCTGGGGGCGGCGGCGATGGTGCTGACGTGGCTGCTCGCCATTCCGCTCGGCATCTACGCGGCCGTCAACAAGTACTCCCTCCCCGACAAGATCTTCTCCACGCTCACGTTCACGGCCCTCGGCATTCCAGAGTTTTTCCTCGTGCTCCTGTTGATGTTCCTCGCGGCCAAGACCGGCTGGCTGCCCGTCGGGAGCATGACCAGCGCTGACTTCGCCTCGCTGACGGCGTGGGGCAAGGTCAAAGATCTGGCTGTGCACCTCGTCTTGCCCACCATCGCCGTCACCATCGGCACCATCGCGATCTTGCAACGCCGCATGCGCGGCAACCTGCTGGACGTGCTGGCCGAGGACTACGTCCGCATGGCGCGGGCCAAGGGGCTGCCCGAGAACAGGGTCATCTACAAGCATGCCGTCCGCAACGCACTCAACCCGATGATCACCATCCTTGGCTACGACATCGCGGGCCTGCTGTCAGGCTTTGCCCTCGTCGAGATCATTGTTGCTTGGCCCGGGCTCGGGCAGATGATGCTCGAGGCGCTGCAGTCCTACGACATGCCGCTGGCGATGGCTGGCATGATGATCGGGGCCGTCATGCTCCTGCTGGGCAACCTGCTCTCGGACGTGCTGCTCGCGATGGTTGACCCTCGCATCAAGCTGGAGGCCTGAGCCGTGACCGAGCCTGCGAACGAGTCGCTCGCCTCCCCGCGCGCCGTGGGGCCCGGAGACTACCCGGGCCTCGCAGCCCACGAGGAGCTGCCGCCGCCCGTGTCCACCAACCAGCGCATCCTGCGCCGGTTCCTGCGGCACAGGATGGCCGTCGGCGCCCTCGTGGTGCTGGCCTTCCTCTACCTGACGATGCTGCTGGGGCCGTTCCTCGCACCGTATGGCGAGGCGACGGAGAACAGGCAGCGCTCGTTCATGCCGCCCACCCGTGTCTATGTGGATGGGGGGGGCCTCTACGTGCGGAACGCCACCATCACGGTGGACCCCAACAGCGGGGCCGAGGTCCTTCAGGTCGACCGTGCCGTCAAGTACCGGCTCAAGCTGTTCCTCGCGGGGGACGAGTACCGCCTGCTCGGGTTTCTGCCGGCCAGGACCCACCTCTTTGGCGTCGAGGCGCCTGCCGGCATTTACCTGTTCGGCACGGACCAGGCCGGCCGGGACATCTTCTCTCGAACGCTGTACGGCGCCAGCATCAGCCTGACGGTCGGCATCATGGCCATCTTCATCGTGATCCCCCTCGGCATGCTCATCGGGGGGATCTCAGGCTACTTCGGCGGCTGGATCGACAACATCCTGATGCGCATCGTCGAGGCGCTGATGTCCTTCCCCAGCTTCTACCTCCTGCTGTTCCTCTTCGGCGTCACCTACAAGTGGGACATCACGCCCACACAGCGCTACGTGCTCATCGTGGGAATCCTGTCCCTGATAGGCTGGACCAGCCTCGCACGGGTCATCCGGGGCCAGGTGCTGGCGCTGCGGGCCCAGGAGTACGTGGAGGCCTCCCTGGCAGCCGGGGCGAGCTCGCTCTGGGTCATCACCAAGCACATCCTCCCCCAGACGGCCACGTGGGTGACGATCTCAGCCTCCATGATGGTCCCCAACTTCATCCTCGGCGAGTCGGCGCTGTCGATGATCGGGCTCGGGGTCCAGCAGCCTGCCGCCAGCTGGGGCAACCTGTTGCAGGACGCCATGGCCATCTCCAGTCTGACACTGCACCCCTGGCTGATGATCCCTGCCCTGTTCATCGTCGTGACGGTGGTGGCGTTCAACTTCTGTGGCGACGGGGTGCGGGACGCCTTCGATGCCAAGTCGCGGGTCTGACGCACGGCTCTGGCTCGTGGCGCTATTGCTCTGGGGGCTCCTGTCGCCTGCCGGTGCGCGGGCGGCAGATGGCCGGCCTCCACTGCCCGCGGGCCTGGGGGGCTTTACCCTGCCGGCTCCATTCGAGGGCGCGCTCGGGGCCAGCGGCTTGCTGGTCCGGGCGCTGCCCACGATGTGGTTGGTGACGGGGGTGCTGGTCGGTGGCCCGGCCTCGCTGGCGGGCATTCCCGATCCTCGCGCCGCGCGCCTTCGGCTCGTTGCCGTCGATGGGCGAGCCGTCGAGGGCCTCACCCGCGCCGAGCTGCTGGAGGCCTTCGCCGAGGCGCGAGGGCGCGTTTCCGTCACCCTGGCGCGCAAGCGGGCAGAGGACGCTGAGGAGGTCTGGCTGGGGCCCTTCGCGCTGGCCCTGGCGCCGGCCGAGGCAGGGACGCGACGGCAGGAGGTCGCGGCGGCTCGGGCCCGGCTGCTGCCTGGAGGGACCAGGCTCAAGGCGGCCGAACGGCTGCTGCTGGAGGCCCACCAGGCCCGGGCGGACGAGGACGCACCCCGACTGGTCGCGACGCTTGCCGGCCTGCCGGACGCGGGGCGTTCCAGTGAGGCCATCGCGCTGCTGGCCGAGGTCCACGAGCGTCGGATGGCCGAGCTCGTGCGCGTCGCCGAGGCCGCTGCGGCGGATGGCCGTTACGAGCGAGCCCGGCTGGTGCTGCGGGGGGTGCAGGCCTCCGGCACATGGGGCAGCGTGCGCAGAGCCAGGGACGCCGAATACCGGGCGGCCCTGGCCTCGCGGAAGGCCTGGCTGACCGACAAGCGCCGGCTGGAGGCCAGCCGCAAGGCCGCCGAGGCGGCGCGTGGTCGGGGGCCTGACACCACGCCGCCAGCGCGCCGCATCAAGCTATGACGCAGGTGCCTCTGGCGGCACCAGCAGCGAGACGTTCGAGCGGGTGTCCTGCTCCTCGCGCATGAGGGTCACGACCTCGTCGAGTGGCAGCACGCGGTTGCGGCCACCCGTCCGGGTGCGGACGGCCACGGCCCGGGTCTCGATCTCCTTGTTGCCGATGACCAGCATGTAGGGCACCTTGTGCACCTGGGCGTCCCGGATGCGGTAGTTCAAGGACTCGTTGCGCACGTCGAGGTTCACCCTCAACCCCTGGCTCCGCAGGCTGTCTGTCACGGCCTCGGCGTAAGCCTTCGACTCGTCGTTGATGGGCACGATCACGGCCTGGACGGGGGCGAGCCAGAGCGGGAAGGCTCCGGCGCAGTGCTCCAGGTACACCGCGAAGAACCGCTCCAGCGACCCCAGAATGGCGCGGTGCAACATTACGGGGCGATGCGCCTGGCCGTCTTCGCCGATGTAGCTGAGGTCGAAGCGCTCAGGCAGGTTGGGGTCGTACTGGATCGTGCCGAGCTGCCACGACCGGCCGATGGCATCATGGATGTGGAACTCGATCTTCGGTCCGTAGAAGGCCCCCTCGCCTGGCAGCACCTCGAAGGGCAGGCCGGCCTTACGCAGGCCCTCGGCCAGCGCCTCTTCGGCCCGGTCCCATTGGGCGTCCTCGCCGATGCGCTTCTCGGGCCGCGTGGCCAGCTTGATCTCGACCTTGCTGAAGTCGAGCACCGTGTAGACCTCGTAGAGGAATCGGATGAACATCTCGATCTCGTCGGCGACCTGCGCCTCCGTGCAGAAGATGTGGGCGTCGTCCTGGGCGAAGGACCGCACGCGCGCGAGGCCATGCACCACGCCGCCGCGCTCGTAGCGGTGCAGCCGCGCAAAGTCCGCCACGCGGTAGGGCAGCTCGCGGTAGCTGCGCCGCCGGGCCCCGAAGATCACGCAGTGGCTCGGGCAGTTCATCGGCTTGAGGACGAACGAGTCCGCCTGCAGGGTCTCGTGCACCTTGCCGTGCTCGCACGAGCCCACCTCGTCCTCGGTCCAGAGGCGGTACATGTTTTCGTTGTAGTTGCCAAGGTGCCCGCTGGTGCGGAACAGGCTCGGGTCGTAGGCGAGGGGGGTGATGACCTCGTCGTAGCCGTGGCGGTCGTAGAGTTCGCGGATGTACTGCACGAGGGCGTTGTAGACGAAGGCGCCCTTGGGCAGGAAGAAGGGCATCGCCGGGGCGACCTCGTGGAACATGAAGAGCTCGAGTTCCTTGCCGAGCTTGCGGTGATCCCGCTTCGCGGCCTCTTCGAGCCTGGTCATGTGGGCCTTGAGTTCCGCCTCCGTCCAGTAAACGGTGCCGTAGATGCGCTGGAGCATCTTGTTCTTCTCGTCACCGCGCCAGTAGGCTCCCGCGGCGCTGAGCAGCTTGAAGTGGCGGATGAGCCCGGTGTTCGGGACGTGGGGCCCGCGACAGAGGTCACTCCAGCCGCCGTGGCCGTACACCGTGATGGCGGCGTCGGGGTCCTTGGCCAGGATGTCTTCTAAGATCTCGGCCTTGTAGGGCTCACCCTCGGCGCGGAAGCGCGCGATCGTCGCCTCGACCTCGCCAGCGGGGACCTCGGCCCGGGAGACGTCCAGCCTGGCGTCAGCCAGCTTCCGCATCTCCGCTTCGATGCGCTCCAGGTCCTCCGGCGTGAAGGGCCGCGCGGCGTCGAAGTCGTAGAAGAAGCCCTCCGCCGTCACGGGCCCGATGGTCACCATCGTGCCGGGGTACAGCTTTTGCACCGCCATGGCCATCAGGTGGGCCGTGCTGTGCCGCAAGACCTCGAGGGCGTCGCCGTCGTCCTGCGTGACGATCTGGACCCTGTCGCCCGAGGCCAGCTGGCGCGACATATCGACGAGTTCGCCGTTCACCCGACCAGCCACCGCCCGCTTCAACAGGCCGCGGCTGATGGCCTCGGCCAAGCCGGCCACGGTCGAGCCAGCGGGCAGGTCCCGGCGGGACTCGTCCGGCAGGACGACCTGGATGGGGGCAGAATCGACCGGTGTCATCAGGAACCTCCAAAGGCTTGGCCCCATGGCTGGGGAAGGTTCCCATTTTAGCGCACGGCCGCCGTTCTAGGGGACTGGCGGGAAGACGATCGCTGCGCGGGGCTGGTTCTCGAGCTTGTCGGCGGTCGCGGCTGGCACCGCGTTCTTGGCCGGATCCTGGACGGCCTCCACCCGCGCCATGATGGCCTTGGCGTTCAGGCGGTTGAACAGCTCCGTGTTCGGCACGAACAGGAGCACGCGGTTGAGCGCCACGACGTCGATGGTGACGGTGGCCCCAGCGTCCGCGACGAGCTTGAACTCCTTCCCGAGTTGCGAGTCGCCCTGCGCGCCAAAGTCGTTGGCCGTGATGGGAAGGTTGATCGGCGGCTCAGCATTCGCGCCTTTGCCCCCGCTGAGAAGGACCGTGCTGGAGAGGTACTCCGTGTTGAGGCCGACGGCAAAGGTGTAATTGGCCACGTCCCGGAGCGGGGCCCGGCTGACGCCCTTGTCTTTGGTATAAGCCACGACGGCTTCGTTGAACGTGAAGTCCATGTAGGTGCCCGGACCGAGCGTGTCGATGTTCAGATCCGGCGTCTTGACCACGCGCACGGCAAAGCCTGCCAGGGCCGGCGGCGTCTTGTCCGGCGCCAGCGTGAAGGCCGTCGCGTTGACGTGGGTCGAGTCCCACCGGGTGTTCTCGTTGTCGGCCTTGAAGGTGGCGGCGCCGATGAAGGGCGAGACGAAGACGTTGTTTAGAAACTCGCCCGCTGCCGGGGCCGAGTTGAGCGTGCCGGTTCTGTCCGTTCCGAGCAGGTTGCCGTCGACGTCCTTGATGGGGCGGGCGGGGTCGTGCACCAGCGCCACCTGGTAGCGCCCGGGGGATTGCCCGTTCAGCAGCGGCACCGGGAAGTTGACGGTGATATTGCGGGCGGAGCCGTCGACGCCATAGCCCGCCACGGCGCCCACGAAGCTCTGCCCCTTGGGCGGCTCGGCCCCCGTGCCCGGCGTGAAGAACTGCACCATGTAGGGGTAGTCTTCAGGCTTGGCCGCCACGGCCTTCAGCACGTCGTCTGGGCCCCCGGGGCTCAGGTCCACCGGGGCGGTGGCGCCATCGACGGCCGTCTCGTTGGCCGGCAACAGCCGCACGCTGGTGACGAAGTTCTTGATGGCCTCCTCGTTCAAGGCCTCGCTCAGGTTGAAGGCCAGGGAGATCACGTTGCCGGGCACGTCCTTGGCGTTTTGGACAGGCGTGACGGCAGAGACCTCAGGCTGGGTGGACAGGCCGAAGACCTCGGTCTCCTTGCCCGGTTCGCCGAAGTTGAGCGTGTAGTCGTTGCCTCGGGCCAACCGCACGCGCTGGGTTCGCGGCGCATACCCGTACCAGTTCGCCGTGATTGTCACCTCGTCGCCGATCTCGGGCTCCCCCGCGATCTCGAAGGCGCCGTCGAGCACGTCGACCTCGCGTTGGCGGTTGTCCGCGAGCACGAGCCTGACCTTCGGCCCCCGAAGGATCTTCGTCCCGTCGCTCTTGTAGACGCTGCCCCGCAGCGTGGTTTTGCCGTTCGCGTTCGGGGTCCCCACCAGCGGCCGGAAGTCCGAGGTCTTCAGGGGCGTGGCAGTGTCGGACGTCGAGGGCGTCGGGGTCCCCGTCAGGGGCGTGAGCACGAGCCCGGAGGTCGGCACGGGGCTCGTCGGAGGGCCACTGGCTGCCGTGGACGGTTGGCCGGAGGGGGCCGGCGTCTCGGTGAGGAAGCCCGGCGAGGCCGCAGTGGAGGCGCGGGACGACGGCGCGGGCGTCGCCACGTTGCGGCGCAGCTCAGTGGGGCCGGTGGGCGCCTGCGTCGGCGGCGCGGCGCAGGCCGCCAGGATCAGCAAGGTCGCGAGGGGAATCAGGGACGGGCGAAGGCTGGTGGTCACGTCAGGCCGGTTCCTTCAGGTGCAGGGGATGCTAGTTCGTTTCAAACCCCGCCGGGCCTGCGGACAAACCTGCAGCGGGTGTCGGCCTGCGCGGCGGGCTTTGGGGCCGACCGCCCTCCCCCCGGGGTAGGGGCCCCGTCAGGGCGTTTGGGGGTAGGCGATCTGCACGCGCGGCTGGTTGGCGGGTTTGTCGGCCTCGGCGGCCGGGATGGGATTGTTGGCGGGGTCGTGGACCCCTTCGACGCGCGCCATCAGCGCCTTGGCGTTGGGCGCGTGGAACAGTTCGGGGTTGGCGACGTGGATGGTCACCCTGTTGAGCCCGCTGATGTCAACAGTGACCTTCGCGGCGGGGTCCTCCACCAACCTGAACTCCTTGCCGAGCTCTGAGTCTCCAGCGGAGCCGAAGTTTTTCACCGAGGTCTTGAGGGAGATGAGCGGTGCGGCCCCCTGCTTCTTACCGCCACTCAGGAGCGCGGTGCTCGACAGGTACTCCTGGTTCAGCCCCACGGCGAAGGTGTAGTTCGCCAGGTCCCGCAACGAGTCGCGGCTGACGCCTTGCGAGGCGAGGGCCACGATGGGCTCGCTGAAGGTGAACTCGAGGTAGGTGCCTGCGCCTTGCTTGTGCTGAGGCCCCGCCTCCCCGGTGTGAACCCGCACGGCCGCGCCCGCGAGCGTGGGAGGCGTCTTGTCCGGTGCCAGGGTGAAGGTGACGGCGTTGGTGTGGGTGGAGTCCCAGCGCGTGTTCAGATCGTCGCGTTTGAACGCCTCTGGCCCGATGAACGGAGACAGGAACACGTTGTTGAGGAACTCGCCCGCCGCGGGCTGCGAGTTCAGCTTGCCAGTTGCGTCCGTGCCCAGCAAGTTGCCGTCCACGTCCTTGATGGGGCGCTCCGGATCGTGCACGAGCGCCAGCTGGTATCGCCCAGGCGTGCTGCCGCTGTTCAGCAGGGGCACGCCGAAGTTGACGGAGACGTTGCGCACGGCGGCATCCAGCGAGGTGCTGGCTTCCTGTTCGAGGAAGCGCTTCGGGGTGAGCACCTCCTTGGCGGCCTCGGTCTTCCAGTCGAAGAAGCGGATGAAGTAAGGGAAGGCGTCCAGCTTGGTCTGCACCGGCTTCAGGGCATCCGCGGGACCCGATGCGCTCAGGTCGGGGGGGGCTGCGCCGCCGCCCACTGCGGTGTCATTGAGCGGCAAGAGGCGCAGGGAGGACGCGAGGTTTTTGGCACTGACCTCGGTGAGCGCCTCGCTGACGCTGAGCACGATGGCAATCTTGTCACCGGCGACGTCCTTGGCCGTGGCGCTGGGCGTCACCTTGGAGATCTCAGGATGGCTCGACAGCGCGAAGGCCTCCGTCTCGGTCTCGGGTTCGCCGAAGTTGAGCACGTGCACGTTGCCTTGCGTGAGGCTCACGGTCTGCGTCCGAGGCCCCATGCCGTACCAGTCGACGGACACGCTCACCGCCAGGCCCACGGGGGTGACGTTCGGGAACTCGAAGGTGCCCGCCTCCACGTCCGCCGTGAGGGTGCCGCCGCCTTTGCCCGTGATGGTGACCTTGGGGCCCCGTTCGGCCTTGGTGCCGTCCGTGCGGAAGATGGAGCCCTTGAGCACCGTCTTGCCACTGGCAGCGGGCTCACCCTTCAAGGGGCGGTAGACCACGGCGCCGGGAGAGGGGACGGGGGTGGGGGCCGGCGTGGAGGGGCCCGGCGTCGCGTAGTTGCCCTCGGTGCCGGGCAAGGTCGGGCCTGATGCCCTGGGGCGCGGGGTGGGGCTGGCCTGGGGCTTCAGCACCCGCTCGCCGGGGCCGGTCGCGGCGGGACGGGTGGGGGCAGCACAAGCGGCCGCCAGCAGGCACAGGGTGGCGGCAACCGAGAGGTGAAGTCTGCGGGACATGGCTCTGGGGCTCAGGAGGGCGGCAACGTGCCTATTATACCCTAGGCCGCTCGGGTGAAGCCGCGTCCTCCGCGTCCTCCTCCGTCTCCTCATGCCAGTGCGTTTCGAGGTGCTGGTTCAGGGTCTTGCGGTCTCGCTGACGGGCCGCTGCGTCCACCTTGACCAGGCGTGCCTCCTGGCCACTGCGCCGATCCGTCCGCTTGAAGGCGACCTCGGCCTTGCTGGAGCGCTCCGCGGCTTCCCGTTCGGCGGCCAGGCACTCGTCGAGCAATCGAACGTAGCTGTCGTAGCGTGCGCGTGACACGTCGGGGTGGTCCCTCACCGCGCACATCGGCTCGGTCACATGCAGGCAGCTTGGGAACTTGCAGGCGGGGATGTGGGGGCGCATCTCAGGGAACGCCCAGGCCAGGTCCACGGGGTGGATGTCCTCGACCGACAGGTAGCTGAACCCGGGCGTGTCGGCCAACAGCGCGCCCGGGGCTGCCTCAATGGGGTAAAGCGCGGCGTGTCGGGTGGTGTGGCGGCCTCGCTGCAGCTTGGTGGAGACCTCCGCCGCCCGCAGACCGAGGCCCGGGTGCAGGGCGTTGACGAGCGAGCTCTTGCCCACACCGGATGGCCCGGCCAGGACCGAGATGCGACCCTGGAGAGCCGGCAGCAGGGTTGCCACCCCGTCGGCGCTCGCCTCCGTCGTGATCACGCGGTAGCCGAGGCGGACGTACGGGGTGGTCTGGGCGGCCAGGGTCTCCGCCGAGACCAGGTCCCGCTTGTTGACCACGATGGTGGGCTCGAGCCCCGACCGGCTGGCGGCCACCAAGAACCGGTCGAGCATCAGGGCAGAGAAGGGTGGAGAGTCCGCCGACACGGTGACGAGCAGCTGGTCGACGTTGGCGATCGCCGGCCTCTCCAGGGTGTGCGTGCGCGGGGCGATCGCCAGTATGGCCCCGCGTCGGATGCCCTTCACGATGGCCTCGGGCAGAGCGAGAGAGCCCTCGCGTGGGGGCGGCAGCGGCTCGCCGGGCGCTTCGGGCTCCAGCACGACCGTGACGCGATCACCCACCAGCGGCGTCTCACCTTCCTTCTTGAGCCGCCCGCGCATGTGGCAGGCGTACTCGGCATCCCCCACCTTCACGTAAAAGAAGTTCGCCTGCTGGGAGACGACGATGCCCACCAGGGTGTCCGGCGCGTCTGGCGCCAACTCCGGGCCGTGAGCGTCCTTCATGCGGTGGGGGCAGCAACGGCCAGCTGGCGCTTGAGTTGCCCGCAGGCCGCCTCGATCTCGAGCCCCCGCTCAGCCCGCACGGCCGTGGGGAACCCGGCCGTCTCGAGCCTGCGGGCGAACTGCCGGATGGCGGCAGGCGGCGTGGCGGAGAATTCCGCGCCCGTGGGGTGGTAGGGGATGAGGTTGATGTGGACGTGCAGGCCGCGGGCCCACGCCACGAGTTCGTCGGCGTGGGTGGCGGCGTCGTTCACCCCACCCAGCATGATGTACTCCAGCGTCACGCGGCGCCCGGTGATCTCCTCGTATTCCTTCACCGCGTTATGCAGGTCACGGAGCTTGAACTTGGTGTTCACGGGCACCAGCTGGTCGCGCAGCGCGTCGTTTGGCGCGTGCAGAGACAGGGCCAGCGTAAGTTGCAGCTTCTCCTGAGCCAGGCGCTGCATCTGCGGCACCACGCCCACCGTCGAGATCGTGATCTGCCGCATCGCGATGCCCACGCCCTTGTTGAGGAGGCGCACGCTGGTCAGGACGTGGTCGTAGTTGAGCATCGGTTCGCCCATTCCCATGTAGACGATGTTCGAGATGCGGCGCCCGAGCAGGGCCTGCATGGCGAGTACCTGGTCCACGATCTCGCCTGGCGTGAGGTTGCGCTCGAAGCCGAGCTGCCCCGTGGCGCAAAACGAGCACCGCATCGCGCACCCGACCTGCGAACTGATGCAGGCCGTGACGCGGTCGGGGTACGGGATCCAGACGCTCTCGATTTCCCGGCCGTCGGCCGCCCGGAACAGGAACTTGGTGGTGCCATCCGGCGCCTCGCGGTGGGTCACCTCCGTGAGCGCGGGGACCTGCCAGCCTGCCTCTGCAAGGGCCTCTCGAAAGGCCCGAGGGAGGTCCGACATCGCGTCGAGGTCCCGGGCGCCCTTCTCATAGAGCCACTTGGCCAGCTGATCGCCCCGGTACGGCGGCTGACCGAGGGCCTGCGCAAGGGTGCGGAGCTCTTCTTTCGTTTGTCCGACCAGGCTCTTCAAGCGTCTTCCTCCGCATTCATCATACCCCGGCGCAACGCCGCGATGAAGAAACCATCGACCCCGTGGCGATCGGGCCGGAGCTGGAGCATCGCCCCCCCCAACTCGGTGTCGGCGCGCCAGGCCTCGGGCAGGCAGGCCCGGAAGTCGTCCGGGGTGAACTCGGGGTGGCGTGAGAGAAACGCCTGGATGACCGCCTGGTTCTCCTCGCGGCCCATCGTGCACGTGCTGTAGACCAGGCGACCGCCGGGGCGCAGCCTGGAGGCGGCCGCGTCGAGCATCCGACCCTGCAGCGGGGCGAGGTCGGCGATGGCCTCTGGCGTCTGCCGCCAGCGCAGATCCGGTTTGCGTGGCAGCACCCCGAGCCCGGAGCAAGGGGCATCGAGCAAGATTCGGTCGGCCAGGGGCAGCGCCGTCAGGTCCGTTGCATCCCCCACGTGGGTGCGGATCCCCGTGAGGCCGAGGCGGGCCTGGTTGGCCTCAAGCAGCTTCAGCCGCGCCGCAGAGCGGTCGACAGCCCAGAGCTCGCCACGCCCCGCCATCAGGGCTGCGAGGTGGGTCGTCTTGCCCCCAGGGGCGGCCCCCAGGTCGAGCACGCACTCGCCAGGCACGGGCCCCACCACGTGGGCGACCAGCATCGCGGCCTCGTCCTGCACGTAAAACCAGCCATCGTCCCAGCCCGGCAGCTGGGCCGGGTCTGCCGGGGCCTGCAGGCGGATCCCTTCGGGGGCCACCTCGCTCGGCACGGCCGGAACCCCATGTGCCGCCAGCGCTGCCAGCATCGACTCCCGCGTCGTGCGCAGCGGGTTCACCCGCAATGCCAGCTGGGCAGGGCGCACGCTCCAGGCTCCCAGCGCCTCTGCTTCAGGCCCGTGCTCCGCATGCCAGCGCGCCGCGAGCCAGCGCGGCAGGGCATAGCGAACCTCCAACGCGCCGATCGGGTCCAACCCGGGGTCCGGAAGGGCCGCGTCAAGGCCCGCGCGCTGCCGGACCAGGTTCCTGAGCACGGCGTTGACGAGTCGTGCCACGCCCTCATGACCGTGGCGATGCGCCAGCTTCACGGCCTCGTCCACGGCGGCCGAGGCGGGGACCCGCGTCAGGAACAGCAGCTGGTAAGCCCCGAGCCGCAACACGTTGCGGATGACGGGCGTGAGGCCTGCGAGGGAGCCCTTGAGCAACCGGCTCAGGTACCAGTCGAGGGTGCCGCGGCGCCGGGTCACGCCCCCCACCAGCTCGGTGGCAAGGCCGCGCTCCTGGGCAGGTAGGTCGCTTAACCCCTTGAGAGCCAGGTTGGCGTAGCTCCCCCCGGCCTCGATCTCCACCAGGCGTTGCAGGGCAAAGCCTCGCGCCTCCACGGGGGCGGGGGGCGTCTTGTGGGAGCGGGGCCGCCCCTTCGCGTCAGCCACCCGCGCCGCTCCCTGCGGGTTGCCGTGGCTCGAAGACCGCACCCGGCGCCAGCTCGCGCCAGCCGCGGGCGACGTCCGCGGCGGGGCGCATCGGCTTGCCCGGCAGCTGCACCTCGCCGACGAGCACGGCGCCCTCCGCGGCAGCCACCAGCCAGCCGTCGGGCGCGAGGGCCAGAATCGTGCCGGGGGGCGCAACGTGCGGTGCCGGCCGCGCCTTCAGCGTCCGAAGCTTGAGTGGTTGGCCCAGCAGGCTGGCCGTGGCCCCCGGCCAGGGCTGCACGCCCCGCGCAAGGTCGACGATGGCGGCCGCCGACCGGGTCCAGTCGATGGCCCCCGTGTCTTTGCCGAGCAGGGGGGCCATGGTGGCAAGCCTGTCGTCTTGCGCCTCGGGCACGAGTTCCCCGGAGAGCCAGCGGGGCAGTTCGGCGATCAGCAGCGCGGCGCTGGCCTTCGACAGCTTCTCCGCAAGGCTCGCCGCGTCATCTTGTGGGGCGATGGGGCACGTCACCCGGGCCAGCATCGCCCCGGTGTCCATGCCCTCGTCCATCTGCATCAGGGTGACGCCCGTCTCGACCTCGCCCCGAATCAGCGCCCACTGGATGGGGGCCGCCCCCCGGTAGCGGGGCAGCAACGAGCCATGAAGGTTCAGACACCCGTGGGGCGGCAGCGTCAGCCAGGCGGCCGGCAGGAGCTTGCCGTAGGCGATGACCACGGCCACGTCAGGCTCGAGCACCCGGATGGCCGCCAGGGCCTCGTCGTTGCCGCGAAGGCGCGCGGGCTGCAGCACCGGGATGCCCAGCCGCTCTGCGGCCACCTTCACGGGAGGTGGCGTGAGGGCCTGTCCGCGTCCGACGGGCTTGTCGGGTTGGCAGACGGCGCCGACCACCTGCCAGCCCGCCGCGTGCAGCGCCTCCAGCGTCGGCACGGCGAAGGCTGGAGTGCCCATAAAGAGAACGCGTGGAGGCATGCGGGGCTCGTTCAGGTGTTGGGGCCACCCGTCAGGGGGGCGGTGTGGCGCTTCAAGATGGAATCCACCTTGGCGATCAGGACGTCGATGGCCATCTGGTTCATGCCACCCTCCGGCAGCACGATGTTGGCGTGCTTCTTGCTCGGTGCGACGAACTCGTTGTGCATCGGGCGTACGCTGCCCAGGTACTGGTCAATCACGGACTCAAGGGTCCGGCCGCGTTCTGCGACGTCTCGCTGCACCCGCCGGAGGACGCGGAGGTCAGCCTCCGTGTCGACGAAGATCCGCAGGTCCATCATCGCGCGCAGGGCAGGGTCCGCGAAGATGAGGATGCCCTCGACGAGGATGACGGGGCGCGGGTCAATGCCGGTCGTCTCACCGGTGCGTCGATGCGTCTTGAAGTCGTACACCGGGCACGCCACGGGCCGGTTCTCGGCGAGGGCTTGCAGGTGCTCGCGAAACAGCTCGTTGTCGAGGGAGTCGGGGTGGTCGAAGTTCACCCGCGCCCGCTCTTCGAACGTCAGGTGCGCGAGGTCATGATAGTAGTGGTCATGGAGCAGGTGGGCGACATGGCGAGGCCCCGTCCTTTGAAGAATGTTCCGCGCGACGGTGGTCTTGCCGGAACCTGAACCGCCGGCGACACCGATGACAAAGGGTTTACGCACCGGCGACGGCCTCTTCTGGTTGGGGGGGCTTGGGCGTCACGCGGGCCCCTTCGGGCAACCGCTTCTTGAGTTCTGCCAACTCGGCGTTGACGGCCATCTTGTCTTCGACGAGGTCCACGAAGATCTTGCCGTCGAGGTGGTCCAGTTCGTGCTGCAGCGCCCGGGCGAGGAGGCCCGTGGCTTCGATCTCCACGGCCCGCCCCTTCTCGTCCCTGCCCTTGAACAAGACCCGTTCGAACCGCAGGACCTTCATGTAGACGCCGGGCACGCTGAGGCATCCCTCCTGGTCTTCGATCTCCTTCCAACCCTTTGCCAGCACGGGGTTGATGAGTGCAAAGGGCTCCCCGTCGCCCACGTCGATGACGAAGAGACGCTTGCTGATTCCTACCTGTGGGGCGGCCAGACCGACGCCTTCCGCGGCGTACATCGTCTCGAACATGTCCGCGACGAGTTGCTTGATCTCTGCGTTCACCTTGCGCACCGGTTCGGCCACCTCGCGCAGCACAGGGTCTCCGATCGTACGAATGTCGAGAATCGCCATAATGTGCCTGGGCTCCTCTGGTTTGGGGCCACGCGGGGCGTGGCTGGTGGTTTTGGCTGGGCTGGCTCGGCCGTCGAACGCCCGGCTCCACGGGTTCATTTTACCACGAAGATCGCGTCGCCTTGGACGCTGACTCGCCACGCTGAGCGGCTCTCGGGATGCTTGGGAGGGGGGGGCAAGATGTTTCAGATCAGGGGCTTGCGCGATACCCGAGGATTGGGTAGTATAAACAAACACGCAGCGGGCGCACCGTTTATCGGAACCTGCAGCGAGCCGACCCACTCCCCTTTCCGGGACGTCGCGTTGAGTCCTCTTCCGAGGCGCTCCGTGCGAATCAGTCGAAAGAAAGATCTCTGGAGAAGGTTTATTCGCCGGGCGACTGGCGGGCGGCTCTGATGCGTGTCGCATCAGGACCTTGACAACTGAATAGCCAAGCGAACGCACCAAGCTCTTGTCGATTCAAGAAGAGAGCAAAAAGAGAGCTAGCCTTCAACGCGAGTTGAAGCTGACTCACCGAGAATATTTCTTGGAG
>JAYKHR010000070.1:0-2920 GCA_035285125.1 Candidatus Sericytochromatia bacterium | reverse complement strand
CGGGCGCGGGGTGGCACGCCTCGGCGATCAGCATCGAGACGGACCAGGTGTTCACGCTGCTCATGAACGACCCGCAAGAGCCCGTGTACCTCGCCAAGCTGGTGCTGCCGAAGGCCCTCGTCGCGCCGCATGCCCCCCACATCATCTGGGACCGGGACGACGTCGTGGTGCTGCGCTCGTGCCTGCTCAAGCCCGAGCACGAGATGGTGGTGCCCTGGCTGCACGCGCGCGTCGAGCGCTACGCCTCGCAGCCCGAGGACTGGGGTGGCAGCGCGATCGTCGAACCGGCGCCGGCCCCACGCCAGCGCACCTTGACAGGCCCCCTGAGCCTGAAGGCCGAGTGGCAGGCGCTCGTGGAGCGGCACTGCGAGGCCCTGACGCCGAGCCTGACGGAGGCGCTACGGGGCGTGCGGACGCGCCGCTGGCACCCCGACGTGGCGCGGCTGGACATCGAGGTCTCCCACCCCTACGGCGTGGGCGGTGAGGCCGGGCTGAAGCTCTTCACGCTCGGCCCGGACGGCTGGCTGGTGTGTCACCCCCAGGAAGGCGAGGACGCCCCGTGGTCGGGCAGCGAGGCGCTGCTGCCGGAGGTGGGGGCGATCGTGCCCGAAGAGGCCCTCGCGCAGCCGCGCTTCGCCGTGCTGCACCAGGCCATCGAGGACGCCTACGAGCTGGCCGGCAAGCACCTGATCGACTGGGTGGCGGCCTGCTGGCAGGCCGCGGGCGACGGCCCCCTGCCGCTCACGGTGACGATCGGCTTCGCCGACGACGAGGAGCGGCTGGACCTGGCGACGGGGGCCTGGGTGTAGGGCCCTTTCCGCGCGGCCGGGCGCAGCTTCGGGCCCCGTTCGGGGGCCCCTGGGTGACAGAACCCTTGTGGATGGGATCACCGCCACCAGGGCCGTTGGGGCCTACGATGGGATCGCTTGCCCATCCGCTGGGCGTCCGACAGCCAGTGGACGCCGAAAGGTCCCGGAACACCGCCATGAAGAAACTTCGCGTGAACGTGCAGCGCCTCTCGATCACCCTCGGGGTGCTGGGGACCTCCGCCGGGCTGCTGGCTCTGGCGGCCGGTCACCATGCGCCGCTGGCGGCCTTCCAGCGGCACCCGGATCCCACGCTGATGAGCGAGGTCAGCGCCGATCAGGCCGCCGGCCTCGGGGCCATGGCCGCCCCCGCCCCCGACGATGCCACGCCGATCTCCTTCGACCCGATCGTCGACGTCGGCGACGCCTCCCAGGACGACCGCGAGTACGCCAAGGCCGGCAAGCACGGCCCCACCCAGATGATGGTGGCGCTGCAGTCCGAGGGCGCGCCGGTGGACGGCTGGGTGCTCGGCTCCGACGTGCTGGCCGACCGCAGCGAGCCTGAGAGCGCGGAGGCCGCGGCCGCTCCCGTCGTCCCCATGACCCACCGCCACGCCACGGGCGGCGCCGCATCGCAGCCCCGGCGGGTCCAGGTGGCCGCTGAGCCCGCCGCAGCCGCCGCCCCGTTCTCGTTCGAGCCCGCCCAGCCCATCGAGAAGCTGTCGGCGGCCTCCGCCGAGGTGGGCGAGGCCCAGTACGACCACGGCCGGCGCATGCTGCGCGTGCCCTTCAACGGGCTGCTCAACCGCGACCAGCTGGCCATCCACCGGCTCGGCGACGGCCGCGCCTACATCGACATGCCAGGTGCCAAGCCGACGTTCTCGGGCAGCCGCTCGGAAAACGTGACGGAGGCGCCGATCAGCCGCTGGGCCATGGCCGCCCAGGCGGCCCCCGGCGGCCGCCCCACCACCCGGCTGGCCTTCCGCCTCGTGAACGGCGCCCGGCCACGCCTCGAGATCGACGGGGCCGAGCTGCGCATCGCGCTGGTGCAGCCCGGCGTGGCCGTGGTCAACAACCCCGTCCCGCCGGCCCAGCGCGCGGCGGCAGGCGCCTCCGTGGCCGCCGCACCCGTGGCGGTGGCGGCAGTCCCGACGGCCCGGCTCGCCATCCCGCGGGTCGGCGAGGCCCGCTACGACGCCGACGCGGGCACGCTGCGGCTGCCCCTCGCCGGGCGGCTCGACCCCGGCGCCCTGAGCCTGCACCGGCTTGGTGACGACCAGGCGTACCTCGACATCACGGGGGCCGCGCCCACGTTCTCGGGCCTGCGTTCGGGTGGTGGACAGGGTCGGGCACTGGCCCGCTGGACGATGGCGGCCATCCCGGACGCCGGCTACCCCCTCACGCGGCTGTTCGTGAAGCTCGGCCGGCCGGGCGAGGTCTCGGCCCAGGTCGCCGGCGGTGAGATCCGCCTGAGCGTGACGGAGCTGGCCCCCTCCGAGCCCCTCGAGCAACTCGACGAGGCGGCGGGCCTGCCCGGCAGCGAGGCACCGCTGGGCGACTCGGGCGCTGCGGAGCCCGTGCCCGCAAACTGAGGTTGCCTGCCCGGGCCCCTCGCCACGACGTGGCGGGGGGCCTTTGCGCTGGCGCCCTCCCCTCGCGCGTTGCACGGGCCCTGGGGCCGTGCTAAGCTCGGCTCCCGGTCTGTTGCCGTTCGGTCCGCAGCGACGTCGCCGCGGGCCATCTGTCCCCTCCGTGGAGGTGCCCCGTGAACGCAACCTTGATGCGCGTCACCGCCGTCCCCCTGCTGCTGCTGGCCTCCGCCTGCTCCTCGCCGGTGCCCGCGGCAGTCCCGGGGATGGCGTATGCCCCGCCAGGCGCCAGCAAGGCCGGCACCGACGCGATCGCGAACCTGATCAACCAGACCGGGGCGGCCTCCGCCGACGAGGCAGAGGTGCGCGACCTGCTGCGCCGCTCCACCGGCGTGACCTTCCCCGCGCGGCTCGGTGTCCTGTTCTACAACTATGAGCCGCCGCTGCAAGACGAGGAGCGCCAGCAACTGCTCACCCGGTTCGGGCAGGACGTGGTGGCCTCCGGCCTCGCGCGCAGCGCCGTGG
>JAYKHR010000069.1:0-3186 GCA_035285125.1 Candidatus Sericytochromatia bacterium | reverse complement strand
GGTCGGCCGGCCCGCTTGTCGAGCTGCCAGCGGGCGGCGGCGAGGGTGGTGGCGGTGTCGACGTCGAGGGGGCCTGAGGCGGGGAGGGTGGCCATGTAGGTGACGGGCTGGCCGGCGGCGGTGAAGGCGGCCTGGACGAGGGCGTCGGCGAGGCCGTCGGGGCGCTGGAGGGTGAAGGCGCCGGTGGCGTCGGTGGTGGCGACCTCGGCCGTGAGGGGCTGGCCGGTGGCGTCGACGAGGCGGACCTCGGCGCCCGCGACGGGGGCCTCCTCCAGCGCGAGCAGGCGGTAGGCGCCCGCGAGCCCGCCGCCGTTGTTGGCGACCAGCCCGCTGCCGCGATCAGACACCAGCGTGGCGGCGTTGTTGGCGATCAGGCTGGCCGGGCCGGCCTTGAGCTTGCCGATGATGCCGGCAGCCGGGGCCAGGGGGCCGACGAGCGGGAGGGCGCCCGGCGCCGGCGTGGTGGGCGCCAGCGGCGCGCTGCCGGTAACCTGCGGGCCCGGCGTGGCCTGGGGGCGGGCCGCGGCCCTGGCCCCGGGGCGGAGGGCCCCGGCCGGCTCGGGGCCAGGGGCTGGCGCCACGCAGCCCGCCAGGGCTACGAGCGCCACGGCCGTCGGCAAGCCGAGCCGCCGGTTCATCGGGCAGGGCCCTCCGTGGCGAGCCGGCGCAGGCCGATCACCTGGCCGTCCGCCGCGACGTCGGCCACGTACAGGTGGCCCTCGGCGTCGCGCGAGAGGTGCGCGGGGGCCTCGAAGCGGGCCTCGCGGCCCACGCCGTTCTGGCTGCCCGCGAGGCCGCCGCCCGCCACGACGAACACGGAGCCGTCCGGGCTCACGCGCACGACGCGGCGGCCCCGGCGGTCCGTCGCGAAGATCGTCCCGTCAGGCCCCACGGCCAGCCCCGCCGGCTCGCCGAGCCGGGCCTGGCGGCCGCGCCCGAGGCGCAGCGGGTCCCCGGCCGATCCGCCCGCCACGGTGACGACGCGCCCGTCGCGTCCGAGGCGACGGATGCGGCCGTTGCCGGTGTCGGCCACCACCAGCCCGCCGTCGGGGGCGACGGCGAGGGCCTGCGGGGCGTCGAGCAGGGCGTCTGCGCGGGCCCCGTCGCGGTCGCCGGGCTGCCCGAGCCGGCCTGCGTGCACCGTGGCCCCGTCACCCCCGGCCGCCAGCCGCCACACGACGTGCCGCGCGCTGTCGGCGAGGTAGACCACGCCGTCATCCGTGGCCGCGATCCCCGGCGCGGTGCCTGCGGGGGCGTCGAAGGCGAGGCGCCCCGTGGCCAGCCGCTCGAAGCCCGCAGACGCCAGGCGATGGCTGGTCAGGCGGCCCTGGCCGTCGCGGCCGAGCAGGTGCAGCGTGCCGCCCGGCGAGAACGCGAGGGCGTAGGGCCCCTGGCCGCCTGCGGGGAGCAGCAAGGGCTCGAGCCTGCGGCCCGTGGCCGTGAGCCGCTCCACCCTGGGCTGCCCGCTGCCCTCGACCACGAGGTGGAGCGTGCCTGCGGGGTCCACGGCGAGGACGCCGACCTCGCCCGCGCGCAGGCGGCGGTCCACAGGGAGCACGGCGCGCGCGCGCAGCGTGTCCTCGGAGTGCCAGGCCGTGACGCGCCAGGCCCTCGCGGGGCGGCGCAGCCCCTCCTCGGCAAGGGCCTGCAGGGTGGCGTCGTCGCCCACGAGCTGGTCGAAGGCGTCGGCCGCGTCCGGGCTGTTCGGCCGCAAGAAGGGCACAGCGCCAGGCTCCAGCACCTCCCGCAGCCGCGCGAGCACGGCCTGCTGCGAGCCTCTGGGGCCATAGCCCGCCTGGCGCGCCTCCCGCCAGCGTGCGGCCAGCAGCGTCGTCGCGGTGTCGACCACGACCGCCTCCCCGGCCGTCACCAGCGCCGCGTACTCCACGGTGGCGCCCCCCGCGTCGAAGTGCGCCCGGAGCAGCGCCTCGGCGCCCTCGGGGGGCGCCGGCAGGCGGAAGCGACCCGCCTCGTCCGTGGTGGCGACCTCGTCGAGCAGCGCCTGGCCGGCGGCATCGACGAGGCGAACCTCCGCACCGGCCACGGGGGCCTCTGCGAGCGCCAGCAGGCGCCAGGGCGCGAGCGCCACCTCCGTCGGGCCGATGACGGAGGCCGGGGCCGCCAGCAGGGTGCCCGTGAGGCTGCCGAGGGAGCCAGGAAGTGCGATCTCGGAGCCGCGAGTGCTCTCTGGTATGCCGACCACGGCAGCGCCGTTCTGGCCGACCACGGCGGCCCCGTTCTGGCCGACCACGGTGGCCCCGTTCTGGCCGACCACGCTGGCCCCGTTGGGCCCCCCGAGGGGCAAGGCCTGGCGGCCCGTCGGCGAGCCGCCGCCCGGCGTGCTGCAGGCGCTCACGGCGAGCAGCATCAAGAGGAGCGGGAGGGGGGGGCGTGTCGACATCGGGCGGCCTCCCCCGCCTTATACCCCGGTGGCCTCGTCGGTCCCCTGTGCCAGGCCCAGGCGCGCCAGGGGCGGCGGTGAGCCGTCGGGCTTGGCCGGCTGACACGTTGGGCAGGCATCGAGCCGCCGGCCCGCGACGCGCTTGCGGGTGATCGCGTCGCCGCACAGCGCGCAGGCCCGGCCCGGCTGGTTGAAGACGAAGTGGCGGTAACGCCAGCGGGGCCACCCGGCCGCCTTCAGCGCCTCGGCCCGGGCGCGCGGCACCGTGAGGCCCCCCGTCTCGTAGGCCTGCCAGCAGGCCCACACCACCGCGGCCCCGAGGGCCTCGCGCTCCTCGGCCGCCATGTCGACGGGCCGGCGCGTCGGGCAGAGGCCCGCGAGGAACAG
Source organism: Candidatus Sericytochromatia bacterium (assembly GCA_035285125.1). GTDB lineage: Bacteria > Cyanobacteriota > Sericytochromatia > S15B-MN24 > JAQBPE01 > JAYKHL01. The sequence continues at coordinate 398 of JAYKHR010000069.1, read as the reverse complement.
CACCTCGGAGCGCAGGTAGTTCCCGAGGCCCGCCAGGAAGCCCTGGTCCAGCAGCAGCCCCTCCAGCCGCCGGCGCGCGAAGCGGGGCTCTCCCAGCCGGGCCGCGATGGCGGTGGCCGTGGTGGCCGGCGCGAAGACGTCGGGGCCGAGCTTGGCCAAAAACGGGTGGTCGGCCGCCTCCCCGGGCGCCAGCACGGCGACGTCCGTGGCCGAGTAGAGGCGTGCCGTGCCCCGCGCCGTGACCAGCCGCAGCCGCTCCTGCCGTGCCGTCGTGGGGGCCTTCGCGCGCGGCCCGCGCACGTCCCAGCGCCCGTAGAGCTGGTTGTGGGAGTAGATGCTCCAGCCGTCGTCGAAGGTCGTGAGCAGGGCCTTGCCGCGCGCCTCGACGGCCACCACCG
>JAYKHR010000068.1:0-21132 GCA_035285125.1 Candidatus Sericytochromatia bacterium | reverse complement strand
GCGCCGCGGGCACCCGGTCGACCACCGCCGTGCCGCCGCGCTTCGAGGGCACCCTCGCCGGGGTGGCAAAGAGCCCCGCCAGCCTCCTTGCCACCAACGGCGGCGGCATCATCAGCTCGAACACGGCAGGCATCATCAGCTCGAACACCGGCGGCATCATCAGCTCGAACACCGGCGGCTACCGCCTCTTCGGCACGGGTCCGGTCTACTACAGCCTGCAGGCCGAGGAGTTGCTGCCCGTGGCGAAGCGCCGAGCCGTGCTGCTCGACAGCGCCCGGCGCCGCGTCAAGGGCGTCGCCCCCGTGGAGACCGACGCGCAGGGCCGCTTCCGGTTCGAGAACGTGCCCCCTGGCAGCAACTGGGCCGTCGAGGTCCAGCTCGACGGCTTCATCCTGACGGGCCTCGGCAACGCCGAGTCGCGAGACGAGCTCGAGGTGACGCCGACCACCACCATCGTCACGGAGCACCTGCGCGTGCAGCTCAAGGACCAGATCAACGCCCTGCAGGTGCTGCCGCTCGGGACCTACCGCAAGCTGGCCACCGACGTCGACCAGGTCTTGCGGGCGGGCGGCGTCCGCATCGACCTGTCGAACCAGACCAAGGCCTCGCAAACCTTCGAGCAGATCGTCGCGAAGGCCCCCTCGCTGGCGTCCTCGACCTCCCAGGTGCTGCAGACGGCCCAAGCGGAGCTCGCCAAGGCGGCCAGCGAGGGCGGCCGCCTGGAGGCCGGCCTCACCGAGTTCGAGGAGGAGAAGCGCCCCGAGGCCAAGCTGGCCGTCGACATGCCGTCGCTGGTGGCGAAGTTCACCGGCTACGTGGGTGGTCGGCGCCTGGGTCCCGCCCGCGACCTGGGGCAGGGCACGGCCGTCCAAATTTGGAACGGCCTGCCCGTCCAGTGGTTCTACGGCGGGTCCGAGACCCAGGGCCACTGCGCCGTGGTGTACGGGCCGCAGGGCCCCAAGCTCATCCGCAACGACTTCTACGACCACTGGCTCTCCGCCGCCCAGTACTGGACGCTGGGCGCCCCGCTGGACGAGGAGGCCGAGCTCGACGAGGCCCTCAAGGTCGGCGACACCCTCTACACCGGGCCGGTGCGGCGCCAGACCTTCGAGAACGGCGTGCTGAACTGGACGCCGAAGTCGGGCGTGGTGGTGCAGCTGCGGGGGGGGGCGATGGTCCTCTCCGAGCGCCAGGGCCGCGTCCAGTACCCGCCGCCGGGCACCAACGCCGTCCTGGTCTCGACGTGGCTCGGCTCCACCATGGGCTCGGACGACGGCGACGCGGCCACGGCGAAGTTCGCCATGCCGTGGGGCATGACCGTTGACGTGGCTGGCACGATGTTCATCGGCGACAACCAGAACGGGCACATCCGGCGCATCGACGCGGCCGGCAACGTCACGACCTTCCTGGACCCCAAGGGGGTCCCGCCGAACCTGCCAGCGCTCTCAGCGCTCGTGGCGTCCGGCCGCGACACGCTCTATGCCGTGACCAGCTCGCGGATCGTCCGGATCACTCGCGGCGGCGTGCCCGTGACCATCGCGGGCTCCGAGGACGCCACGGGCACCGACGACGGGCCTGGTGCAAACGCCCGCTTCAACCTGCCCCGCGGGCTGGCGCTGAGCAAGGACGGCGGCACGCTGTTCGTCGCGGACGCGGGCAACGACCGGATCCGCAAGATCAACCTGCGGGACGCCAGCTACCCCGTGACGACCGTGGCCGGCGCTGCCGGCGCGGGACTCAAGGACGGCCCGGCGGCCGAGGCCATGTTCCGGCACCCCCACGGGCTCGCCTTGGACGCGGCGGGCTGGCTCTACGTGGCGGACAGCGACAACAACGCCATCCGCCGCATCTCCCCGGACGGTCAGGTGGCCACCCTCGTGGGCGCCACCACGATGTCAGGCACCCAGGACGGCCCGGCCACCGGCCCAGCCGACGAGCAAGCACGCTTCAACCGCCCGATGGGCCTCGTGATGAACCCGGACGGGGACCTCATCGTGACAGAGGAGGCTGGCCACTCCGTGCGCAAGGTGGCGCTCGGCACGGGTCGCGCCTTCACCATCGCGGGCTCGAACCGCCCGGCCCCTGCTCCCGGCACGGTCCAGGAGACGGCCTTCGCGGACGGGCCCGGCGACAAGGCCATGTTCTCCGGGCCGGCAGGGGTCACGCTGGACAAAGACGGCCAGATCTACGTGGCGGACCGCGACAACCACCGCATCCGCAAGGTGGTCCCGAGCATCAAGTTCGAGGCCGTCACGCCGGCTGCGACGCCAGCGCCAGCGGCGTCAGAGGATGACGAGTAGGCCCACGGCAACACAGCCCTGAGACTGACATGGCGGACGCTGCCCTCAGGCTAGCGTGGCAGATGCAGCCCTGAGGCTGACGTGTCGGACACGGCCCTGAAACCGAGCCTGTCGGACGTCGAGGACGTCTGACGGGCTCAGGACCGGGGCGGCGCCGCCTGCTTCGCCCCCTGAGCCCCGCGCGCCAACATCGGCGCCAGATCCAGCCCCAAAGCCCGGGCCAGGCGGATCTCCGCGACGCGGAGGTCGTTCTCCGCCTGGACGAAGTTCTGGTGTGACTGCGCATGGGTGGCCTGCACGTCCGCGACCTCGAAGGCCGTCGCCACGCCCACCTCGTAGCGCCGCAGCGCCAGCCTGTAGGCCTCCTGAGAGGCAGCCAGGCCCTCGCGGGCCGCCGTGAGGCGCTGCTGCGCCTCCTGCCGGGCCTGCACCTGCTGCCGGATCTCAAGCGCCACGCGCTGCCGGGTCTGCTCCAGCTGCAGCCGCGTCACGCGCGCCTGCTCGAACGCCGAGGCCATGCGGTTGCGGGCGCGGAAGCTGTCGAAGAGGGCCCAGTTGACGGTGACGCCGGCCTGGAACTGCCCCTCGCTCAGGTTGCGCTGGGCGTACCGGCCGTTGGCCTGCAGCGTCGGCCAGAGCGCCCGGCTCTCGAGCGCCACCCGCGTCTCGTCGGCCTGCTGCCGCAGGGCCACCTGCTGGATCTCCGGGCGGCGGGCCAGGGCGGCCTGCAGGTCCTTGCCGAGGTTCAGGGCGACGGCGGGCACGGCCGCCTGGGCCACCAGGGGCCGATCGCCCACGGGGGCGTTCAGCGCGTTGGAGAGCGTCAGCCGGGCGAGGTTGATGCCGTTGCGGGCCTGCGTGAGCTGCCCCATGGCGTTGGCAAGCCTGGCCCGCTGCTGCAGCACCTCTGGCCGCGTCCCCATGCCGGCCTTGAAGCGCAGCTCGCCGAGCCGCAGCTGCTCTTGCGCCGACTTGAGGCCCTCGAGGGCCACCCGGGCGAGCCCCTCGGCGCGCAGCACGTCGAAGTAAGCCACCGCCGCCTGGACCATGGCGTCCTGCTCGGCCTGCGCCGCGCCAAGCTGGCCGATGCGCAGGTTCGCGTCGAGGATCGCCAGCTGGTCACGCGTCGCGAAGGCGTCGAAGATCACCTGGCTGGCGCTCACGGTGGTGTCGACGTACGCCCCCGTGGCCGGGAAGCCGACGAGGTTGCCGAAGCCGCCCCCGGAGAACGCCCCCGCCGAGGCCCCGGGCAGCTCCTGGTAGTTGGCGCTCGACGAGAGCGCCAGGTTGGGCATGGTGTTGGAGATGGTGGCGGCCCGCTCCGCCTCGGTCACGGAGACGGTCTGCCGGCTGACCTGGGCCGCGAGGCTGTTCGTGCGGGCCAGCAGGACAGCCTCGCCAAGGCCCAAGGGCTCGACCTGTTGAGCCCAGGCAGGCGTCACAGCGGCGAGCGCGGCGACCGCGGCGAGCGAAAGCGCAACCCCGCGCCTCACGGCTCGAGCCCTCGCGGCGTGCCACCCGGCGTGTAGTGGAGCTGCACCGACCACATCCGGGCCAGGTCATCGCCCCCACCCTGCCAGTGGTCCACCTGGTAGCCGAGCCCGAGCCGGGCGCCGGGCACGAGCTCGAAGCCCACCACGCCGCGGAAGTCTGTCAGGAGGCTGGTCGCAAACGCCCGCCCCGGGGCCTTGGCCGCCGTGAGCAGCCAAGGGTACCAGCCGTAGCTGGCCTCGGCGTGGAAGCGCCCGCGGCCCGGGCGCCAGGCCAGGGTGCCGACAGGGCCGAAGGCCTGCCGCGTCTGCTCCCAGTCGAGGTCGGAGCCCGTGAAGGGCACATCGCCATTGTTGGGCACGGTGTTGGTCCAGCGATACCCCATCGCCCCCACGAACTCCAGGTCGGGGTGCAGGACCGGCGTCAGCAAGCCGACGCGCGCACCAGCCTGCCACGTGCTCGGCCGGAAGGCCGGGTTGGCCTGGCGGGACAGGCCGGCCAGGTCGACGGGCGTCTCGTGGTGGGAGCCCTCCGCCTCGAGCATCAAGGGCCGCAGGCGCAGGCGCAGGCCCAGCCGCCAGTCGTTGTTGGCCCAGCCGTCCAGTCGCGCACCGCCTGCTTGCATCACCTGGTTGCGCAGCCTGTAGGCGAAGACCATGCCCGTGTTGAGCGGGGCGGAGTCGGCCGGCCCCTGCCCGAGCTGGTCCGCAGGCAGCATCGGCGAGGCCGGCAAGAAGCCCGAGATCGGCTCCAGCGCCACGCGGATCGGGGGCTGCCCGGCCTTCAGGGGCACGTGGGCGGGCTCGAAGCCGATGGCGCTCACCACGAGGCAAGGACCGGCGGCCCGCTCCGTCAGGAGCCGGAAGGTGCCGTCCGCCTGGGTGAAGGCCGAAGAGACCGCCCCCTCCTGCTGCACCAGCACGCCGGGCAGGGGCGCCCCGGTGGAGGCATCGACCACCGTGCCCTGGGCGACGGCAGGCAGCGCAGGCGTGGCCGCCGCCGGGGCGGCGAGCAGCGCGGTGGCGGCGAGCAAGTTCAGCACGGATGGCATCGGCAAGGGCTCCTGGGGTTACGGGTTCTCGATCGTGACGACCGGCGAGGTGGAGGTGAAGGTGTAGGTCCGACGGAGCGCGACGAGCTCCGTGGCGTCCACCCGGATGAAGTAGGAGCCTGCCGGGACCTGGACCAGGCTGCCGAACACGTTCCGCTCTGTTTCCCACAGGTAGGATTTCCGCCGCGCGTCGAGCGCCGAGTCCTGCGTCAGGGCGGTCCAACCCGCCACCGGGTTCGCGGTGTAGTACCACAGGTAGCTGAAGCGATCCTCATCCACGCCCCGGGCGTTGAGGCGGAGCAGGACGGAGCTGCCCCGGGCAATCACGTTGTTGGGCGGGTCCGTGGTGATGAGCGGGGTGTTGCCCTCCGTCACGGTGACGATGGGCTCGTTCGTCGTGAAGGTCCTCACGGCCCCCCCCGGCCCGGCGAGGTCGGCCCGGAAGCTGTAGGTGCCGGCCTCGTTCACGACGAGGTCGTTGTCGGCCGTGCTGCCCAGCATCGGCGTCCAGGCGGTGCCCAGGGCCGAGCCTCCCGTCCGGCTGTAGAACCAGGCCACGGCCTGGCCAGGCGCCACGGCCGCGTTGAGGCTGACGCCCACGCGATCGCCGCGCTCCACGGCCGACGGCGACGCCGCGATGATGCCCGTGGGCTCCGAGACGAAGACCGCCGCCTCCGGTGAGACAAAGCTCGCCACCTCGCCCGTCTCCACGACCACGGCCTCGGCCTTCAGGTACCACGCACCAAGGGCCGTCGGCATCCACTCGAGGACGGAGCCAGCGCCCGTGATGGCCGTCCAGGGGCCCTGCGGCGAGGCTGCATAGCTCCAGGTGACGCGCTCGAGGTCCCCCTCGAAGCCCTGCGGCGCCTGGAAGGCCAGCCGCACGACCTGGCCCCGCGACACGGCCCCGCTGGCTGGCGTGGTCGTGACGATGCCCCGACGCTCGGCCACGAAGACCACGGCCGAGGGCGTGGTGACGCTGTGGGCCTGGCGCGTCTGGCGGTCGACGGCCTCGATCCGGATGAAGTAGTTGCCGGCCTGCGCGGGCGTCCAGCTCGCGGTGCGACCATCACCGGGGATGGGCTGCCAGGGGGCCAGGCCCGTGGTGGAGGCAGACCAGGAGAGCTCGTAGCGGTCGGTGGAGATCGGCGTGTTCGCGACCAGCCGGACCTTCATGCCGCGCACCAGGAAGGCGGGCGACGGCTCCGTCGTCACGAGCGGGCTGCCGAACTGCAGCGGGTTGCCCGTGTGGAGGGTGATGAGCTGGCTGTCGCGCTCGTTGGCGACAAACAGCACCTTCAGGTGCCCCGTCACGTCGGGATCGAGGCGCGTGTTGGCAGGCAAGGTGAAGGTGTAGTGCCCGGCGGATGGACGCGCCACGATCGCCGTCTGACCACCCACCGCGACCTTGAGGTCCCGTGCCTCGCGGATGAAGGCAGGCAGCCCGCTCGGGTCGTCGATCGTCACGACGGTGCCGGCGGCGCCCGGCGCCAGGATGGCCCGCACGGCCCCGGCCTCGCCCACCAGCGGCCGCGCGGGGGAGCCCACGAGGTTGATTTCGGACTCGCACCCGAGCGTGACGGCCGCAGCCAGCGCCAGGGACGTGGCGAAGAGCGGGCGACGGGGGCGGGAAGACGCGTGGGACATGGTGCGGGCCTCAGGGGCGAGGAAAATTGTTTTTACAGCCAAACAATTTAGCAGCGTAAATAATGACTGGCAAGCCGCAGGCCGCCCAAGCCCGGCAAAAAGGTTTTGCCCTCAAAAGGTTATTGCCTTAAACTAACACCGCATGGCCCACGACCCCCACCCCAATCCTGACCCCGGCGCGGCGCTCGCCGACGAGGTAGCCGCCCAGGACGATGTCATGGAACGGCTCCTGTACGTCTACAAGTCACACATGGCCCAGCTGTGTCGCCAGGCGAACCTGACGATGCCGCAACTCTATGCCCTGGACACGATCGCGCGGCTGCATCGCTCGAAGATGTCACCGCTGGCCGAGCGCCTCGGCCTCTCGATGGGGGCCTCATCAACCCTGGTCGACCGGCTCGCCACGCGCGGCCTGGTGCAACGCGACGCGGACGCCGCAGACCGGCGGGCCGTGTACGTCAGCCTCAGCGAGAAGGGCCAGCGGCTGCTCGAAGAGGCGCGCCAGGCCAGGACAGAGCTGCTGCACAGGGTCTTCGCCCAGCTCGAGCCAGGCGTCCGCGCGACGCTGGCGACCAGCCTCTCCGCCCTGCTCGAGGCCTGGAACACCCTGCCTTCGCCCGGGACGCCGCCGGGCCTGGCCTGCCTGGACGAGTAGCCCGTCAGGAGGCCCGGGCGTTCACGTCTCCTTCCGGGACCCGCAGCAGCACGGCGAAGCCCAGCGCGAGAAACACCAGCTGGACAGCCAGCGCCACCTGGTAGGCCACCACCCCCTGGCTCGCCAGGCCCTGCACCACGAGGCCCCACGTGAGGGGCCCGAGGATGGCGGCGAAGTCGTTGGCGAGCACGAACAGGCCGAAGAACTCCCCCCGGCGCTCGGCAGGCACCAGCCGCGCGAGCAGCGGACGGGCCGTGACGAGCACGCCCCCGAAGGCCAGCCCGAGCACCGGCCCGATGGCGCCCAGCACCAGCGCGGGCTCGCGCACGACGACCATGGCGGCGAAGCCGGCGCCCAGCAGGCCGAGCACGACCAGCAGCGCCCGGCGCGGCGACAGGCGGTCGGCCAGCCAGCCGAAGCCGAGCGCGCCCACGAGGGAGCACCCGACCACCACGAGCAAGAAGCGCTGGAGCGTGCCGGCCGTCTCGGAGAGCCCGACGACCTTCACCAGATAGATGCTCATGAAGTCGCGGATGGTGTTGATCGTGTCGAAGAACAGGAAGCCCGAAATAAGGAACAGGCCAGCGCCCCGCAGCCGGGGGTCGGTCCACAGCTCCCGGACGAGCGCGAGCCAGCGGCCCGGCCCCAGCGTGCCGGTGGAGCCCCCCCCGGTGACGCTGGCCTCCCGCGGCCGCTCCCGCAGCCAGAGCAGGGGCAGCGCCGCCGCCCCGGCGAGCAGGGCCGTGGGCACGAAGACGGCCTGGTTGCCCCCGGCCGCGAGCCCTGGCACGGACTGGCCGAAGAGCTTGCCCGTGGCGAAGGCCATCCCTAGCAGCACTGCCATCAAGGAGCCCACGTAGCCCACGGCGCGACCGTAGCCCGAGATGCGCCCCACCCGGTCGGGCGGGGCCACCGCCGGCAGCATGGCGTTGTAGAACACGCTCGCGAGCTGCAGCCCGACATTGGCCAACCCGAAGATCACGAGGCCGGCCGCCAGGCCCGAGACGTGGCCGAGGGCCAGACCACCGGCCAGGAACAGGCCCGTGAAGGTGAGCAGGAAGGGGCGCGTGCGCCCGAGGCGGTCGGACCAGGCCCCGAGCATCGGCGACAGCAGCGCCACGACGAGCATCGAGGCCGACTTGGCCCAGCCGTAGTCGAGGTCGGTGCCGTGCTGGTCCTTGACGACCCACAGCGCGAAGTAGGTCGACATGAAGTTCATGTAGAACGCGGTCGTCGAGAAATCGTAGAGCGCCCAGGCGTGGACGGCGCCCGGGTTGGCTTCAGCGGACTCGGCCATGGCTCCTCCTCGGCGTGGGTCGCCCTGGCTGCTTACCCGGGGCGCACGCCGATGCATCCCCGCAGGCCGGCCCTGGTTCCGCGATCACCTCCTCCAGCCGACGCGGCCCCTCTCCGGGCCGGAGCGGGGAGCGATGGCGCCGCCCCCCAAAGATGGGGCCAAATCCGCACGGGATAACCGGCTCAACCTCATGGCACCGAATCAAGGGCCGATCAGGGTCCCACAGGTTCAGTCCCCCACCACGCAAGTTTAACGAGGAGTTACCTATAACCTCAGTAGGCCATAAACGATGCTTAACAAGCCAGCCACCCCTCGGAGGTTCCCAGAATGAGCGACGTCTCCGTGACCAGCATCCACCGCGTCGGGCCGTACCGCCCTGGCCGCGGCTCCGTCACGCCGCCGTCGCCCCAGTGGCCCGTGGCCCCCGGGCCGGTGGCCCCCCCCACGCCGCAGTGGCCGGCCCAGCCGCCGGCAGGCTGGTACCCGCCCGCGCCGGTGCAGCCCCCGGTGAACACCCGACCGCCGTTTCCCGGCTACCCCGGCACGCCGACGCAGCCGACCTACCCGGCGTTCCCGGCCTACCCCGGCACGCCGACGCAGTCTCCCTTCCCTGGCGCCCCCGCATACCCCGGCCGACCCGGGCCAGGCGGCAGCTTCTTGGGCGAGGTCTGGGTGGGCGTCAAGGAGCGCTCGTTCGAGCTTGGCCAGGTCCTGCGCCACCCGTTCTCGCCCCAGCTGCGCCAGCCGTACCTCGGGCGGAACCCTTGGGCGCCGCGCACGACCGGCGAGACCGTGGGCCGCTGGCTCGTCAACGGCACCCTGATCGTGGGCGCCGTGCTCGGTGGCCGGGCCCTGATCGGGGCCGGTGGCGGCGCCGGCGTGGGCGCCCGCGGCGGCCTGCTCGAGGTGCTCGCAGCCCCGTTCAGGTTCCTCGGCCGGGTGGGCGGCGCTGCCCTCAACGGCCTCGGCGAAGCCGTGGGCTTCCTGGGGCGCGGCCTGGTCGGCGCGTTCGGGCTGGTCGGCCGGGGCCTCGGAGCCCTGGTGTCGGGCCTCGGCAACGTCGTCGCCGGCATCGGCAACTTCCTCGGCAACATCCTCTCCGCCATCTTCGGCGGCGCCCGGGTCGGCCTGGGCTGAACCAAGCTTTCCATCCTCCTTCCGCTCTCTCTCCTCACACACACACCTCACGCCGCCCCCCTCACCCCGAGGGGGGCGGCGTGGGGTTCGGGGCCCCTCGCCTGTGCGAAATGCACCCTGGCGATCGGCTCAAACGCGCGTCACATCTACATTTGTAACCAGGGTCACGAACAAACGGCGGCCCCTGGGCTACGATGGGCCCCGGACTGTTCTGCGTGAACCGAAGGGCTGCATGAAGAAGGTGTATCGCAACGTGGGCGAGGGCGTGCGCCGCCTGGTGGCAGAGGAATTCTGCCACCCGGACTGGCAGCGGCTGAGCGTGGCGGCCCACCGCCGGAGCCTGCAAGACCAGATCGAGCAGCTCGTGGCGGTCTCCCAGCTGGACCGGCGCCAGATTCAAATTCTGCCGCACCAGGTCGACGCCGTCATGACGACCATCAACCGGATGCGGACGCGCGCCATCCTGGCGGACGAGGTGGGCCTGGGCAAGACGATCGAGGCCGGCCTCATCATCAAGGAGTACATGGCGAGGGGCCTGGCGCGCCGTGTGCTGATCCTCACGCCGGCGCCGCTCACGACGCAGTGGCGGGGCGAGCTGCGCTACAAGTTCGGCGAGGTCTTCGCCGTCGCGGACACCGGCAAGCCGGGGCCCGACGAGCAGCCCTTCCTGGGCTTCGACCAGCACGACACGCTGATCGCGAGCCTCGACATGGCCAAGCAGCCGGCCAACGCCGCGGCCCTGCTGGCCCGCCCGTGGGACCTCGTGGTGGTCGACGAGGCGCACAGGCTCAAGAACTCGGCCACGCTCGGCTACAAGTTCGTGAAGCAGCTCCGCACGCGGTTCATCCTGCTGCTCACGGCGACGCCCGTGCAGAACAGCCTCTTCGAGCTCTACAACCTCACGGACCTGGTGCAGGAGGGCCTGCTCGGGACCTTCGAGCACTTCCGCGAGGCCTTCGTGGCAGACAAGCAGGGGCGCGTGCTGCGGGACGCCCCGCGCCTCGCCGAGCTGCTGCGCCGGGTGATGGTGCGCCACCGCCGGGCCGACGTCGGGATCACCTTCGCAGACCGCCGCGTCGAGACGGTGCTGCTCGACGGCACGCCGGACGAGATGGCGCTCCACCAGGCCGTGATCGACTTCGTTCGGGGTGACGAGGCGGGCGCGGGCCACCCCGAGCGGGGCTTCAAGACGCTGACCTACATCCGGCTCTCGCGGATGCTCGCCAGCAGCCCGGCCGCGCTCGCCCAGACCGTGCGCGGCATGGCGCTGGAGGCCGCGGAGGCCACCGAGGGCGTCCAGCTGCTCCGCATCGGGCAGCTGGCGCAGGCGATGCGCACCAACTCGAAGACCCAGGCGCTGCTGCGCGTGCTTGAGGAGACGGCGGACAAGGCCATCGTCTTCACCAGCTTCTACGAGACGCAGCGCTTCTTGCAGCAGCAGCTGGCCGGAGCGGGTCACGAGGTGATCCTGTTCTCGGGCCTCATGTCCCAGCGCGAGAAGGACGCCGCCGTGCAGCAGTTCCGCGAGCCCGGGCGCCAGGTGTTGCTGTGCACGGACGCCGGGTCGGAGGGCGTCAACCTCCAGTTTTGCAACGTCCTCGTGAACTACGACCTGCCCTGGAACCCGATGCGCGTCGAGCAGCGCATCGGCCGCGTGCACCGCATCGGCCAGCAGCGCGACGTGGTGATCGTCAACATGGCCATTCGCGACACGATCGAGGAGTACATCCTGGAGCTGCTCAGCCAGAAGCTCCACCTCTTCAACACCGCCGTGGGCGAGACGGATCTGATCCTCAGCCAGCTGCGCGGCGTCGAGAGCTTCGAGCGCAGCGTGATCGACGTGATCGCCAAGGCGCGCGAGCCCCGCGAGCTGCGCTATCAGTTCGAGGCGCTCGGCGAGCAGCTCGCCCTCGCGAAGCAGGCCGCCGACCAGCTCAAGGCCTTCGACGCAAAGACCCTGTCCCTGCTGGACCTCTCCGCCTTGGAGGGGACCCCGCACGCCTCCTGAAGCGAAGAACCGATGAAGCCTGCGCGCGCCGCCGTGCCCCCCACCCCTCCCACCCTGCCCCCGGGCACGTTCGTCTACCGGGACGGCGCCTGGTACCTCGTGCCGGCCCCGACGGCCGGCAAGAAGTAGCACCCAGCTCGTCCCGAGGAGCCTCCATGTCAGACGCCTCCATCCGCTCGTTCGCGCTCGAGTACTACCGCAAGCGTGGCGCCGCCATCCAGCCCCTCGAGCACGAGGGTCCGGAGGCCTACCGCATCACGCCGCGCCAGGGGACCTCCTTGCGCGTCACATTCGCGGACGAGGCGCCGCTCGGTGACGACGCGCCCACCGCCCTCACGGCGACCAGCCCGGAGTGGCGGGCCATCCTCGATGACCTCACGGCCGAGGTGGTGGTGTCCTGCCGCTACCTGGTCTGCGCGCCCATCGGCAACCCGTCGCGGACCCTGACGGAGGCCCTGCCGCCAGGCTGGGCCATCCACCGCGCCAGGCTCAAGGGGGTGGAGAACCGCGTCGCGCTGGGGCTCAGCCACCGCGTCACCTTCGACGCCCAGGCCCTCAACGCCCGGCGGGAGGTGATGCACCACCACGTGTGGGACGTCGAGACCTCCGAGCGGCTGCCCCTCGTGGAGCCGCTGCTCTACGAGGCCCCGACCCTGCTGATCCGGCCGCGGCACTACCCCTCGGAGCAGGCCGTGCGCGGGCTGCTCAACCGTTCCTTGCTGCTGATCGACGCCGACACCGACGTGCGGGGCCAGGCGCTCGAGGCCGAGCTCGCGGACCTGCTGCGGGAGACCGAGACGCGCACGAACCAGTACTACGAGCAGCAGATGGGCCAGGTGCTGACGCGCGAGGCCCAGCTCGAAGAGAGGCTGGCGGCGTCCCGGACGAGGCTGGCCGAGGCCCGCACCCCGGACGCGATCGCCCGGTGGCAGCAGGAGGCAGGCAGCCTCCAGACCCAGCTCGGCAACGCCCGCGCCGGCCGCGAGGCCCAACTGGCCGGCATCGAGGCGGCGTGCGAGCGGAAGCTGGCCGACGAGCGCGAGCGCCACGACCTGACGGCGCTGACGGACCTCGTCGCGATCTGCTACGCGTCCTATGACGTGTTGACCTACGAGGTGGACGCCACCCTGCCTGACGGCCAGGCCACGACGCTGCCGCTGCGCTACTGGCCCGTCACCCGGGAGATCGCGGTGCCGCCGTGCGCGGCCTGCGGGGAGCCCGCCCGCGAGGCCGTGCTGCAGGCGGACGGCACCTTGCAGTGCCGGCCCTGCGTGACGGCCTGCCCGGGCTGTGGCGATCGCTCGGAGGGTGGGCTCGCGGCTTGCGGCGCCTGCGGCGCGACGGTCTGCGCCGCGTGCCTGGTCCCGTGTGCCGGTTGCCTGGCCGAGCTGTGCGCCGAGCACCTCCACGGGGCGGCGACGCACGACGCGGGGATCTGCGAGGGCTGCGTGGCCGCCGCGGTGCTGGAGGCCGAGGCGCCGACGGCGACCGAGCCCGCGCCACCCACCGCCGCAGGTCATGAGGCGCAGGCCCCCGCGGTCGGGCCCGTGGCGGTCGAAGGCCTGGGGGCGCCAGCCGCCGAAGCAGGGCCAGCGATGCCAGCCCCCGCGGCCGTGACCCTCATCGCTGCAGGCCCCGAGGCGGCGGCCCCCGAGGCCGAGCCCGTGGCGGTCGCAGGCCCCGAGGCGGCGGCCCCCGAGGTCGGGCCCACGGCGGTCGCGGGCTCCGAGACGGCGGTCCCCGAGGTCGGGCCCGGGGCGGTCGCAGGCCCCGAGGCAGCGACGCCCGAGCCCGCGCCCACGGCGGTCGCAGGCCCCGAGGCGGCGGCCCCCGAGGTCGCGCCCGCCCCTGCCCCTCGCTCGCCCCTGGCCGCGCTGCTGGCCTTCACGGGCGGCGCGCCGGCCGCGCCCATCGGGGCGCCGGAGGAGGCCCTGCTGCCCACCCCCGACGTGCTGCGCGCGCCCGTCTCGTTCACCCCGACGCGCCGCGTCGACGAGGCCCACGAGGACCAGGCGCTGGCGGCCCTCTTCGACGCCCCGCCGGCCGCGGCCCGGCCCGTGACGCTGGAGGCATGCCCCGGGTGCATCCTGCCGATGGACGAGGCCGAGCTGACGCCCTGTGCGACGTGCGGCGTGCCCGCTTGCGCGCGCTGTGTCTCGGGCGACCAGGGCCCCTGCCCGGCGTGTGAGAGCCTGGCGCCCACCGTGGCGTCGGATCCCCGGCTGGCCTTCGTCACCCGTACCTTCCCCGACCTTGCCCGCGGGGGCCGCAGCTGGGAGATCGCCGTGGTGGACGGCTTCGTCGTGGCGCACTGGTCCCGCTGGGGCACGTGGGGCATGGTGACCTACCATCTGGCGACGCCGCATGCGGAGCCAACGCTGGTCGCGGCCTTCCGCTGCAACCACCTCGACGTCCTGCGGCAGGTGTTCAGCTTCCAGCGGAGGGGCGCATGAGAACCCACGACACGGAGCGGCTGCTGGCGCTGCTGGCCTGCGCGAACGACCGGAGCGTGTTCCTTGAGGTCGCCTTCCTGGAGTCCTGGGTGGCCCTCCACCAGCGCCAGCGCCGTCCCGTCCCGCTGGCGATGGTTGCGCGCTCGCTGCCATTCTTCGCGCAGGAGTTCAACTGGCGCCCGCGCCCCTCGTGGGGGGCTGGCGAGGTGCACCACGCCTGGGCCCGGCTCGCCGCGGCGGCGATCGGGTTGAGCCTGCTCGCGCCGAGGTTGATCGCGTAGCGACGCCGATCGGCTCAAACTCGACGGGCGGCCCTGAACAGGGCCGCCCGTCGAGTTGTTGGGAGTTGGGAGTTGGAGTTGGGAGTTGGAGTTGGGAGTTGGAGTTGGAGTTGGAGTTGGGAGTTGGAAAACTTTTGAGCTGCGCCCTACCGCGCTCACGAAGGTGTTGTGGCCGGCAGGGGTTGCAGCCGCGTTGCAAACGAGGCGCGTAAGCTCAAATTCAGGTTAAGATCCCAGAACCGTGTCCGACGACCACCCGTACCTGGGGACGGACCTGACGCCCCAGGCCTACTACGAGCGCGAGGCCGCTCGCTACGACAACCCGCACGCGCCCGGCATCCACCAGCTGCTGGAGGCGACGCTGGCCGGCGTCGCCGGCACGGTGCTGGACCTGGGCTGTGGCGACGGACTGGTCAGCAAGTGGCTGGCCGGTCGCGCCGGCGTTCGCTGCGTGGGGGTGGACCGGGCTGCGGCCATGGTGGCCCGCTACGAGCACGAGACGGGCTGGCCTGGCGTGGTGAGCACGTTCGATCAGCCGCTGCCAGCGGCGGACTGGATCGTGTCTTCCTATGCGCTGCACCTCGCCACGCCTGCCGAGGAGGCCGCCATGTGGTGGCGGATGTGGGAGACGGGGGCCCGGCATGTGGTGGTCGTGACCCCACTCAAGGCCCGTCCAGCAGCGCCGGCCCACTACTTCTCGCTGGCGCAGGCCATCAGCGCAGGCGTCGGCCCCGGCGGCAAGACCATCCACGCCAGGCGCTACACGCGGTCCGGCCCGGCCTGAGGGAGTCAGGCCGGGCCGGGCACAAGCCTGGGGGGCCGCCGTGGGGCGGGCACCCCGTCAGACGAGCATCGGGACGCCCTTCTTCTGCAGCAGCGCCAGGATGTCGCCAATCACGATGCCGGCGCGCTCCGTGTTCTCCGCGAAGAGCACGCGGTGCGGCAGGGAGAGGTCCTGCAGGTGCTCCAGGAAGGCGTTGTGAAGCCCCATGCGCGTCTCGGCATCCTCGATGCGCACGCCGTCGTTGCGCAGAATGACGTTGTCAGGGTGGAAGAGGTAGACCATGTCGTAGCCGCCCGTGAGGCGCTCGATGTCCGCGCGCAGCGGGCCCATGTCCTCCATCCCGAAGAGCTTCTCGTAGACGTTGATCGAGTAAGCCCCCCGGTCGATGAAGACGATGTCCATGTCGCGGTTCGCGGCCTCGCGCTCCATCATCATGTTGAGGATGGTGCGCTGGGTCGACAGGGCGCCCCGGTTGATGTCCGGGTGGGCCTCGAACAGGTCCCAGGCGGCCTCCTTGACGAACCCGACCTTGAAGATGGGCAGGTTGAACATCTGGCGCAGGTTGTTGCTCATGGCGAAGAACTGACGGATCGCCTCGAGCGTCTTGGACTTGCCCGTCCCCGGGGCCCCGTCGAACACCACCTTGACCAGACTCATCATGTCACCTCGTCGTCGCTCGCGGCCCAGCCAGGCGCGCCGCTGCCTCACTTGAACCCCCACTATACCTGATGTGCAGGCTTCTCGCCTGCCTGCACCGAGCCGCGGAGCTTCCTGGTGGAGCGGCCCAGGCCGCCGGGCGCGCGACCTCAGACGGCGATGGCGAGCCGGTGGGCCAGGGGCACGAGGGCGAAGCCCTTGCCGTCGAGGAAGAGCTGCTTGAGGTAGCGCAGCGGCAGGGAGTGGAGCCCGCGGCCCTCGTAGCGCATGCCGGCATAGTCGGCCACGGCCTCGCCAGCCACGCCACAGTCGGCGGCGTAGGAGAGGTCAGGGTTGCGCTCGGGGTCGAAGAAAAAGAGGCGATCGCCGATGACGTGCATCGCCACGAGTTGCTTGCGGCGAACCCCACCGGCCTGCTCGCAGCCGGGGGCCGGCAGCGAGAAGATAATCCCGTCCGCGCCGCCGCGCAGGGCCTTCTCGACCTCCCCGAACAGCCGGGTCTTCACGTGGTTGGGGTGGGTCTTCTTCGCACGCATCCGGGGCCTCCTCGTGTCCGCTCTCTCTCTCACCCGTGAGCACCGCTCACAAGATGGTCATCCGCCGAAGGGGTTGCATCAGGGTTGCAACGCCCCACCCCGACATTAAAAGGCCATTAGATTCAGGGGCGACGAACGTTAACCTTCTGCCTGCCCGGCCCGGGGCCCAGGCGACCAAGCCCCCCGCCGTGGGGTATATTCACGGCGTCACCACCCCACGAGGAGCAAGCCCATGGCCATGTGTCCCCGATGCCGGGTTCCCCTGAGGACCCACACCATCACCACCGACGTCGAGAAGTGGGAGGTCGAGGTGGACGTCTGCAGCACGAGCTGCGGCGGCGTCTGGCTGCAGTCCCACGACTTCGAGGCGGACTCGCGCGCCAACTTGCTGATGGACCTCGAACTCGTCCACCTGAACCAGCCCAAGCGCCAGCTCGACGCGCGGTCGCAAGAGGGCCCCGCGAGCTGCCCCGACTGCAAGATCCCGATGACCAAGTTCAACTGGAACAACCAGGGGCTCTACATCGACAACTGCAAGCGCTGCAAGGGCCGCTGGTTCGACGGCGGCGAGATCCGCGGCATCTACGAGATCCTGAAGCGCCGCTAGCCGACCCTCAGCGGCCCTCGCGCTGCCAGCGGTGGGCCAGCCGCTCCCGCCACACGCGGAAGCGCTGCGTGAGGTTGTAGGTGAGGTTCTCCAGCCCGCGCGCCAGCCCCCTGCTGATGCGGTGGCGCTTGAGGCGCTGGTACTCCGGCGAGTCGAAGAGGCGTTGCAGCGCCGCGGGCGCACGCGGAGGCTTCTTCTTCAGGCGCTCGCTCAGCTCGCCCCAGGCCGCCTGGACGCGGCTCGCGAGCACGGCCCCCTGCTCCGCCACCTCACCCAGCACGCGCCGGGCAGGCTCGGTGGCCGCAGCCCGGCGCGCCACGTCCTCCAGCGTCTCGCCGTGCTCGGAGGCGAGGCTCACGAGCTGCAGGCCCGCAGCGGCCAGCTGGGCGCCGACGTTGACGGGCGGCGGCGTGACGGCGCCGACGATCTCGGCCAGGTTGGCCGTGAGGTTGGTGGTGGCCACCAGCCGCTCCCGCGGCGTCAGGGCCTCCCATCGCTTCAGCTCGGCCAGGTGCCCCGCGGACTCCTTCGCGGCCACCGACAGGGCGATGACGGGGTTGAGGCTGTTGACGATCAGGCGCTTCCCGACGTCGGCCCCGAGGCGCACGACGCCGTCCTCCCCCGGCACCAGGGCCGTGACGCGCTCCGTGAGGCCCGCCAGCCGCGAAGGCAGCGTCCGGTCTTCCAGCACCGCGACGGCCTGCCGCAGGGCCAGCACCCCCTCAGCCCCAAGGGCCTGCCCCACGAGCGCCTCGACGCGGCCGGCCCCGCCCTCCAGGCGGCCAGTGCCCTGGCCCCTGCGCGGGCGCCCGCTGGCCGGGGCACCAGGGCCCGCAGGGGAGGCCGCCGAGGGCGAGCCCTCCGGCAGGTCGCCCGTCCCCTTGGGCTTCAAGGAGCCCGTCTGGCGATGCCCCCGCCCGGCCCGCTGCCGCAGCAGCAGGTGGGCATCCCGCAGGTCGCCTGAGCCCTGGGCGGGGGGTGGCGCGGGCGCGGCCAGCGCAGCGGCCTCGGCCGGCCGGGCGGCGAGCATCATCGCCAGGTGCTGGATCTTCATATCGCGCTGCCGCTGACCCTCGGCGTCGAGGGGCGGCAACGCGCCGAACATGGCCGGGGTGCGGGGCGGGGAGAGCGCCTCGACGCGGGCCGGAGGGGGCTCAGGGGCAGGGCGGCCGGCAGGGGTGCCAGCCGCCCCCTGCTGGAAGAAGGCGGACATCACGGCCGGCGCGATGCCCTCGAGCCGCCCGGTCAAACGGTCGCCCCCCAGCGAGGCCGGGGGGACGTCGTGCGGGGTCGGGTTGTCGGGCGGTCGCCCGTCCGCCATGGGGCCTCCTCGGGCCGGCGCGCGCGCCGGCGCGTTGCGGTGGGGCTCAGTCGTCGCTGCTGCCAGCGATGCCGAACAGCCGCAGGATCGACTGGAAGAGGCCGATGAAGGCGACGAAGAGACCGAGGGCGGCGGCGATCCAGTCCGCGTCGGAGTACGTGCGGCGGATCATGTTCATCTCGTAGACCGTGAAGGCGGAGAACACGCCCACGCCGAGGATGGAGCAGACCAGCGACAGCATGGAGGACTGGAAGAAGATGTTGAGCAGGCCAGCGGCAAGCAGGCCGATGCACGCCACGAACAGGAAGCCGCCGAGGTTGGCGAAGTCCCGCTTGGTGGTCGCGCCGTAGACGCTGAGGGCGCCGAAGGTCACGGCCGTGACGGCGAGGGCCTGGCCGATCAGGGGCACGCCGCCCCGCGCGCCCGCCCACGTGAGCAGGGGCACCAGCGTCACCCCCGAGAGCAGCGCATACAAGAAGAACAGCGGCTTGTTGAGCGCCTCGTTGTGCTGCCAGCGGCCCGCCGTGAAGATCAGCCCGAGCTCGGCCACCAGGGCCGCGATAAGCAGGCCGAAGCCGAGCGTCGGGCCGAGCGCCTGCAGGGCCATCATCCCGGCAAACACGCCCCCGGCGGCCACGGCCAGCGAGGCGCCGAAGGCAGGCATGACCTTGCCCGTGAAGGTCTGGGCGCTCATCGCCCCCCAGGAGGCGGAGGGCGTTCCCCCGATATGCTGCACGCGATCCATCTCGTACGACATGGTTCGTAAGCTCCTTTCAAGTGCTTGGTGGCTCCCTCGCAGACCCGAGGGGGCCATGCGTTGCATACCCAGGGGCCGGGGGCTTGATTCCGTTCTAGCAAACCGGGGCCAGCGGGGCAAGGGGGCCCCGCCTGAAGCCTGGCCAGGCCAACGAGCGCCGCTGGCCGAGTCGGCCGAAGGGCCGGCCGCAGACCGTGCTATGATGCGCCCAGCGAGGGAGGGGCCATGCGCGGCGGCAAGGTGCTGGTGACGGGCGCGGGGGGCATGCTGGCGACCGACCTGGTGCCGACGCTCGCGGCAGCCGGCCACGAGGTGGTGGCCCTGGGCCGGGCAGACCTCGACGTCACCGACCCGGTGGCGGTCCAGGCCGCCCTCGCGCAGGCCCGACCAGCGGCCGTCGTTCACGCCGCTGCCTACACCCGCGTGGACGACGCCGAGGCCCACCCCGCGCTCGCGCACCGGGTGAACGCGACGGGCGCGGCCCACGTGGCCCAGGCAGCGCGCGACGTGGGCGCAGCGGTGCTGTACGTGAGCACCGACTACGTCTTCGACGGTCGCGCGACCGAGCCCTACGGCGTCGAGGCCGCCACTGGCCCCCTGAACGCCTACGGCCGCAGCAAGCTCGCGGGCGAGGAGGCCGTGCGCCAGACCCTCGCGGCCCACTGGATCGTGCGGACCTCGTGGCTCTACGGGCGGGGCGGCCCCAACTTCGTCGAGACCATGCGCAGGCTCGCCCGGCAGCAGCCCGCGCTGCGGGTGGTGGCGGACCAGGTCGGCAGCCCCACCTGGACGGTGCACCTCGCCGACGCCATCGCCGGGCTGCTCGCCTCCGGCCGCCATGGCACCTACCACGCCACCGGCGGCGGCCACTGCAGCTGGCACGACCTCGCCACGCGCACCGTGGCCCTGGAGGGCCTCACCACGCCCGTCCACGCCATCACCACCACCGAGATGCCCCGCCCGGCAGCCCGGCCGGCCTGGTCCGTGCTGGACGGCACCGCGCTGCGGCAGGCCGGGGTGCCGCCCCTGCCGCCCTGGGAGGCCGCGCTGGCGGCGTACCTCACCAGCCGGCCCTGGCGCGAGGCCTGAGGGCAGGCGTCAGGAGTTGCCCGGCTCGGCAGAGGGCGGCGGCAAGGGCCGGACCTTGCCCTTCTGGCCCTCGAGGGCCTGCATGTAGGCCGTCTTGTCGCGCAGGGCGCTGGCAAGCTCCTCTTGCAGCTCCCGGTAGTCCCGGGTCATCTCGTCGATCCGCTTCTGGAGATCGCTGAGCTGCTCGCCCTTGGCGGCCTTCTCGGCCTTCTCCAGGCGGGTCACGGCCGACTTGGCCTTGCGCAGGTCCTTCGTGGCGGCCTCGAGGCGGATCTCGGCCTCCTTGCGGAGGGTGCGCTCGTCGCCGAGCTCCTTGAAGAGGCGGGCCACCTCCCGCTCGGAGTTCGCCAGCATGCGGGCCATCTCGTCGACCCGCTCGTCCACCCCGGCACTCGCCTGGCGGGCCTGGGCCAGCTCCCCTTGCAGGGCGTGAACCTCCTGCGACGCGCGCTGCTTCAGGCCGTCGTAGGCCTGCCGCACCCGGGCGAGCTCCTGGTCGCGGGCGGCCACGTGCTGGTCCTGGCTCGCGAGCTGGGTGCGCAGGGTCGCGAGGTCCTGCTGCGCGTGCTTGAGCTCGGCCTGGTGCTGCTCCTCGCGCTGGGCGAAGACCATCGCGGACTCGAGCTGGCGCTTGAGCTCCCCGAGCGCGGCCTGCTGCGAATCGATGACGCCCTTCTGCTCGAGGCCCTGCTGCTGCAGCCGGGCGGCCTGCAGCCTGGCGGCGGTCGAGTCCTGCCGCCAGGCGCCGCGCTCCGCGGCCAGGGCGTCGATGCGACTGAGGGCATAGAGCAGCTGCCCTTGCATGTCCCGCGCCACGACCTCGTGCATCTGGCGCTGGTGATCGATGAAGGTGCGGAGCTTCTTGTTCTCGTTGCGCAGCCCGGCGAAGCGGTGGGCGAAGTTGGCCATCGCCTGCTTCACCGCGTCGAACAAAGCCTTGGCGATGCGGCCCCGCTCGTCTTGCAGCGCGCGCGCGACCTGCTGCCACTGCACGATCTGCGCGTTGCGCTCGTGCAGCGCCTGGTTCAGCGTCTGGATGTGCTCGATCAGCTTGCGAAGTT
>JAYKHR010000067.1:0-27376 GCA_035285125.1 Candidatus Sericytochromatia bacterium | reverse complement strand
GCCTTGGCGATGCGGCCCCGCTCGTCTTGCAGCGCGCGCGCGACCTGCTGCCACTGCACGATCTGCGCGTTGCGCTCGTGCAGCGCCTGGTTCAGCGTCTGGATGTGCTCGATCAGCTTGCGAAGTTGCTGATCGTAGGCGCTGGACATAGCGGGCGTGGGGCTCCCCGGGTGGACTGCTCGAGCCAGAAGATCCAGGCGACGCGCACTTCTCGGGCAAACGTGACGGATGACACCGACAGCGAGCGTGACGGGCTCGGTTATTGTAGCACAGCCCGTCTCGGCCGCCCCGTCGGCAAGCGGGCCTCCCGCCCGTGCCCCTGCCGAGCCTGACGCCGTGCCCCTGTTCGACACCTACGCCATGCTGGACTGGAGCGCGGAGGGGGCGCCCAAGACCGGGGCCAACAGCATCTGGCTGGCGGTCGGCCGACGCGCCCGGGGTGGGCTGGTGGTCGGGGCGCCCGAGAACCTGCCCACGCGGGCCCAGGCCCGCGAGGTGGTGCTGGCCTTGCTTCGCGCCGAGGCGCTGGCGGGCCGGCGCACGCTGCTGGGGGTGGACTTCCCGCTCGGCTACCCGGCGGGGCTCGCGGCGGCGCTCGGCCTCGGGAGCCCCGCCTGGCGGGCCACCTGGGACGTGCTGGGCGCCCTGATCGCGGATGGCCCCACCAACCGCAACAACCGCTTCGCCGTTGCAGCTCAACTCAACGCCCGCGTCTCCGGGGAGGCGTTCCCGTTCTGGGGCTGCCCGGCCGCCGCCACCACGCCCACCCTCTCGCCCCGCCGCCCGCGGGTGGGCTGGGGGCCGCCGTGCGTGGCGGAGTGGCGCGTGGCCGAGGCCCACGCGAAGGGGGCCTCCTCGCCGTGGAAGCTGGCCTACCCGGGCAGCGTGGGGGGGCAGGCCCTCGTCGGCATCCCGGTGGCGCGGGCCTGGCGGGACGACCCGGCCCTGGCCGCCCACCTGCGCGTGTGGCCCTTCGAGACGGGCCTGCGCCGGCTGGCGGGGCCCGACGTGCCGCCGGGCCGCGTGGTGCTGGCCGAGGTCTACCCGTCCCTGCTCAAGCTCGCGGGCAACCCGGCCATGGTGCGGGACGCCCGGCAGGTAGAGACGCTCGTGCAGGCCTTCGCGGCGAGCGACGAGGCGGGGGCCCTCGGCGCTCGCTTCGGGCCTCCCGTGGGCCTCCCGGCGGCAGAGGTCGCGGTGATCGCGGCTGAAGAGGGCTTCATCCTGCAGCCCTGAGCCCCGGGCCTCAAGCGCCCGATGAGCCAGGCGCGGGCGCCTGGCTCGTCGAGACGGGGTTGCTTGGGCCCGCCGGGCCTCCCGATGTCAGTCCAGGCCCTTGACCAGCCCGAAGCTGGGCGCGAGCGGGTCGGTCCTGGTGCTCGGACCGCCGAAGTTGAAGGTGACGGTCTGCAGGCCGGCCCCGATGCGGACCTTGCGGCGCATCGGCATGTAGCCGGGCACCTCGACGGTGATCGCAGCCCGGGTGCGGGCCATCACGCCCTTGAACGCGAAACCGCCGTCCGGGTTGAGCCGCACCTCCTGCTGCTGGGAGGGGTCCCCGATCTCCGACTCCAGCCGCGCCACGCCCTCGGTGACAGGCGCGCCGCTGTCCTGGAGGAAGGCCCGGCCCACGACCGTGACGCGCTCCGTGCCCGGCCGCTCGGGGATGGCCACGAGGGCGTACTGGGGCGCGCTCGGGTCCTGCCGGGTGGCGGGGCCGCCCAGCGAGAACGTGTACGTCCGCTTGGCGCTGAGGGGCTCGATGAGGCGCACGACGGGCAGGTGGCCCTCCGCCTCGGCGCGCAGCTCGAGCAACGCGTCCGTCGGTGCGTCCTCGAAGGTGGCGCTGGCGATCGCCGAGATGGGCTCGGGCCCCATCGGGGGAGCGACCGAGACCGCCGGCATCTCCTCCAGCTGCAGCCCCCGGAAGGCCCCGGGCACGGGGACCAGGCCCCCCCCGCCGTCGGCGCGCAAGGCGCGCTTGTAGCTCAGCGTCGGGTGGATCGCCCGCAACACGAGCGTCGCCCCGGGGAGCGGCTTCCCCGCCACGTTGAAGACCCGCGCCGTGAGGGAGGTGCGCGTGGGGGCCGGCTCCGGGGCCGAGACGCCCATCGCGTAGCGGTGGCCGAGCGGGTCGGCGTCGCTGACGGGTCCCCCGAAGTTCACCGTGGCATAGCCCTCCTGGCCGCACTCGACGAACGCCGGCTGGGGGACGACGAAGCGTCGCCGCGACTCCCCCGAGGGCACGTGACGGGCCGTGACCTGCAGCCGGGCGCCGGCGGGGGCGCCGGAGACCTGCCACTGGCCGTCGATGACCTCGGCCGTGGTGTTGAAGCCGTAGTCCGAGGTAGCCACCAGCACCTCGACCTCACCGGGGAACGGCGTGCCCTGGCCGTCGAAGACGGACCCGGAGAGCGTGACGGTCTGGCTCGGCGCGTAGTCGCAGGGCTCGGGGAACCAGGGCTCGGGGGTGGGAGGCGACGGAGGCTCGGTGATCGGCCCGCCCTGGAGGTAGGCTGCCACCAGCTCCGGGTAGCCCCTCTCCAGGCACTCCCAGTAGTAGCCAGGGTGGGGGGGCGAGGTCATCAGGGTGCGCCGCGCTGCGGGGGCGGCCTTCACCATACGCTGGTCGGCCTGGCTCTCGAGCAGGGGGCCGCCGTGCGGCCCCAGCGGCCGCGGCACGCCAGGTCGCGGCTTACCGGGGTGGGTGGCCTCGTAGAGCCTGTCCAGACGCTGCCGCACGGCCTGCGCGTCGGGCAGGCCCCGGAAGGCGGCCGGCGCCCGGAGGCCGGCGAACTCCCGGTAAGGGCCCTGCAGGCTGGCGGTGTCGCAGCCGGGCGGGGGGGGGTAGATGGCGGGGCAGGCCACGGGCGGGGGCGCCGGGAAGGTGAACGCGGGGCTGCCGGGCCCGAGGTCCTCACAGCCGAGACCGTCAGGGTCGCGCGGCGGCAGCGGGGGCATCACGGGCCCCACCGGCGGGGTCGGCTTCGCGGTGGGCGGGGGATCTCCGGTGATCTGGATCCCGGGGGGGCCGATGTTCACGAACGGGTTGCTGATCTGCACGTTGCAACCCGTGGTGGCGAGCGTGGCGAGCAGGGCGAACCGGTGAGCAAGGGGGCGGCGCATGCGGGAACCTCCTGGGAAGACGGGGTGGCGGCTGCGTACCCCGTTGCAAGGGGGGAGCTACGCGGGGTCAGGGGCGGGGCTCGGGGGGGGGCTCCGGGGGCGGGGGCTGAGAGGCCCGCTCAGCGTCGATGATCGGGGCGGAGCCGGCGACCAGCCAGACCACGGTGATGCGGACAGGGTCGGGCATGAAGGCCTCCAGTTGGACGTGGGGGTCGACCCGTTTTTTTGTATACTAATTTTGTATACCAGGCTGACAGGGGCTGTCAAGCCATCGGGCCCAACTTCTCGCCGGCGCCTGATCCAGCCCTGGTCGCTGGGGCGCAAGCAGGCTCGAGCGCCCCCGAGGCGATGGCCGCGGAGGGGGAGGCCTGGCAGGGCGGCGGGCGTCAGTAGACCGCCACGGCCCCCGCCGCCCCGCGCACGACGAAGTACTTCGCGTCGGGGTGGTGCAGCACGATCGCGGCCGTGGATTGCTCCGGCACGAGCTGGAAGGCCTCCGTGAGGCTCACGCCGATGGCCTCCTCGACGGGCAGGGCCTGCCAGACAAGGGCGTGGTCGGCCAGCTCCGGGATGGCGGGGTAGCCCCAGCTGTAGCGCTTGCCCTGGCCCGCGCCGATGCCCCACTCCTGCCGGATGTGCTGGTGGGCGACCTCGGCGAGCCCCTCGGCGGCCTCGACGGAGAGGCCGTGGACCCAGTAGGCCTCGCTGTAGCGCCCCTCGCGGTTGAGCCTCTCGCAAAGCTCCGCGGCCTCGGTGCCGACCGTGACGACCTGCAGCGCCACCACGTCCATGCGGCCCGAGTCCACCGGGGCCACGTAGTCGGCGAGGCACAGGTGCTCGCCCTCCGGCTGGCGCGGGCAGTCGAACGAGCCGAGCTTGCGGCTGACGTCGGCGGGGTCGTACAGGTGGATCCGATCGCCCTCGGCCTGCGCCGGGAAGTAGCCGTAGACGAAGCGCGGCGTCAGCCAGCCCTCCCGCTCGGCCTCCGCCTGCAGCGCGAGCCGACGCGGCTCGAACTCGTCGCGGATCAGGGCCTCGTAGGCCTCGCCGTGCGTGTTGCGCGCGCCCCACGAGAGCCGGTAGAGCGAGCGCAGATCCATCCCGTCGAACATGCGCGACAGGGGCACGCCCGTGACGGCCTTGTGGCCCAAGAAGGGCGCCGGCGGCAACGTGGCGGCAGCTGGCACGGCGCTGCGCGTGCCGGGGGCCGCGGGCGCGACGACCTTGCGCGGGCGCTCCCGGGCGGCCGTCGCCTCCTCGCGGGTGCGGCCGATCAGGGCCTCTCGCCGCTCGGGATCGACGAGCTGGTCCACCAGCGAGAGCCCCTCGAAGGCGTCGTTGGCGTAGAAGACGCCCGGATCGTACCAGCGGCCGTCCTCCAGCGTGAGGATGCGCAGCCCGTAGCTCTTGTTGATGGCCGCCCCCCCGATCACGACGGGGAGCTTGAGCCCCCGCTTGTCGAGCTCGGCGAGGCAGGCCGGCATCTGCTTGGAGGTCGAGACCAGCAGCGCCGAGAGCCCGATGACGTCCGCACCCACCTCGACGGCCTTGTCGAGGATGGTGTTGACGGGCACCTGCTTGCCGAGGTCGTGGACCGTGTAGCCGTTGTTCGTGAGGATCGTGTTGACGAGGTTCTTGCCGATGTCATGGACGTCGCCGTAGACCGTCGCGAGCACGACCTTGCCCTTGGTCACACCCTCGGCCTTCTCGAGGAACTGCTCGACATGAGCGACGGCCCGCTTCATGACCTCAGCCGACTGCAACACGAAAGGCAAGATGAGCTCGCCTGCGCCGAAGCGATCACCCACGTCCTTCATGGCGGGAAGCAGCACCTCGTTGAGCGTCTGCACGGGCGTGCGGCGCGTCAGGGCCTCGTCGAGCAGGGCCTCGATGCCGTCCTTCTTGCGGTGCAAGATCTTCCAGTGGATGGCGGCCTCGGCCGCCATGCCGGCCGTGGGGTCCTCCTTCTCGGCGAGGCCCTCCGTCGCCGAGACGCCCTCGAAGTGGGCGATGAGCCGCGGCAAGGCGTCAGGACGCCGGTCGAAGACGAGGTCCTCGGCGAGCTCCCGCTGCTCGGCCGGGATCTCCGCGAAGGGCTTGAGGTGCGCGGGGTTGACGATGGCCGCGTCCAGGCCGGCCGCCACGCAGTGGTAGAGGAACACCGAGTTGAGCACGTGGCGGGCGGCGGGCGTGAGCCCGAAGCTGACGTTCGAGACGCCGAGCACCGTGAGCACGCCGGGCAGCTCAGCCTTGATGCGCCGGATGCCCTCGATCGTCTCGATGGCGCTGCGCCGGAACTCCTCCTCGCCCGTGGCGAGCGTGAAGGTGAGGGCGTCGAAGAGCAGCGCCTCTGGCGGCAGGCCGTACTCGTCGCAGGCGATCGCGTGGATGGCCCGGGCCACCTCGAGCTTGCGCTCGGCGGTCTTGGCCATCCCGATGGGGTCGATCGTCAGCGCGATCACGGCAGCCCCGTGCTCGACGGCCATCGGCAGGACAGCCTCGCAGCGCTCCCGGCCGTTCTCCAGGTTGATCGAGTTGATGATGGCCCGGCCAGGGTAGATGCGCAGGGCCTCGAGCAGCACGCCGGGCTCGGTGGAGTCGAACACCAGCGGGGCCTCGACGGAGAGCGCGAGCTTCTTGACGACGGCCCGCATCATCTCGGGCTCGTCAGCCCGCTCCGTCAGCGCCACGCAGACGTCGAGCACGTGCGCGCCGCCCTCGACCTGGTCGCGGGCCACCTCAACGAGGCCGTCCCAGTCCTCGGCAAGCAGCAGTTGCTTGACCTTGCGGCTGCCCTGCGAGTTGAGGCGCTCGCCGAGGAGCAGCGGCCGAGGCTCCTGCAGCAGGCTCGCGGCGCGCATGCCCGAGCTCACGGCGACGAGGGGGGTGGCCTCGCGCGGGGCGTGCGGGCGACCCGCGAGGCGGTCGGCAAGCACGCGGATGTGGGCCGGCGTCGTGCCGCAGCAGCCGCCGATCACGGCGACGCCGAAGTCCGTCACGAAGGCCTCGAGGGCCTCGGCGAAGGGCACGGGCTCCGCGGGGTAGACGGCCTTGCCGTCGATGTTCAGCGGAAGCCCGGCGTTGGGCAGCACGCTGATGGGCAGCCGGCAGTGCTGCGCGAGCATGCGGATGGGCTCGCGCATGTGCTCCGGGCCCGTCGAGCAGTTCAGCCCGAGGATGTCGATGGGCAGCGCCTGCAGCGTGGCGAGGGCCGAGAGGATGTCGGTGCCGAGCAGCATGCGGCCCGAGGTGTCGAGCGTCACCTGGACCTGCAGCGCGACGCGTCGCCCGAGCTCCCGGAAGGCGCGCTGGATCCCGGCGACGGCCGCCTTGACCTCGAGGATGTCCTGGCTGGTCTCGACGAGCAGCACGTCGCATCCGCCCTCGACCAGCGCCACGGCCTGCTCGCGGAACATCTCGGCCAGAGCCTCGAAGGTGATCGCCGAGAGCGCCGGGTCGTCGGAGGACGGCAGCATGCCGGTGGGGCCGATCGAGCCCGCCACGAAGCGCGGGCGATCGGGCGTGGCATGGGCGTCGGCCGCCTCGCGGGCGAGCCGGGCGGCCGTCGCGTTGAGCTCGTGCGTCAGGTGGCCGAGCCCGTACTCCTCGAGCTTGAGCCTGTTGCCGCCAAAGGTGTTGGTCTCGACCACGTCCGCGCCGGCCGCGAAGTAGCTCGCGTGGATCTCGCGCACGACGTCCGGCCGCGTGAGCACCAGGTAGTCGTTGGCCCCTTCCTTGCCGCCGAAGTCCGCGAGCGTCAGCTCGCGCGCCTGCAGCTGCGTGCCCATCGCGCCGTCGTAGACGACCACGCCGCGGGCGACGGCGTCGAGGAAGGGCAACGAGGAGGCATGTTGGGGCATCGGAGGAGAACCTCGGCGGCTAGACGGGGCCCGCAGGCCGTACACCTGGGATTGTACACGCTCGCCACCCGGAACCGGGGGCGCGTGACACATCACCGTTAAGACTCAATTAAGGTTTTAAAAAGCCCCCAATGAACACGGCGTGCCGGTTTCAGGCGCTTGACATCTGCCCGTATGTGCTATAATGGGCCCCGGTGTTTAGTTGTCACGTCGGGTCGACGCATTCATTTTCTCGCCGGGCCGCGGGCTGCGGGCGAACGTTCAACAGACGAACCCACCTCGACTAACCTTCACCACTCAGGCGCGAAGAAGCGCCCGTGGCCTCGACCTGGTTCCGTGAGCAGGACGGCGCGACGCACCCCAAGGGATCCAGCTCACGGCGGTTCAACCAAGAGAAAGGTTCGTCGATGTACACCGATCAGGTCCTCGCGTGCTCGGATTGCGGCACGGAGTTCGCCTTCACGGCGAAAGATCAGGAGTTTTACGCGCAGAAGGGGTTCACCAGCGTGCCGAAGCGCTGCAAGCCCTGCCGGAATGCGCGCAAGGATCAGCAGCCCCGCGGGGGTGACGACGGCCGTGGCGGCTACGGCGGCGGCGGCTACAACAGCGGCGGGTACAGCACGGGCGGTGGCTACGGCAGCGGCGGTGGCTACGGCGGTGGCGGCTACGGCTCGCCCCGGCCGCGCGAGATGCACAGCGTGATCTGCGCCGCGTGCGGGCAGGAGACCCAGGTCCCCTTCAAGCCGCGCGGCGATCGGCCCGTCTACTGCCGGACCTGCTTCCAGAAGTGAGCTGAGCCAGCACCCTGGCAAAGGGCTGTCCCGCAAGTGGGGCAGCCCTTTTGGCGTGCGGTATACTGAGGTCCCCCCGCCCGCTGAAAGGCTCCCTCCCGTGCGCGACGCCCGTGACTTCCTGCTCGATCCCGACCGTGTCGTCCTCTTCGATGGCGCGATGGGCACGATGCTGTACCAGCAGGGCGTGTACATCAACCAGTGCTTCGACGAGCTGGTGCTGAAGTCGCCCCAGCTCGTGCGGGAGGTGCACCAGGCCTACGTGGCGGCGGGTGCGGACGTCATCGAGACCAACACCTTCGGCGCCACGCGCTTCAAGCTCGGCAACTACGGGCTCGCGCACCAGGTGGGCGCCATCAACGAGGCAGCCGCCCGCCTCGCGCGCGAGGCCGCTGGCGAGCGGGCGTGGGTGGCCGGCGCCGTCGGCCCGCTGGGCATCCGCCTGGAGCCCTACGGGCCCACCTCGATGGAGGAGGCCCAGGCCGCCTACCGCGAGGCCGCCGTGGCGCTGGTGGCGGGGGGCGTGGACATGTTCGTGCTGGAGACGTTCTCCGACCTCGCCGAGATCCTCCAGGCGATCGCGGCCATCCGGTCGGTGTCGGCCCTGCCCCTGATCGCGCAGATGAGCATCAACGAGGACGGGCAGACGGCCTACGGCACGCAGCCAGCGCAGCTGGTGCGGGCCCTGGAGCGGGCGGGGGCAGACGTGATCGGGCTCAACTGCTCGGTGGGCCCCGCCCAGATGCTCGGCGTGCTCGAGACGATGGCGGAGGCCACCGACCGCAAGCTCGCAGCCCAGCCCAACGCCGGCTTCCCTCGCGAGGTCATGGGGCGCCAGATCTACATGGCCAGCCCCGAGTACATGGCCAAGCACGTGAAGCGCCTGCTCGCGAGCGGCGCCAAGATCCTGGGCGGCTGCTGCGGCACCACCCCCGACCACATCCGGCAGATGGGCGACGCGCTGCGCGCCCAGACCGGTGGCCGGCTGCAGCGGGCGGTCGGCGGCGCCCAGGCCAGCGAGCCACGGGCCGCCGAGGCAGCCCCCGAGACGCCCCTCGCCGAGCGCTCTCGCCTGGCCGCCCGGCTCGCCGCGGGCGAGTTCGTCACCAGCGTCGAGATCGTCCCGCCTCGTGGCAGCGACGCCTCCAACCTCGTCGCGCAGGCCCGGCAGCTGCGCGAGGCCGGCGTGGACGCCATCAACGTGCCGGACGGCCCCAGGGCCCAGAGCCGCATGGGGGCGCTGGCCGCGAGCCTGCTCATCGAGCGGGAGGGCATCGAGGCCGTCGTCCACTACTGCTGCCGCGACCGGAACCTGCTCGGCATGCAGAGCGACCTGCTCGGCGCGGCGGCCCTGGGGCTGCGCAACCTGCTGCTCATCACGGGCGATCCCCCCAAGATGGGCCCCTACCCACAGGCCACGGCCGTCTTCGACATCGACGCGATCGGGCTCACCAACCTGGTCAAGCGCATGAACCAGGGCCTGGACCTCGGCGGCAACGCGGTGGGGAGCCAGACCTCGTTCCTGGTGGGCGTGGGCGTGAACCCCGGCGCGATCGACCTCGAGCATGAGCTGCGCCGGCTGCAGTGGAAGGTCGAGGCGGGCGCCCAGTTCGCCATCACCCAGCCCGTGTTCGATGCCGACCAGCTGCGGACCTTCCTGGCGCGGGCCCGCGCCGCGGGTTGCGACATCCCGTTCGTCGCAGGGATCTGGCCCCTGACGAGCTACCGCAACGCCGAGTTCATGAACAACGAGGTGCCCGGCGTGACGGTGCCTCCCACCGTGTTGGCGCGCATGCGCGAGGCAGGCGACGGTGACGCCGCGCGCGCCGAGGGCATCGCCATCGCCCGCGAGATGCTCGCCGAGGTGCGGCCCGTGATCCAGGGCGTGCAGGTCTCGGCCCCCTTCGGCCGCATCGCGCTGGCCCTCGAGGTGCTCGCAGACGTGCTGCCGGCCGTGGCGGCAGGCAGGGCCTGAAGACGATGCCCTAAGGCGCCGCGGGCACCACGCCCGGGAGGGCCGGGGGCAGCACGGCAGGGGCCGGCGCTGCGACGGGAGCAGGGTCAGGCGCCGGCTGCGCCTCGGAGGCCGGGGCGTGGCCGAGGACGCCGAGGCGGCGCCTGGCTTCCTGCCGCCAGCGTTGCACGCGGGCCAGCACGGCCTTGCCCCGCCAGGCCCCCTCCGGCCCGATCCAGGCCAGCCCGGCAGGGTCGTAGCCCCGCGCCACGAGCTCGCCATACTCGTGTTCGAAGCCGGCGCAGGCCTCCTCCAGGGCCTGCAGATCACCCACGGCGGCCTCGAGCTCACCTGCCGCCAGCCGGCCGTCCGCCAGGGACCGGAGCCGATCAATGCGGACCGTCGCATCGAGCAGCCGCACCTGCCCCACGCGGATGGCAAGCCCGGCCTCAGCCCGCTCGAGCCGTGCCACCAGCGGCGCCCGCACGGCCAGCCAGCCCGGGTTCTCGACGAGCATCGGCGCCG
Organism: Candidatus Sericytochromatia bacterium; assembly: GCA_035285125.1. GTDB lineage: Bacteria > Cyanobacteriota > Sericytochromatia > S15B-MN24 > JAQBPE01 > JAYKHL01. Next base: position 17,120 of record JAYKHR010000067.1, on the reverse strand, counting down.
ACCCGGCCTCCTGCACGAGGCGCCGCAGCTGCGCCAGCCGCTGCTCGGCCTGCGCCGGCGCGAGGCGCTCGAGATCTTTCCAGAGCGGAGCCGTCCGGGCCTCCAGCTCCCGCAAAGCGACCCGGGCGACGGCCAGCGACTCGGCGTCGACAGGCCCCTGGCGAGCCGCCGTGAGCCGGGCCCGCAGGTCCAGCAGGCCAAAGCGGGGTCCGGACCAGGCCGCCTGGAGCTTCAACACCACGTAGCGCTCCTCCGCGTCAGCCACGAGGGCCTCGGCCTCGGCCAGCGCGACGCGCGCGCTCGCCAGCTTGCCTGCCTCGAGGCACGCCGTGGTCCGCGCGACGAGGCCCTCGAGCCGCGCCAGGACCTCCCGCTCGGCCCTGCCCAGGCCCACATGCCTCGGCAGGCCGCCCGGGTCAGGCTCAGGCGTGGCGAAGCGCTCGTTGGGGCCAAGCTCCTGCCAGTCGGGGTAGTAGATGCCCTGCCCCGGCACCACAGCGGGCGGCGGCGGCAACACCGTCGGCGCAGGCGTCGCAACCTCGGGGGGAGGGGGCGCCTGAGCAGGCCCAGCAGCCAGCGCCCCGGCCCCCGGGCCGAGCAGCCCCAGGGCCGCCAGGACGAGCGCCCAACGGCAGGCGACGGGGCCCCGTGCCCAGCCGTCAGATGTCGAGGTTGAGCACCTCTCCGGCATGCTGCTGGATGAACTCCCGGCGCGGCTCGACCTTGTCTCCCATCAGGATGGTGAAGATGCGGTCGGCCTCAGCCGCGTCCTCGATGGTGACCCGCAAGATGGTGCGGGCGGCCGGGTCCATCGTGGTCTCCCAGAGCTGCTGAGGCATCATCTCCCCGAGGCCCTTGAAGCGGCTGATGGCGATGTTGTCGCCACCAAGCTGGGCGACCATCGCGTCCTTCTCGCGGTCGGAGTAGACGTAGTGCACGTGCTTGCCCTTCTCCAACTTGTAGAGCGGGGGCTGCGCGATGTAGACGTGCCCCTGCTCCACCAGCGGCTTCATGAAGCGATAGAAGAACGTCAGCAGCAGCGTGCGGATGTGCGCGCCGTCGACGTCGGCGTCCGTCATGATGACGAGCTTGTGGTAGCGCAGGCGGGAGAGGTCGCACTCGTCGGCCACGCCGCTGCCGAGCGCCATGATCATCGCCTGGATCTCCTCGTTGGCGTAGATCTTGTCAAGGCGCGCGCGCTCCACGTTGAGGATCTTGCCGCGCAGGGGCAAGATGGCCTGGAAGGCGCGGTCCCGGCCCTGCTTGGCGGAGCCGCCGGCCGAGTCCCCCTCGACGAGGTACAGCTCGCACTTCGCCGCGTCTCGCTCGGAGCAGTCGGCGAGCTTGCCGGGCAGGGTCGCGGACTCGAGCGCGCTCTTACGGCGGGTGAGTTCGCGGGCCTTGCGGGCCGCCTCGCGGGCCCGGAGGGCGTCGATGGCCTTGCCGACGACGGCCTTGCCCACGCCGGGGTTGGCCTCGAGGAAGTGGCCGAAGGCGTCGGACATGATGCCCTCCACGATGCCACGCACCTCGGTGTTGCCGAGCTTGGTCTTGGTCTGGCCCTCGAACTGCGGCTCGGGCAGCTTCACGGAGATCACGGCCGTCAGGCCCTCGCGCACATCCTCACCGGAGAGCGAGGCCTCGCTCTCCTTGATCTGACCTGACACCTTGCGGCCGTAGTCGTTCAGAATGCGCGTCAGCACGTTGCGGAAGCCCGTCAGGTGGGTGCCGCCCTCGTGCGGGTTGATGTTGTTCGCGAACGACAGCACGTTCTCGCTGTAGCCCGTCGTGTACTGCAGTGCCACCTCGACCACGACCATGTCGCGCGTGCCCGAGAAATAGATGGGCTTGTGCAGGGCGTCCTTGTTCTCGTTGAGGTACTCGACCATCTGCAGGATGCCGCCCTCGAAGAGGTAGTCCTCCCGGTGCAGCGTGACGTCACCCGTGGTGGCGTCCTCGCGCTCCTGCGTGAAGGTGATGCTGATGCCGCGGTTCAGGTAGGCGAGCTCGCGGAAGCGTGCGGCCAGGGTGTCGTAGTTGAACTCGAGGGTCTCGAAGATGGTGCCGTCCGGCTTGAAGGTCACCTGGGTGCCGGTCTCGTTCTCTGGCACCTCCCCCACGGCGGCGAGGTCGCCGACGGGGACGCCGCGCTCGAAGCGCAGGCGGTGCAGCTTGCCGCCGCGCTTGACGTGGACCTCCAGGTAGGTGGAGAGCGCGTTGACGACCGAGACGCCCACGCCGTGCAGGCCGCCCGAGACCTTGTAGCCACCCGCCCCGAACTTGCCGCCCGCGTGCAGCACCGTCATGACCGTCTCGACGGTGGACTTGCCGGTCTTGGGGTGGACCTCCACAGGGATGCCCCGGCCGTTGTCCTCGACCGTGACGCTGTGGTCGGCGTGAAGCGTGACCTGGATCTGCGTGCAGTAACCAGCCAGCGCCTCGTCGACGGCGTTGTCGATGACCTCATAGACGAGGTGGTGCAGCCCGCGCTCGCCGGTGGAGCCGATGTACATGCCGGGCCGCTTGCGCACGGGCTCGAGGCCCTCGAGCACCTGGATCTGCTCCGCGCCGTACTCCTGCGTCACGTGGGTGGCGTCGGCCCGCAGCTCCCCGTACACGGCGGCGGTTTCAGCCGTCTCCATTTCCTGGGTCATGCGTGCCTCCCGATCAGCTGCTGCCACTGTCGACCTCTGGCGCACCACCCGGGTCGGGTGGGCCAAACGACCAGAACCATCGCATTCTACCAGGATCGCCCCCCGGCGACCACCGCCGGGGCCGCCCGCCAGGGCACGGCCGGGCCTGCCACCGGTCTCACGGCGGGGGCCCGAGGCAGCCGCGGTCGACCCGGTAGAGCATCAGCCTCGAGGCACGCCACGGCGGCGCCGCCCCATCGAGCTGGCGCACGGGCACGAGGCAGCGCCCGACGCGGGGATCGTCATAGCCCCCTCGCAGGCGGAGCTGGCGGTCCGTCAGCATGACCTCGTAATCGGCGACGTACCGGACGCCGCCATCCCGAAGGAACCCGAGGAGGTTGTTGGACTGAACGGCGGCCAGCACCCGGTCGTTCGCAAGGCCGTCGAGGTTGACGACCGGCAGGCCCGAGAAGTAGCTGACGATGCCAGCGTTCCAGGCGCCCACGCGGCCCTCCAGGCCCGAGCCCCTGAGCGCGAGCCCGGCCTTCATCATCCCGACCTGATGGGGCCAGGGCACCTCCAGCAGCCTCGCCGAGCCAGACCAGGCCACCAGAACCGCGATCGCCACGGCCCCCCGGCGGGCGTGGTCCCCCATCAGGTGCCGGACCACGCCCGCCAGGCACACGGCGGCGGGCACCACCAGGGTGGCGACATACCAGGGCTGCAGGGCCTGGCTGTTGAAGCTGTAGACCCCGACGTAGCCCGCCAGCGCCAGGGCGCAGCCGCCCATCAGCAAGGCCGGGGTGGGGCCGCTGCCTGCCGTGCCCCGGAACACGCCCCGGCAGGCGGCCGCGACCATCAAGGCCGAGGCGACGACCGCCAGGAGCTTCCACCCCTTGCCCACGAGGGCGAGCCCTGGCAACAGGAGCGTGAGCAGCAACGAGAGCGGCGCCCAGACGCTGTGCCCGCCGACGGCGGACCAGTGGAGCTTCGCCTGCGCGCTCGCCTGGGTGAGGTGCCCCGCGATCAGGTGGCTGTGCCAGGCGATGAGCCCCACGCCCACCACGGCGCCCGCCAGGATGAAGCCGCTCCGCGCCACCCCGCCCCGCCCCCGGGCCGCGAGGGCCGCGCAGGTGAGGGCAGCCGGCAACAGCCCGTAGTCGGTCCTCGCCAGCGACCCGAGCACCCCCGTCAGACCAAGCAGCACCGCCTCTCGCACCGAAGGCCTGCCCGCCTTGGCGGCGAGCAGCACCGTGAGCGACGCGAGCAACACCACGAGCCAGGCCTCCATCATCGCCGTCCCCTGCTGCAGCACCACAGGGCTGAAAAACGGCAGCGCGGCAGCCAGGGTCGCCCGCTCACCGAAGGCCCCCGTCACCGACCGGCACACGAGGAACACCGCCACGCCCAGCGCGACCGAGCCCGCGACCCCGAGGACGAGGTACAGGTCCACCCAGCTGAGCCCGGGCGCCACGAGGAACGCCCCGACGAGCATGTAACCGAAGAGGACGTGGAAGCCCGTCGACGGGTACGTGCCATCGAAGGTCCAGGCGCCGCCTTCAGCCCGGTGCCGGGCCATCTGGAGGTAGTAGAAGGCGTCGTCGGGGACCACGCCGATCAGCGCCTCAACCGGGCCGGCAGAGAGGCTGAAGACCCTGACCAGGGACGCCAACAGCACGGCCCCGCCCAGGGCCGCCGGAAGCCCCTCCCGAAGCCAGCCCCTCGACGCCCCGTCGAACCCGGACCCGACCGACACCCCCACCCCCTTCGAGCGCCTCCGCTCCCCCGCGCAGGCTCGCACGCGACGCGCCTTGAAAACCTTAACACGGCGCCCGCGGCCCCTCAGCCCCAGGCTCTCGAAACGCACCGCGCGCGAGGCGCGATCCCTGGCGAACCAGGGGGAGGCCCGAAGGAGCGGGGGAGGCGCCAACCCCGACCTTGCCCGATGCGGCACCAAGCTGGAAGGCCGGCACGCAGACAGGCAGGGTTTACGAGCCAAGCGAGAGGGAATAACATGGGCCGAGGCAAAGGATTGCCCCGGCTGCCGTGTGAGGCTCTGCTAATGTGGTGCCAAGGCTCAAGCCAGGTGCTCAGGCTGCCGATAACACCGCTGAATGCGGTCGACACTGCCGGCCGGTGTCGTACAGGAGACGCGTGATGCCCCGTCCAGTCCACCCGCCCAAAACCCGCGCGAGCCAGCTGCACCGCGGGGTCGCGGGCGTCGTGCTCGCCCTCGCCCTCGCCGGCTGCCAGAGTGGCCCCAGGGCGTTCGGCTCCTTCGCGCTGGGCGAGGAGAGCCGCTTCGCTGCCCCGGTGGGGTTGCCCGCGATCGCGCTGGACCGCACGAAGCGCGACGGCTACTTCGTGATGGCCCTGCCAGACGAGGCGCCGCTGCCCAGGCTGACGACGCAGGTGGCGGGGGGCGGCACGGCCGGCTCCCTCAACACCCGCCTGGCGGACAACGCCAACGTCGTGGTCACGAGCGTCATGCCCAACGCAGGCCGGGGGTTCGTGCTGGAGGGCATCAACCTCAACCGGGCCAGCCTGCGGTTCTTTCTGGGCTCGTCCGAGCTCGCCGTCACCCGCCGGCTCTCCCACACAGTCACGCTGAGCGTGACGGGCGCGACCACCAGCGGCACGTTCTCGGTGCAGGACGCGGGCCGGACGATCTACAGCGTGCCGGCCATGGATGCTCGTGGCTCCACGGTGTTCGGGCGGGTGCTCGTGAGGTTCCGCGAGGGCTCGAGCCGCGCCGCCGTCGAGGCAGCCTTGCTGGCGGCCGGCATCACGTACTACCGCTACCCGGGGCTCAACTACGTGGTGGCCTGCCATCGCCCCGACGTGACCTTCGACAGCGTCTCCACCCAGCTCAAGGCCCACACCGTCTTCGACCAGGTCACGCGCGAGACCGTCTTCGGCGTGAAGGGCACGCCGGTCGATCCACGCTACGCGGAGCAGTGGGCGCTCAAGCAGGTCAACGCGGAGGCGGCCTGGTCGTTCACGGACGGCTCCCCCGACGTGATCGTGGCGATCCTCGACACCGGCATCAACACCACCCACCCCGACCTCGCGTCGAACCTGGCCGTCAACGCCCGGGAGACGCCGGGCAACCGCATTGATGACGACAACAACGGGCGCATCGACGACGTGAACGGGTGGAACTGCCTGGAGCAAACGGGCATCGTCGAGGACGACAACGGCCACGGCACGCAGGCTGCGGGCATCGTGGGCGCGGTCGAAAACGACGTCGGCATCGTGGGCCTCGCCCCCAAGACCAGGCTGTTGCCCTGCAAGGTCGCCACCTCGGAGGGCCTGTCGACCTCGTCCTCGATCGTCGACGGCATCAACTACGCCGTGCGGAACCGGGCCTCCGTGATCCTGCTGGCGCAAGCCAGCAGCGTCGCCGACCCTGCCGTGCGAGACGCGATGGAGTTCGCGACGACCTTCAATGTGACGTGCGTGGCCCCGATGGGCAACGACGGCAACAGCGTGCCCAACTACCCGGCGGCCTGGGCGAACGAGCTCAACTTCTTCGCCGTGGGGGCCTCCAACCGCACGGACGCCCGCCCGTCATGGGGCAACACGGGTGGCTGGATGACGGTGTGCGCCCCGGGTGAGGGCATTTTGACGACCACGCGTGGCGGGAGCTACGCCACGGTGTCCGGCACCTCGTTCGCCGCGGCACACGTCGCCGGCCAGGCTGCCCTGATCAAGGCGCTCAAGCCGTCGTGGACGCCCGCTATGGTGCGCGAGATGGTCTCCAAGTCAGCCATTGACCGGGGCAGCCTCGGCTATGACACCACCTTCGGGCACGGGCGCATCACGATGGACTCTGCGGCGTTCGGCAACCTGCTCGGCCAGATCCTGGATGGCATGGGCATCAAGACCTCCAGCGAGCACTTCAGCGGCCTGGCCGTCGCGGACATGGCAAACGACCGGAACTCGGAGACCATCTGGTCGTCCGCGCGCACGGGCGGCTTCGAGCCCCAGTGGCTCCGCGTCGACCTCGGCAAGCCGACCCGCCTCACGTCCATCGCGGCCCTCACGCCCAGCTTTTACGGCTACCTCTTCCCGGCCAGCTTCCAGGTCCAGCTCAGCGACGATGACGTCAGCTGGCGGACGGTGGCCACCGAGACGGACCTGAGCCTGCCTGACAGCACCTGGCGGCGCTGGAACATCGCGGCCACCACGGCGCGGTACGTGCGGTTCAACGTCACCAAGAGCCGGCAGAACATCGACAACCAACTGTACTACGCGCAGATCGCGGAGGTGGCCTTCAACGGGGAGGAGAACAACATTGTCCTCAACTCCTCCACGTCCTACTACGGCACCAGCTACCCGACGGCCCACATGGTGGACAAGGACCCGAACACCATGTGGGTGTCCGCCCCCCGCGGCGGCATGACGCGGGAGTTCGCGATCGTGGACCTCAAGGTCAGCCATGCCTTCCGCACCATCAAGCTGTTGTCGGCCCCGCCCATCATCGCGAACTCCTTCCCGCGCGCGATCGACTTCTACACCAGCAACGACAAGGTCAACTGGGTCTACCTCAAGAGCTTCAAGAACCTCACGTCGCTGCCGGCGACCTGGTACACCTTCAGCGTTCCGGACGTCTCGGCGCGCTACATCCGCATCGACATCCCCGAGACGAACCGCGTGCGGGGCGCAGGCTCGCTCTACGGCGGCTACGGGATCGACGGCTTCCTCGCCTCCGTGGCCGAGGTCGAGGTCCAGTAGCGGTCTTGGACGCTGGGCTCAGGTCCAGATCGCACCCAGGTGGCGCACCTCGTGGTCGAACCCGGTGGCAGCCGAGGCGATCAGCACCTCTGCAATGGCCGGGTACATCACGAGGCCCGGCAGTTCGCCGAGGGGCACCCACCTCGCGGCCGAGATGATGTCGCCGTCAGGCAGCGTGAGCGTGCCCCCCAGGACCCTTGCCTTGACGAAGACGTTCACGATGTGACGGCCGCCAGCGGGCGCGATCGCTTCGGACAGGTAGACCACCCGCTCTGGCTCGACCAGCAGCCCCGTCTCCTCCCGGACCTCGCGGGCCGCACAGGCGAAGAAGGTCTCGCCGTGGTCCAGCCCCCCCCCTGGCAGCAGCCAGTAGCCGCGGTCACCCTTGCGGTGCTCGACCAGCAGCAGGGCGTCGCCCTCCTGCAGCACGACGCCCACCCGGATGCGGGGCCCCGGGCCGCTCATGCCGGCGCCACGTCGGCCGTGAGGCCGGCCCCGAGTGCGGCCAGCACCCGCGCCAGGGCGATCCGGCAGTGGCTGTAGCTCAGCCCGCCTTGCCAGTACCCCACGTACGGCGGCCGCAGCGGGCCGTCGGCCGAGAGCTCGATGGTGGAGCCCTCGATGAAGGTGCCACCCGCCATCACGACGTCGTCCTCGTAGCCCGGCACCACGTCAGGGATGGGCGTGACGTAGGCGTTGATGGGGCTGGCCGCCTGGATGGCGCGGCAGAAGGCGACGAGGCGCTCAGGCGCCCCGAACCTCACGGCCTGGATGATGTCCGTGCGGGGCGCGTCCCAGGTGGGTGAGACGTCATACCCGAGCCCCGCAAAGACGCGGGCGGCCAGCGTGGCCCCCTTGAGCGCCTCGCAGACGGTGTGGGGGGCCATGAAGAGGCCCTGGAAGAGCAGCCGGTTCTGGTCGAGGCTCGCGCCCCCGGCGGCCCCGATGCCAGGGGCCGTGAAGCGGCAGGCGCAGGCGTGGACGAGATCAGCCCGGCCGGCCACGTAGCCCCCGGAGGGCACGATGCCTGCCCCCGGGTTCTTGATGAGCGACCCCGCAACCAGGTCGGCCCCCACCTCCGTGGGCTCACGCGTCTCCGTGAACTCGCCATAGCAGTTGTCGACGAAGACGACGACCTCGGACTTCGCCTCCCGGATGGCGGCGATGAGCTCGGCCATGTCATCCATCCCGACGCTCGGGCGCCAGGCATAGCCACGCGAGCGCTGGATGGCACAGACCCTGGTGGCAGGCCCGATCGCCGCCCGAACGGCGGCCAGGTCCGGCCGGCCGTCAGCCCCGAGCGGCACCTCCCGGTACGTCACGCCCCAGTCCGCCAGCGAGCCCTGGCCCTCGCCGCGCAGGCCGATGACCTCCTCGAGCGTGTCATAGGGGTGGCCCGTCACGGCGAGCAGCTCGTCGCCGGGCCGCAGCACGCCGAAAAGGGCCGTGGCGATGGCGTGGGTGCCCGAGGCGAACTGGCCGCGAACGAGGGCCGCCTCGCAGCGGAAGACGTCGGCAAACACCGCCTCCAGCGCGCCCCGGCCGAGGTCGTCATGGCCGTAGCCGGTGGTGCCCGCGAAGTGGTGATCCCCGATGCGCGCGGCCTGGAAGGCGTCGAGCACCTTGGCCGTGTTGTGGTGGGCGGTGGCGTCGAGCGCGGCCCAGACGGGGGCGAGTGCGGCCTCTGCCGCTGCAATCAGCTCGGTGGGGCGGGTCATCGCAGGGTCCTCACTCAGGGCGTTGGTTGGGGTCGGGCGGCTCGCCCAGAGCCTCCACGGGGGTGACGCGGGCCTCCGCCTCGATGGCGGCAAGCAGATCCATGAGGCCTTCCCCCGTCAGGGCAGAGACCTCCACGGGCATCGGGACCTCGGCGCGCAGGCGCTCGAGCGCTGTGGGATCGGCCACGGCGTCGACCTTGTTCAGGGCCGTGACCGTGGGCTTCTCGCCGACCTCAAGGTCCTCGAGGATGGCATGGACGGCCCGCACGTGCTCCTCGACGTTGGGGTGGCTCGCGTCGAGCACATGCAGCAAGACGTCCGCCTCCGTGACCTCCTCCAGCGTGGCCCGGAAGGCGGCCACGAGCTGGGTCGGCAGCCGCTGGATGAAGCCGACGGTGTCCGTCAGCAGCACCTCTGCCCCGCCCAGCAGCCGCAGCCGGCGGGTGACCGGGTCCAGCGTGGCAAAGAGCTTGTTCTCGGCCAGCACGTCGGCCTTCGTGAGGCGGTTGAGCAGCGTGCTCTTGCCCGCGTTGGTGTAGCCCATGATGGCGACCTGCGGGATGCCCCGCTTGGTGCGACTCTTGCGCTGTGCCGTGCGGTGCTTCTTGATCTGTTCGACCTCGCCCTCGAGGTGCGCGATGCGCTGGTGGATGCGGCGTCGGTCGGTCTCCAGCTTCGTCTCACCGGGCCCGCGCGTGCCGATGCCGCCGCCGAGCCGGCTCATGGCAGCCCCCACGCCCCGCAGCCGGGGCAGGTTGTACTTGAGCTGCGCCAGCTCGACCTGCAGCTTGCCCTCGCGCGTCTGGGCACGCTGCGCGAAGATGTCGAGGATGAGCTGGGTGCGGTCGATGACCTTCAGGCCCCAGGCGTCATCGAGCTTGCTCTGCTGCGAGGGCGAAAGCTCCGCGTCCACGACCACCAGGGTCGCCCCCAGCTCGCGCGTGCGCAGCGCCAGCTCCTCGACCTTACCCGACCCGATCAAGGTGGCCGGGTTGGGGGAGCGACGGCGCTGCAGCGTCTCGTCGAGCACCTCGGCGCCCGCCGTGCGGGCGAGCTCGGCGAGCTCGGCCATCGACTCCCTGGCCTGCTCGTCCGTCAGCTCGGGCGTCTGGATGCCCACGAGGATGGCGCGTTCGGTGCTGGTGTCGACGGCCCGCGCCACCGTGGCAGCTGCCATCTCGCCCTCGAGCTCGGCGAGCCACTCGGCGAAGTCGAAGGCCTGGGCCTCCTTCATCGTCAGCGGGGGCCGCACGTGCCAGACCGTCCCCTCGGCGTCCGCCTCGGGCAACAGGTGGGCGAGCCAGACCTCGGCGCTGTGCGGCTTCGGCCCGCCCACGTCGATGGCGACGAGGGCGTCGAGGCGGTTCATCGCGAGGCCCACCAGCTCCTTGCGGCCGAGCCCCCCCCCCCCCGGGTGCACGATGACGCCCCGCCAGCCCGACAGCCGCGCCTGCGCCTCGCGCTTCTTCAGGGCCGGCAGCTCGATGCTGCCGGGGTCCCCCACCACCACGTGCGTGACCTTGCCCGCGCGGTCCACGAGCACGCCGACGGGGCGCTGGATCTCCCAGGCCGCTGCCACCATCTGCTCGGCCAGCTCGTACGAGAACAGGTCGGCGACGTGCACCCGCCGCCGGTACAGCCGCTCCAGCTGCGCGACCTGGCTTGCCTTGAGCCCCGTGTGGTTGCCGATGACCTTGTGAATGCTCGCCTCCCCGGCCTGCCGTCCCTTACAGAAAGGCCTTGCCGATCTCCTCGTAAAATCCGCCGATGAAGGTGGCCGCCTCACCCCGGGTGACGACCTTCCTGGGGTGCCAGGGCCCAGGGTTCACCGGGGCCGCGAAGGTGCCCTGCAGCCACATCGCGCGCTTCTCGTCGGCCACCACGAACCACACGAAGGGCTTGTAGATGCCGTCGATCTGCGCCGCATCCGTGAGGTGCAGCTTGCGCAGCGCCACGGCGAGCCTGGTGGTGTCGACCTGGCGGGAGAGGTTCAGCACCTGCTCCCGCGAGGCACACCACTGCACGGTGTGCAGGGCCCACTCCTGGCGCTTGAGCGGCGCATCGGGGCGGAAGGTCTTGGGGCTCTTCTCCCCGAAGTAGCGGGCCGCCTTCAGCGACGCGATCACGGGCGCCGCCCAGTGGTCGGCCGCCACGTCCTCGAACTCGTCCCCGCGCACGCTGACCTCCGGAACGCCCCGCTTCGGCTGCGTGAAGGGATCCTCCCCTTTCGAGGTCTGGGCCATCATCGCGTTGTAGCACCACACGACGAACTCGGCGCGGGGCACGGGCTCGTCGGGCCGAAAGGTGCCATCGGCAAAGGCCGTCAGCACGCCGCGGGCGAGCAGGCCGTTGACCGGGCCCTCGAGGGGCTTGCCCACCACGTCGGTGGCCTTGGCCGTGTACACCTGGTCCTCCGCGTGCAGCACCAGGCCAGGTCGCTTGGGCGTCACGCTGTCGACCGTCGCCTCGACGGTCGGGCGCCGCACCGCGGCGGGATCGACGGCGGGGGGCGGGGTGGGGATGAAGTACTCCGTCAGGTAGATGCCACCAGCCACAAGCGCCACGAGGAGCACCAGGACCGTCCCGCCCAGCACGAGCGGCAGGGCCGTGCCCCTGGCGCGCTTCTTGCGCTTTCCGGCACGCGGGCCGCGCCGTCCCTCGGGGGCCGGAGCGGAGGCAGCAGGCTTCTTGCGGGGGGGCGGGGGCATCGTGGGCTATTCTACCGCGTCCGGGGCAGGGGTGCCTCCGCAACCCCCTACGGCATCAGCTGGACCGGGTAGCCCTCGCCGCGCAGCGCCGCGACGATCTCCTCGATGTGCCCGCCGTCGCGCGTCTCGAGCTGGAGCTCCACGCCCGTGCCGCCGATCGGCAGGCTGGCGCTGACGCGGTTGTGGATGACCTCGATGAGGTTGCCCTGGTTGTCCGCCACCACCTTGAGCAGCCGCGCAAGCGAGCCGGGCCGATCGTCCACCGAGGTGAAGAGGCGCACGTAGCGCGACATGCGCAGCATGTGCCGCTCGATCAGGCTGGAGAGAAGCTTGGTGTCGATGTTGCCACCCGACAGCACCACGGCCGTCTTGCCCCGGCCCGTCACCTTGCCCGTCAGGAGCGCGGCCAGGCCGACGGCGCCGGCGCCCTCGACCACGAGCTTGGTGCGCTCGAGCAGCTGGACGATGGTGTTGGCCGTGTCCTCGTCGCTGACCGTGACCATCTCGTCGACGTACTTCGCGATGTAATGGAAGGTGCGGGCGGCCGGATACTTGATGGCGATGCCGTCCGCGATGGTCTTGACGCTCGGCGTCGCGACGAGCTCGTTGGCCTGCCAGGCCTTCACGAGCGCGGGCGCCCCCTCGGCCTGCACCCCGACCACGCGGATGCGGGGGTTGATCTCCTTGAGTGCGATCGCCACGCCGCTCATGAGCCCCCCGCCCCCCACCGGCACGATGGCCGTCTCGAGGCCGGGCAGCTCGTCGAGCAGCTCCAGGCCGACGGTGCCCTGCCCGGCGATGATGTCGTCGTGGTCGAAGGCAGAAACGAACTCCGCGCCCATCTCCTCCGCGAACGCCTTGGCGGCGGCGACGGCCTCGTCGAAGATGGCGCCGACGAGCCGCACCTCGGCGCCGTAGCCGCGCGTGGCCTGCACCTTGGCGATCGAGGCCCCGAGCGGCATGAACACCGTCGCCCTCATGCCAGCGAGCCGCGCCCCCAGCGCGATGCCCTGCGCGTGGTTGCCGGCCGAGGCCGTCACCACGCCCCGGGCCTTCTGCTCGGGCGTGAACTTGGAGAGGCAGTTGTAGGCCCCCCGCACCTTGAACGAGCCCGTCTTCTGGAGGTTTTCGGCCTTCAGGAAGACCTCGCAGCCTGCGAGCGCGTCGAAGGTCTGCGAGGTGAAGATGGGCGTCCGGTGCGCCACGCGGCGCACGGCCTCGTAGGCCTGCTCGATGCGAGCCAGGCTGACATCGGTGTGGAACTCGACGGCCATGGAACCCTCCGGCGGCCCGGGCACCCCATCGTCCCGGGCTGCCCCATTATAACGTGGAACCCGCTGCCGTGAGCCCCTTCAGGGCGCGGTGACGGGCGAAGAAGCCGCTGGCGGAGCGGCGGCCGGCGCCACCGCCTCCAAGGCGTCCAGCACGGCCGCCAGCTCAGGCTCCAGGCTGCCGGCCAGGGGGGTCTCCAGCACGTACTGGGCAATCGCCACCCGCGCGCCCTGGCTGGCGGTGACGCGGCGGTGGGTCAGGCCCGCCGCGCCCGTGCCCGTGGCCCAGCGCCAGCCCTCCCCCGACAGGCCGCCGAGCGTGGCGGAGGCCACCGTCACGCTGGCCCCCCCCTGCTCGATGGCGGCGCGCTCCTGCGCGAGCACCCCCCGCAGATCCGTGCCCGGCGGCAGATCCCCGACCGTGACCGTCAAGGTGGGGTGCGCCCGGGCGCCTTCCGGGACCGCCCGGCGCTCGATCGAGAGCGACGTGCCCTGGCTGAAGGCTGCCCAGCGGGAGGCATCCAGGGTCCGCAGGCGCAGCCCGAGGAGCGGGGCGGTGAGCGCCCCCGCCCGCTGCAGCGGCACGCGCACGCCCGGCTCGGCCCGCATCGGCTCTTGCGGGACGCGCAGCGTCTCGAGCATGGCCTCGAAGGCAGGCAGGGCGCCCAGGAAGGCCCCAGCCTCGGCCCGGGCCTCGGCCAGGACCAGCAGCCCCTCGTGCGCGAGGTAGAGGCGCCACGTGCGCTCCTGCCGCGCGGGCGCCCCGCTCGCGCCGGGCTGGGTCTGCATCAGCCACAGGGCGATCGCCGGGAGGCCGTCGACGACGACCTCCCCCTGGACCACCCCCACGCCGGCCTGCAGCAGCCGCACGACGTCCTCCGCCACGGCCGTGTCGAGCACCACGCCAGCCGGCAGCGGCACCACCGTGACCTGCACGGAGGGCCCCTCGGCGCTCGCGAGCTGGCCCTCCAGCCTCAGCAGGGCCATGCCGCTCTGCGTCGCCTGGAACTCCCAGGCCCCCGGATCAGGCCGGGCGATGGACAGCCCGAGCTCGGGGTAGCTGAAGACGTTGCCCAGGATGGTGTACGGCCGCGCCAGCGCCCCGGGCGGCGGCGAGGGGGGCCACCCGCCAACCAGCAGCTGCACGGGCGTCAGCGGCAGGGGCGTGGCCGCGAGGCAGCCCGCCAGGCCCCCCGCGACCAGCAGCAACGCCGCCGCAAGCCCCCGTGCCACGCCGGTCAGTCCGCCGTGGGGATCAGGATCTCGGCGTGCTTGACGACGTCGGCGATCATGTCGGCCGTGTCCGAGCAGCCGATGATGATGAGGTCGCCCTCGCGCCCCATCTCGATGGCGTGGCGGATGGCGGCAGGCTCGTCGTTGATGAGCTCCACCCGGGCCGGGTCGATCCCGCTCTGCATCGCCCCCTCGTACATCAGCTTCGGGGCCTCCCCGAGGGGCCGGCCCCGGAGGTCCGTCATCTGGCGGATGACGAGGTGGTCGAAGCCCGCCCCGCAGATGCGGCCGATCTCGCGGAGCTTGTCGTCGTAGCGGTCGCCGGGCGCCGTGACGACGCCGACGAGCCGCTTGTGGTTGAGCTTGCGCCCCGTCTCGATGATGAGCCTGTAGCTCTCGGCGTTGTGGGCGTAGTCGAGCAGGACGTGGAAGTCTCGGATGCGGAAGAGGTTCATTCGGCCAGGGTTCTGCTCGACGCTGGAGGTGAAGGTCGTGAGCCCCGCGATGATCTGGGCCTGCGTGTAGCCCTGCACCCAGAGCGCAGCCACGGCCGCGAGCGAGTTCTGGACGTTGAAGCGCGCCCGGCCGCGCAGCGTGAAGGGGATGCGCTCGACCTCGAGCAGCGGGATGCGGTGGTCACCCTGCGCCAGCATGATCATGTTGCGCCGCAGGTAGACGGCGCGGCCCCCCGCATCGAGGTGGCGCTCCACCACGGGGCAGGCAGGGTCGAGCGAGAAGTAGAGGACCTCGCAGCCCTCCGGCTTGTGCTCCGCCATCGCCGCCACGAGCGGGTCCTCCGCATTCAGCACGCAGGCCTTGGCGGCCGCCTCGACGACCAGCCGCTTGACGCGTGCGAGGTCCGAGAGGGTCTCGGCGCCGTGCTGGCCGAGGTGGTCGTCGTGGATGTTCATGACCACGCCGATGTCGCAGCGGTCGAAGGCGAGCCCCCGCTTGAACATCCCGCCGCGGGCCGTCTCGAGCACGGCCGCCTCGACGATGGGGCTCGTGAGCACGGTGCGCGCAGACCAGTAGCCCGTGCAGTCCCCCGACTCCGCGAGGCGGCCGTCGATGTAGATGCCCTCGGTGGTGGTGATGCCCGTGACGTGGCCGGTGTTCTGGATGACGTGGCCGATGAGCAGCGTGGTGGTGGTCTTGCCGTTGGTGCCCGTCACCGCGATGACGGGCACGCGCGAGGGCGCGCCGGCCGGGAAGAGCGAGCGCACGATGGCCGCCCCGACGTCGTGGGCCTGGCCCTTGCTCGGGTGCTGGTGCATCCGGATGCCGGGCGCCGCGTTGACCTCGATGATGGCGCCGCGCTGGTCGACGAAGGGCACGGCGATGTCGCGGCAGACGACGTCGATGCCCGCCACGTCGAGCCCGATCTTGCGGGCCGCCACCACGCAGGCGTCGGCGTTGCGCGGGTGGATCTGGTCCGTGACGTCCTCGGCCGAGCCGCCCGTGCTCAGGTTGGCGTTCTCCTTGAGCACCACGAGCTGGCCCTCAGCGGGCACGGCGTCGAAGGTCAGCCCCTGGCGCTCGAGCACCTGCCGCGCCCCCTCGTCGAGCTTGATCTTCGTCATGGGCTTGAGGTGGCCCTCGCCGCGCATCGGGTGCTCGTTCTCCACCTCGACCAGTTCGCGCACCGTGTGCCGGCCGTCGCCATGCACGTGCGCCGGCAGGCGGCGGGCCACCGCGATCACCTCGTCGCCGACGACGAGCACGCGGTAGTCCTGCCCCTCGATGAACTGCTCGACGAGCACGGACCGGCGGTAGGTGGCAGCCAGGTCGTAGGCCGCGCGGATCTGCTCAGGGTCCACCAGGTTCAGGCTCACGCCCTTGCCCTGGTTGCCGTCGAAGGGCTTGAGCGCCACCGGCCCGCGCAGGCGACGCGCCGCCGCCACGGCCGCGTCCGCCGAGCGCACGACCTCGCCCTTCGGCACGGACAGCCCGGCCTCGGCGAGGATGGCCTTGGTGAGCTCCTTGTCCGACGCGATGCCCACCGCGATGTGGCTCGTGTTGCTGGTCATCGTGGCCTGAATCCGCTTCTGGTGCTTGCCCCAGCCGAGCTGAAACAGGCTCGCGTCGTCCGTGATGCGGAACGCCGGGATGCCCCGCCGCTCGGCCGCCTCGACGATGGCCTTGGTGGAGGGCCCCAGCGCGTGCCGATCAGCCCAGTACCGCAGGTTCTCGAGGTCCTCCGTGATGTCGACGCTCTCGCCGCGCGCGAGCCCCTCGACGATCTTGATGGCGACGGGCAGCGCCTCCGTCACGACCTTCTCGATCTTGTACGAGCAGACGATCGTGAACTGGCGAGGCCGGTTGGGCACCTGCCGCGCCTTGCCGTAGCCCACGTCGATGCCCACCATGTTCTGCAGCTCGATGAGCACGTGCTCCGTGATGTGCGCCGGGTAGGTGCCTTCCTTGAGGCGCTCGACGAAGCCGCCCCGCCGCCCCAGCGAGCAGCGGTGGTCGTGCAGGCCGGGCAGGAGGGCGCAGAGCTGCTCCGTGAAGCCCGGGAAGCTGGTGGAGGGGCGGTCGTCGAGGTCCTCGAGGTCCAGCACGGCCAGGAAGCAGGGGCGCGGCGAGTGGACGTTGGGGCCGCGGAGGATGCGCTTTTCGAGAACCTTCATGGGGCCTTTTCCAGGATGGGGCGGGGTGTGCGGGGGGGTTATACCCCGAGAGGGCGAGGGAGCGACGTTGGCTTCCCGCCTTGATGCCGCGGACATCGAGGCTCTGGCCTCATCCCGCGGTTTTGAGAACGGAACCGACGGCAACGGCTCGTGGCCACCCGTCAGGGCCCGCAACGGGCATCAAACCGGG
>JAYKHR010000066.1:0-207761 GCA_035285125.1 Candidatus Sericytochromatia bacterium | reverse complement strand
GCGCCCCCGCCTCCCCCGCCCCCGCCTCCCCCGGCGCCGCCAGCGATGCCGCCTGTCCCTGGGCAGCCCGCCGGTGACGCAGCCGAGCGGCTTCAGCGCATGTCACCTGAGGAACTCGAGCAACTCGGCCGCACCGACAAGCGGGCCTTCCTGGAGGCCCTTCGGCCTGCTGCCGAGGAGTCTGAGCGACTCTACGGCGTGCCTGCGGCCGTCACGATGGCGCAGGCCGCGCTCGAGACCGGCTGGGGCAAGGCCATCATTCCGGGCTTCAACATCTTCGGCATCAAGGGCAAGGGGCCGGCTGGCACCAGCAGCCAGGGCACCTGGGAGGTCTACAACGGCCGGCGCGTCAACATCAACGCCAACTTCGCCCGCTACAACAACTTCCACGAGGCCGTGATGCTCCACGGCAAGCTGTTCCACAACGGCTACTACGACAAGGCCGTCCGGCAGTTCGCCCAGGACCGCGACCCGCACGCCTTCGCGCGGAACATCACGGGCACGTACGCGACCGACCCGGGCTACGGCCGGAAGCTGTCGGAGATCATGCGCACGTACGGGCTCGCCTGATGGGCGGTGTTCGTCGCCTTGCGCCCGGCTGCTGTTTCAGCTAAGGTTGCGCCGGCTGAGGTCGTGCAGCGGGGAGCAGGGCGTGGGGTCACTGGACGGTAGGGTTGCGCTTGTTACCGGCGCATCTCGCGGCATCGGACGCGCCACGGCCATCCGGCTCGCGGGCCTGGGGGCCACCGTCGCGGTGAACTACCACCGCCAGCATGACGCCGCGGAGGCTGTGGTGGCCGAGATTGCGGCTGCGGGCGGGCGAGCCTGGGCGCTCCAGGCCGACGTCTCGGACGTGGCGGCGGCGGAAGCGCTGGTGGGCGAGGTGCACGGCCGAGCCGGAGCCCTGGACATCCTGGTGAATAACGCCGGCATCACCCGCGACCAGCTTGCCATACGGATGAAGGACGACGACTGGCGGGTCGTGATCGACACCGACCTCTCTGCCGCCTTCTGGCTCTGCCGGGCCGCGAGCCGCCTGATGCTCAAGGCGCGGTCGGGGCGCATCGTGAACATCTCGTCCGTCATCGGCCTGACAGGCAACGCGGGCCAGGCGAATTACGCCGCCGCCAAGGCGGGCCTGATAGGCCTCAGCAAGTCACTCGCCAAGGAACTTGCCGGGCGGGGCATCTCGGTGAACGTGGTGGCGCCGGGGTATATCGCCTCCGACATGACGGCCGCCATGACCCCGGCCGCGCGGGAAGCTGTCCTGCAGCGCATCCCGCTGGGACGGGAGGGCCTGCCCGAGGAGGTCGCGGCCGTGGTGGCCTGGCTCGCCTCGGAAGCCCCCTACATGACTGGCCAAGTGCTCGCCGTCGACGGCGGGATGACCATGTGAAATGATGGTGGCCCGCCCAGGGCGACCGAACGAAGGAGAACGCAGATGGCACTGAATGAGACCGAAGTCTTCGAACGGGTGAAGAAGATCGTCATCGACCGGCTGGATGTCGGCGACAGTACCGTGACCCTCGATGCAGGCTTCACGGAGGACCTCGGCGCGGACTCGCTCGACACCGTCGAACTGGTGATGGCCTTCGAGGAAGAGTTCGAGGTCGAGATCCCGGACGAAGACGCCGAGCAGATCAAGACCGTGCGCGACGCGGTGTCCTACATCCTCAAGGCTGCCTGAGGCCCGAACGAGACGTGTCAGCCGCCTCTCACGAGGCGGCCGATGGCCTTCAGCAGCGCGTGCGTGGGCCTCTCAATGACCTGCGCGTGGCTCTGGCCGGGAATCAGCAACTCGGCGACCGGCACGTGGTGCGGGTTTTTTAGCTTCACGCCGGCCTGGTTCTCGACGATCAGGGCTCGGCCCACCCGGGGCAGTCTCCCCACCGCCGGAGGGATGAGACCGTTTTTTGGCTCCAGCAGCGCGACGGAGCCAACGGGCACCCCGCGCGCGGCGAGTTTGTCTGCCAGGTTCACGGCCACGCGGGTGCCCAGGCTGTGGCCGATCAGGTGCACCTGCTCGCCCTTCGCCAGAGGACGGGCCGCCAGATCCTCGGCCACCTGCCGGGCTGCCTGCTTGGAGAAACGGCCGAGCAGCACCTCCCAGAGGGGGGCGAGTTGGTTTGCCAGGAAGCTGTCGCCGTTGTACTCCAGGCTCGTGACCTCCGAGACGCCAGACCGCCTCAGCTCGGAGGCCAGCCGCCGCATGGCGCTTTTACCGTGGCCCGTCAGGCCCGGCACGTCGGCGCCGTGGACCGTGTAGACCCTCGCCCGGACCGTGGCCGGGGCTTCGCTGAGGTGGCGCACGGGCGCCACGCGCGGAAGGGGGCCGTGGGGTTGGGCTGCGCTTCGGACTTCCATGGGTGCCTCCAAGGAGGTCATCGTGGGTTCATCGGGCCACATGCGCCAGCGCGCAGGCCTCGACGTTAACAACTGGTTGTGTCGTCGTGGCGGGCCTCTCCCTCCGGACAGGGGCCGCTCATCAGGGCGGTCATTTCCGCCAACATTCGTGCGATGCTCGTGGGTGCCACGCCCGGCACGTGGTATCCCACCGCCAGCGTCAGCGTGCCGCGCAACGTGAGCGCCCAGGTCGACTGGCCGGGTGGCGACGCGACGGGCCCCACCATCCAGCCGCCGGTCACCCGGACGGGCCCCAGGTCCCGCAGCTGGGAGTCCATATCGCCCAGGTTGGAGAAAGCACCCGTCAGCGTGGCGTTGCGGGGGAGGGCCAGGTGGGCCCCCAGCGCCCGGCGGAACCAGGCGGGGGGCAGCAGGCTCGCGATCGCCCGCTCCGCCAGCCTGGACAACACCACCTGCCGGTCCCGCGCGGCGGGGCTCAGGGCGCTGATGGTCCTAAACAACGGGACGGGTTCCGACGCCAGGGCCGGCAGGTGCAGCGGCACCTCAGCGGTGTGGTTGGCGAGCCCGCGCGTCCCGGATGGGCGAAGATCCACCGGAAGGGAGAGCCGACCCGGGCGCCCCACCTCATCCGGCCACACGCGGCAGGCCGCCGCCAGCCAGACGGCCAGCAGCCAGTCCCCCAACGACCCGCCCTGGGACCGGGCCCACCGGCGCCAACGCTGCACCGTCTCCCCCTCCAGGCGGAGCACCGCGTGGTGGAGGTCGCCGTGGGCGGGCAACGGTGTGTCCATGAAGGTGGCGAGTCGAAGGCCCTGCCGGGCCTGCTCCACCTCTGCCAGGGCCCGCCCCAGCCCCCTCACCACCTGCCAGCGTGCAGGCCCCCCGAGCGCCCTGAACTCATCGCGGAACCGTGGGTGTTGGCCCTGCGGCAAGGGCGGCGCCTGTCGGTCCTGTTGCAGGGCCGTGTAGTGCTCGGCCAGCCGGTCCGCCAGATGGACGGTGCCCCGGCCATCCCCTGCGGCGTGATGCACGGAGAGCACGAGCCGCGACCGTGAGGGCCCGAGCACCTGAAGCGCCACCTGAAACGGGGGGGCGTCTTGCAGCGGGAGCCGCTCAGGCCCCGGCAGCGGTCCGGAGGGCAAGCCCTCGCGCCAGAGCAGGGTCCCCTCGCCAGGCCCACCCAACACCTGGCGCCGGAAGCCCAACCTGCCCTCGACGACCCTGGTGCGGAGCAAGGCGGTCTCCGCCACCAAGGCCCCCAGCGCCTCCGCCAGCACGGCCCGGTCCGGCACCCCCGCTAACTCGACCACGAGGTGCACGACGGGCGCCGCCTGGATGCCGTCGATGGCGAGAAACAGCCGCTCGACCAGGTTGGGCGGGAGGTCATCAGGGTAGATCGGCATCGAGCCGGCATATACCCGCTCGGCGCCAGCGGCAAGCCCGAGGCCGGGGAACACGGGGAGGGGGCTTGCCGGGTATGCTATGAGCACAGCTGTCTCTGGAGGTTCCTGTGCAGATCAACGAGTACCGTGGCGCCCTGGCCGACCTCGTCCAACCGGAGGCCTTCCGCGGCAACCGCCACGTGCTGGTTCACGTGGTGGGCCACTTCGCCTTGGTCGTGGGCATCGTGGCGTGGCTCGCGACCCACCTCGTCACTACGCCCTGGTGGGCCTGGGGCGTGCTGGTGCTGGTGGCCGGCCACAGCATCGCTTGCACCGGCTTCGCGGCCCACGAGATCGGCCACGGGGCGATTGTGGAGGGCCCGGTGGCGAACTACTGCTGGGAGACCTTCGCCTGGCTTCTGAGCCTCAGCATCTGCACCAGCATCCACGGCAAGGCCCACCTGCTGCACCACGTGTTTCTGAACAGCGTGCAGGACCCAAACTCGCGTCCCACGGCTGCGGAAGCCCGCGACTACCTGGGCGAGCTGAGCGAGTGGCTCTTCCCCAATGGCAAGCACCCCGTGTCGAGCGCGCTGGTCTGGCTGCCCCTGGTGAACCTCCACTACCAGATGGCGATGCTGTTCCACACGCTGTTTCAGAGCGGCAACCCCCGCTTCGACCTCCGCCTGCCTCGCCGCAAGGCCTGGCTGGCCGTCTTCGAGACCTTCGGGCTGAACCTCGGCCTGTACCTCGGGCTGTGGGCAATGGGCGGCTTCGACTGGCGGCTGGGCGCGTTCCTGGTGGTGGCCAACAGCATCGGGATCACCATCGGGCTCGCCTACATCTGCACGAACCACATGCTGAACCCCGAGCTCGGCGATCACCTCGATCCGCTCGAACTCACGCTGACGGTGCGGGTGCCCCGCTGGATCGACTTCTTCCACCTCAACTTCTCGCACCACAACGAGCACCACCTGTATCCCGAGGCGGGCCCCGCGAACTACCCCCTCATCCGGGAGGCCCTGCTGGCCCGCTTCCCCGAGCGCTACCACGAGATGGGCTTTATCGAGGCCTACCGGGAGATCCTGCGCGCCCCGATCGCCACGGCCGACCGGGACACCCTCGTGGACGTGAAGGGGGGCGGCGCCCGTCAGGTGGCGTTCCCGTCGTTCTCCGACACCGGCGCCTCGCGCAACCACGCCCTGGCAGCCTCCGGACGCCTGGGGCCTGGCAACCAGTTGTAACGACCTGCGATCACCATCGCGGCGGGCACGAGGGCCAGCCGCACGATGGTGGCGTCCAGGAGCACGCCGAGCGCCAGCGCGAGGCCGAGCACCTTGACGAGCGGCAGCTCCGTCAGGGCGAAGCCGGAGAACACCAGCACCATCAACGTTGCGCCGCCCGAGATGATGCCCGCGCTGCGACCCAGCCCGCGGACGACGGCGTCGCGATCGGACAGGCCGGCGCGGTGGGCCTCCAAGATCCGATGCAGCAAGAAGATCTCGTAGTCCATCGAGAGGCCGAACACCACCGCGAGCAGCAGCAGCACCAGGCCGGGCATCACCCCAACCAGGGGGGACGTCAGGCCAATGGCGTGGGCGGTCCAGGGGGTCTGGCAGATCGAGATGGTCAACCCGAGGGCGGCCGCGACCGTCAACACGTTGGCGACGATGGCCTTGAGGGGGATGAGCCAGGAGTGCGTCAACCGGAACAGCATGAAAAAGGTCAGCCCGAACATCGTCGCAGCCACGATCGGGGCCCACACCACCACCGCCTGCTGGATGTCCAGCGTCAGAGCGGCCGCGCCACCCACGTGGACCCGGCAGCCGGCCAGCCCGGCGAAGCGCCCCCAGTCCTGGGTCCGTAGTGCCACGACGTGGGCCTTGGCCGCCTCCACGGAGGTACCGGGCGGCGGCACAAGTTCCAGCAGGGCCTGGCGTCCGTCGCGGCTGACGTACCACCGGAAGGGCTCCGGCAGCGTCCGTCGCAGCCGCTCGGGGCCCAGCTTGCGCGAGGCCGTCAGCCAGGGCGCTGCGTTGCCCGGCGCCACGGGGCCGCGCACGACCCTGACCCAGGGCTGCTGCTGCAGCCACGCGGCAGCCTGCAGCAGCCCCGCGAGGCGCCCGGCTTCGAGCACGGGGCCGTCGGCTTCGATCAGCACGCGCAGCGGCATGACCTCGCCGGAGCTCCCCAGCCTCTCCAGCTGATGCCAGCCCTGCACGGCCTCGAGTTGGGCTGGCATCTGGTGGATCTCCGGAAAGGCAAAGTGGAGGTCACGGGCCGGCCAGGCCAGGGCCAGCAGCAGCGCCACGGCGAGGGCCAGCGTCGGCCAGGGGTGCGCCACCACCGTCCGGGTGCGGGCCTCCCACCAGGCCACGCGGGCAGCCTCGTCCCGCACGTCCGGCAGCCAGCTGGCCCGATCGAGTTGACGGCCGAGCAGCGAGGCCAGCGCCGGCAACACCGTGATCGCGGCCATCAGGGAGGCCAAGGCCACCAGCGTGCCGCCGAGGCCCAGGCCACGAGTGTCCAGCACGGGAACCCACAGCAGGGCCACCAGGGCCACGGCCACGGTGGTGGCAGAGACGACGATCGCGGGCACCGTCGCGGCGATCGCCTCCCTCAGGGCTTCGGCAGGCTCCGCCCCCAGCCGGCGCTGTTCCCGCCAGCGGCTGACGAGCAGCAAGGCGTAGTCGATGCCGAGCCCCAGCCCGAGCATCGAGGCGATGCTGGTGGCATAGACCGAGAGGGGGGTCGCAGCGCCGATGGCACACACGGCGCCCACGGTGGAAAGCACGGCCACCACGCCGGCAACCAGGGGGGCCAGGGCAGCCGTCAGCCCCCCGAAGATCCAGAGCAGGGCGAGCAGCGTGAGCGGCAGGACCCGCTGCTCGCCACGGGCGGATTCCTCATTGGCTCGCAGCGACAGGTCCACGTTGTAGGCGGCCTGGCCCGTCGTCGTCACCACCGCCTGCGGGTGCTGCGCGGCCCAGGCGCCGATGGCGGCCCTCACGCCAGGCACGGCCCGCTCGGCGTCTGCCAGCGAGGGCGCCGCCAGGCCGAGCACGAGCACCTCGGGGTCGGGTGGACGCGTGGGCCAGACCACGGTCCGGCGGATCGCGGGCACCTCGGCCAAGTGAACCTGGAGGTCCCGGGCGAACGCCTGGCCGGCTCGGGCGTCACCCCTGGAACGCACGATCACCACCAGGGCCTGGGCGAAGGGCATGTCGAAGTCGGAGGCCACCTTGGCTTCCACGCTGGCCGACGCCGAACCTGGCACGGTGCCGATCCCTCCCACCAGGCGGTCAGCCCAGCGACCGCTGGCGGCAATGGCCAACAGCAGGGCGAAAGCCCACCAGGCGAGGGTCACCCACGGGTGGCGGGCGGCGGCGGAGGCGAGGCGGACAGCAGGCGAGGGGGGCAAGGGCAGGTCCCGGGCGGTTAAGGGGGGAGGGTGGCGGGCACAAGAGGGGGCAGGGGGGCGTCCCCGGCACCATGGTGCAGGATGGGTGTGATGGCGATCAATGCGGGGACGATCGGGCAGGACGCGCGGCAGGATCCTTCTGCCGGCTACTGGATGTTCTCGGCTCGGGCCGATGCCGGCTGGTTCGGCTGGTCGGTGATCGTGCCCCTGCTGCTCTACCTGCCCGCCTACTGGACCCTCGGCTCCGCTGCGGTGTGGCCCCTCTACCTCGTCTACGTGGCCTGCTTTGCGACGCCCCATCTGTGGATGACGTGGGTGGTCACGGGGTCCCGTCAGGCCCGGGGAATGTACGCCTCGCGCACGTGGTGGTTGCCTGTGGCCGTTACGGCCGCGATCGTGGCGATCGTGCCCTTCACGCGGGACGTCGGTGGATGGGATGCCTTCTTCACCGGCATGACCCTGCTCGGGGCCTACCACATCCTCAAGCAGCACCTGGGGATGCTGAAAATTTACGACGCCAGGTATGTCCAGTGGACGGGCGATGCTGGCTTCGTATCCCAGATGCGGCCCTTTCGGTGGCTGTGCGGCCTGGCCTTTGCGCTGCCCGTGTGGTGGGTCTGGACGATGCCCTCGCTGGACATCGTCGTGGATGTCCAGCGCTTCCGCCTGCTGTCGCCCGAGGTCCCAAGCTGGACGCTCTGGCCTTACGTCGCAACGCTGGTGGCGCTCGCCCTCCGGTGCGCCTGGACCCTGGTTCGTCGCCATCGGGCAGGCAAGCCCCTTCCGACGGCCCACCTCGTGCTGGCCGCGGCAGCCGGACTCTCCTACCTGGCCGCCTTCGGCCTGGTGCCCACCCGAGACTACCTGCTGTCGCTCGCCATCTTCATCACTTACCACGACCTCCAGTACATCGGCTTCGTGTGGATGTTCCAGCGTCGCCGGGCGGGCTGGCTCGTGGCCGCGGGTCATGGCCTCGACTTCGTTCACGCCCTCGCCGAGGCCAACCGGCCGCTGCCCTACCTCGGGCTCGCCGGGGCGTTCTCGCTGCTGGTCGTGGGCCTGATCGTGGCGTTGCCGCCCGCCGGGGCCATCGGCGTGGTGGTGTTCGTGAACGTCGTCCACTACCTGATGGACGGCATGGTCTGGCAACGACGCCACTACCCGGGCCTCCACGCCCACCTGGGGCCTGCGGGCGCTCGGTGAGCTAGGCTTCAGGCCTCAGGCCACGCTGGTCCAGCCAGAGGCGGCGCAGCAGGTCCAGGTGGAACAGCGGCACCAGGACGGCCATCGCCACGTTCAGCAAGGCGAAGGGCGGCGTGTCTGCCGCGAACCAGAGGCGGTCGGTCTGGCTGTCGACGATCGAAAAGAACCACGCGGCGAAGCACATCTCCACCACCAGGGCTGCCGCCTGCACGTGGCTGAAGGCCATCCAGCGTTGGGCCCTCGTGTCGCGAATGGCCTGGGTATCGGAGCGGAGCAGGTGCCGCAACCCGTAAATCAAGGCGATCGCCAGGACATCGTGCGCGATGCCATAAGGCGGGATCCAGCTCTTCGGGCCCCAAAGCAAGTAGGCCTCGAGGCCCCCTCGCACCACGAAGGAGGCCAGCAGCACCCCCTGCAGCCGGCGCAAGCCCGGAGGCAACGACCGGTCCAGCCAGAGGCAGGCAGGCACCACATACCAGGCCAGCATCGCGTAGGTCAGCCACCCGGCATTTTGCACGGTGATCGGGCCACCGAGGACCTCCGGCCGGTTCTGGGTGACGTGGAACCCGAGGCCATACAGGTAGAGCACGGCAGTGCCCACCCAGAGACCCGTTCGGGCCCAGGAAACCTGCCGGGCCCGAACGGGCGGCGCCGGGGGGCGTTCGTGGTGGTCGGGCACCAGTTCGACCCAGATGGCTCCGGCCGTCTCGCGCGCCGGGAACGTCTGGGCGCAGGCCGAGGCGGCGCGACCAGTGGCGCTGGAGGGCACGTGCCGACAGCGTCCCTCGGCATCGAAGGCCCAGCCGTGGTACGTGCACCGAAGCCATCCGTCGTCGAGGTGGCCTTCGGAAAGAGGCATGTTTCGGTGCGGGCAGCGATCAAGCCAGGCGACCGGACGACCCTCGTCGTCTCGCCACAGCACGAGCGGCACGCCTTCTACCTCGCTCGCCAGCAGCGTGCCGGGTTGCAGGGCGCGGGCCTCACAGGCCTTGTGCCAAGAGGGGCCGATCATGCGATCCGGATCCTGATGGTCCGCTCGGGGGGCTCGGGCAGAGGGCGCCCCGCCGCTGCGGCTGCCAGCACCTGCCGCAGTAGCAGGGTGCACCCGTCGGCCTCCGTGTGGTGCTCGACGAGTTGCACGCCCGAGTCGAGGGCGCGCTGCTGGGGTTCGAGGATCGCGACGTCCTGCTGGTGAACGGCAAGGGAGCCGGGCTCGAACCGGATGCCAGAGCGCTCCCAGGGCAGCCGCCTCCGCGAAAGCAGGACCTCCAGGCGCGTTCGCCGGGGCCCCTCCGGCACGTGGAAGACGTTGACCTCCGTGGCGAGTGGCGTGCCGGGGAGGATGACGAGCCGCAGCCTGTCAGGCAAGACGAAGGTGTGCTCGTACACCAGACGGCCCCCGAGCCGGCCCTCCAGGCCGAGGCCAGCGGGGCGTGGCCCGTACGTCAAGACCATCGGGCCCCGCAGCCCCAACCGGGCCAGCAGCCAGGCGGGCTGCGTCCAGGGGTGGACCCAGGGCCCGTGAGCGAAGTCCAGCGAATTTTCCAGGACGAGGTGGTGAGCGGCATTCACCAGCACCGTGCGCTGAGTGTGCGTGTGGACGGAGGAACGCAGGACCGAAATTTCGGGCGGCTGCAAGGCCGTGGCTGCCTGGGTGGGGCAGACCCACATGTAGCCGTCCTGAATGATCCAGGGCAAGTCGGGGGCCACGCACGGGCGGCCGGCTTCGTCCAACCACGCCTCCACATGACGACCTGCCACCACCACGGGCTTTGGGGTCGCCGAGAGTAAGCCCGCCGGCAGCGCCGCGTACCAGCACCCGGCCAGGGCCCCTGCCCCGGAGGCGTCAGCCGCACCAACGGTGGGAGCATTGTCGCGCGTCACGGGATCATCCTAGCACCCTGCCAGCCTGTCTGGGAGGGTCTGGTATACTGCTCCACGGCCCATGGGTGAAAGCCCGACAGTCGCGGGGCCCGGTCGGGCGAGGCGAACCCACCCATGACGTGGCAACTGCCCACCGCTGCAATTCTCCTGGCCTTGTGGTTGCCCGGCGAGGTCCTCTATCGGCTTCACGGGGCCGTTCGCACCCGTGAGGACCGCCATTCGAGCCACGTCCTGGGGCTCGCCCTGACCGTCAGCCTGTCAGCCAGCGCCCACATGCTCTGGACCGGACTCGGTCGGGTGACTGACTGGCCCCTGTTGAGTTCGCTCGGGTTCATCGTCGCGTTAGGGGGGATGGCGCTCCGATACTGGGCCATTCAGACCCTGGGGGCTATGTTCACGAGTGCCGTGCACCTGCGGGCCGACCACCGACTCGTCGAGACAGGCCCGTTTCGCTGGATCCGGCACCCCGGGTACGCGGGCACGCTCGCTTTCCTCGTTGGGATGGCTTGTGGCCTCGAGAACCCCTGGCTTGCCGCGGCGCTGCTGGCTATCCACGGCCTGGCTTACGCCTATCGGATCCACGTCGAGGAGGCCTGCTTGCGTGACCACTTCGGGGAGGCGTATGGTGCTTACGCCGCCCGCACGTGGCGCTTGCTGCCGTACGTCTATTGAGCGCCTCGCCTCAGGCCTTCGGACCCGCCCAGTCGATCAGGGCCGTGGCCCACGTCAAGCCGGCGCCGAAGCCCGTGAGGCATAGCCTGTCGCCGCGCCGCAGGCGTCCCGTCGTGGCCAGGTCCGCAAGCACGATCGGGATGGAGGCCGCTGACGTGTTGCCGTGCCGGGCGATGGTGCTGGGCACCCGGTCCATCGGCAGGCCAAGCCGCTTGGCAACGGCCTCCAGGATGCGGGCGTTGGCCTGGTGCATCACCAGGTGGTCGATCGCCGCCGGCGTCAGCCCCGCCTGGGCACAGGCTGCGAGAATCTGCGCCGGGGCCTGTTCCGTCACAAAGCGGTAGATCTCGCGGCCGTTCATGGCCATGAACGCAGGCGATGCCACGCCCGAGTCTGCGGCCGGGGAGCCCGGCAGCGGGGCGATTTTCAGCAGGTCGGCACCCCGTCCGTCTGCGGCGAGGCACAGGGCGTGAAGCCCCTCTTGCGCGCCCGCCTCCAGCACGACGGCCCCGGCCCCGTCACCGAACAGGATGCACGTTCCCCGGTCGGTGTAGTCCATGTAGCGGCTCAGCACGTCCGCCCCGACGAGCAGCACCCGGCTGTACATCCCCGTGCGGATGAACTGGCTCGCAACGGCGAGCCCGTACACGAAGCCAGTGCAGGCCGCCTCGAGGTCGAAGGCCGCAGCGCGGCCCGCCCCCAGCGCCGCCTGCAGCAGGGCGGCGGTGGACGGCATCGGGTGGTCGGGGCTGGAGGTCGCCACGACGATCAGGTCGAGGTCTTCAGGCGCCACGCCTGCCATCGCGAGCGCGTCCCGGGCCGCGGGCACGCACAACTCCCAGAGCGTATCGCCCGGGGAGACGACGCGCCGCTGGGCGATGCCCGTCCGGCTGGTGATCCACTCGTCCGAGGTGTCGATGCGCTGGGCCAGTTCGGCGTTCGTGAGAATCTTGGGCGGCACGTGGGCTCCCACGCCCGTGAGGGCCACTGGCACCAGGTTGGAGGAGGCCGTGCTCACCGTGGGGGACGCTCCGAGTCAGGGGCACCGGGTGGCAGCGGCCTCGGAAGTCCAGCCGTCCGGATGCGGGCCGAGAAGGGGACGGCGGCCTGGCTTATTCGTGCGGTGCAGAAGAGCCAGGCCGCCGTTGGCGGTTCGAGACCTGTGGTGCAGCGTCGGCCTGTCACCCTGGGAGTGGGGTGCCTCGGCTGCCGGGCCCGTCAGCCCTCGGAGGAGACCCCGTACTGACGCCCCTTGTAGGTGCGGCAGGACTGGCACAGCGTGTGGGGCAGCTTGGGCGCCCGGCACGTGGGGCAGGTCGTGAGGTTGGGGATCTCGATGCTGTTCATCCAGTGCGAGCGGCGGTGGCCGGTCCGCATGTTGGTGTGCTTCTTTTTAGGTTGAGGCATTGGGGGAGGTCTCCGGGGGGCCGCCAGGCGGCCGCAGGGTGCTTTTGGGTGGTCAGTGCGTCCCGTCGGTGTCTTCCGAGTAGCCGCGCAGGGCGGCCCATCGGGGGTCGACGGCGGGAGCCTCGGTGCGCGTGGCCTTCGGCTCGCACCCACAGAGCCGCCGGGCCGGCAAGCTCAGGAGGAGCGTCTGACGCACCAGATCGCTGGCGTCCAGGTGGCCCGAAATGAACACGCGGTCGTCGACTTCGTCAGTCGTGACCACCTCGTCCACCACCTCCAGGTCTTCCGCCAGCTCGAACGATGCGGGGGCCTCGTAGGGCTCGCCACACCGGTCACAGATGAGCCGAAGGGAGGCCTGGAAGTCGCCGGTGACCTTCAACAGCCTGTCGCTCAAGCGCTCGACCGTCAGGTCCCCGGTGACGGGTTCCAGGAGCTGTTCGCCCTCATCGGGCAACGGCAGCACCTCGTTGAAGGCGTACCGCGTGGTCGACTGAGGAGCTTGCAGAATGCTGGACACCGAGATCTGCACCATGGGCTCCCGAAACCGACCAAAACAGCCCCAATATCATACGTTCGGGCCTTGTTGATGTCAAACGCCCGGGAGCTAGGAGCCCGCCTCAGTACTTGCTGCGTTCCTTGAGTTCCCGCGCCACGTCCCGGGCGGAGTCCTTCTTGGCAATGGCGTCTCGCTTGTCGTGGAGCTTTTTGCCCTTGGCGAGGCCGAGCTCGATCTTGGCCCAGTCGCCGTCCCAGTAGAGCTTGAGGGGGATCAGCGTCAGGCCTTGCTCGCGCGTTTTCCCCAGCAGCCGCGAGATCTCAGCCTTCTTGAGCAGCACCTTGCGCCGGCGCATCGGGTCCACGTTGTAGATGTTGCCGTGGGTGTAGGGCGCCACATGCATGTGGTAGACCCAGACCTCCCCGTCCTCGATGCGCGCGAAGCCGTCCGTCAGGTTCACCTTGCCCATCCGCAGGCTCTTCACCTCGGTGCCCGTCAGCACGAGGCCCCCGTCGAAGCGATCGAGGATGTGATACTCGTGAAACGCGCGCCTGTTGTCGGTGATGATGCGCTGCGGGCGCGCGGACGGCTTTTCTGGGGCGGCCATGGGGGAACCTCCGGGACCGGCTGAACCGGGCTGAGACATCTTAGCAGGTGCCGGTGGGGCCCGGCGCCTCGGCGCTGGCCAGGGGAACGGTGCGGAAGCTGCCCGGGCTGGTCCCGGCTTTCCACGTCCCGGGGGCTGGCGCGAGGGAGACCGGGGGTATGCTCGGCAGGCTTTGCGGGAATAACGTGCCAGGGCGGCCCGACGCGGGGCCCTTCACCGAAGGTGGTAAGGCGTTGCGCATCGCTCTGGCAGCGGATCACGGCGGTTACTCGCTGAAGGAAATGCTGAAGGCCCTGGTCGTGTCCCTCGGCCACGAGCCGACCGACATGGGCACCCACTCGGCAGCCCCGGTCGACTACCCCGACTTCGCGCTGCTGGGCGCGGCCGCGGTGGCGCAGGGGGAGGCGGACCGGGCGATCCTGGTCGACGGGGCCGGCATAGGCTCCGCCGTGGTCGCCAACAAGCTGCCGGGCGTCCGGGCGGGCTGCTGCAACGACCTCTTCGCCGCCCGCAACGCCCGGGCCCACAACGACACCAACGTGCTGACGCTTGGCGCCCGCGTGATCGGGGAGGGCCTGGCCGCCGAGATCGTCCGCGTGTGGCTGGAGACGGAGTTCGAGGCGCGCCACGCGCCACGCATCGAGAAAATCGTCAGGCTCGAGCAGCAGCTGTTCGGCGGCGCGCGGTGAGAGGGTGAACGGATGGACGTGAACCGGCTGATCGACCGGGTGACGAGCGAGGTGCGCGCCCAACTGCAGGCGGCCCCCGGGCCCAAGGCCGCGGGAAACCCGGCGCCGGGGGGCACGTTCGTGCTCTACACGCGGGCCGTGGCTGGCCTGCCGGCGCTGCTCGAGCGCCTCGTCGCCGAGGGCGGGCCGGTGGCGCTGGTGCTGCCGCAGCACGGGGCCTACGGCGTCGAGGCCCAGCGGCTGCGCGAACGGGGCGTGGCCGTGCACGTCGTGCCGCGGCCTCGGGGCGGCTTCGCCCTCCCCGAGGCCGTCCGGGGTTTCACCCGCCTCCTGCTGCCCGGCCTGCACCACGTGGCGGTGCGGGAGGTGGGCGGCCTGCTCGACCTCGCGCTGCAGCGGGCCCGCGAGCTCGGCGTGCCGATGATCGCGTTGCACGAGTCCCCGCCCGGGGGCTCCGACGGCCTCCAGCCCGACTGGCTGCCGGCCGGCGTCCAGTGGCTCCCACTGGCGCGCTACGGCGGGCCTCGCCCGGCGGGCCCGTCGGCGGCGGACCTCGCGCCGATGATCGACCACACGCTGTTGCGGGCCGATGCCACGGAACCCGACATCCGCAAGCTTTGTGGGGAGGCCGCGGAGTGGCGGTTTGCCTCCGTCTGCGTGAACCCCGCCTGGGTGCCGCTCGCGGCCAAGCTGCTCAAGGGCACGGGCGTCATGGTGTGCACCGTGATCGGCTTCCCGCTCGGTGCCACGGATGCGGCGACCAAGGCCGACGAGACCCGGCACGCCATTTCCAACGGTGCCGACGAAATCGACATGGTGCTGAACGTTGGCGCGCTCAAGGGCAAGGACTACGACACCGTGGCGCGTGACATCGCGTCAGTGGTCCAGGCTGCCGCGGGCAAGACGGTGAAGGTGATCCTCGAAACGGCCCACCTGACGGACGAGGAGAAGACGGTGGCCTGTCTCTTGTCCAAGGAGGCCGGTGCTCACTTCGTGAAGACCTCCACGGGCTTTGGCCCGGGGGGAGCCACCGCGGCCGACATCGCCCTGATGCGGCGGCTGGTGGGGCCTGCCATCGGCGTGAAGGCGTCCGGCGGCATCCGCGACACCGCCACGGCGCTCAAGATGGTGGCGGCTGGCGCCAACCGCCTCGGCGCCAGCGCCAGCGTCGCGATCGTCAAGGGCCTTGCCGCGGGCGGCAGCGGGTACTGAGTTTCCCGGCCCGCCCCCCAGGCCGGGCCGACACCTGAGCGACACCAGCTCACAGCCGAGAAAGGGAAGACCGGATGAGTGCAGGAGCCGACAAGAAAGCCAAGGTGATTCTGCGGGCCTACGCCTTCCTGGACACCGTCCAGCCGCAGTTCGCCTCGTTCATCTCGACGACGGCACAGGGCTACCTGCCCAACGCGGGCCAGTCGATGCTGTTCATCGAAGTGGCCCCTGGCATGGCCATCAACGACCTGGCCGACAAGGCGCTGAAGGGCACCAACGTCAAGCCCGGCATGATGATCGTCGAGCGGGCCTTCGGCATGCTGGAGATCCATGATGACAGCCAGGGCGAGGTGCAGCAGGCGGGCCAGTGCATCCTCGACGCCATCGGCGTGACACGCGACGAGGTGCTGAAGCCCAAGATCGTCAGCAACCAGGTGATCCGTCACGTGTCGGACTACCAGGCCCAGATCATCAACAACTTCCGCCGCGGCAACATGCTGCTCGGTGGCCAGACGCTCTTCATCATGGAGACTGAACCGGCAGCCTACGCCGTGCTCGCCGCCAACGAGGCAGAGAAGGCCGCGAACATCAACATCGTCCACATCCAGCCCTTCGGCGCCTTCGGCCGGGTCTACCTCGGTGGCGAGGAAGCCGACATCGAGGTGGCGCGGGAGGCCGCGCTCCGTGCCATCGAGGGCCTTGGCGGCAAGGCCTGGTAGCCTCGTCCCCCCTGTTTCGTCCCCCCTGTAGTTGAAGGAGAACCCAGATGTCTGACGCCCTCGGCATGATCGAGACCAACAGCTTTGCCGCCCTCGTCGAGGCAGCCGACGCGATGGTGAAGGCCGCCAAGGTCGAACTCACTGGCTACGAGAAGACCGGCGGCGGCTTCGTCACGGCCGTGGTCCGCGGAGACGTCGCGGCGGTGCGGGCGGCCACCGAGGCCGGCGCGCGCGCAGCCGAGAAGGTCGGCAGCGTGGTCGCCGTGCACGTCATCGCCCGCCCGCACTCCAACGTCGATCGCGTGCTGCCGCTCGGCCGCGCCGACGCCGCCAAGGCCTGACCATGCTGATCGGCGTGGTGGCCGGGACCGTTGTCTCGAGCCAGAAGGACGAGCGGCTCACGGGCTTCAAGTTCCTCGTCGTTCGCCAGGTGGACCTTCACGGGCAGCCGGCCGGGCCCTATGTCATCGCCGCGGATGCGGTGGGGGCTGGGCCCGGCGAGTACGTCTTGTATGCCACCGGCTCCTCGGCGCGGCAGACGGACGCGACGGACGGTCGGCCCATCGACGCGACGGTCATGGCGATCGTCGACACCTGGGAGGTCGAGGGCGAGGTTCGCTACCAGAAGGACCGCCCGGTCATCGTGGCCGAGGCGTGAGGTTGGCGGGGCGCCCCGGCGCCTCGCGGGGCGGGGGTGATCCATGAGCCAGGTCAACGAGGGACAGGTTCGCGAGCTGGTCAGCCAGGTCGTACAGCGCTTGCAGGCGGACGGCACGCTGCCTGCGGCCCCGGCCGGTCCGCGAGCCGCAGCGGCCAGCCCCGCCAGCGGCGGCAACGCCTTCGGCACCGTGGAGGCAGCCGTGGCGGCCACCCGAGAGGCTCAGCGCGCCTGGGCCATGGCCAGCCTGGAGCTTCGGCACAAGGCCGTCGCGGCCATCCGGGCCATCGGCCACCAGCACGCCGAGGAGCTGAGCCGCTTTGCGGTTCAGGAGACGGGCATCGGGCGCTGGGATGACAAGCTCGAGAAGTTGCGACTGGTGCTCGACAAGACGCCAGGGCCTGAGGACCTCGACTCCCGGCGTCGGGTGTGGTCTGGCGACCACGGCCTCGTGCTCATCGAGATGGCGCCTTACGGGGTCATCGGGGCCATCACCCCCACAACCAACCCGGCAGACACCGTCTTCAACAACGCCATCAGCTTCATCTCAGCGGGCAACGGGGCCATCTTCAACGCGCACCCGTCGGCCCGCCAGGTCTCGAACCGCTCGGCGGCGCTCATCGACCAGGCGATCGTCTCCGTTGGCGGTCCCGCCAACCTCATCACGACGATCGACACGCCGACCATCGACACGGCCAACGCGCTGATGAACGCCAGGGGCGTCAACATGCTCGTCGTCACGGGCGGGCCCCACGTGGTCAAAGCCGCGCTGCAGAGCAACAAGAAGGTCATCGCCGGCGGCCCGGGCAACCCGCCCGTGGTGGTGGACGAGACCGCTGATCTGGAGCGAGCGGCGCGTGCCATCTACAAGGGCGCGTCCTTCGACAACAACCTCATCTGCACCCTGGAGAAGGAGTGCGTGGTGGTGGCGTCCGTGGCGGACCGCCTGAAGGAGGAGCTCAAGCGCTGCGGGGCTTACGAGGTGCCGGCCCACCTCCACGACAAGCTCTTCGCTCACATCTTCAGCAAGGACAACGGCCCGGGCAAAGAGGCCGTGGTCAACAAGCACTGCGTGGGCAAGAACGCGAGCGAGATCCTCGCGGCGATCGGCGTGAGCGTCGACCCGGACCGTTGCCGCCTCGCCATCGTGGAGGTCAACCGCAACCACCCGCTGCTCTGGACGGAGCAGCTCATGCCCGTCTTCCCCATCACGCGGGTGCGGGACGTGGACGAGGCGATCGAGCTGGCCATCGAGCTCGAGGGGGGGCGGGGCCACACGGCCTGCATGCACTCGCGCAACATCGAGAAGCTCAGCAAGATGGCGCGGCTCATCAACACCGCCATCTTTGTGAAGAACGGGCCCTCGATTGCCGGGCTCGGCGCGGGCTCCGAGGCGCCCACGGCGTGGACCATCGCGGGGCCCACGGGCGAGGGCTGCACCTCGGCCAGGAACTTCACGAAGGAGCGCCGCTGTGTGCTCCAGGATGCGTTCCGGATCGTCTAGGACGATGGCATGATCCACCCCGCCATCGCCCTGCTGGAGGTCGCCAGCATTGCTCAGGGCCTGTTCCTGTGCGATGTGCTGGTGAAGAAGGCGCCTGTCCGCCTGCTGCGCGCCGAGGCCGTGAGCCCGGGCAAGTTCCTGGTGCTCTTCGGGGGCGACGTGGCGAGCGTCGAAGAGAGCCACCAGGCGGCGCTGGACGCGGCTGACGGTGAGGTGGTTGACACCCTTCTGCTGCCGCAGGTCCACGACCAGGTCCTGCCCGCGCTGGAGGGTTGCTTCCCTGCCGTCGCGCTGGACGCAGTGGGCATCTATGAGGTCCACACCGTGGCCTCCGGGCTGCTGGCGATCGACGCCGCGCTCAAGGCGGCGGCCGTGAGTCTGGTCAACTTGCGGGTAGCCAGGGGCATCGGTGGCAAGCTTTACTTCACGGTGACGGGGACCCACAGCGAGGTCGAGGCAGCCCTTGACGCCGCGGACGGTCCTGGGCTCGCCACAGCCGCCCGGGTTCGGCGGGTGCTGGTGCCGAACCCCCACGAGGATTTCCTCGACGTGCTGCGCCCCGGCGACGCTGGGCAGGGAACCTGACAGGAGCTGACGATGTTCGTGGCCAACGTGATCGGGACGGTCGTGGCGACCGACAAACAGGCCGCCTTGCGGGGCGTGAAGCTGCTGCTCGTGCAGCCGGTCGACGCGGACGGCCGGGCCGAGGGAGAGCCGGTGGTGGCCGTCGATGCCGTGGGCGCCGGGGTGGGCGAGCGCGCCTTCTGCGTGCTTGGCAAGGAGGCGGCGATGGCGCTGGACAACCCAGATGCGGCCGTGGACGTGGCCGTCGTCGGCATCGTGGATGCCGTCCACCAGGGCTGAGGGAGGCGTCACTATGTTGCTTGCCCGCGTCGAAGGCACGCTGGTCGCCACCCAGAAACACCCGGCCTACGTCGGGCATCGCATCCTGCTGGTGCAGCCCGTCACGCCGGAGGGGCAGGCCAAGGGGGCCGCGTTCTATGCCGTGGCCCACGTGCAGGCGGGCGTCGGGGACCTGGTCCTCGTCAACCGAGAGGGAGGCAGCGCCCGCCTCCTGGTGGACGCGGGAGAGGCCCCGATCCACGCCGCGGTGGCCGGCATCGTGGATGCCGTGGACCTCCAGTCTGCGCCGTGACCACCGAGTGGCAGGCGCGGCGGGCCATCGTCGAGGTGTGCCGCGCGATGTACGGGAAGGGCTTCCTCGCGGCCACTGACGGCAACGTGAGCATCAGGCTCGGCAGCCGCATCCTGGTCACGCCCACGGGGGTGGCCAAGGGCCGCCTCGCCGCCGAGGATCTCATCGTGACGGATCTCGCCGGGCGGGTGCAGGGACGCGGCGCGGCCAGCTCCGAGATGGCCCTCCACACGGAGGCCTATGCGCGGCGGCCGGACGTGGGCGCCGTCGTTCACGGCCACCCGCCCCGGGCCATCGCCTTCACCGTGGCCGGGCGGCCCATCCCCGGCAGGATGCTGCCGGAGGTCGTGGTGTCGTTCGGCGGTGACGTGCCCACCGTGCCCTACACCACCCCCACCACCGCGGAGGTGCCCGCCGCCTTGGGCCCCGTGCTCGCGCGGCACGACGTCGTGATGATGGAGTGGCACGGGGCTGTTTGCCTCGGGCCCGACGTGTGGGAGGCCTACCACAAGCTGGAGAAGCTGGAGCACCTCTGCGAGGTGGCCCTCTTCGCGGAGCAACTGGGCGGAGGACGTCTTTTGTCCGACGCGCAGCTCACGCCGCTGCTTGCCCTGCACCGGGCTATGCGGGGGCGTCAGTAGGGCGGCCGCGCCCCGACGTTCCCCGAGGCCGCGAGGTCCTCGAGCACCCCACGCACCAGAAACATGTAGTCGCGGCTGGGCATGCGGCCGAGTTCGACGGGGTTGCGCTCCTGTCCGGCCCCTGCCGCGAGGATGAAGGCGATGTAGCGGCCCGCGCCCGTCGGCCAGGGCATGCCGTAGCCCTTGCCGAAGAAGTGTTCCATGTGGAGGGCACTTTCGGGGCCGTCCAGGGCCAGCATCAGCGCCCTGGCGATCGTTGGCGTCGCCTGCTGCCAGCCGCGCTGCTGGTAGGGGCCGGCCCCCAAGTAGTCGTGGAAGGGCAGGCCCGGCACCGCCCGTCGGGCCATCGCGAGCCGCAACCCCTCCACCTGAAGCCGCCGGGAGAGCGTCATGCGCTCCGGGTGCTCATCCGGTTGGTCGGTGGCCAGCGCGTCGAACAGCGCATGCGAGAACTTCAGCCGCGTCTGCACCGGGTGGTACGGCAACATGTGCCGCGCGTTCAGGGCCAGCGTCGGGCGCCCCTCCGCGTGACTGAAGACCCAGGGACGCCCGTCCATCGCGTACCACATCGTCACCCGCAGATCCGCGAGCCCGGTGAGCGGCTCCAGGCGGGCTGCCACGGTCTCGAAGTCGGTCTGCCAGCGTTGGGAGAAGTAAGCCAGCTGCGGCACGGGAACCCAGCGCCCACTGTTTTTTCGAGCCAGCAGCAGCTTCTGGGAAGGGGACTGGCCCCGGTAGAACTGCGCGTCCAGCTCCCTGGCGTGGGCGGCCTCCCAGGAAGCCCAGGCGTAGCCTGACCC
This sequence comes from Candidatus Sericytochromatia bacterium, assembly GCA_035285125.1. GTDB lineage: Bacteria > Cyanobacteriota > Sericytochromatia > S15B-MN24 > JAQBPE01 > JAYKHL01. The sequence goes on along the minus strand of JAYKHR010000066.1, from coordinate 186,946 downwards.
TTCGCCGACCGAGACCAGGAACCGCGGGAGGTGGTCCTCGATGGTGCTCCAGGCCCGCGCGGAGCCGGCCGGCCAGGCGGCAAGGCAGGCCGTGGCTAGCAAGGTCGCCAGGGGGCGGTACAGCCTGTGGGTCATGGGTTGCGTCGCTCCCGCCAGAACTTCCAGTCGTCGATGGGGTCGTCCGTTCGCCTTGCCGGAAGGCGGTCCAGGTCACGCGCCTCCCCCTTGGAGGTGCGATAGAGGTGGAATGCGGAGGCCGCCCCGAGCCCCTGGCCCAGTGCGAGCCCCGTGACCAACCACCCGGCGTCGCCCGGCGCCAACACGCGCGTGATGCCCAGGGCCGCAGCCATCCCCAACAGCCCGCCCGTCGCCGAGGCCGCGGCAACGTCGAGGGTGAAGGGGCGTTCCCGCAGGGCCACCAGGGCCGCGGGTGGGGCAGCCACGCAGGCGGCAAGGGCCCCGCCGAGCAGGCCGGATGCCAGGCCACCACCGAACGCGGCGTCCGGGGTGAGGGCCGGCCCGGCGGCCTGAAGCCCCCGCCACGCCAGCCAGCCCACGGCGGTCGGAAGGGCCACGTCGGCGGCCACGGACCAGCCGTCGGGGACCGCCAGCGGCTCAGCGGGGGCGAGCACCAGAGGGGGAGCGGCCGCGAAGGCCGCGGTGCCGCCCCCGCCCCAGGCGAGGGTCCAGGCGAGCAGGCAGCGGAGGCAACGGCGCGTCACGACGCCATCGTACCCCTCCGAGGGGGCCGGGTCCGTGTGGTGGACCATAACGGCTCCTGTGCCCCAGGCTGCCTGCCTCGCTTGGATACCGCCATCCCGCGCAGGGTATAATGCCGCGGTATCAAACGCCGTTGTGCCTGTCGTTCCGCTCGTCAGGCCGATCCCCCCGAGAGGAAGCCGCGTGGCCGAGCCCCTGCTGAAAGTGTCCGGACTCAAGACCCACTTCTTTACGGAGGAGGGGGTGGTGAAGGCCGTGGACGGCGTCGATTTCGAGATCCCTCGTGGGGGCATCCTTGGTATCGTCGGGGAATCTGGTTGCGGCAAGTCCATCACGTCGCTGTCGATCATGCGGCTCGTCGCGGAGCCCCAGGGCAAGATCATCGATGGCCAAATTCTCTTCAACGGCCAGGACCTGCTGCAACTCCCTACGGACAAGATGCGCGAGATCCGAGGCAACCGCATCGCACTCATCTCGCAAGACCCCATGACCTCCTTGAATCCGGTGCTCACGGTGGGCGATCAGATCATGGAGGCCATCATCCTGCACCAGAAGCTGCCCAAGGCGGCCGCTCGGCAGAAGGCGATCGAGATGCTGGAGCGGGTCGGCATTCCCAGCGCTGCGACCCGCATCGACGACTACCCCCACCAGTTTTCAGGGGGCATGCGCCAGCGCGTGGTCATTGCGATGGCGCTCTCGTGCGAGCCTGACCTCCTGATCGCGGACGAGCCCACCACGGCCCTCGACGTCACCATCCAGGCTCAGATCCTCGACCTGATGCGAGACATTCGCGACCGCAACAACGCGGCCGTTATCATGATTACGCACGACCTTGGCGTGGTGGCGGAGTTGTGCGACACCGTCGCCGTGATGTACGCGGGCAAGGTGGTTGAGTACACCGACGTGGAGACGATCTTCAGGAGCCCTCAGCATCCCTACACCCAGGGCCTCTTGGCTTCCATTCCGCAGTTGGGCGTTCGTCAGGAGCGCCTGACGCCCATCGAGGGTCAGCCCCCGAGCTTGTCGAGGCTGCCGCCCGGGTGCTCCTTTGGGCCCCGCTGCCCGCACGCGTGGGCCAAGTGTGCGGAGGCCCCCAAGCTGGAGACCTCGGAGCCCGGCCACCTGGTGCGCTGCTGGTTGTCCCGCGAGGCCGGGGCGGCGAAGGAGACGAAGTAAGTGTCCGAGACCCTAATCGAGGTCAAGAACCTCGTCAAGCACTTCCCGATCAACCGCGGGATCCTGTTCCAGCGACAGGTTGGTGCCGTGAAGGCTGTCAACGGCTTGTCGTTCAGCATCCGGAAGGGCGAGACCCTCGGGCTGGTCGGCGAGTCCGGTTGCGGCAAGTCGACCACGGGGCGCCTGATCTTGCGGCTGATCGAGCCAACCTCGGGCCAGGTGTCATTCGAAGGGCGCGACGTGCTCGCAATGAACAAGCGGGAGCTTCGCGAGCTGCGCCGGGATATGCAGATTGTCTTCCAGAACCCCTACGCCTCGCTCGACCCCCGCATGACTGTGGGCGACTCGATCGCAGAGCCGCTGCGCGTCCACGGCACGCACACGGGCGACGCGTTGCACAAGCGGGTGCGCGAGCTGCTCGACCGTGTCGGCCTCAACCCGATCTACGCCGACCGCTATCCGCACGAGTTCAGTGGTGGCCAGCGCCAGCGAATCGGCATCGCCCGGGCCCTGGCGATCAACCCCCGGTTCATCGTTGCCGACGAGCCCGTCTCGGCGCTCGACGTCTCCGTGCAGGCCCAGGTGCTCAACCTGCTCGACGACCTGCAGGCCGAGTTCGGCCTCACCTACCTGTTCATCGCCCACAACCTCAGCACGGTGCAACACATCTCAGACCGGGTGGCGGTGATGTACCTGGGGTCCATGATGGAGCTCGCCTCTTCCGAAGACCTCTACGCGAACCCCAAGCACCCCTACACCCAGGCCTTGCTTTCGGCCGTCCCGGTGCCTGACCCGATCGAGATGCGCGAGCGCACCAAGAAGCGGATCATCCTCCAGGGCGACATCCCCAGCCCCACGAACCCGCCCTCTGGCTGCGTCTTCCACACGCGCTGCCCGCACGCGATGGACGCGTGTCGGACCCGTGTGCCGGCCTTCCAGGACCTCGGCAACCAGCACTTCGTGGCCTGCCACCTTTATGACGCGCAACCGGGCACAGCCACCGAGTTGACCCGGACGGTGCCGATGGCGCACGACGCCCCGCAGGAGACCTGACGCGGCCATGCCCCCGACCCTCCTCGCCCGGCGCCCCCTGCACGCTTGCCTGGCTGTTTTCGTCGGCTTGGCCCTGCCTGTGCTCGCCGCTGGAGGCTGCGCGCGAGACTCGAAGCTCGTCGACAACGGTCGGGTGGTGGTGTTCCACCAGCAGCAGGAGCCTGACGCCCTGAACGCGCTCATCTCGGACATGGTGGCGACCTCCGACGCGCTGCGTCCCATCCAGGAGGGGCTCGTCACCGTGACGGACAAACTCGAGGTCGTGCCGGTCCTTGCCACCGAGATTCCCACCGTGGAGAACGGGGGCGTGGTGGTCCAGGGGCAGCGAATGGCCGTGACGTGGAAGCTGCGAGAGGGCGTGACATGGCACGACGGGCAGCCTTTCACGGCTGAAGACGTCAAGTTCACGCTGGATGTCATCATGCACCCCAAGACCCGGGTCACGAGCCGGGACGGCTTCGACAAGATCGAACGCGTGGAGATCCTCGGGCCTCACCGCATCCGCTTCCATTTCAAGCAGATCTACGCCCCGCACGACCTGCTGTTCTCCGGGGGCGGGGCCATCCTTCCCCGCCACGTCCTGGCGCGCTACCTGGTTGACCCGAACGGTGACTCCATCAACCAGGCCCCTTTCAACCGGGCGCCCATCGGTACTGGGCCGTTCAAGTTCAAAGAGTGGGTCTCGGGCGACCACATCACGATGGTTGCCTATGACCGCTACTGGCGCGGCCGTCCTAAGCTTGACGCCCTGCGGATGCGTATTGTGCCCGACGAGAATGCGGCCTTCACGTTGTTGAAATCCGGGGAACTCGACCTCTACCAAAGCGCCAGCATCAACCAGTACGAAGCCCTCAGGAAGCTGGCCCACATCGACCTCGAGCCGCTGGCGTCTCTCACGTGGGAGCACCTCGATTTCAACCTCGGGCGCCCCGTCTTCCAGGACCTCCGGGTCCGGCGGGCCATCGCTCACGCCATCAACAAGAAGCAGATCTCCGAGAAGATCTACCAGGGGCTCTATGCCGTGGCTCACTCTGACCTGGCGCCGCTCTCTTGGGCCTACAACAAGGCCGTGGAGGACCGCTACCCGTACGACCCTGCCCGGGCGCGGACCTTGCTGGACGAGGCAGGTTGGCGACCCGGCCTCGACGGCATCCGTAGCAAGGACGGCCAGCGCTTCGTCATCAAGGTCTCGACCACCGCCGGCCGCAAAACGCGCGAACTCACCGAGTTGGTCCTCAAGTACTACCTCAAGAAGGTGGGCATCGAGATCCTGATCGACAACCACCCTGGCCCGATCCTCTTTGGCGGCCATCCCAGCGGCATCTTGAAGGGCTTCAAGTTTGACCTCGGGATGTCGGCCTGGTCCGCGGGCCCAGACCCTGACAACTTCGCGCTCTGGCACAGCAGCCAGATCCCGCCGGCCGGCCAGAACCACGTCCAGTTCCGCAACAAGGAGATGGACGACCTGCTGGAGCGGGGCACGAAATCCATTCGGCGCGCAGATCGGCAGCAAATTTACGCGCGCACGTCCGAAATCCTCGCCGAGGAGCTGCCAATGATCCCGCTGCTGTACTGGTCCCAGCTGGACCCCGTGAGCAGGCGCCTGAGGCACTTCAAACCCAACCCGTCGAGCGCGGGCAACCTCTGGAACGTGTACGACTGGGAGGTGGTGCCGCTGCAGCAGGCGCTTGCAGAGCCCGCGGGCGGGAAGAAGGAGTAGCCGGATGGGTCGTTACCTGCTGCGGCGCCTGTTGGTCTCGCTGCCTCTGCTGATCGGCGTGTCCCTGATTCTGTACGGGCTGATGCGTCTGGCGCCCGGTGGGCCCGAGGCGGTCTACGGCCAGAACCCCCACGTGCGGGCTGAGGACCTCGCCCGCATCCGGGAGCAGATGGGACTGAACGCGCCCTGGTACGTGGCTTACGCGAAGTGGCTGTGGCAGCTCGTCCAGGGCAACCTCGGCGTCTCACTGTTCACTGGGCGCCCCGTGGCCGAGATGCTCTGGGAGCGCATTCCGAACACCGTGTTGCTGATGGGCTCTTCGCTCGTGATCAGCGTGCTGCTCGGCGTCGCCTTTGGCGTCATTTCAGCCATCCGGCAGTACAGCCTGTTCGACTACGGGGTCACGACCTTTGCCTTCTTCGGATACTCGATGCCCACGTTCTGGTTCGGCATCCTCCTGATGATGGTCTTTGCCGCCAACGACTACACCTTCACGCTGGGGGGGCAGACGGTTTCGACGGGCCACTGGCTGCCCGCCGCCGGGATGTTCAGCGCCGAGCACGAAGGCACCCTTGGAGCCCTCTTTAGTGCGCCTGCGGTTGGCGCCTGGCTGGACCTCGCGGCACACATGGTGCTCCCGGTCGCCGTGTTGAGCATCGTCAGCATCGCCTCCTGGTCTCGCTACGCCCGCTCCAGCATGCTGGAGGTCGTGCGGATGGATTACGTGCGAATGGCGCGTGCCAAGGGCCTGTCTGAGCGCGTGGTGGTGGGCAAACACGCCCTGCGGAATGCGCTGATTCCGGTGGTCACGCTCGTGGCGTTGGCCTTGCCCTCGCTGTTCGCGGGCGCGCTCATCACCGAACAAATTTTTGCCTGGCCCGGGGTGGGCCGGCTCTTCATCGACTCGCTGACCAAGTCCGACTACCCCGTGGTGATGGCCGTGATGTTTATCTCCGCGGCCCTGGTGGTGCTGAGCAACCTGCTGGCGGACGTGCTTTACGCGGCGCTCGATCCCCGCATCCGGTTCAACTGAGGGAGGCGTGCCCATGACCACCGCAGAGGGGACCGGCGCTGCAACCCAGGTCCTGGCTGACACCGCGGAGCCATACTGGCAGGGCGTCTGGCGTCGCTTCAGGCGCCACAAGCTGGCGATGGCCGGACTGTTGGTGCTGCTGCTGCTCGTCCTGGCCTGCTGGCTTGGCCCGGCGCTCATCCCCTACGGCTTTGACGACCTCGACCTGGAGCACACCAAGGAGGCCTTCTCCTTCGCGCACCCGCTGGGGACCGACGAGTTGGGACAGGACACCCTCGTGAGGCTCCTGACGGCCGGACGCACATCGTTGACCGTCGGCCTCGCGGCGGCCGTTGTGGGGGTCCTCATCGGGGCGACCCTGGGGGCCGTCGCCGGCTTCTATGGGAAGCTGATGGACGGCGTGGTGATGCGCGTGGCGGATGTCATGCTGGCTGTGCCCGTCTTGATGCTCATGATGGTCCTGTCGACCTTCCTCAAGGCCAACGCCTTCCCGGGCGGCCAGATCGGCATCATCATCTTCATCCTGGGCATCACCGGGTGGATGACGGTCTCGCGGCTGGTGCGCGGCGAGTTCCTGACGATCCGCGAGCAGGAGTACGTCGAGGCGGCGCGGGCGCAGGGCATGGACGACCAGCGCATCATCGTGCGGCACATGCTTCCGAACGCCATGGCGCCGATCTTCGTGGCGACCACGCTGGGGGTCGCGGACGCCATCATGATGGAGTCTGCCCTGTCGTTCCTGGGCTTCGGCATCCAGCCCCCTGTGCCGACTTGGGGCAACATGCTGACCAACGCCCAGCAGTACATGATCGACACGCCCTGGCTTGCCGTCTACCCCGGGTTGCTGATCTTCCTGACCATCGTCAGCGTGAACTATGTGGGTGACGGCCTGCGCGACGCCCTGGACCCAAAGCTGAAACGCTGATCGACCCGGCCGCCTGATGCGGTGCGCCTCGGGGCGTGGGATGCTGGGCGGGGCGAAGGAGGAAGTTGCCATGGCTTCTGGGTTGTTGGTAAGCGTGCTGGGCGCGGCCGCCGTGCTGCTGCTCGCATGCAACACGGGGCAAGGCGTGCGGACAGCCGCATCGCCGAGCGGGGGCAGCCAGGGGGCTGGCAGCCAGCCCACCGTGACCTTTCGCCTGACGCTCGACGCTGCGGCTTTCAGCAACAAAAAGCAAATCACCGTCGCCATTTACGACGCGGAGCAACTGAGCCGCGAGGCCGCGGGGACAGCCACCCCTGAAGAGACCTTTGTCTCGCGGGACGAACTGGCCCGCGGTCTGGTCCTCCCTTCCCGCAGCGTCTCGATTGGAGAGCGCTACCGGGTGGTGGTGGCAGGCATGGCCGCGGATGACTGCAACCGCGCCTCCGCCGCCGCCGAGGGGACGGCTGCGGCCGAGATCGTTGGGCTGTCGGGGTTGGCCGTCGTGTCGACCAAGATGGCCTGTCCGCCGCTGCGGTAGCTCACTCGCCCCAGTGCTTGCCGAGGCCCAGCACGCGTAACATCTGCTCGGCCTTTTTGTAGCTGCGCTCCGGGATGCCTGCGCTGTTGTCCATGCCGCGGAGTTTTTCCATCAAGACGTAGACGCACAAGGGGTCGAGATCGAAGCTGGTGTCGGCGATGATGGCGCGAAACTTGGCCATCGCCTCGTCCTCCCGGGCCTTGATGCTGGACCGCAACCGTCGTTGTTGCGCGGCCCTTTCGTCGGGCGTGGGCATGGTGGCACCTCCCAGAGATGGTCCCATCATACCCCGGGCTCGGGACGGAGGTTCAGGTTCAGGGAATGCAGCACGGGGACTGTCTTTCAGCCAGGTTGAACTGGTCAAGTGGTCCTCGGCAGGGTATATAGTCAGCAGCCTACCGGGAACGAGGTGCGTCTTGGCTGTCTTCATCGGGATCACCGGCAACAGTGAGGGAATGTCCTCCAACGCCTCCAGCAGCGACTTTGGCGGGTTCGGCGTCAAGCCGCCCCTGTATCTCATCTCGCAGGATTACTGCAAGGCGGTCATCTTGGCCGGTGCCATTCCCGTGTTTATCCCGCCAGTGGCCGAGGATCTGGTGCCGGGTATGGTCGCTTCGCTGGACGGCATCCTGTTCAGCGGTGGGGTCGACATCAACCCGAAGGAATACAACGAAAGCCACCACCCCCTGCTCGGCGACCTCGACATGGAGCGGGATTCCTTCGAATTGGCGCTGTTTCGACACGTCTGGCATCAGACCTCACTGCCAGTGCTCGGCGTTTGCCGCGGGTTGCAGCTGATCAACGTGGCGCTCGGGGGAACCCTGTGGCAGGACCTTCCCAGCCAGCGTCCAAGCCACGTGCACCACTCCCAGAGGGATCATCGATACAAGGCCGTGCACCCGATGAAGGTGGACCCGGATTCCAAACTGGGCGCCATCCTTCCCAAGGTCATCGCCGTCAACTCCCTGCATCATCAGGGTGTCAAGGACCTCGGCGAGGGGCTCAAGGCCTGCGCATGGAGCCCCGATGGCTTGGTCGAGGGGATCGAAGCCCTGGATCACCCCGCGCGTATGGCCGTGCAGTGGCACCCCGAGAACCTGGCCGCGAGCTACCCGGAGTTTATGGGCCTGTTTCAGCACTTCGTGGACCACGCGAAGCTTGCGTATCAGGCCCGCATGGCGCGATTGGGCGTCCCGGCCTGAGGCCCGCTGCCGCCCCTTGGCCGGGTGGCTACTCAGGCTGGTCCAAGTTCGGGGGCGTCAATGGCCCCTTCCAGAAGGGCAGCACGCAAGTTCGCACCCTCGACATCTGCCGCCGTCATCACGGCGGCCCGGAGGTCCGTCCCCGCGACGTTGGCCTCGGAGAGGTCTGCGAGCTTGAGCATTGCCCCCTGCAAGTTGGCGCCTGCCAGGTTCGCCTCTGCAAGGTCCGCCGCGTGAAGCATGGCCCGGGCCATGTTCGCCCCGGCGAGGTTCGCTTCCGACAGGTCGGCAGCCTCCATGTTGGCCTCCGACAGGTCGGCCCCGGCCAGATTGGCCTCTGACAGGTCGATCCCCACGAGCGAGGCGCCGGCCAACACGGCCCCGGCCAGGTTGACGCCTGACAGGTCCGCGCCCGCCAGTCGGATCCCCGCGACGGCGACGCCGGCCAGGTTCTCCTCGGCCAGGTCGGCACCCGTCAGATCCGCTTGCTGGCGGGCCGCGGCCTCCAGGGCCGTCGCGACTCGACCGTCGCTGGCTTCGTGCGCGAACAAGAGAGCGCCGGACTCACGATGGTGGATCTCGATGCGACGCATGGCGTGCGGGCTCAGCCTCCGATGTTCCATTGTTGCTGGGGTTGCTCGACGGTCTGGTAGAAGTCGGCGGTGTGCTCGCGCGAGGCCACCGTGCCGAGACGCGCCTCGAGGTCCCGCGTCAGGTCCAGGCAAGCCCCGCCGCTCACGCCCCTCACGCCCAACGTGACCTCTCCTGTCGCGGAGATTGCCACGTCGATTTCCTCCATCCGGCTGGGGTCAGTCAAGGCTGCTGCTCCTGCGTGCGGGGGGCCAAGTGGACGCTCTCGGGCTCTGCAAGGCGCGCAAGGGCCTCGGTGAGCCTGATATCCTTGACCCCACGAGCCAACGCGACGCGAAGCAGGTGCTCAGCATCGTCGCTCCGCCCCAGCGCCTCGTAGATCATACCCAGCTTGAAGCTCAGCGCGGCGGCATCTGGGTCCGGGCTGCTCACCAGCGGCTCCAGCGTGGCGATGGCCTCGTCGATGGCCCCGAGCCGCCAGAGGCAGGTGGCCAGTCCATCCGACGCGGCTGCGTGGCCGGGTGCCGACGCCAACGCAGCCTGAAACGTGTCCCGAGCGGTCTCAGGCCGTCCCTGCTCGAGGCAAGCCCAGCCCAACCCCACTCGGGCATCCACTAGCGTCGGGTCCAGCCGGAGCGCACGTTGGAAGGCCCACAGCGCCTGCTCATGCTCCCCGAGCTCCATGTAGGCCTGGCCGAGGTTGTAGGGGTGATCGCCGCAGAGTGGCTCGCGCTTGGAGGCTTGCAAGAAGGCCTCCGCGGCTTCACCCCAGCGGCCGGCCCGGAAGCAGGCCAGGCCGCGCCCCGCAAGCGCTGACGCGGCCTGCGGATCGCGGACGAGGATGGCGTCGAAGGCCTCGAGGGCTTCGTCCACACGCTCCACGGCGAGCAGGATCTCGCCGAGGGCCTGGGATGCCTGCCGGTCCTCAGGGTGAGCCCTTGCCACTTTACGCCAGAACACGGCGGCTCTGTCGTGCGCACCGTTGGCCGTGAAGAGCGAAGCGATGCGGCGGTCGAGGTGGTCGTCGCCGGGCCTGGCGTGGGCCAACTGCATCAGGTGGTAAGCGGCGGCCTCCCACTGCCCCATTTGTTCCTGGATCCGAGCGAGGCTCTCGTGAGCCCGCATGTCGTCGGGCCACATCCGCAAGGCGTCCTCCAGGAGGGGCACGGCCTGGGCCGGATCCCCGCGCATCTCGCAGACAGTTGCCAGGCCGTAGTAGGCCTCGCGATCGTCGGTCCGAAGGGCGATGGCCCGGCCGAACGCATCGGCAGCTCGCCCGAGGGTGGGCGGGTCTTTAGCCATATGTGCCCAGCCGAGTCCCACCAGCGCGGGCGCGTGCTGAGGTTGGCTGAGCTGAACGCGCCGGAACGTGCGAACGGCCTCGTCAGCCTGGCCATCCCACAGCTGGGCCCACCCCAGGGCCGTGAGGGCCTCCGCGTCATCCGGGCGCGAGGCCAGGATGCCCCGAAGCAGCGTGATGGCATCGCCGTGATGCCCCCAAGTCAGGTTGATGACAGCCAGGTTGAACCGCGCATCAACGTGCTCGGGTTCAATGCGGAGCACCTGGAAGTATGCATCCAGGGCCGTCTCAGTCTCCCCAGTTGCCAGGGCCCTGTCGCCACGCCGCAGCCAGCCCTCGACGGTGGTGGGGCTGCCCTCATCCTCGACGTCGGAGGCCACGGCCGGGTGGTCTGCGTCCCCGAGCGGCGGGGGCGCCCCAAAAAACTGCCAGCTGCGACCCTCGCTCATGGGCTCCGTCCGAGGACGTCAGGCGTCCACCACGTCTACGCACCTGTCACAGAGCGTGGGGTGAGCCCCGTGACGGCCGACGCTCTGCGAGTAACACCAGCACCGCTGGCACTTTTGCCCGGAGGCCCGCTCGACCCGCACGGCCAGCGGAGCCTCCGAGGGGGCCTCAGCCGGCAGGGGGGCACCCTCCGGCGCAAGGCTGACCTCCGAAGCGATCAGGATTTGCGCCAACATGGCCGGTCCGAGGGCCTGCAGGTGCGAACGCATCGCGTCTTCACGTGGATACAGCGTCACGGCTGCGTCAAGCGCGGAGCCGATGAGCTTCGCCTGCCGCGCTTGCTCTAGGGCCTTGAGCGCCACCACACGCCATGATGCGACCTGCTCCCAGCGGGCCTTGAGGATCGGATCAACCCAAGCCTCGGGCACCTCCGGCCAGTCCGTCAGGAACACGCTCTCCGTCTCTCCCCTTGCACCGGCGGGGAGGTGCTGCCAGATGTCTTCAGCCAGGTGGGAGAGGACAGGAGCGACGGTCACAGCGAGCGTGCGCACGATGATATCGAGCACCGTCTGGCAGGAGCGGCGCGTGTGGCTGTCGGCGGCGCCCGCATAGAGCGCATCCTTCCGGATGTCGAAGTAAAAGCTTGAGAGGTCGACCACGCAATAGTTCTGGACCAGCTGGTAGAACTGGAAGAACTCGTAGCGCTCCAGCGCCCCCGTGAGTTCGCCGACCACCTCGCCGAGGCGATGCAGGGCGTACCGATCGAGCTCGTGCAGCTCTCCGACGGAGACGGCGTCCCGCTGGCGCTCGAAATCGTACAGGTTGCTGAGGGCGAACCGGGCCGTGTTGCGGATCTTTCGGTAGATTTCGGCCATCTGCTTGAGGATGTTCTCCGAAATCCGGACGTCACTGGTGTAGTCCACCGACGCCACCCAGAGCCTCAGGATGTCGGCGCCGTAGGCGTCGATCACCTTGGCCGGTTCGACCACGTTACCCAGCGACTTGGACATTTTGCGGCCGTGCTCGTCGACGGCGAAGCCGTGGGTGACCACCGTCCGGTAGGGCGCGGTACCCCGCGTGGAGACGGAGGTCAGCAGCGAGGACTGGAACCAGCCACGGTACTGGTCGGTGCCCTCCAGGTAAAGGTCGGCCGGCCACGACAACTCGGGCCGCGCCTCGAGCACGGCCGCGTGGCTGCTGCCAGAGTCGAACCACACGTCCATGATGTCCTGTTCCTTCCGGAAGGAGGTGCCGCCACACCGGGCGCAGGCCGCGCCGGGGGGCAGCAGGTCCGCCACGTCGCGGGTCCACCAGGCATCCGAGCCCTCAGCGGCGAATCGCGTCTTGACGGCCAGCACGGATTCAGGCGTCAGCAGCGGCTCGTTGTCGTGGGTGCAGTAGAAGATGGGGATCGGGACGCCCCACGTCCGCTGCCGCGAGATGCACCAGTCTGACCGGTTCGCGACCATGTTCTCGATGCGTCGCTCTCCGGAAGCTGGAATCCAGCGCACGTCGTGAATGGCCTCAAGAGCGGCCTTGCGGAACCCGTCCACCGAGGCGAACCACTGCTCGGTCCCGCGGTAGATGACGGGCTTGTGGCAGCGCCAGCAATGCGGGTAGGCGTGCACCAGGGTGCCCTCGTGGAGCAGGAAGCCGGTGTCGGCGAGCCGCTTGATCACCACCGGGTTTGCCTTGCTGTAGCGCAGGCCCGCCACGAGGGTTCCCGCCTCTTCCGTGAACACCCCCTGGGCGTTGAGGGGGGCGAAGACCGGGAGCTGGTACTTGCGCCCAACCTCGAAGTCTTCGACACCGTGACCGGGAGCGGTGTGGACGAGGCCGGTGCCGGCGTCGGCCGTCACATGCTCCCCAAGCAACACAAGGCTGGTCCGGGAGGGCAGGAAGGGGTGCTGGGCCTGAAGCATCTCCAACTCCGCCCCCACGAACTCCACCACGGGTTCGCCAGAGATGCCGGTCTCCTTACCGAAGGCCTCGACGAGGTCCCTGGCGAGCATCAGCAACCCGTGTCCGGCCGTGCGAAGGACCACGTACTTCATTCGGGGATGCACGGAAATCCCGAGGTTGGCAGGCAGGGTCCAGGGGGTGGTCGTCCAGATGACCAGGTTCACAGGCTCTGAAAGGCTGCCGAGCTTGCCCACCATCATCTGGCTGGTGGCTTTCAGCGGGAACTTCACGTAGATGCTCGGCGAGGCAAACTCCTCGACGTACTCGATCTCGGCTTCGGCCAGGGCCGTCTCGCACGTCGGGCACCAGTAAACGGGCTTCAAGCCGCGGTAGATGAAGCCCTTCTGGGCCATCTCACCGAAAACCTCGACCTGCCGGGCCTCGAAACCCGGGTCCATCGTGAGATAGGGCCGATCCCAGTCCGCCAGGATGCCGAGACGCCGGAAGCGCGACTGCTGCCCCGCCAGGTTTCGCTCGGCGAAGGAGCGGCACTTGTTTCGGAGTTCCACCGGGCTCATGGCGTGCCGACCGCCCTCCACGTCCTTGAGGACGGCATGTTCGATGGGCAAGCCGTGGCAGTCGTAGCCTGGCACAAACGGGGCCCGATGCCCGGACAAGGAGCGGAACTTGACGACGATGTCCTTGAGCGTGCGATTCAGGGCATGGCCGATGTGGATGTTCGGCGAGCTGAGGTAGGGGGGGCCGTCATGGAGCATGAAGGTCGGGGCGCTGCTACGACGGTCCTGCATGCGCTTGTAGAGACCCATCTCGTCCCACCGAAGCTGAAAGTCAGGCTCCCGTTCGGCGGAGTTCGCCCGCATGGGGAAGTCCGTCTGCGGCAGGTTCAAGGTGCCCTTGTAGTCCCGCGCGGTGGTGGGGGTGCCTGCGTCCTTCGGTTCCACGGTTCGAGCCATCCTTTCAGAGGGACCGGCGCAGCGGGCCGGCCATCTATTGTAACAGGCCCCCCGTCTCTGACGGAGAGCCTGCTGAAACCACGGACACCTCGGCCGAACGGGCCGAAGCGCCGCCTTAGTGACCTGTGGTGCGCCGCAGGCTGTTCTTCAGGAAATCAGGGATGTCCGGCGCCAGGTCGGAGCCGGCCGTGCCGGGTCCGGGAATGACTTGCTCCGGTACAGATGCCGGGGCCGGAGCAGCCGAATGGCCGTTCGTGTGAGCCCCGATGAAGGGTGGCACCACTGGGCGGTGCTCCCGCGCGACGGGGGCGACAGGCACCACCGACTGCCGGGGGCCGTCGAAGCCCGTGGCGATGACGGTGATGCGAACCTCGCCGTGCAACCGCTCGTCGAAGACAGCGCCGAAGATGATGTTCGCCTCGGAGTCAACGGCCTCGTAGATCACGGCCGCGGCATCGTTCACCTCGTGCAACGTGAGGTCGGACCCGCCAGTGACGTTGAAGATGACGCCCGAGGCGCCGTGCACGCTGGTCTCCAGCATCGGGCTGCTGATGGCCTTCTGTGCGGCCTCGATGGCCCGGCCCTCGCCGCTCGCTGAGCCGATGCCCATCAGGGCGGACCCGGAACTGCTCATTACGGCCTTCACGTCAGCAAAGTCGACGTTGATGAGGCCGGGAATGGTGATAATGTTGGAGATGCCCTCCACGCCGTGCCTGAGCACATCGTCGGCAATTTGGAAGGCCTCCTGCATGGTCGTCCGCTTCTCGACGACCTGAAGCAGCTTGTCGTTCGGGATGACAATCAGCGTATCGACTGCTTCTTTGATGGAGGCGATGCCGTCGTTCGCCTGCACCGAGCGACGCCGGCCCTCGAACATGAAGGGGCGGGTCACCACACCAACGGTCAGGGCCCCAACCTCACGCGCCACGGCAGCCACCACGGGTGCGGCGCCCGTTCCGGTGCCACCCCCCATGCCGGCCGTGATAAAGACCATGTCGGCGCCTTCAAGCGCCTGGAGCAGGTCGTCCCGGCTCTCTTCAGCAGCCTTGCGGCCGACCTCGGGGTTGCCGCCGGCGCCCAGGCCACGGGTGATTTTCTGACCAATCTGCAGCTTGCGGTCAGCCTTCGCAAGCGCAAGCGCCTGCGCGTCGGTGTTGATCGTCCAGAACTCGACGCCCGTGAGGCCGTTCTCGATCATCCGGTTGACGGCGTTGGAACCGCCACCACCCACGCCAACCACTTTGATGTTGGCGACGCTGTTGTGCTTGTCGAACTTATCAGGCACCGCGTTCAGCCGAGTCGGTCTGGCTCTGTTCAGCCTCGACAAAACCGGCTTCCCCCTTCCTTGTAGCTTCAAGTAACTAGTGAGACCAAAACCGATTCACCACCAACCGACGGACGACGGCCAAGTTGTCGAAGAGTCGGACCCCGAAAACCACAACGGCAGCGATGTAAAGGTCGATGCCAAGCATGTCACCCAGGTAGGTGAGCGCGGCGGCCAGCAGGGTGTTGAAGGTGAAGCCGCTGATGAAGGCGGCGAGGTCGAACCTGTTTTCAAGACCAGCCCGGATTCCACCAAGCCCCGTGTCGAGGGCAGCCAGGATGGCTACCGCCGTGTACTTCGCAAGAGAATGAGGGATGCTGACAGGCGACAGAGCGCCCGCAATGATTCCCACGACGAGCCCAACCAACGGGAGGAGGACTGCGCTCGTCATGTCGATTTCTTGGTTGTCAGAGGCTTCGCAAACTGGTACGAAGAGCCGCCAACGTACATGGGGACTTGAATATCCGGTTTCCTGGAGATATTAACTTGGATCCCATAGAATTGCAAGTATTCGACGACGCCGCCACGCAGCGCCAGCGCCGCCATCATGGTGTCTGCGTCCCCTATCGCACGGATGATGAAGGGAGGGGCCAGCCGGGTCTTGTTCACGAGGATGGTCGGGCCCGCGCAGCTGATTTCGGAGGTCTCGACGAGGCGCTGGTCGTTGACCGAGAGCGCGGCGGCGCCGCTCGCTCGAAGCTCGTTGACGATTTTGAGCAGGTCCTCGTTGTGAACGATGGCGATGTTGGGGTTTTCCCCCTTGGTGAGGGGCTTGGCGCTGTCCGCGATTTCAACTTCGATGCCAGGTCCGTTGGTGGCTTGAAGACGCCCCGGCACGGGCGACGCCTTCCCCGAGGCGGGCAACTCAGCGGTCTTGATGCTCTCCCTGAGGGCCTCCACCTGGCTGACCAGGCGACCGTTCTCGGCCTCAGCGTCCTTGAGCATCACCACCAATTCCTCCACGCGCCTGCTCGGCAGGCCGTCCCTGTAGGCCGCCTGCGACTTGAACTGCGCCGCGATGAGGACGCCTGAGGCAACGGCGATGAGGGTGACAGGAACGAGCCAGTTTCGCAACGGTCAGTGGGGTGGTGACGCGGTGGTGCCCGTCGGCTTCGGCTGTGGCGAGCCCGCGGGGCGCTCGCCGCCTTGGGAGTCCTTGCCGACCTTCACCTCGTCACCAGTTTTCAACACCAAGGTCGGACTCTTCGGAAACCGCAAGTTGATGTATCTTAACCGCTCACGGTAAGCCTTCGCCAGCGGTTGCAGGTCCGCCAGAATGGAAAGCTTCAGGCTCGCATCCTCGGGCTCCCCGAACCGAACAGGCCAGTCGCCCACCGACGCGTAGAGGTCGTTGGGCCTGCGCAGGTCCAGACGACCCCCAGCTCCCTGCGGCCAGGCGACCAGCAACTCGAAGAACTCCTTCTGGAGTTTGCCGGGCAGCCGCTGACCCGGCTGCAAATCACACCAGACCTGCACCGGAAAGCGAGCCTGCATCCGGGCTGCCGGCGCAGAGAAGACGACGCCTTCCTGGTCGATCCAGCGGGAAACCGCCTCGCCCGGCACGCCCTCCACCTTTACCAGCCCCTGCCGCTCCAGAATCATCACCTCGAGCCTGGGTGGGAACAACCAACGGCGGGTGGAAACCCTTGCCACTGCGGGGATCGAGGAAAGCTGCGCGGAAATCTTCTTGGGGTCTAGCGTGTAGAGCGGCGTGTGCTGAGGGATGTAGAGCCTGGCGAAGACCTCCTGCGCGCTGACCAGGCGGTTCCCCGTCACCGTGAGCAAACCCTCCCACTGCCAGAAGGGCCCCATCCAAAGGAAGATGACGAGGCTCAACAACCCGACGTGGGAGAGGACGCGGGCGAGCCGTCGCTTGCTTCGCTGCCGCCGTCTGGCGCGCCTCACGTCTCGGGCCAACCGGTACTGCCTGTCGGCGACGCGCTGAAGCCCATCCTCCACGCTGTGGGGGCCCGGCGGCCCCCCTTCTGGGCCCTCGCGGACTCGCCCCCGCTTACTCCGTGCCAACGTGCATCCCCAGCCCCATGACCTCGGGGACGAGCGTCACGCCGAACTTCGCACGCACCCGTTCCTGCAAGGTGACGATGAGGCCATTGATGTCTGCCGCCGTGGCGCCCCCCCGATTGACGATGAAGTTGGCATGCTTCTCGGACACCTCAGCACCGCCGAGCCGCAGCCCCTTGCCACCGACCTGCTCGATGAGTGCGCCCGCCGCGGGCAGGCCTTCACCCGGGTTGCGAAAGGTGCTGCCGCCGGAAGGCATGTTGGTCGGCTGCTTCTCATGGCGCCACCGCTGCAACTCTCGGATGCGCGCCCGGGACTCCTCAATCGGCACGGCGGCCAGGTGCCACGTTCCCTCCAGGAACAGGACCTGCTCCTCGTGGAGGCGCGTGTGGCGGTAGGAGAAGGCAAAATCTGCGGCGGCCCAGGTTTCCAAGGCGCCGTCCTCTCGCAGCACCCGACCGCCGAGGAAACCCTCGGACACCGCTTTGCCATGCGCGCTGGCATTCATCGCCACGGCGCCACCAATGGACCCAGGAACCCCCACCAGTGGTTCGAGGCCACCGTATCCAGCCTGGTTGCAGGCCACCACGAACTGAGCGCATGGCACGCCGGCCTGCGCACGCACCACGCCGTGACCCTCCGCCGGCTCGATGCGAACCTGGCCGAACGCGTTTCCGAACCGCACGATCAGGCCTTCGAACCCGCTATCTCCCACCAGCAAGTTGCTGCCACGACCCATGGGGCGCCAAGCCACGCCGTGGGCGTTGGCCCACACCACTGCGGCCTGCACCTCTTCCACGCTGCTCGGCTCGACGAACCAGCGCGCGGGGCCACCCACCTGCCACGTGGTAAATGGCGCCAGGTCTACGCCCGGCCGCACGCCTTCAGGCGGGGGCGCGGCAGGCTCGAAGGGAGGGAGTGAGGGAGCGACCACGTCGAGGCCCTCACGCAGACTGCACGGAGACGCTGATCCGGTGCTCGATGGCTGCGAGCAGTGGCTGCGCCACGAGGTGGATGTCGCCTGCACCCAGAAGCACGACGAGGTCGCCCGAGCCGGCCGTCTCTACGAGGTGGCTGACGGCTGCGCCGATCGTGGGCGCGTGCGTCACGGGCACGCCCGGTTCGTGCCGCGAGACGAGCGCAGCCAGGCTGCCGGCATCGACCTCCCTGGGCGCCTCGCCCGCCGCGTAGGTGTCCATGATGGTGACGGTTCGGGCGCCACGGAAAGAGGCGGCGAAATCGTGCAGCAGGGCCTCCAGGCGGGAGTGCCTGTGAGGTTGGAACACGGCGTGGACAGGGCGACCGAGCAGGGCAGCGGCGGACAGCGTGGCCTTGATCTCGGAGGGATGGTGGGCATAGTCGTCCACCACCGTGACGCCCCCGACGGACCCGACGGTTTGAAACCTGCGTTTCACGCCGGTGAAGCCGGCCAGCCCAGATCGACGCGCCTCGTGGGGCACGCCTGCGAGGGAGCAGGCGGCGATGGCTGCCGTCGCGTTGGCGATGTTGTGGCGCCCCGGTACCTGCAAGGCATAGCTGGCACCTTGGACGCGGAAGGTGGAGCCGCCGGCCGTGAGTTGCTCGTCCTCGATGCGGAACTCGGCCTCTTCGGAGAACCCGTAGGTCACGACAGGCAACTTGACCCGTTCGAGCAGTCGCAGCACCCCCGGACAGTCCGCGCACGCAATGAGCTTGGCGCCCTCGGGAAGGCGCCCGAGGAAGGCGGCCACGACGTCGATGATCTCGTCGAGGTCGCGGTAGTGCTCCAGGTGGTCACCCTCGAGGTTCGTCACCACCACAATCTCGGCCGTGAGGTTGGTGATCGACTTGTCGCTTTCATCAGCCTCGGCCACCAGGAACTCGCCCCGTCCGTGGCGGGCATTACCGCCGAGTTCTGGCAACTCTCCCCCGAGCAGCACCGTCGGATCGAAGGCGCCATCGACCAGCATCGACGCGACCATCGCGGTGGTCGTCGTCTTGCCGTGCGTCCCCGTGACCGCGATGCTTCTCTGCTGCGCCATAAGGGCGCCCAGCACCTCGGACCGGTGGAACACCGGAAGCCCCCGCCGGATGGCCTCCTGCAACTCGGGGTTGTCCTGGCGGACCGCTGTGGAGACCACCAGACCCTCAACTGCCGGACCCACGTGGTCTGCCGCGTGGCCGATGTGCACGGGGATCCCGAAGCCTTGCAGCCGCTGTACCGCGGTCGACTGGGCCTGGTCCGAGCCGGACACCGGACGCCCCAAGCTGTGCCAAACCTGGGCCACCGCGCTCATTCCCACGCCGCCGATACCAACGAAATGCAGGGCAGAGGGTGGGGTCACGGCAGGCTTCCTTGTGAAATACAGGCTCGAGGGAGGCGGCGACAGAGAGCACCGCGGGGCCCACGGGACAGGGCGCGTCACAACGGGCACCGTTTGAGGATACCGGATGGAGGGACGGTCTCGCCAGTGAAACCGTCACGCGCCGGCGTTGCTGAGCGGGAATGCGGCGTCCAGCAACAGCCTTGCCACTTGGTCTGCCGCATTGGGGGACCCCAGGCGTAGGCTGGCTGCGGCCATTTGGTCGACAGCTTCAGGATCTGTCAGCAGCGGCAAGAGGACGTCGGCCAGCCCGGGGCCGTCGCACGCATGATCGGTGATCACCCTTGCCGCCCCGGCGTCCAGGGCGGCCCGGGCGTTCAGCAGCTGATGGCCTCCGGCGAACGGGTAGGGCACCAGCACCATGCCCTTGCCCATGGCCGTCAGTTCCGCCAGTGTTGTGGCGCCGGCTCGCCCGACCGCGATGTCGCAGGCCACCACGGCCGTTGGCATGTCGTCCATGTATGGCACGAGGGTCCAGCGGCCCTCGGCCTCTGCGGGAAGCCTCAGGCGAGCGTCTTCGAAGCCGGCGGGGCCAGTCACATGAAGCACGTGCCAGCGTGTCTCCCGAAGGAGCCGCGGGGCCAGGTCCAACATGGCGTCGTTGATCCGGCGCGCGCCCTGGGATCCCCCCGTGACGAGCAGCAGCGGTGCGCCCTCGGGTACCTTGACGGCGGCACGGGCCACGGACCGCTCAACCTGAAAGGCGGTCTGTCGGATGGGGTTGCCGGTGAAGATGCACTCCACCCCTGACCACCAATGCTCCCCGCCAGGCAGAGACAGCAACACCCCGGTGGCCCACCGGCCCAGCCATCTGTTCACCTTTCCGGGTACGACGTTTTGTTCATGCAGGTATGTCGGGACCCCCTCGAGCCTGGCCGCCAGCAAGGTGGGGGCGCTGGCGAATCCACCGGTCCCGAGGACCACCCGCGGCGTTTCCCGGCGCATGAGGTCACGGGCCTGCCCCAGCCCCCGGGCAAGCGTCGCGACGGCTTTGACGGCTTCCAGCGGGCGGCTGCTCAGGCCGCGGGCCTCGATGGCCTCGAATCGCCAGCCCGCGGCCGGCACGACGCGAGCCTCCATTCGGTCTGGCGTTCCCACGAACAGGACGTCCAGGCCTGGTCGCAGGCGGACGAGCGCCTCGGCCACGGCCAGCGCGGGGTAGACATGCCCCCCTGTTCCTCCCCCCGTGAGCACCACGTCAGCCACCGCTGCTTCCTCCGGACCTCAGGGCTGCCCGGCCCCGGAGCGGGCCTCGAGGGCTCCGTTCTCAGCGGCGGCCTGGGCCTCTTGCGCCTTGTGGTTGTGGCGCGAGATGTTGAGCAGCAGCCCCATCGAGAACATCGTGATGACCAGCGAGCTGCCCCCGAAACTCAGGAACGGCAGCGGGATGCCTGTCGTCGGCAGGCTGGCCGTCACGACCCCGATGTTGATGTAGGCCTGGCCTACCACGATCGTGGTCAGCGCCAGCGCCAGGAGGGCGTGGAAGGGGTCCCGGGCTTCCCGCGCAATGCTGATTCCACGCCAGGCCAGCAGCAGGAACAGAGCCAGGAGGCTGACACACCCGATCAGGCCGAACTCCTCGGCCAACACGGCGAAGATGAAGTCGGCGTACTGGATGGGCAGGTAGAACAGCTTCTGCTTGCTCTGGCCGAACCCCACGCCGAGCACGCCGCCCGAGCCAATGGCCATCAGGGATTGAACCAGCTGGTAGCCGTTCCCCTGGGGCTCCGCCCAGGGGTTCAGGAAGCCGATCCAACGCTGCCGCTGGTAGTCCGTGTTGAAGCTCGAGTAGAGCACGCCCGCGACGGCCACCAGCGCGGTGCCTCCCAGCAGCCAGATGCGCGTGCCATAAGCGAAAAACACCGCAAAGGCACAGATGGCGAGCACGATCGTGGTGCCGAGATCCGGCTGGACCAGGACCAGTGCGAGCACGCCCAGCGTGGGGGCCAGGGTGTGCCGGACGGTCAGCAGGCTCCAGGGCTTGTCGCCCTGCCGGGCCAGCCTGTCTGCCAGATACACGGCCAGCGAGAGCTTGGCGACCTCGGAGGGCTGGACCGAGAAGGGACCGACACGCAGCCAGCGGCTGGAGCCCAACTCGGTGATGCCGATGCCTGGAACATGTGTGCACATCAGCAACGCCGCGGTGGCCAGCAGGACCCACTTGGCGAGCCCCCTGATCAGCGTCATGTTGACGAAGGTTGCCGCGACCAGGGCCACGAGTCCGACCACGCACCACATTCCCTGACGCTGCACGTAGTACAGCGTGTGGCTGAGCCCCTGCTCGGCGACCGGCGCGCTCGCGCTCAGGATCGACAGGAGCCCAGCCCCTGTCAGCATCAGGACGATGGCCAGCAGGGTGACGTCGATTTGTGGGGAGCGCCTAGCCCTGAGCCGCCGGTTCACCGTCGCCTCCGGCCAACGCCTTGACGAGGCCCTTGAACGTGCGTCCACGGTCCTCGTAGTCCTTGAACATGTCGAAGCTCGTGCAGGCCGGCGAGAACAACACGATCTCGCCTGGTGTCGCCAACCCCCGGGCCTCCTGGATGGCCTCCGGCATCGACTCGACCACCGTCACGGCGTCGTAGCCGATGCTGCGGAGGGACCTTGCGAAGTCAGGGCCGGCCTCCCCCAGCAACACGACGTGGCGCACGCGTTCACGGATGCGGGAGAGCAGTGGCTGGATGTCGCCGCCCTTGTCTCTGCCGCCGGCGATGAGCACGATCCCTTCCGCGAAGGCCTCGATGGCCTTGATGGTCGAGTCGTAGTTCGTGCCCTTGCTGTCGTTGTACCAGGCGACAGCGTCCAGCACGCGGACGGGTTCGATGCGATGCTCCACCCCCGTGAAGGCGGCGATGGCCTTGCGAACCGGCTCCACCTCGAGCCTCAGGGCAACCCCGACACCGACGCTGGCAAGGACATTTTCCAGGTTGTGGCGCCCTCTCAGTTGCACCTCGCTGACTGGCATCACCGGGAGCGTGCCCCCGTCGTGGGACAGCACGATCCAATCGTCGTGGATCCAGACGCCGCGCTCCAGCGGGCCCGACACGGAGAAAGCCACATGCCTGCCGGGTGTCCGCCCGATCAGCGCGGAGACGGCTGGGTCGTCGGCGTTGAGAATGGCCCAGTCCTCCGGTCCTTGGTTCTCGAAGATCCGACACTTGGCCCGCCAGTATACGTCCCGCGTGCCGTGGCGGTTCAGGTGGTCGTCGGTGAAGTTCAGCAGCACCGCCACCTCGGGGCGGAACTGCGCGATGGTTTCGAGCTGGAAGGAGCTGACTTCCGCGACGACCACGTCGGCAGGCGAGTGGACCATGCTGACGAGCGGGGTGCCGATGTTGCCCCCGACGAGCGCCCTGAGGCCTGCCTCCGCCAGGATGCGACCGACCAGGGTCGTGGTGGTGGTCTTCCCGTTGGTTCCCGTGATGGCCACGTGGGGAACGGACGGGCGCAGCCGGTACGCCAGCTCAAGCTCGCCAAGCACGGGAACGCCGTCGGCGAGTGCGGCCTGCACGATGGGCAGATCCACTGACACCCCGGGCGACAGGACAATGACGTCGGCATCCAGGCAGGCTGCCGAGTGACCGCCCCCCTCGACGCGCACCTCTCCGAGGGGAAGGTCAGCCAACAGGGGCATCAACTCCTCGGTGGGCCGCGCGTCGCTGAGGATCAGCCGGCACCCCATGGCCGACAACTCACGGGCACACGCCAGGCCACTGCGGCCCAGGCCCAGGATGGTTACGGTCTTCTCTAGCCATTCCACGGTGGAAGCTCCAGCTTGGCGCGGCGCTGGCCGCGGCGCTCATCATACCGCAGGGGCTGCTCTCGGGCTGTGACGTGAGGCTGCCCGACTGCTGCTGGCCTCAGGCCATTGCGACAGCAAGCGCGGCGCACAGAAGTGCGACGAGCGAGAACCTGGCCACGACCTGGGTCTCTTTCCACCCCGAAAGCTCGAAGTGGTGGTGAAGGGGGCTCATTTTAAACAGGCGCTTGCCGCCGGTCCGACGGAAGTACGCGACCTGGGCCATCACCGACAAGGTCTCGACAATGAACACGGCCCCGATCGGCACCAGCCAGAGCTCGACGTGCCCGATCACGGCTGCACCAGCCAAGGCGGCGCCAAGCCCTAGCGACCCGGTGTCGCCCATGAAGACCTGAGCGGGATGGGCGTTGAACCAGAGAAACCCCAAGCACCCGGCCGCGACGGCCACCAGAAAGACCACCACCGCGCCGCCAACGGGGTCCCCCGCAGCCAGGCGCAAGGCCACGACGGCGGCGAGCCCCGCCGCCGCGATGGCCACGGTGCTTGCGGCCAGGCCGTCCAGCCCATCTGTCAGGTTGACGGCGTTGGAGGTGGCGACGAGCATGAAGGCGACGAGAGCCCAGTAGGCCAGCCCGAGGGAAAGGGAGGCCGCCTCCGCTCCGAGCGGCACCTGGAGGACGGGGGAGTGCCCCAGCCAGGCGAGCCCCCCGGCAAAGCCGCACCCCAGCAAGACCTGCCCCAGCAACTTTTGCCGCGGCGACAGCCCTTTGTTGCTGCGCTTCTTGATGATGAGCCAGTCATCGAGGAAGCCCAGGCCGGCGAAGCCGAGCGTCACGGCCAGGAGCAGCCAGCCCTCGGCCGGCAAGCGCTGCAGGGCCACCAGGCCGAGAGCGGCTGGCAGCAAAATGATCCAGCCGCCCATGCTGGGCGTGCCTGCCTTGGCCTGGTGTGAGGCAGGGCCCTCCTCCCGGATGATCTGCCCGAACTTCACCCGGTGCAACCAGCCAATCATGGGCCGCCCGACGGCCAGCGCGATCCCCACCACCAGCAGCCCCACCAGGCTGGCCTGCTGCCACAACGCCATCACGACCGTGCACCTCCCCACGCTGCAGCGAGGCCCTCCAGCACCCTCTCGAGCCGAGCCGAGCGGGAGGCCTTCAGCAGCAACCTGTCGCCCGGCGCCAGTTGCCCGAGCAGGTAGGCCACGGCCTCGTCCGGGGTGCCCAGCACGCGACAGGGCAGCCCGTCGCCACAGCCCTCGGCGTACCTGGGCGCCTCGACGCCAATCGCAACCAGCTCATCCAGTGCGAGCGTGGCGGCGTAGGCTCCGATTCCCCGGTGCGCCTCGGCCGTATGGTCCCCTAGCTCGGCCATATCGCCCAGCACGGCGATACGTCGACCCTGCGACGGCCTCTCAGAAAACGCCTTGAGGGCAGCTCGCACGCTTTCCGGGTTGGCGTTGTAGGCGTCGTCGGTGATGCCCACCCCCCCAAGCTCCAGGTTGCGGGCGCGTCCGGGCAGGGTGTCCGGCCGGATCTCCAGGCGGGCCTCGGGCACGAGACCGAGGGCCCAGCCAACGGCCAACGCGGCCAGGGCGTTGGCGCGGTGGTGGTCACCCCAGAGCGGCAGCCTGACCTCGGCGCGGCCGTGGCGAAGCCCAGGGCCAGCCTTCCAGTAGGCCGTGAAGACCTGGCCTTCACCGAACGCCTGAACGTCGTGGGACCACACCGTCGCCCCAGGGTCCGTCAGGCTCCATGTGACGATGCGCCCGCCCCAGCGCGCGGCCTCCAGCGAGGCCAGCGCGTCATCCCAGGGAGCGATGGCCACCCCACCTGGAGCCAGGTGTTGCCACAGCTCCGCCTTGGCCCGTGCAATCGCCTCCCTGCTCCCGAGGCGTCCGATGTGGGCCGTCCCGACGTTGGTAACCACACCGACAGCGGGACCGGCCATCCGAGCGAGCACTGCGATCTCGCCCTCTGCCCGCATCCCCATCTCCACGATGCCGAAGCGCATGTCGGGCTGGAAGGAAAGCAGGGTCAGCGGCACGCCCAACTCGTTGTTGTGGTTGGCTTCCGTCTTACCCACCGAACCGAACCGGGACAGGTAAGCGGCCAGCATCTCCTTGGTGGAGGTCTTGCCCGAAGAGCCGGTCACGCCGATCAGCGTTGTTGGGAGCTTCGCGCGCCAGGCAGCGGCCACCTGCCCCAGCGAGGCAAGGGGGTCAAGCACGCTGAGCACCGGGGTGTCCGGCGGCACGTTCAGGTCCACACCCTCCTGAGCCAGGATGGCGACGGCGCCATCTGAGAGCGCAGCCCGGGCAAAGGCGTGGCCGTCATGGCGCGCCCCACGCAGACACACGAACAGGCTGCCTGGCTCGACCAGGCGGCTGTCGATCACCACCGATCGCAACTCGACATCGGGAACATGCCCGCTGATCCTGGCCCCGGTGGCTGCAGCCACCTCATCGAAGCTCAACATGTCAGTGCCTCCGCCCAGAGTGTAACCGCCGGCTCCGGCCGGGGCCGTGAGCCCGATCATTCGCCGCGCGGAACGGCCTTGGGTGGCGCGCCCGTCTGTGTCACGGGGCGGGTGGGCTGCACCCCGGCCTGGCGAAGCGCTGCTTCGGCAACCCTGGCGAACAGCGGGGCGGCCGTCATGCTTGCCCAGTGTACCTTGCGAGGGGAGTCGAGCAGGGTCAAGATGGCAAAGCGGGGTGATTTGCTCGGGGCGAAGCCGACGAACGAGGCCACCACGTCGTCCGAGTAGCCGAGACCGTCGTCGCGCACGCGCTGGGCCGTCCCGGTTTTGCCCCCCACCCAGAAGCCGGGCACGCGAGCCTCGAGTCCGGTGCCACGCTCCACAACCTGCTCCAGCATGCCCATCACGGCCTGCGCGGTCTCTGGTGCCATACACGTCGCAGCGGTCTTCACGGGAAAGGTCTGAAGCACCTCGCCCTTGTTCGAGACGACCCGGTCGATAAGGCGCGGCACCAGCCGAACCCCTCCATTGCCGATGGCCGCTGCCGCCGTCAGCACCTGCAGGGGCGTGGCTGAGATGCCCTGGCCGTAGGAGATCGTCGCCTGGGTGAGGCGACGCCACGGGAGGCCGGGAAGCACCCCCGCGGACTCTCCAGTGATGCCGCTACCGGTGACGGCTCCGAAGCCGAGACGCTGGAGGAACCGCCGGTGCTGGGAGGTGGAAAGATGAAACGCAATCTGGGTGGTGCCCACGTTGGAGCTGACCTCGATGATCCCCGAAGGCGTGAGCTGGCGCGTGCCGAGACCGCTTTCGTGGTCAGAGACGACGCGACCATCCACGAGGATGCGCTCGGGGCAGCTGAAGGTGGTACCCAGCGAGACGCGCTTGTGCTCCAAGGCTGCAGCAACTGAGAAACACTTCATGGTGGACCCGGGCTCGTAGACGTCAGTCACGGCCCAGTTCTTGATGTCCTGCCAGTCGTACTTACCGAAGTGGTTCGGGTCGTAGGTGGGCAGCGTGGCGAAAGCCAGCAGGTCACCCGAGCGGGGGTCCATGATGATAATGGCCCCGCGCATGGCTCCAGAGCCCGAGATGGCGGCCCCGAGCTCTCGCTCGGCCACGTGTTGAAGGTTCTCGTCGATCGTGAGTACGACCTGGCTGCCGCCCGACAGGTAGGCATCCAGCAGCTTGTGCGAGCCCTCCCGCATGATTTCCCGACCATAGCCGTCCACCTCCACCCTGACCTTCTGTTGCGGCCCGCGCAGCACCTGGTCGAAGGCGTGCTCGATGCCAGCGAGGCCCTGGTTGTCAACACCGACAAAGCCGATCAGCGTCGCCGCCAGACGGCCCTTGGGGTACACGCGCCGGCTCTCGGTGACGATGCCGATCCCTGGCAGCTTGAGGGCCCGGACCTTCTTGTAAACCCGGTCGTCAGCCAGCCTGTGGAGCCAGCGGAAGTGGTTCCCCTGCAGGCGCTGCAGCAAGGCCGCGGGCTTCATCCCCAGGACCGGCGCGAGGCGCGACGCCGTCGCCTGGCGGTCGAATTTCCGTGCGTCCCTCGGGCTGGCGTACACCGAGTAGGCCTCCACCGAGGCTGCGAGGGCCTTGCCGTTTCGGTCGACGATCTCCCCTCGAACGGAGAACAGGTCGACGGTCTTGGTGCGCTGGGCCACGGCCATGGCAGACAGCGATGGCCCCGTGAGAACCTGCAGGTAGACGAGCCTGGCTGTCAGCGCGGCTGCGACGGCCGCGAGCCCCATCAGCACCCAAGAGGCGCGCTGACGGACCACCAGGGGGGCTGATGACATGGTCAAAAACCCTCGTGCGTGGCCGTCTGCCGGAGCGGGATGGTGTTCACGACGCGGCGCGCCCCGGTCAACGGCTTGTTGACGTACACGACCTCCGCTGGCTGCTTCATCCCGAGGCTCACGGCCTTGCGATCGATGACCTGAGGGTTACGCACAGCTTCGAGTTGCATCCGGTCGCGCACCGTCTGCTCTCGGAGGTTGTCGATCTCCTTCTTGAGGGCATTGAGGTGGTGCTCCTGCAACACGGTGTGGATGTAGAGCGTCAGCAACAGGATGCCCAGCGCGGACAGCGTCAGGGTCCAGGCCCGCGGGAACACCCGCCGCCCCACCCGACGGGCGGGTGAGGGCCAGGGCTCCGGGAGGGCAGCGGCGGCGACGGCTTCATTGGGCGCAGGGGCCACGTGGAGATCTCCTCAGGCTCGGGCCGGGACAGTGAGGCGCCGCGCGACCCTCAGCTTGGCGCTGCGGGCGCGGGGATTGCCACGGGCCTCCTCGTCGGAGGCGACCACGGGCTTGCGAGTGACAACTTCAAGGCTGGGCCGGTGGCTGCACGTGCAGACCGGCTGGCGGGGCGGGCAGATGCAGCCGCGCGCCTCGCCCTGGAAGAACTGCTTCACGATGCGGTCCTCCAGGGAATGGAAGGTGATGACGCCCAGCCGTCCCCCGGGTTTCAGCGCCGCCACGGCAGCGGGCAAGGCCCTCCGGAGCATTCCCAGTTCATCGTTGACGGCGATCCTCAGTGCCTGGAAAACCCGAGTGGCCGGGTGGATCTGACCACTGCCGCGACCGACGATTCGCGCGATGAAGTCGGCGAGGGTGGCCGTGTTGTCCCACCAGCCCCCCGCCTCCCTGTGGGCCACGAGGGCCCGCGCGACGCGCCTGCCCTGACGCTCCTCGCCAAGCTCGAAGAACACCCGCGCCAACTCGGCCTCGGAGGCCTCCCGTAGCATGTCGGCAGCGGTCATAGGGGCATCCGGGTCCATGCGCATATCGAGGGGGCCAGCCTGCCTGAAGCTGAAGCCACGCTCCGCGCGATCGAGCTGCGGCGACGAAACGCCAATATCGAGCAGCACCACGTCGAGCGGCGGAAGCCCCAACTCGGCGAGGCGGTCGAAGGTGGTTCGGTGTAGCTGGTGACGCGCGCCCTCTTCCGCCAGCCGGTCCCCCGCCGCCGCCAGGGCCGCCGGGTCGCGGTCGAGCCCCACGACCAGCCCGGTCGGCGCAATGTGCCTCCAAAGGGCGCAGGCGTGCCCGGCGCCGCCCACGGTGCCGTCGAGCACCACGTCGCCTGGGGAGGGGGCGAGCCAGTGGAGCACGGGGTCGAGCAGCACGGGTTGGTGGGAGAAGACGTTGCTCACGCTCGATTGTGGCCTGAGGTGGCGACCGGGGACGGTGAGTGGGCTCACGCGGGTCAGTTTAACATAATGGACGCCCCGGCTGCCCGGGAAGCCGCAGAAAGGGGGCCGCGAGGGCCCCCTGGAAGTCTGCCTGTAAGCCGAGTTCTGTCCCCTTACGGGGGGCCATCATCTATCTGGGACCAGCGTCGCCGCTGGCCTCGAGCGACCTGACCCGGGGATCGGCGGGCAGCCTCGTCTCCCCTGCTTGGTCTTGCTCCTGACGGGGTTTACCTAGCCGGCGGGTCACCCCGCCGCTGGTGGGCTCTTACCCCACCTTTGCACCCTTACCGGGCCGAGGCCCGGCGGTTTGTTTCTGTGGCACTGTCCTCGGGGTCACCCCCACTGGGCGTTACCCAGCGTCATGCCCTGCGGAGCTCGGACTTTCCTCGACGCCTTGCAGCGCCGCGATGACCCGGCAAACTTCCACGCCATGGTACCACGTCAGCGATCCCTGAGCCTGGCCGTCCGACGCTGGTCCAACCACTGCCTCACGCGAGGCGCCTCTTCGGCGTCTGGCCTGAGGGAGAGAAACACCCGGAATGTACGGGCCGCCTCGTCAGGACGCCCCAAGGCTATGAGCGCCCGCGCCAGCGTGAGGTGGTAGGAAGCCTCACGCGGCGCCCCCGCAATGGCCTCGAGGGTTTCCGAGCGGGCGGCGTCAGGTTCTCCCCGGTGCAGGTAGAGCTGCCCCATCAGGTGGTGGGTGGCCGGCGTGGCGGCCCGCAACGCCAAAGCGACGCGCAGCTCCAAGATCGCCTCGTCCAGCCGGCCCAGTTGGGTCAGCGCGTTGGCGAGGCCGAGGTGGGCATCCGGGGCGCTGTCATCGCGCTTGAGGGCATCCTGGTAGACCCAGGCGGCCTCGCCCCACTTCTCTTCGGCGAGCAGCAGCGACCCGAGGTTCACGTGGGCCGTCAGGTCCCGCTCGGCAACGGGCAAGGCCGCGTGATAGGCCTGCTTGGCCTCCTCGAGGCGCCCCTGCCGCTGCAGCGCGTAGCCGAGGTTGTTGCAAGCCCAGTAGCCGGCCCCGGCTCCCCGCGCCGCGCGCCTGAACTCGTCCTCAGCCTGCCCCCAACGGCGCTGCGCGAGGTAAGCCAGCCCCAAGTTCAGGTGGTACTGCGGTTCGTCCTTGCGGTCGAGCGCTCGCCTGTAGTGCACGATCGCCGCTCGGTGGTGTTCCATCCGGTACAGGACATAGCCAAGGCCGTTCAGGGCGGCGGCGTCGTCCGGCCCAACCTGAAGCGCCCGTTCGAAGGCGGCCTTGGCCGCATCGTAGGCCCCGAGATCCGCCAGGGCAATACCCAGATCGACAAGAGGCCCGAGCTGTTCCGGCGCCACCGCCAGGGACCGCTGAAGCAGGGACAAGGCACGGTCCCGCGCACCACGGCTCGCCTCCTGCCTACCCAGCCGAAGGAGGCTTTCCGCGTCGGCTGCCGCCTGGACGGCGCTGGCAGTGTGCGGGCTTGCCAGGGATGGCGCCGCCAGCGCCAAGAGGGCGCCCGCGGTGAGGCACAGGGTGATGGAAGGGAGAGTGTGGAAGGGTGCCAAGCCACCGGGCTCCAGGGGGACAGGGCCATTGCGCCCAGGCAACCTGGCGCCATCTCAGTTATACCCGGATGCGAGGCGCACGTCCCCAGCGCCGGAGCCCCTCCCGGCTCGCGCCCGCGGCGCCGGATCGGGGGCATCCGGGTTGGCCGAGCCGCGGGGGCCAGGGGCCGACGCCCCAGACGTCACGGGCGGGGCTGGCCTTCGGACGGCGTGGCCGCTGCGCCCGGGAGTCTGCGCTTCCGGGGCCTGGGCTCGGCCCCCTGGGCGCAGGCCTCCGCGCGAATTCGACGCGCCAGCGTGGCCGCTGACCAATCTCGACGGGCCGCCTCCCTCAGCCACCGTTGCCTCAGCGAGAGGGTGGCGGTCGGGAGGGTCAACAGCACGCGGCGGTGGTGCTCCCAACCGACGCCGGATACGCGCTTGCGCGGTGGAAAGCTACGGGCGACCTCCCTCAGCGTGGCGAGCTCGGTCGTCCGAACCCCCAGGGAGGCTGCCAGGGCCGGCCAGGAGCAACCCTCCCGCGCAAAGGCTGCCTCAATCTCAGGGCTGGCCCCCATGGCGAGCTGGACCTCCACCAGCGTGTCCCCCATCGCCCAGCGAGCCGCCTCGAGGGTGCGGAGCCTCTCCCTGACGTGGTCGAGCAGGCGCGGCCAGTCGAGGTAGCTGAGGCTCAGGGCGCTGACGGCCCCGGGCTGGCGGTGGCCCATCATGACCTCCATGCTTGCTGGCGCCGGGGCGATCCCCCGCGCGGGTTGTGCCCGGAGAGCATGCCGCGAGAGGCGCACCGCTGGCCAGGCCCCTGTGCGACAGCGCGCCTGGTCCGCTGGCGCGGTTGACAGCCGGAGCCTAGCCCTTGACCGCGCCGGCCGTGGAGCCACCGACGAAGTGACGCTGCATCACCAGGAAGAACGCCACGATCGGCACCACCGCGATCACGCTGCCGGCCGCAATGAGTCGCCAGTTGGCGCTGAACGTGCCCGCCAGGTAGGAGACCCCCACGGGCAAGGTGTAGTACTGCGGGTCATCAAGCACCACGAGCGGCCAGAGGAAATCTCCCCACGAGCCAACGAAGGTGAAGATTGCCAAGGTGGCGAGTGCGGGCCGTGAAAGCGGCAGCATAACGCGGCGCCAGATGTCCCAGGACGTTCCCCCGTCCATGCGCACGGCCTCTTCGAGCTCCCTTGGGATGGCCAGGAACGCCTGACGCATCAGGAAGATGCCAAAGGCCGAGACCCCAGTCGGCAGAACCAGCCAAGCGTAGCGCCAGTAACCCGAGTCAAGCGCCTCGGGCACGACGGCCATCACCCCGCCGTGCAGCTTCATCACGATGGTGAAGAGCGGGATCAAGATGACGGGGAAAGGAACCATCATCGTGGCCAGGATGGCGTAGAAGATGGGCTGGCGTCCCCTGAAGTCCATCCGTGCCAGGGGGTAGGCTGCCAGGCTGGCCAGCACGAGGTTGAGCACGACGGCCGCCACCGCCACGAGGGCGCTGTTCAGTACGTAGCGGCCAAAGGGCACGGCGACCCAAACGGCAGAGAAGTTCGCGAGCGTCGGCTGCTCGGGAAGCAACGTGGGAGGATATCGGAAGATGTTCTCACCGTCTCCCCGCAGCGCTGTCACAAGGAGCCACAGGAACGGTCCGACCGTGAGCGCCGCCACGGCAAGCATGCCGAGGTAGGCGGCCGAGGCGGCGAACCAGCGTCGTGCAATCATCGAGCCACCTCCTCGGGGTGATCACCGGTGTGCCCGGTGTGCGGCCGAAGGCCCTGCGCAGCCAATGCGGCAGCCACCTCGGCCACCGCCAGCTCGGCTCCCGTGTAAGGCAATCCTGCCCTGCGCAGCAGCGTCAGCACGCCCAGGGCCCGATCGTTCGCAATCATCGGGAACGCTGCTGCGCTGCCGGCAGCCAAGGTGTCGAGCCAGGTAGGTGCCTGGAACCGCGCGTCCTCACCGATGCTCGGAAGGCTCACGGGCACCTGGCACGTCGCGGCATGGACCTCGACGCTACCCGGCCCGGCCGTCGCACCCAGCGGGGCGCCGACGAGGCCCAACGCCTCCACCAGCACGAGGCCCCCACCGTCCCCCCGGCGCCAGAGCAAGGCCGCGTCGAAGCCGCATTGCTCCCGGACGGCCGTCCAGAACGAGCGGGGCAGGGCGTCCCCGTCGAGCCGGGACGCGATCCGATGGATGGCCGCGATGAGCCGGCTCGCGAGCGAGGGGAGGCCGGGACCTTCAGCCTCCAGCCGCTTGCCCTCAGAGGTCCCGAGCCACATCGGCTCCAAGTCGGTGGCCCCCAAAACCTCGACCAGAGTTTGAACAATCAGCGGGTCGAACTGGCTGCCTGCAGCGTCCCGGATCGCCTGCAGCGCCATCCGGGGCGGGAGCGCGGCCCGATAGACCTGGGCCGTCGTCATCGTCTCGTAGGCGTCTGCGACCGCCAGGATTCGAGCCTCCAGGGGGATATGGTCCCCAGCGAGGCCCTGCGGGTAGCCGCCGCCGTCCCACCGCTCGTGGTGGGCTCTGACCGTCGGAGCCAGATGGGCCAGCACCCGCACCCCATCGAGCAACACGGCCCCGCGTTCCGGGTGCTCCAGCACGTGGGGCGTCTCCTCCGGCCACAAGGGGCCTGGTCGCCGCCGCAGGACCTCAGGCCAGAACACTTGCCCGACATCGTGAACCCGCCCTGCGTCCACCACGTGCCTCACGCGCGAGGCCCCGAGTCCCAAGGCCACGGCGAGCTGACCGGCCAGCTGACCTACCGCTTCGCCGTGCCGACGGAGGGCGGGGTCGGCCAACGCGAGCACGGTCTCCAACCAGCGCACGGCCTCGGCCTCCTGGGCGAGAAGCTGGCTCTGGGATCTGGTCAAGACAATCGCCATGGCCAGGTGGCTGGCGATGGCTGAAAGCCAATCGTCGTCAATGGCGCTCCAAGGTTCGTCGTCAAGGCGGTTTGCCAGCACGAGCACCCCCACGACGCGGCCGCCCGACGTGAGCGGATGCGCCATCAGGTGTCCGAATCCCAGCCCTTCGAGCGTTTGCCTGCGCCGCAGGGTGATGTCGAGGTCTGCGAGGGGATTCGACGAGCTTGCCGGCGCCCCCGACATGACCACCTGGCTCACGATGCCCGGCCCGTCCAGCGGGAAGACAAGGCTTGAAACCGCGCTCCGAAGCAACGGGGGGGCCTCGGCGGCTGCGACCTTCAGCACCCGGGGGTCATCCTCGGCAGGGAGCAACACCGCGCAGAACTCGCAGTTCAGCAGGTGCGCCGTCTCTCGCACGGCAACGGCCATCAACGCCCCGGGGCCATCCGGGCCATCGAGCGCAGCCGCCAGCCGCCGCAGCAGGGCCAGCTCTTCACGGAGCCGGGTGGACTGGACATGCCTGCCTCGGGC
Organism: Candidatus Sericytochromatia bacterium; assembly: GCA_035285125.1. GTDB lineage: Bacteria > Cyanobacteriota > Sericytochromatia > S15B-MN24 > JAQBPE01 > JAYKHL01. Next base: position 153,273 of record JAYKHR010000066.1, on the reverse strand, counting down.
TCCCTCGACCGTGAGGTCGAGCCCGGCCTCGAAGAATCGGGCAAGAACGTCACTCAGGGCCTTCCAGTCCGGCCCGGGGAGGCCCAGCAGCCAGGCCGCGTCCCGAAATGCGTGGTCAAGCTGCATCAGCGCCCGCGCCAGGCCCTCCAGGCTGAACTCCTGCCTGAGTCCGACCAGCCAGGCGGTCAGTCCCTCTGACCCGCCGGCGGCCTGGTCCGACCCGGTCCGCGCCCAAGCCCGCAGGGCACGAAGACACTCTGATGCCAGGGGGCGCGTCACCTCAGGGTCCACCCCTAGGCGAGCGGCAAGCTCCTCCGCGCGCTCCTCCCAAAGCCCAGCCACCGAGGCCTCCAGGGAGCCATCGGCAGTCAGGAGCGGGGCTAGTTTGGGGGGGACGGGTCGCATGAAGAGGGGACAACCTCTGGCTTGAGCAGCCTTCTAGAATACCACGCGCTGGCGGCGCACCCATCGGCGGCCCCCCCTTGACCAGCCAGGGGTCCGGAGATATACTCTCAGAAGAGTTCTTGTCTCTGCTGCGCAAGGCTGCGCAAGCGAACCGGTGGCGCAGGGTGCTTCCCCGGTCGCGGGCTGGAGGCCAGAGTCGAGTTTTCAGGGTTGGTCGCCGGGGTCGTCGCAACGATGCGCGACGGACGTCGGTGGGGGAGGGTGTTCCGCGCTCGGGTTCGAGTGCGGCTGGGATCCTTCCCGGGTATTACCTGCTCCTGACGTACGGCCGAGTGGGTCGGGCGAAGGGATTACGGTTCGTGCAGGGGGCCTGGCCCGTCGGGCTGGGGCACTGCGGGTTGCCCGCGTCCCTGTGTCCAGTGCGGAGTAACGAACCACCCGGTCGAGGCCTGACCCCCAGGGGTCCAAGTCACCGCCGGCCTGCGCCGAGTGCGCTGGCGGGCGGCTGTCCGTCACGGAGGAGTTGCAGATGCCCAGCACGTTCTCGGGGCAGATTGCCCTGATCTGCCCCGATTGTCAAACCCACCTGGTCAACCTCGCGCCCCAGGGGGAGCGCTATCACTGTCACGACTGTGACCTCAAGCTGCTGCGGGAGAAGGACACCTTCTTGAAGGTCCGACTCGGCGAAGTGGTTGGCCGGCTTGCGGTCGCGGAGGTGGGGTTGCACATGACCTGGCGGCCGCTCACCCTGGCACGCGCCGCGGCTGTCTGAGCCGGTCCGATCTCGGCACGCCTGTCGCTTGATGGTTCCGGGGCTCCCGGGTATATGAACGGGGTCCCGGCTGGTCAGGCGAGAAAGGGCGCATGGAAGCGGATCATCCCCTCATCGACTTCCACGCCCACCTTCGCGGCGCGGCGCCAGTCAAGGCGACGGAACCCTTTAACGGGGTCTACTTTCCAGAGCTTGCCGACCTGATGGAGCCGCTGACCCGCCAGGTCGCCGGCCTCTGCGGCATGCACTTCAGGGCACCCTTCAGCCGGTTCTTCTACCGGTCCATCAACCAGTATGCCTTTCAAGAACTCAAGCGGGTTTTCGAGAAGTACACGGTCGACCTGCTCCTTGAAAGCATGGCGCGTGCCAACGTCAGCCACACGGTGGTGTGTCCCATCGAGCCGTTTTTTGGGACAGATGACGTCGCAGCTGCGGTGGCCCTGCATCCCGACAGGCTCAGCCTGTTCGCGTCCGCGGACCCGCACCAACCGGACGCCCTGCAGGCCCTTGAAGCCACCCTTCAGCGCCATCGGGTGGCGGGGCTCAAGCTGAACCCGGCTCGGGCCGACTCCCCTGCCGAGGAGCGCAGGATGTTCGAACTCGTGGGGCTCGCGCAAGACATGTCGCTGCCCGTGTTTCTTCACACGGGTTCCTTTCCTTTCGAGTCCCATGGCTTCGACGACCCGAGCGCGCTGGAGCCCGTGGTCAGGGCCTTCCCCCACGTCAGCATCACCATCGCTCACATCGGTTGGGACCAGCACGAGACCGTGCTCGCCTTGGCTGAGCGGTATCACCACCTTTCGGTGGAGACGTCCTGGCAGCCCCCTCGCGTGATCCGCACGGCTGTCGACAAGCTCGGGGCGCACCGGGTCTTGATGGGATCAGATTTCCCCCTGTTGCAACAGAGTGTCGCGCTCGAGAACGTCGTTGCGGCACTCAAGCCCCGCGAGGTCAGGGCTGTCGCCTATCAAAACGCGCACCGGCTCTTGGGCATCAGGGTCTGACACCCGTGGTAAGCCTCAAGGACGCCCGTTACCAGGTCCTCAAGAACCTCTTCGGCCCCCTGGTCGCCGAGGTGGCTTGTCCGACTGAGCTCGTCGGCGAGGCGAACATCCCGGCTCGCGGGCCGGGGCTGCTTGTTTGCAACCACCGCAGCCTCATGGACCCTTATCTGTTTTCGGCCAGGGCCCGCCGGGTGGTGAACTGGGTCATGGCGCCGTTCGTCTCGTCGATCCCGGTCTTCGGTTGGCTGGCTCAGGAGGCGGGGGCCATCTCCATCCTCAAGGGAGAGGAGGGCAAGGCTGACACGCTGATCGAGGAGATGGTCCAGGTCTTTCGGCAGGGCAGGCTGGTGGGCATCTTCCCGGAGGGCATGGCCAACTTCGTCCAGCCCGTGGGACCCGCCGAGGTAGCCACCTTCCGTCCCACCTTCATCCGGGCGGTATTGGCGGCGCGCATCCCGCATCTTCCCATCATTCCCGCTGCCATCTATCCCCGGCGCGAGACGTCTCTAGGCGAGGTGAGTGGGGCCTTTCTTCAGCAATTTGACCGGGGCGAACGGAGCTTCAAGCTCGAGCGGATGCGGCTGCTGGGTTACCAGGAGGCCCTGATCCTCGTCGGTCGCCCCCTCACCCTGGATGCTTACTATGACTATTACCAGCACGGCCTGGGCCGTGATGAACCCGAGGCCCAGCGCGTGATGATAGAAAGCCTCGCGGCCAAGGTACGAGGGCATGTGGTGCAGCTGCTCGACCGGGCTGCGCTGCTCGAAGCCCCGATCGGGCCCGAGGCAATCGCGCCGCCCCCCGCTTGACTCCGAGGACCGAGCTCACGATGACCGCGCCCATCACCTTGACCCAGTCCTTCCTGGCCGCCGTGTCACGCCACGCGGCCAGGCCAGCACTCAGCGCCCGCGCGGGGTCGGGTTGGACGACCCTGACCTACGCGGACTACGGGGCTGGGGCGAAACAGCTGGCCACCTCGCTCATCGAGTTGGGCGTGGCGGTGGGTGACCGCGTGGCCGTGCTGGCGGAGAACCGGCCCGAGTGGGTGATGGCCGATCAGGGCATCCTGATGGCTGGCGCCATCACGGTTCCGCTGTACCCGACACTCACGGGCCCGCAGTCCGCCCACATCCTGAACGATTGTGGGGCCCGGCTGGTGTTCGTCTCAACGGAGGCGCAGCTGACGAAGCTGAGGGAGGTCCGCGGCTCCTTGCATCACGTGCAGCACGTCGTGGTCATGAACCATGTGGAGCAGCGGCCGGAGCACACCCACGTGTACCGGTTCACTGACTTGAAGGACCTGGGCGAGCGGTTGGCCGAGACGCACGCCGCTGAACTCGAGCGCCGGGTTGCTGCGCAGGCGCCCGACATGATCGCCACCATGATTTACACCAGCGGCACCACAGGCGAGCCCAAGGGCGCGATGTTGACACACGGCAACTTGATGTCGAACGTGAACGCCGTCGTGCCCCTTATCGGCATCGGCCCCACGGATGACGCCCTGTCCTTCTTGCCGCTTTCCCACGTCCTCGAGCGGACGGCCAACTTCGGGCTCGTGTCGGTCGGGGCGCACGTCCACTTCGCGCGCAGCGTAGAGGCCGTTGGAGAGGACATCGTCGAGGTCCGCCCCACGGTGCTGACCTCGGTGCCACGGCTCTTCGAGAAGATCAGAGGTCGAATCCTCGACAAGGTGGCCTCTGACGCGATGCCGAGGCGGCTCGTCTTCGAGTGGGCCTGCCGCGTGGGGGATGCCTATACCCGGGCCAGGCTGGACGGCCTGCCCCGTCCCTTCGACCTCGCCCTCAAGCAGCAACTGGCGGATACCTTCGTCTTCAGCCAGATCCGCGAGCGGACCGGGGGCCGCCTGCGCCTCTGTCTCTCGGGTGGCGCGCCGCTGGCCGAGGACCTGGGTCGGTTTTTTGCGATGGTGGGCATCGAGATCATCGAGGGCTACGGCCTCACCGAGACAAGCCCCGTGATTGCGGTGAATCGTCCCGGAAACGTCCGGTACGGCACGGTGGGCCATCCCCTGCCGGGTGTCGAGGTGCGACTGGCAGACGACGGTGAGTTGCTCGTGCGCGGCCCCAACGTGATGAAGGGCTACTTCAACCAGCCGGAGGCGACAGCGGTCGCGATCGACCCGGATGGCTGGTTCCACACGGGTGATGTGGCAGCGATCGATCCGGACGGGCGGGTGCGCATTGTCGACCGCAAAAAGGAAATCATCGTGATGTCCAACGGCAAGAACGTGGCGCCGCAGCCCATCGAGAACGCGTTGAAGGCGAGCCGTCTCGTGGATCAGGTGATGCTCGTGGGCGACCGGAGGCCCTACATCACGGCGCTTGTCGTGCCGCAAGCCGAAGCCCTCGCGGCGTTCGCGGCGGAACACAAGCTGGGTGACATGGCCTTGGAGGCGCTCCTCGCCCATCCCCAGGTGCAGGCGCTGTTTGCCCACGAAATTGAGGTCACTTGTCGGTCCTTTGCCCGGTTCGAGCAGGTCAAGCGGTTCCGGCTGCTGGCGCGAGCCTTTGACCCAGCTCGGGACGAACTGACCCCGACGTTGAAGCTCAAGCGTCGGGTCATCTCGACCAACTTCGCCAGTGAAATCGAGGCGCTCTATGCGGCCGAGTCCGTGTCGGCCTGAGCGCTCTGCCTAGGCCAGGGGGCGGGCGTGCTCGCCCTCTCGGTCCGGCACCTCGCCCGCGGGGTCCGGGTCCCGCTCCTGGGAGCCGCCCACCACCGCCTTGAGGGACAGGTTCTCGAGGGCGAGGCAGGCCACACCGATCACCGTGACAGGCAGGTACTCCAGCACGTTCAGCACAAGCCCGAAGCTCACGGCCACCTCTTTGCTCACGGCGAAGAGCCCGAGGGAGATCCAGCAGAACAGTTGGAACGTCCCGACGAAGCCGGGTGCGGAGGGGATGAGCGTACCCAGATTCACGATCACCATCGTGGTGAAGAACGCGCGGAGCGGCAGTTCCAGGTGAAAGGCCTGGCCCACGAGGGCGTACGTGAGGCCCTCGATCGACCACACGCCCAGGGAGCAGCAAAACACGACCACCAGGGTTCGGATGCTCCGCATGCACGCGACGCCCTCGACGAAGGCCGCCAGAATGCCCCGGAGCCTGGGCCTCAAGGAGGCTGGGGCCAGGCGGGCGATGGCGCGGTCCAGCAGGGCCCCGAAGCCCGGCACCAGTTCCAAGGCCAGCACGGCGCCGAAGGCCAAGGTGAAGACGAGTCCTGCCCCCAGGCCTGCCCACTGGATCGAGTCCGGGAAAGGGTGCTGCAAGGAGATGAGGCCTGCCCGGTGGGCGACCATGAGGGCCCCAAGGATGAAGAGCAGAGAGAGGCCATCGAAAATCCGCTCGATGAAGATGGTGGCGAGCGTGGTGCTCTTCCGGATGCCCACCTGCCTGCTGAGAACGTAGGCGCGGACGAACTCCCCGAGCCGCGCGGGGAGAACGTTGTTGGCCATGTAGCCAATCATGACGACGCTCATCAGCCGGGTGTAGGGCACCGTTTGCGCCGGCGCAAGCAGCGTCTGCCAGCGCAGGGTGCGCAGCACGAAGGTCGTCAGGAACATGGCTACCGCGGCCAAGAGGTACCTGGCGTCCAGCGTGACCATCGCATCCCACAGGCGCGAGAGGTCCACTTTCCTGAAGACGAGGAACAGGCAGGCCAACGACAGGGCGAGGCCCAGGAGATTGCTTTTCTTGCCGAACACCGCGAACTCCGGCAGCACTGCCCGCTGCCCTGGCGATCGTACCACACCGAGCGGGCGCGGGTCCCTGGGGACACCCTGGCGCAGGCCGGGGCTCGGAATGCGGCGCCGCCAAAAGGAGGTGGCGGTCCCCGACGCCTCAGGGCACCACCCGGTATCCGTAGCTGTCCGTCAGGGCGCCCAGTAGCGGTGCCAAGGCCTGCTGCAAGGCCTGGCGCCCCAAGGCCTCCGTCATAGCCGGTAATGCAGGCGCCACCCGCGAGGGTGGGGGGGGCAGGGGATCGCTGCCGGGCCAGCCGAGTGTCTCCACGCGGGAGTCGACCGCCTCCCCCTCGGCGCTTCGCTGCCACAGGATGCCGCTGCCGAGGCGCTCGAGCCGAAGCGCCACGCGGAGCCTCAGCCTGTGCTCGACCTCCTGCTCCCACACGTGGGCCTCGATGTTGCCCGTCGTACTGGTGCCTGCACGCAACACGCGGCGGGGCGCAGAGGCTGTCGAGGTGACGCGAAGGTCCTCGATGCTGCCGAGCAGGCGGACCCGCGAGGGCGTGGCTGTCACCGGCAAGGTGGCCCTGGTCAGGTCATCCGTGACGCGCTGGCGCGCAGCCTGGGCCAGAGACCATCCGGCGGTCGGAGCTGCGAAGACCGGCACTTCGAGGCTGTCGCTGCCCAAGGCGGTCCAGTCGGGCTCGGCAGGGATCCGATAGAACTCCCGGGTCGGGCACCCGGTGAGGAACAAGGCCAGCGCAGCCGTGACCTGATAGATAGCCTGGCGGGCCATCTCAGTCCACCTCCCACGTCACCCGCAGGGCGCCGCGTCCGGCGTCCGTGCGGTAGGGCACCCTCAACACGGCACGCCCCGCCAAGGGGTCCGCCGGGAAGGCGAGGATGCCCCTTCGGGACTCACCGGCTTCCAACCGCCGCTCAATCAACATCGTGTCGAGCACGAAGTCGTAGGCCACCTTCCGGTCCACTGCTTGGTACTCGTCTGTCACGGCCCAGCGGGGCCAGCGCCTTCGGTAGGCATCCAGGCCGAGCGCCCGCCTGGGGGGAAGGTTGCCAACCTGAAGTGTCGACTCATCCGCAAGCAGCGTGACGGCCCCCCGGGGACCAGCGGTGGCGTTGGCGTCCAGGCACGTCACGTCGGCCCCGTAGGGATTCACGATGCGCGCCAGTCGTCCTCCGTACCCGCGCGCCACCGCGACGTAGCCTCCCGGCCCCTGCCAGGACACGTCGAGCTTCAATGCTCCGTCGGCGGAAACCCGGTGCCGACGCTCGGGGGCCACGCTGAATGGCGGGTCCGGCAACTGGTCCCGTCCCAGCAACACGGCACAGCCGCCCAGGGCCTCCTGGGCAATCATCGCTGCGACCACGAGCCGGAGACTTGAGGCCTGTGCCAAGTCTGCTTACCCCCGGGGACCGCAGCGCAGCGGCCCACCGGGGACATTGTACCACTGCCCTCAGATGGCTCGGGCCTGGAACGCCTTCACCAGCAGCAGCACCACCACCGCACCGATGAACGCCACCAGGATGCTCCACGGGTTGAATCCGGTCGCAGGTGCACCCCCGAACGCCGAGAACAGCCACCCTCCCACGATGGCCCCGGCCATCCCCACCAGCGTGTCGACCAGCCAGTTCTGCTTGCCAGGCACCACCAGGTCCGCCAACAGGCCCGCGATGAGCCCAACCACCACCCACGTCAGCAGCGACATCATCTGCTCCTCCTCCCTCCCCCGGGGCCACCACCCGCCACCCGTGGCGCAGCCATGGCCGCCAATGAGGGCTATGGTGCGGGAGCGCAGGGGCAGCACCAACATGCTGTCGCGCATTGCAAGGGGCTCGTCTGGCGCAGACAGCCCGGGCGTGGTAAGCATGGACGCTGCTTCGAGAGGCGACGATACCCCATGACTGGCTTGCCTGCGGTGTTCTTGGACAGGGATGGAACGATCAACGTCGAGGCGGGTTACATCACCGACCTCGACAGGTTGGTCCTGATGCCCGGCGCTGCAGAAGCCATCCGGCGGCTTTCGGGCGCAGGCTTCCTCGTCGTGCTCGCCACCAACCAGAGCGGCCCGGCGCGAGGGTTCTACCCTGAAGCCTGGATCCACGCCCTGCACGGGCGCCTGGCGGAGTTGCTCGCCGAGGGTGGCGCGCGCCTCGACGACGTGTACTACTGCCCCCACCTTCCCGATGGCCCCGTGCCCGAGTACGCCCTCGCCTGCGACTGCCGAAAGCCAGAGCCGGGCATGCTCGTCGCGGCCGCGCAGAAACACGGCATCGACCTGACGAGAAGCTTCATGGTCGGAGACAAGGCCACTGACGTCGAGGTCGGCCAACGGGCCGGCTGCCGCACCGTGTTGCTACGCTCAGGGTATGGCGAGGACGTCCTCGCAGGGCGTTACCAGTGGGCCTGTCAGCCGGACTTCGTCGCCGACACCATCGTGGAGGCCGCCGCCTGGGTCGTCAGGGCAGGGGATGCGCAGCCGCGTGTCTAAAGGGTTGCTCGGCGTTGCCTCTGCCATCGCCCTGGTCACGCTGCTTTCCAAGGCCGTCGGCTTTGGCCGGGAGCTGGTCATTGCCGCCGTCCACGGCGCTGGCGTGGCAAAAGACGCTTACACGGCCGCCTACATCATCCCGTCATTCGCGCTCATCTTGTTGGGGGGCCTGACCGGGCCGTTCCACACGGCCACGCAGCGCGTCGTCACGAGTTTGCGGGAGCAGGGACGCGGGGCCGAGGTCCCCGGGGTGGTCGTGGCGCTGGCGGCTTGGGTCACGCTGGTGATGGGCGGAGGGGCTGTGCTTGCGTGCCTCGCTGCCCCAGCCCTCATCTCGGCGGTGGCGTCCCGGGCACCGGAGCCTGTCTTCGACCTCGCCGTGGCCCAGCTGCGGATCATGGCGCCCCTCATCGTGATGGGCGGTTGGGTTGGCATCCTCTGCGGCGTGTCGAATGACCTTGGGGACTTCAAGAGGCCGTCCCTATCGCCTCTGGTGGCGAGCGTGGCCGTCATTGGGACGGTGCTGTGGTCCTCCGACCCGTTGATGCTGGCCTGGGGCACCCTGCTCGGGGGGATCGGGCAGGTCCTCTTGCAGGCCGACGCAGCCGTGAGGCTATGGCGTTCCCGCAGCCCCGGCACGCCGCCGTGCCCCATGAGGCATCCCGAGTTGCGTGGCATCTGGCAAATGTTGCTGCCTGCTTGCGTGAGTTCGACCGTCGGGACGCTGGCCGTCGTCATCGGCACCAACTTCGCATCGGCGTTGCCCGCAGGCTCCATCAGCGTCTTCGACTACGCCAACAAGCTGGTCCAGTTGCCCCTCGGCGTGCTGATGACGGCGTTGCTGATTCCCCTGTTCCCGATGCTGACCCGGGCCGTTGTCTCGGGTGATGGTGAGGCCCTGAGGGCCCGGCTGGCACAGGGCGTTTCGGCCATCTCGCTCGTCTCGATGCCCCTGGTGGCGCTGTTCCTCTCGGCCGGCACCCCCATCGTCTCGCTCGTCTACCAGCGAGGTGCCTTCACGGCTGCCGATGCCGAGGCGACGGCCCGTGTGCTTGGGCTGTGCGCCCTCGGCATACCCGCGTATGCCGTGCGGGACCTGGTGGTCAGGGTGTTCTATGCGCTGAACGACGGCCGGACGCCGCTGCTCGTGAGCGTGGCATCGCTGGCCGTGACAGCCGCTGGCATGGCGATGGTGGTGTCGCGGTGGGGGCTCGACGGCCTTGCGCTCGTGACCTCCGGTGTCACGGTGCTGAACTGCGCGGCCACCACGTGGCTGTTGCGTCGCCGGCTCGGGGCCTGGCCGTTCGGTGATGGCACCGGAGACGCCGTGCGAGCTGCTGTGGCCGCCCTCGTGGCCGGCGGTGCCGCTCACGTGACGCGCTTGGGGCTGGTTGGCGGCTCCCTGCCGGGAGGCGAAGCGGTCCTTCTGGTCGCGCAGGCCCTGGTGCTCGCAGTCGCCTACACAGGCTCCCTGGCTGTGCTGGGGCTGAGCCCCACCCGGATTCGGGAGCGCCTGGCCACCCGACGGGGGGCCGCAGCCTGAGGCCGAAGACCGTCAATCGGGCGCCACTCAGGGTATAACTGGCCGTGTCCATCAACTCACGAGGCACAACACCGTGACGATTTCAGCCAACGTCTTGCTCGAGGGCAACCTGGGGCTCATCAGTCTGCCGAACCTCCTCCAGCTCATTGCGCTTGAGCAGAAGACGGCGTCGCTCCAACTCCTGCGCGTGGAGGTCGGCCAGAACGCGGAGCTGCTCTTTCGCCACGGCGAGCTGGTAAGTGCGCGGGTGAACCACATCGCAGGGGACCAGGCGGTGTATCGAATCTTGGGGTGGTGGAACGCCGGTACCTTCAAGCTGGTCGCGATCGACGAGGAGGCCGAGTTCGGTCAGCCCGACGTCACGTGCAGAATGGACTACCTCTTGCTTGAGGGGATGCGCCAGATGGACGCGACCCAGGCATACCGTTCGTTGGTCCCGAGCCTGACGAGCGCGGTGTCCTTCACCCCCGCTGCGTTGGAGTCGTTTCAATGGGATCAGGCCGCACCACCCGAGTGGATCCCACAGTACGTCCGGGGCCTGCCGCGGTCCTTCACGATGGCCCAGTTGCATCATGCCTGCAACCTCGACGAACTCAAGATCGCCAGCCTGATGCGGATGCTGCTGGCCACCCAGGCCGTGCGGGTCCACACCGATGATGGCTTCCAGCAGTCGGGCTTCACCTTTGGCCAGACCAACACCCAGGCCACTCGCTACCAGGCCTTCTCCCAGCTCGTCATGGAGTACGTGGGCTACGAGCAAGCCCATGAAATTTTGGATGCCGTGCTGTACGATCTGGGCTGGAACGACCTGGAAGGTTGCACCTTCAACCAGCTCTTGGACCTGTCCGACAGGCTCAGCCATGCGTTGGCGTCGCACGTCGACCGGAAGCAGATGACGGACCTGATGCGGCGCCTGAGGGCTCGCGCCACCAGCCTGGTCTGAGCCAGGTCCGCCCCCAGGCAAAAAGGAGAACAGCCACGTGCCCATGATCGTGATTGGCAAGTGTCAGCACTGCGAGTCTGAGGTGAAGGCCGACGACAAGCGCCAGGCCGCAGAGATCCCCATCCTGCAGCGGGCTGCGAAGCTGGGGCGGTTGACGTGCAAACCCTGTGGGGCGGCTGGCGCCCGTCAGGTGGACCGAGACAACCCGCCTGACGTGATCCGCCAGCCCTGACAGCCAGGGAGGGGCGGGAGGCCTGTGCTGTCTGCCACTGCTGGGGGCGACGCTTCTGTCTAGGATGGGCGTGATCCCCTGGCACTTTCAGGCGCAGGCATGACCGACCCTCAACCTCAGCTTTCCCGCACCAACCCCGCTGCCCCTGCGGAGCCAGCCGTGCCAGAACACGTCTGGTACGACGCCGCCATCGACGCCTTGGCGCGCGGCGATGTCCCTGAGGCCAGGCTTGCCGCACTGCGCATGTTGCGACAGGCTCCACGGAGCTGGGACGCGGTGATGGTGGTGGCATTGACGACCCGTGACGAGTCCCTTCAGGTCGCCGCCGTCGAGGCCCTCGCTGCGCACGCCAGGGTGGAGCAAGACAGGCGCGGGGCGTACGAGCGCTTGGGGAGGCTGCAGGTCTGGGCTGAGCCTGCCAGGCACGCTTGGCTGGAAGGTTGGCAAGCCCTCGGAGGGGATGCGGGGGACGTCGTCGCCTCCCAGGGTAGCCCCCCGGCCCCGGCGGCGACGGCTCAGTTGGAGCAGAAGCTCGAAGCCGTGTTGCTCGAACGCAACAAGGTGGCGGCAGAAGCGGACGCCTCTCGGCGGGAGGCTGAGCAGCTGCGCGTGGAACTGGCGGCCCTCCGGGTCACTTGCGTGGACGTGGAGGCGCGCCTCGGCGCTCAGGTTCAGGCCACTGCGGCGCTCGAGCGTGGTCTTCAAGAGGCCCAGCGTCGTTCGGAGGCTGAACGGCGGGAACTGGAGGCCAGCCTCGAGGCCCGGCGGGAGGAGTTCGACGGAGTCGCCGACGCGGCGTGGCAGGCTGAGCGCACCAAGCGCCTCTGGGTGGCGGTCGCTGCCGGTGGGTCGTTGCTCGCGGCAGGGATCATTGCCGTGATGGTCGCCGCGCGCGCCCCCGCGCTCGCCGTGGAGCCCAGCCCGAAGGTGCTGGCTGCTTCGGAGGAGGAAGGGTTCCGCAAGGCTCTCGTGGCGCTTGCGGCGGAGGCCAGCAAGCTGGAGGCCGATGGCGACCGCGCGGGAGCCGTGAGTGCCTGGCAGTGCATCGCCGCCATTTCCCAGGACGAGGGTCTGACGAACCACGCGTCGCAGCGAGTGCTGGAACTGAGAGGCACGGAAGTTTCGTCCGCCGCTGCGCCGCTCGGGCGCAGTCGCCCCCCTGTGGCAGAGGTCGACTTCGTGCCTGCCCCGGTGGTGCGCAGCGCCCAGGTGGTGCCCGCGGCCAAGCCGAGGGCCGAGCGGGCACCCCGGCCTGCGCTCAAGGTGTCGAAGCCGCCCCGCAAGGTCGAACGCACTGAGGCCGCCGGTAGCCGCGGACACGCGCAGGCGCGAATTCTTGATCCCGCGCCCGAACTCGTGCCTGCCGACGTTCGCGCCAAGATCTTCGAGCCGTGACGCAGCGAGCCCTTGTTGTCTCCAGGCTGTTGGGTCTCGCCTTCGCGATTCTCGTCGGGGGAGAAGGTCGGGCGCTGGGGGCCAGCGGGTCGGCCGTCGAAGGGGGGAGGCTTCTCCCGCTCGAGGCCGTCCGTGCCATCGCGGCCCGGGAAGGGCTCGTCATTCTGTCTATCACGGCCGAGGCGCCGCGGCGCCTGGTGGTGACGTGTGGCGGCTCGATGGAGCGCGAGCTCTTCCTGAAGCGGGCCAGCCTGGTGGCTTACGCTGCCTTTCAAAGCTACGCCGCTCCGGTGGAGGTGGTCTTCGAGCACGTCCACGGCGTGGCATCGCAGCGTTGCCGGGTGCGTCGTGCCGACCTGGATGCTTACCTGGCGAGACGAATCTCCAAGGCGGAGTACCACACGCGGCTGGCCTACCAGGAGGAGGGCCCCTCCGTTCGGATTCCGCCGCCGCCGGTGGTCGGGGCGCCAGCGGAGAGCCCAGCGGTGCTCAAAAAGCCGCCCGTCGTCACACCGACACCTTCCCCGGCTGCCCCTGAGCCAGCCCGGACCCCTAATCCGTCGCCGTTGCTGGAGCAGCCCCGGCCCCCAGCTCCCTCGCCGACTCCGGGCGCTTCTGCCACGGCTACCCCACCCGCTGACCTTGGGGCCGTGGGGGAGCCTGCTCTCGCTGCGCCGGACCTGCCGGCCCCTGGCCCCTCAGGGCCCCTCACGAGCCCGCCTGGCTTGGCTCGGGGGCCTGGGCTCGTGGGCGGTTGGCGCGCGGGTTACGCGATGGCTTCCGGGCGGTTGCCTCTCGACGCCTGGGTGCTGGAGTTCAACAGGCCGGTGCTTCCGTCGCTCGATGTGCGCCCGGGGGTCTGGATGATTGGCGCCTTCACCCCGTCAGCCCTCCGGGCTGCACCGGGCCTCACGGAAGGGGCCGCGATGTCGGTCGATGTGCTCGCCACGTCGCGGCGCGTCCAGGGCCCTGAGGCCGTTTCCTTCGAGGGGGGCCTGGGCGCCCGTGCCACCGTCATTCAGGGGCCCAGCGGCGGGGTCCACCCGGCGGCTCACATGCGCGTGGGCGTGCGCTGGCAGCGGGCGTCCGTCTCGCTGAGGTACCCGTTGCTCGCCGGTGGCTCCGACCCCACAGCTGGTTGGGACGTCTCACTCGCTTTGACCTGGCCCTACTCTGGCGGCTCGGACTGAACGTCGACGAGGGCGCGTCCGTGCGCCGAGGCCTGCCTACCAGCCCCCCTCGCAGAATCGTTGTGTTCCGTTGTACGATCCGCCTGTGATCGAGACCTCCCGCACTGCCTTCCAGAAGTCCCACCTCCGGGTGGCGATGGAGCAGGCCAACATGCGCGGTGCCTGGCTGGGCATCGATCTTGTCGGGTTGGCCGCCAACGTGCGCGCCTTGCGGTCAGCCCTGAACCCCGGCACCAGGTTGATGGCTGTGGTTAAGGCCGACGCCTACGGACACGGCGCCTCGATGGTGGCCGAGGCGGCCTTGCAACACGGCGCTTCCTCGCTGGGGGTGGCGACGGTGGACGAGGGCGTCAAGCTCCGTCGCAGCGGCCACCAGGCCCCCATCCTGGTTCTGGGAATCGTCCCTGATGCGGCTTACCAACCCGCCATCGACGCCGGGCTGCAGCTGACGGTGAGCTCGGCTCGGCAGATCCGGCTGGTTGAGCGCGTTGCGCGCGGGTTGGGGCGGGCTGCCGAGCTTCACCTCAAGGTGAACACTGGGATGACGCGGGTGGGGTGTGAGGTGCACGAGGCCATTGGCCTGGCTCAGCACGTGCTTCACTCGGATGCGCTGCGGATGACCGGGTTGTCCTCGCACTTCGCCTCGGCAGAAGCGGATCAGCCCCACGATGCTGAGCGGCAGTTGCAGAGCTTCAATGCCCTCGCGGAACGCCTCCACGCCGCCGAGATTGGGATCTTGCGGCACGTCGCCAACAGCGCTGGCGCCATTTTTCTCCCCCATGCGCACCTCGACATGGTCCGGGTCGGGCTTGCGCTGTACGGCCACTCTCCGCGCCCAGAGGAGCCCTCGCCCGTGGCACTGATCCCCGTCATGAGCGTTCGAGCCCGCGTCTCCCAGGTGAAGGATGTCGGGCAGGGAGCCCGCGTCGGATACGGCTCGACCTGGGCGGCGCCGAAGGCCACGCGGCTTGCGCTGGTGCCAGTGGGCTACGCCGATGGCCTGCCACGCTCGCTGTCCAACAAGGGGGCCGTGGTGGTCAGGGGCCAGCCGTGTCCGATTGTGGGCCGGGTTTCGATGGATCAGACGGTTATCGACGTGGGAGACCTTCCGGTCGAGCCAGGCGAGGAGGTCTGCCTGCTCGGAGGGCAGGGACCCGACGCCATCTCGATCGAGCGGTGGGCCTCCGCAGCGGGCACCATCAGCTATGAGGTGCTTTGCGGCCTGGGGCAGCGCTTGCCTCGCGTCTACTACCGGTGAGGGGCGCCATTGACGCGGCCTCGGCGCTGGAGGTAGGATCCCGGCATTGTCCGTTCGCTCGCTCGCTCGGCCGCCCGGACGCTGCCCGCATACACACACCTGTTGTACCAACGTAGAAGGAGTCTCCGAATGGTGGGCAAAGTCTTCGACTGGCTCGATTTGCGCCTGGGAGTCCGGGACATCGACGCCGCCCTCGTGTCCCGGAACGTGCCCAAGATCGACTGGTGGTACACGCTTGGCTTCGCCGCGCTGTTCACCTTCATCATCATGGCCGTGTCTGGAATGTTCCTGGCCGTGTACTACGCGCCCACGACCGACCACGCCTACGACAGCGTGAAATACCTGACGGAGAGCGTCTGGGGTGGCAACATCGTGCGGGGCCTGCACCATTATGGCGCCAGCGCCATGGTGATCCTTGTGACGATGCACATGCTGCAGGTCTTCTTCTACGGCGCCTACAAGTACCCGCGTGAACTGACGTGGATGTCGGGCGTCGGCTTGCTGGGGCTCGTGCTTGGGTTGGGCTTCACGGGCTACCTGCTGCCGTGGGACCAGAAGGCTTACTGGGCCACCGAGGTGGGAACCAAGGTGCCCGAGTCCATTCCCGTCGTGGGTGACCTCTCCAAGAAGATCCTGCGTGGCGGTGAGACCCTCGGGGCGCTCACGCTCACGCGCTTCTATGCCATTCATATGTTGATGATCCCGGCGCTGATGCTGGTCTTCCTCGGGATCCACCTGTACCTGGTCATCCGAATCGGCATCACGCCCCTGCCCGAGCGGCTCGACGAGGCGTATGACCGCGTGAAGGGGAGCAACTGAACCATGGGCGGCTTCTTCAACGATCCCACTGAAAAGCAAGTCTACGAGGTCGAATACAAGAAGATGAAGGAGGCGGGCTATGCCTTCCACCCCTTCGCGACCTACAAGGACGTCATCGTCGCGGCAGCGTTGCTCGCCATCCTCATCTTCCTCAGCGTCAAGGTTGGCGTTCATCTTGACCCGCCGGCAGACCCGACGAGCCAGTACCTCCCCCGGCCTGAGTGGTACTTCATGTGGCTCTTCCAACTGCTCAAGTATTTTCCGGGCTGGACCGCCATCTTTGCCGTGGCGATCATTCCGGGTGCGATTGCCGGGGCGCTCCTGCTGCTCCCGTTTTACGACACGAACCCTTACCGTCGGTGGACCCGTCGGCCGGTCGCTGTCGCGTCGATGTCGCTGTTGATGCTGTTTGTCGTCGGCCTCACGGTCAAGGCCTACTGGGACGACGCAAACGACCCTCACGCGCAGGAACTCAAGGCCGCTGCCGGCGGTCACGGCGCTCCCGGTGCGCACGCGGCGGGTGGCGGGGCCCAACCGCCTTCTGCTAAGAAGGATGGCGCAGCCATCTTCGCGGCCAACTGCCAGGCTTGCCACGGGCCGACGAAGCAGAACATGCCGCAGGCCAACCTCGCGAGCAAGGACTTCCTCGCCAGTCGGGACATTGTCAACTCGGTGACCAATGGCAAGGGCGGTATGCCCGCTTTCGGCAAGACCCTCTCTGCCGATGAGATCAAGACCGTCACCGATTGGCTCAAGGAGACTGCCAAGTAGGCGGCGGCCAACCGCACTGCCCTCCAGCCAGCTGGCTGGAGGGCTTTTCTGTTTCTCCCGGACCCCAAGAAAATGAGCCCCGCCTGATGTCAGGCGGGACTCACGTAGCCTTGCCCGTGGCAGCGAGCAAGCCGAAAATTGAAGCCTCAGGGGACGAGGCTGACGGTCTCATTGAACTCGGCGTAGGCAACCAGCGGCGACTGCTGCAGGTCCCGCAGGACGGAGTCTGGGTTTCGCCCCTCGACCACCTCCTCGACGTAGACGCCGAGGGCCGGAATGGTACTCACGTTTCTCAGACCGTAGGTTGCCCGGAACGCTGACATTTCGGCGGCGACCAGCTCCGCCTTGAACTTGACCAGGATCTGGCGCTTCTCATCTACCGCGGTGGCCCCGGTGGCTGCCCGCTTGCCCGAGGCCTGGCCCCGATCCGGGGCGAGGCGGCCGATCACCGTGGTGGGACCCGCGCACCCGGCCAGAAGGACGGCCGCGAACAGGGCCCCAACCAGCAAGGGGAGGCGTCGATGGGGGGCGCAGCCGAGGGGCATGGTTTCCTCCTTCATCCCGCTGGATGAAAAGACCGCTTTACAGGGATCTAAAATAAATTTAACATTTGCTTGGGGCGTCAATCAACCTTCAAGAGGGCCAACGCATGCGACAGATCGCACTGGGCTTCGTGTTGTTGGGTGTGTTGGTTGGAAGCGTGGGGTGCGTTCGCCCCGTCGGCCCGCTGGCGTCGGCAGCGAAGCCCTCTCTGCCAGGCGTGCGTGGCGTGGCGGCGAGTTTGGTCCCCCGGGACCTCTATCCTGTGCCTGTTGGCGGGCGCTGGGACTACGTGCTGCGTCAGGTCAGTCAGGGCGGCCCCTTGCCCGAGCGCGTCATGCAAATGGGCATCCTGCGGGCAGAGGCGAGAGCGGGGGGCACCGTTGAGGCCGTGCTCGAACGTCGCTACAGGGGGCTCCAGTTGCCCCCCACCAGGGTGCTCGTGCGTCCGGACGGCGTGGTGCTCTCGCGCCTGGCCGACGCCTTGGATGGACCCTCGCTCACCATCCTGCGGGGTGCGCCCACTGTGGGTGCGTCTTGGCCGGGGCGCCCGTTGAAGCCGGGCAACGAGGAACGGGTGGTCGTGATCGGGGAAGAGGACGTCGAGGTGCCGGCGGGGCGCTGGCGGGGTTGGCGGGTTGATCACGTGCTCCGCTACGCTGATGGTGAGGGCGACACCCTCTCTTACTGGTACGTCCCGGGCGTCGGATGTGCCCGGATGATCGAGCGGACCACGATCTATGTGGGCTCTGAGACGCGTAAGCTCGAGGTTGATGGCCTCTTGACTGCCTATGTCCCCGGAGGTTGGCCCCCGGATTCCGCTCCCATCGCGTCGGCCGGCCCCGAGGCCTCCCGAGATTCCGAGCTTCGCCTGCTGCCCGCTGTGGTGGTAGGCGCGACGGAAGGGGCCGCGCCTACCAAGGTTCAGCCAGACCGGTAGGGTGCTGAAGCCAGGCGCCCCAGCACCTCTGCGAGCTCCGGGGCTGTCCATAGGGCCACCTGGCGGTCGAGGGCCGCGAGTTCCTCTGCAAGGCGTGGCATGGCAGGGTCGAGGGCCTGTGCCGCGCTCAAGTTGGTCCTGGCGCGGTGCAGGTGGCCTGCCTGCCAATGGCACTGGCCACGGTGGTAGGCGCTGCGCGCCTCGTCTCCGAGTTGGGCATAGCAGCTCGCCAGCAGCTGTCGCCCCGGTACAAACCTTGGATTCAGGCCCACACAGCGTTCGAGGGCTGGCCTTGCGAGATCGGGCTCCTTGCGGTGGAAGTGGCACTGGCCGAGCCAGTACCATGTCGAGTAGGTGCCTGGTCGCTGCGAGATGAGCTCGCCATAACAGGCCAACGCCTCGGCCGTGGGCTCCCTCAGCTTCCCTTCAAGCAGGGTGAGGAGCGGGTCGTCGGCATCCTGTTCTCTACGCCGGGGAAGCTCTCGCAACACGGCTTCCTTCTCCGTGCTGCCTTGAGAGGCGCGCGCCCGAAGCCAGAAGAATCGGGAGATCCGATCCTCTGGCGACAGCTTGGCGGCGCGTTGCCACCAGGCGCAAGCCTCGGTGGCGCTGCCCTGCTGGCTGAGTAACCAGGCGTGGTTTCGCGTTGCCTCGGCGCTGTCCGGGCGCTCTGCCAGGCAGCGCTGCAGAAGTTGCTGGCCGACGTCCAAGCGGCCGGCGAGCACGGCGAAGGTGCCGCCATTCAGACGCTCCTCGAACGAGGCGGGGCCCTCGAACACCGCGTCGAGCACGTCCACGTAACAGCCCCGCTGCCCGATCGGGCCGTGGGTGCCCAGGAGCACGGGGGCGCGGTCCCAGAGCAGCAGGGCCTCCACGAAGGCCTGCTCGGCTCCCTGCTGGTCCCCGGCCACGGTGCGCAGCCATCCCAGATCGCACCGGTGCAGGGCCTCGGTCGGCTCCAGCCGGCACGCCTCCAGGAGCGCGGCCTCGGCGACGTCCGGGTCCTCTCGCCAGACGGCCATGGCGCGGAGAGCCTGCACCTCGGCGCTGCCGGGGGCGATGGCCGCAGCCTCGTCCAGGGCCTCATGGGCGACGTTGTCCTTGCCCACCAGCAGCAGCCCCGCACCAAGTTCTTGAAAAGCCTCGTGCGCGTGCGGCGCGATCTTTACAGCTCGCTTCGCGTGAAGCAGGGCCGCCTCCAGGTAGCCAAGCCGCCGGTTCATCCTGGCAAGCAGCCTCTCGCACGCGCCATCGCCCGGGCTGGTGACGGCCCAGGCATACAGGGCCTTCAACATCGCTCTCACCCCCTCACGGCCCTCGTCGGAGAGGTCCCCTGCCAGGTGCTGCCACCAGTTGGCCGCGGCGGCGGCGTGGTTCCCAAGTTGCGAGAAGGCGCGCGCGAGGATGGCGTGAAGCTGCGCTCTAAGGTCGGTGGGCCACTCGTCGTAGCCGGAATCCCGCAACGCGGCCTCGAGGGTCGCCACGGCCTCTTCGGGGCGCCTGGCCTCGAGGAGGGTCTCCGCCAGAGAGAGAGGCGCCCGGGGGTGCGCAGGCACGAGCCTGGAGGCCTCCGAGTAGGCCTCGATCGCAGCCTCGAACTGACCAAGGGCGCGCAGGGAGTTGCCCATATTGCCCAGGACGACGGCCCGGTTGGCCGCCTCGGCCAGCAGGGGTAGCGCCTGCCTGTAGAGCTCACAAGCTTCGTCGTAGAAGCCGAGTTCGTGGTAGAGGTTGCCGGCCGCGTTGAGCACGCTGAACAAGCCTGGTTCGCGGGCAAGGCAGCGCATGTAGTGGGCCAGAGCCTCCGACGGACACCCCAGGGCCTCGTGAAGGACGCCGAGGTAGGCCACGGGCACGTGACTGCCGGGGCACGACTCAGCAGCCCGCGCGAGGAAGAATCCGGCCCTGTCGAAGGCGCCCTCCGACAGGGCCTGTACGCCGCGCACAAGGAAATAAACTGCGCCCTCCAAGGCTGCTTCGCCACCCGGCCACCGGTCCTGCCAATCCCCCCAGGCCAACCCGTGACGGCTCAGCTCTTCCAGCAGTTCGCCCCACAGCACCAGCTGGGCTTCGGGATCGGGGTGGGCCGCGTCCAGCGCGGCGAAGGTGGCAATGGCTTCGTCCCAGTCCTGCTCCCGAAGCGCCTCTTGCAGGCGCGCCGTCAACAACCTGGGATAGTCTCTCGAAGCTGTCATCACGGGGCGCCGAAGGGAAGGATGCGGGCCTGCCTGGGCCGGACGCCCGCGAGGCCCCCGCATTATACTGGAACAGGCTTGAGGCCGCTTGCCAGGCGGTGAGGAGGGCCCGACGATGTTTCCGATCTCGACGCGGGTGGCCGGGGTGACCTTCGACAACCCCGATGGCACCCCTCGGCAGCCTCACGTGAAACGCGTGAAGCCTGGCGACACGATCGAGCTCAGGCGCGAGCCCGACAACGGCTTCGACGCGAACGCCATCGCCGTCTCCTGGCGAGACGAGGCAGGAGAGCTGCGGAGCTTGGGGTACGTACCCCGCGC
This sequence comes from Candidatus Sericytochromatia bacterium, assembly GCA_035285125.1. Taxonomy (GTDB): domain Bacteria; phylum Cyanobacteriota; class Sericytochromatia; order S15B-MN24; family JAQBPE01; genus JAYKHL01. The sequence continues at coordinate 132,732 of JAYKHR010000066.1, read as the reverse complement.
CCTTGCGGCTGTGCTGGCGCCGCTCGCAGACGAAGGGATGCCTCTGCGCGGGAGGGCGGTCCGGGCCGCCAAGGTGCCCCGCCGCGGGCACTGGGCGCCTCTCGTCTGGGGGCTTCGCATCGAGGTCGACGCCGACGGGTGGACGGCAAGGCCAGCGCTGAGATCTGGTCTGGAACCTGCCATCGCCAGGGCACTCGCCGAGGATGAGGCCACGCCGGACCCAGGCTACGCCCCGTCGTTGGGAGGGAGCCGTGCCGCGGATCTCAGCGCCAACGACGAATGGTGAGCTTGATGCCCCTGTCGGCGCCCACTGTTTCCTGGACGACCTGGAACCCCTGCGCGGCGGCCTGCGTGAGCACGGTGTGGTAGGCATACCGCTGCAAGAGGGGTGGGAGAAAGGCCGCCTCGCGCAATCCGGTGTCGCGCCCCACCCCCCACCAATCCGCCACGACCTGCAACGAGCCGTCTTCAGAGCGTTCAAAGCCCACGTCGAAGGCGCCGCCAGGGCGAACGACGACCTCTGCCGCCGCGGACCTGCCTTCCCAGCCGCGGACGCGAGCGTGGCGCTCCGGTTCGTGGCCCAGATCGCGCAGCGCCTGGCACAGCACGTCGGCATCCGTCATCCGCGTCTTGACGCGAGTGAAATGGGACATCAGCCAGCCCCTGGTCCGTCAGACGTCGGCGCGCCCGGAGGCAGGACAGAGCCTGGGCCAGGCTCGCGTTGAGGCGGGGCGGGCACGGGCGTGGGAAACGGGTCGGTCTCGAGCGGGGCGTCTGCCCCAGGGGCCGGGAAGGGGGCAGCCTCCGGGCCGCCGGGTGGGGTGGCGAGGGGGGCGGCGTTCGGAGGGGCCACTGGGGTCGGGGGGGCCGCCAGGGGAGCACGCGGATCCCCGGGCGTAGCCCCAGGTTGCCCCACCGGCCGTCCCTGCGGCAGCACCAAGGGCCAAGCATCAGCCTCGTTGCGCTTCGCCGGCGCGGTGGCCGGGGCGGGCCTGAGACGCTGCTGGATGCCCGGGCGCGTGAGTGGCGGGACGGACGATGAGGCAGGGGGGAGGCCCGGCGTGGCCGGAAGCAGGATTGCCGGGGGTGCAGTCAGCACCGGCAGAGGGGACAGCGGGAGGTCGCCAGCAGCTTCCTCGGGGGGGCCGGCCGCAGGCACCAGGGGTTGCGGCGAAGCGGCAGCCGGCTGGGCTGTAGGCGGCGCCACGGTGATGTAGAGGCGGCGGCCGTCCTGCTGAACCGCCAGGCGCGGCTCGTCGGGGCCCGTGGGTTCGATGACGACCCTCACGACGGGGGGCCAGACGGCGAACTGCGCCACCCGCACCCTGGCGACCAGGGGGTCGCCGACGGTCAGGGCGCGGTTGCGGGTGGCGAGCCGGGCTCCAGGCAGGTCCACCACCAGCCTCAGCGGGTTCGCCACGGTGCGTGTCGCCACCCCGAGGTGGCCCGTCACGCCCAGCACGATCGTGTGGCGCTGCGCGTCATAAGCCAGCCGTTGGACGAGCACCGGCCGAACTGGACGGGCGCCCCGCTGCCTCGAAGCGTCTGCGGGCACCGCGGCGCCCCAAGTCAGCAGCGGGAACACGGCCGCAAAGGATAGGGCGAGCCGCAGCAGGTGGTGACACGTGGTTCCCATTCCCAAGATTATACACGCCTCGGGGGCGGGGCCTCGCCCCATGGGGCGTTTGACAGGCAGGAGTGCGGGGTGGTAACCTGACGCCGAAGTGGACGGGCCTTTAGCTCAGTTGGTAGAGCAGCTGACTCTTAATCAGCGGGTCCCGAGTTCGAGCCTCGGAGGGCCCACTTCTCCAGGGCAGGTGCCTGAGTGGTCGAAAGGGCATCACTGGAAATGATGTGTACGGCTTAACCCCGTACCGAGGGTTCGAATCCCTCCCTGCCCGCTGCTTGTCGCGACCCGACCACGCCTAAACCGCAGGTTGCGCCACGACTAGTACGTGCTACAATCGGTACGTTACCCTCGGTAACAGATGCGGGCCTTTAGCTCAGTTGGTAGAGCAGCTGACTCTTAATCAGCGGGTCCCGAGTTCGAGCCTCGGAGGGCCCACTCGCATTCTCCGCCCCGCCTCACTCGGCGGGGCGTTCTTGCTGGAGGTTCAACCCCTATGAAAGCCCCTGCCACGGCCGTCTCTCCCGTCCTCCTCGACCAGCGGCAACGCGTGGAGGAGGCCGCCTCGTTCCTGAGAAGCCAGGGAGGATCTCATCCTCGGGTGGGCATCATCCTGGGCAGCGGTCTCGGTGGGCTGGCAGACGGCGTTGACGGTGCTGTTCGCATCCCCTACGGCGACATCCCCCACTTCCCGGTCGCCACGGCCCCCGGACACAAGGGCAACATGGTGCTCGGGCAACTCGATGGCCTGCCTGTCGCCGTGATGCAGGGGCGGTTCCACCTGTACGAGGGGCATACGCCTCAGCAGGTGGTCTTCCCTGTGCGGGTCATGAAGGCACTCGGGATTGAGACCCTCATTGTGACGTGTGCCACGGGGGGGCTGAATTTTCGATTCCGGGCGGGCGACCTGATGCTGATTAGCGACCACATCAACATGATGGGCGCGAACCCACTCACGGGGCCCAACGATCCGGACCTGGGGGACCGCTTCCCCGTGATGTACGGAGCTTACAGGCCCGAACTCATCGCGTTGGCTCGAGAGGTTGCCACCTCGCAAGGGCTGTACGTCCATGAAGGCGTCTACGCCGCCATCTCCGGCCCGGCGTTCCTGACCAAGGCGGAGCTCAGGTTCCTGACGCGCATCGGGGCGGACTCGGTCGGCATGTCCACCGTGCCAGAGGCGATTGCGGCCACCCATGCGGGCATCAAGGTGCTCGGGATTGCGACGGTGTCCGACATGGCGATCCCCGACGCAGGCCATCACGCTTCGGAGGACGAGATCCTCGAGGTCGCTCGCCGGGTTGGCCCCAAGCTGGAACAGTTGGTCCGCGGCGTACTCGCGAGGCTCTGACACTCGGTGGAGGATCAACCCCTGCGCACCCTGTCGTGGCCCCCGAGTGACGCCACCCGCGGCCTCCTCGTGGTGGCGGTGCTGCTGTTGTGCCTGGGCGCCGTCGTGGTGCTGGGCAAAACGCTGACGCCCTTTTACATCGCCTTCGTGCTGGTCTACCTGCTGAATCCTGCCGTCTCAGCAATCGCTCGGCTGACCCCCTTCGGCCGGCCGCTCGGGCGGCTGGTGGGCATTGCAGGGGTCTACGCGGCTTTCGGGCTCGCCCTCTGGTTTGTCGGCCTCTTTGTGTTGCCCCACCTCTACCAGGAGTTTGCTCGGCTCGCCCAGGTGCTGCCCAAGCAGCTCATCCAGTTCGAGCGGGAGGTGCTGCCGGGCCTGATGATCACCTGGCAGAGCCACCTCGACACCTACAACGTTCCCTTTGACCTGAAAAAGTCGCTTCACGACGGCATCACGGGCATGTTCGAGGCCATCAACGGCCAGCTCGGCGAGCTGGCCAAGAGGGCCAGGGACCTCATTGCAGGTGTTTTTTCCGCCATCTTGATGGTGGTGCTGGTCTTCATGCTCACAGGCTTCTTGCTTTACGACCTCCCCCGTCTCAAACGCTGGTTGTCGCGGCTGGTGCCGGCCGCGTACCGGTCTCCGACTCGGGCGCTGATGGCCGACATCGACCGGGGACTCGCGGGAGCCGTTCGGGGGCAGATCGGCGTGTGCATCGTCAACGGGGTCCTCACGACCCTCGGGCTGATGGTCCTTGGCGTCAAGTTCGCCATCACGCTGGGTGTGCTCGCAGGCTTTTTCAGCCTGATTCCCGTCTTCGGCACCCTCTTCAGTTCGGTTCCGATTGTCGCCGTGGCGCTCACCAACTCTCCAGCGACGGGCTTGCTGGCTTTGATTTGGATCCTGCTGATCCACCTCATCGAGGCCAACTTCCTGAACCCCAACATCATCGGTCACAACGCCGAGTTGCACCCGGCGTTGGTCGTGCTTGCGTTGCTGGTCGGGGAGCACTATGGTGGGCCGGTGGGCCTGCTCATCGCGGTGCCGATCGCGACAGTGGTGCGTGCAGTCCTCACCTACACTGTAGGAAAGCTTCTCCTCGGCCCCCCGTCGGACGACGAGCCGTCGGGCCCCCTGCCGGTCGTTTCGTCTGCCGAGGCGCCCGCAGTGGCGACGGACATGGCCCCGGAGGCCGGCTGACCCGTTAGCGGAAGGCCTCGTCCCGGCGCAACACCTTGACGTCGCCGAGGCCTCTGAGGGCGGGCACGATCTTGCCGGCAGGGCCCACCACCACCAGGTGAAGGCCCTGGTCAGGCACGTAGGCCCGGGCCTGCCGGTAAAGGCTGCCGGGCGTCACGCCCCGAAGCGCCTCTCGGTAGCCAGCAACGGCTGCCTCTGGGAGCCCGCAAAGTGCCAGGTCCGAGAACTCCTCGGCGAGGGCGGCGTTGGTCTCGAAGCGCATCGGGAAGGACCCTGAGAGGTAGCGCCGCGCCGTCTCCGCTTCGTCGCGCGAGGGGGCGGTTCTGCGAAGCCCGCGCACGACGGCGAGCAGCCTGTCGACGGCTCGACGCGTAGACTCCGTGCGGGTGTTGACGCGCGCGGAGAGCAGGCCGGCCTCTCGCCAGGCCTCGAACCTGCTGTAAGCCCCGTAGGCGAGCCCCTGACGGTCTCGCAGTTCGAGGTTGAGCCGGGACGTGAAGTCGCCTCCCAGGACAAAGTTGAGGGCGTCTACCTGGTGCCACGCCAGCTTGGATCGCGCGGGCAAAGGGGTGCCGAGCCGGATGTAGCTCTGGCTCACGGCGAGGTCCATGACCCACACCTGCATCCGGGTGGGTGCCTTGGGCGGGGCCTGTCTCCCGGGCTCTCGCTGGGCCGCTGCATGGCGCCGCCAGGCGCCGAAGCGCCGGGCCACCACCTGACGTGCTTCGGTCGCGGTCACGTCTCCCACGATCGTGAGGTGGGTCCGCTCTGGCCTGAACCACGATCGGTGAAAGCGTCGCACGTCCCTCCGCATCAAGGCGTCGATGGCCCGGCGGGAGGGGAGCCTGCCGTAAGGGTGCCCGCGGAGCACGACATGGCGTAGCAGCGTGTCCGCCAGAGCATCGCCGTCGTCCCGCAGGCCGTCGATGTCAGCTTGGTGCTCGCGACACACCTCAGCGAGTTCCTGGACCTCGAACCAGGGATCCTGCACCGCGTCGGCCAGCAATGATACGGCCAGATCGAGGTCTCTCCGCAGGACCGTGGCCGTGATGACGGTGGCGTCGGGCCCTGCCTCGAAGGCAAAGCGGCCGCCCGTGGCGTCCAACGCGGCCTGGTACTGACGAGCGTCCCGAGCGCCTGCCCCGCGGCGGAGCAACTCGGCCGTGATGGCAGCGGTGCCAGCAAATCGACTCTCCTCGTGGCGCTCCCCTGCCCGCACCACCAGCCGTACGGTGACGAGTGGCAGGTGGCGACGGCGCACGGACCAGGCCACGAGGCCGTTCGGAAGCTTGACGCGGCTCGGCGCAGGCAGCACGAAGGGGCGGGCCGTCGGCTCCGCTGATGGGGTGGGGACCGGCGGCAGGGCCGAACGGCGTGGGGCCTCCGGCTGAGGTGAGGCGAGGAGCCAGGCGCACCCGCTGAGAGCCTGGGTGGCCCCCAGCGTCACCAGCGCCAGGGCAAGTAGCTTGCTGCGCATCAGTTGTCCTCCCGCCTGGCGGGGCGCACGGTGATCACGGCCCTGTTGGCTCGGGCCAGGTGTTTCCGGGCCACCTCCCTGACGCGCGCTGCGGTGACGCGGCGGAGTTGGCTGACCTCCGCTTGCAAGTCCGCGTTTCCGTGAAGCGACACCCGCCGGCCGATGGCCTCAGCCACGCCCTGTGCAGTCTCGCGTTCGATCAGGCGCTCAGCCTCGATCACCTTGACCGCGCGCGCCACCTCCGCTGCCGACGGCCCCCGCCGCCTCAGCCCCTCCAGCACGGCATCGCAGCCCTGGCGTGCAGCCTCGGGCGTGACACCCGGCCGGGGCAACGTGGCGACGTAGAACAAGCTGCCCTCCGTGCCCTCGTCCAGGCCGGCGTCCACCTCCCGCGCCAGGCGTCGAGCCTCGACCACCTCGCTGTGAAGCCGAGAGGACCTGCCATGAGACAAGATTCGGGCCAGCACTTGAAAAGCGGGCAGGTCTGCCGACCCCGCGGCCGGCAGGCGATAGCCCGCAAGGACGACGGGCGTCGCGACGTCCCGCAACAAGTCGGCCTGCCGCTCCCCGCGCATCAGGGGCTCTCGCGTCCGGACCCTCGGCGGTTTGGGGCCGGCCGGCAGTCGCCCAAAGGCGGCTGAAACTGACCGGAGGGCCTCGGCCTGCTTGAAGTCTCCAACCAGGACGAGCACGGCATTGGCTGGGTGGTAGTGGGACCGGTAGTGGCCCAGGAGGTCCGCGCGAGACACGGTGTCCAGGTCGCTGGTCCAGCCTCCCACCGGCCAGTGGTAGGACTTCGCCAGCCACGTCAGCGACGGCAGCAGGTCCCAGGCCGCTCCGAGGGGGGAGTTGTCGCTGCTCCCTCTCAGCTCCTCCTTGACGACCTCGCGCTCACTCTCGAGCTTGTCGGCGGGGAGCAGCGCCCCCGTCATGCGGTCGGCCTCGAGGTCGAGGGCCAGGCCCAGGTGCTCGCTGGCGAGCACCTCGTGGTAAGCCGTGAAGTCGGTGGTCGTGAAGGCGTTGTTCTGACCACCGCGCCGCACCAACTGCCGGTCGAACTCGCCCGGACCGTAGCGCCTCGCTCCCTGGAACATCATGTGTTCCAGCAGGTGGGAGGCACCCGTGAGGCCCGGCCGCTCGTCCTTGCTGCCCACCTGGTACCAGACCTGCACAGCCACGAGTGGGGCCTTGTGATCCTCCACCAGCACGACGCGCAGTCCGTTTGCCAGCCGATGAACGACCGGGGCGCACTCGCCTGGCGCGCTGAGGGCAAGCACCCCAAGGGTTGCCAGGCAAGCCCGAACCGTCAGCCACCTGGTTCCTTGCAGCCACGCCATCTGGTCACGCCCCTGTCCCTTGTCCTGCTCAGGCGTGTCATCATACGGCCTCTGCGCTGCCTGGACAACCCGCTCGTGCACCTGCCGGCATGGGCCCAAATCAAGCAGGGACGGCCCTGACGGCTTGACGCAGCCAGCCGTGGAGGGTTAAGATGGACCTCGCCCGCCGGGCAGATCGCGCCTGGTTCGCCCGCGGGGCACCGGGCCCCCAAACCGGGAGACTCCAGTGGAAGATCTGCAGCACGCGTCGTTGTCCCAAGACCCTCTCGAGGAGGCAGGACCGGACGACTACACGGTTCCTGAACTTGTGCCGCCCTACGCGGTGCACGACTCCGTGATCGAGGACAACCGCATCGGCCAGTTGCTCATTCGCAGCCGAATCTTGACGGTCGACACCCTCGAAACCTGCCTCGCCCTGCAGGCGCACCATCCCGGTCGCTTGCTTGGGGAAATCGTGGTGGAACAGGGCCACGCGACGGTTGAGGACATCCATGCCGCTCTCCGTGCACAGCTTGCTGACTTGCGGCTCGGCCAGATCCTGCTGCGCACCCGATGCATCACGCCTGCTCAGCTCGACATCGCCCTGGTCGAGCAAGAGAACACAGGGGAACTGCTCGGTTCCATCCTGATCGGGTACGGGTTCTGCACGCCTGAGATGATCGGCTGGGCCATCGACCAGCAGAACAAGGACTGAGCGCGTCGTGACCGCTGGACCTCGGCCCGTGGCCGACCTCCCTGCCTCCGACGCCAACTCCGGCGCTGCCCAAGGGCCCCGTCGCATTCTGGTCTCTGGCTACTTCGGCTTCGGCAACACGGGCGATGAGGCCATCCTCGCGGCGCTCGCCTCGCTGGTGTCACAGGTAGCTCCTGATGCCAGGCTGGTGGCGCTGTCGGCTGACCCCGTCGGCACCCGGCAGTTGGGCATCGACGCCGTCCAGCGGTTGGACATCCCAGCCATTTGGGCGGAACTCCGCAGGGCCTCCCTGTTCATCAGTGGTGGGGGGAGTCTCCTCCAGGACGTCACGGGGCCAGGCTCCGTCCCTTACTACACGGGCCTGATGGCCCTGGCGCGACTGGCGGGCACCCCGGCGATCATGCTGGGCCAGGGCGTCGGTCCCCTGCGACACGGGGCCAGCCGTCACCTGGTGGGCGGCGTCGTCAGCCGCCTCCAGGCCGTGACCGTTCGGGACGAGGCTTCCGCGAGCCTGCTGGTCGCCTGTGGGGTGCCTGCCGACGCCATCGAGGTCACGGCAGATCCGGTGCTGGCGCTGCCACCTGCAGCCGACCACGTGGTGGAGGGTATCTGGGCGCGCCTGGGACTCGACCCTGGCCGTCCGGTGGTGGCCGTGTCTCTTCGGCCCTGGCGCAGCTGGACCGAACAGGGCCTGAAGACCCTGTCCGCCGTTTTGGCCCAAACGGCGAGCGACTGGCACGCGCAGGTGCTGCTGCTCCCCTTCCACCACCCCGACGACCGCTGGCTGCTCGACGAGCTGGCCCAGTGCCTTGCGGCCCGCCCCGAACCCCAGCGACCTCCCCTGCTGATGCTCGAGGACGTGCTTTCGCCGGCTGAAATGATGGGGCTCCTGAAGCGCGTCGATATGGTGCTCGGAATGAGGCTGCACGCGCTGATCATGGCTGCTGCCGTCGGCACCCCCTGCGTGGCTGTGGTGTATGACCCCAAGGTGGAAGCCTTCGCCCGGCAGGCCGGCTTCCCGGCGCTTCCGTCCGTCGAGGCGGTGCGCGAGGCCGATGCCCTGGCGAACTTGCTGCGCGAGGCCTGGGCCACACGGTTGGAGGCGCGACAGGTCCTTGCGGCCAAGGCTGAGGGCTGGCGCATCAAGGCGCGGCGCAACGTGGAGGTGGCCCTCTCGGTGGCGCGGCCCGGGGTGGTGCGTGGTGGCTGACCGCGCCTTTGTGTTGGACCTGCCGGTCGATCTGTTGCCGATGGAGGGCGCCGTCGCCCGCGTTGCAGACGTGCTGGCCGGGCCCCGGGCCGCCCCCGGGACTCCGCTCCACATCGTCACGATGAACGCTGAGATGGCCATGCAGGCGCAGCGGGATGCGGAACTTGGGGACATCATCCGGGCGGCGGGCCTGGTCGTGCCTGACGGCTCAGGCGTCGTGTGGGCCGTCAGGCGTCAGATGCCGCAGAAGGGCCTCGAGAAGGTGGCTGGCGTGGACCTCGTGCGTGAACTCGTCTCCGCGGGGGCGGCGTCCGGCTGGCGGTTCTACCTGCTGGGCGGGCAGCCCGGTGTCGCCCAAGCCGCCGCGGAGGCCCTGGCAGCCGTGCATCCTGGGTTTCACCTGGCTGGTGTGCGAGACGGGTTCTTTGCTGCCGCGGAGGAGCCCGACGTGCTGGCCGGCATCAGAGCTGCAGCCCCAGACGTTCTCCTCGTGGCGCTTGGCGTGCCAAGGCAAGAGAAGTGGATCCGGCAGCACCTGGGCGCGATCGGGGTACCCGTCGCGATGGGGGTCGGGGGGAGCTTCGACGTGTTTGCGGGCCGGGTGCGCCGGGCCCCGGCCGCCTTCAGACGCCTTCATCTGGAGTGGCTGTTCCGGTTGCTTCAGGAGCCGTGGCGAATTCAGCGCATGCGCTCCACCCTCCCGGCGTTTGTCCGAGAGGTGCTCACCCGGCCCCCTGGGGCCACTTCGGAGGTACGTTCGTGATCAGCATCCGCCAAGTCACCAAGGTCTATCCGAACGGCGTCCGAGCTCTCTCGGGTCTCAGCCTCGAGGTTCAGCAGGGCGAATTCGTGTTCATCGTCGGCCCCTCCGGGGCTGGCAAGTCCACCCTGATGAAGCTGCTCTACCGGGCGGAGGTACCGACGACCGGGCAGGTGTTGATCAGCAACGTGGACATCGGGCGGCTGTCTGGCCGCAACCTGCCCAGGCTCCGCCAACGCATCGGCGTCGTCTTTCAGGACTACAAGCTGCTGATGGACCGAACGGTCTACGACAACGTGGCGTTTGCGTTGAAGATCGTGGGGGCGCCGAAGGCTGACATGCACCACCGGGTCCGCTCCAGCTTGGACCTCGTGAGCCTGCGAGACTTTGCCGACGCCCTTCCCGGGGAGCTCTCCGGCGGCCAGCAGCAGCGCGTTTGTCTGGCGCGGGCCATCGTCAACACGCCGCCCTTGTTGATCGCCGACGAGCCCACGGGGAACCTGGATCCTGAGACCTCCTGGGAGATCATGAGGCTGCTCACCAAGATCAACCTCCACGGCACCACCGTGGTGGTGGCAACGCACAACAAGCTGGTCGTGGACAACATGCGCCGCCGCGTCCTGACCATCGATCAGGGGCGCCTGGTCCAGGACCAGGCACGAGGGGTGTACTCCGTTGGAGCCAGTTAAGAAGTTCTTCCGCATCGCGGAGTTCGTGGGTCAAGAGGCCCTTTCCAGCATCGCCCGTTCCTTCTGGATGAGCTGGTTGGTGGTGCTGACCATCGCCGTGAGCCTGTCCATCCTGGGTGGCTTCTGGCTCGTGGTGCAAGACCTTCAGCATGTCAGCCAGCAGGTGGGGAGCAAGGTCCCCGTGGCCGTGTTCCTCTCGGAGGACGCCAAGCCCTCCGACCTCGAGGCCGCCATCCGGGAGATGCCTGAGGTCGCCTCGGTCCGACTGATCGGAAAGGAGGAGGCGTGGCAGCAGATGCAGCAGGACATGCGGACGCGGATGACCTTCAACACCCTGCTCGACGTGAACCCGCTTCCCAATGCCCTCTCCATCCAGACGCGCAGCGCGGAGGCGACGCCCCTGGTGGCTGAGCGTATCGCCAAGATGCCCGGCGTCGAGGACATCGAGTACGGCCAGGACCTGCTGCGCAAGATCAATGAAATCTCGGCCTTCATCCGGACGGCGGGCCTGGCCATCAGTGGGATCCTGGCCGCAGCGAGCCTGGCCGTCATCGTCAACACGATCCGGCTGGCGGTGATGGCTCGCCGCCGAGAGATTGAAATCATGCACCTCGTGGGCGCCAGCAACTGGTTCATCGCCTGGCCATTTTTGCTCGAGGGGATGCTGTTCGGTTTCTTCGGGGCCGTGCTCACCACGGGGTTGCTGGTGTCCTGGCGGTACTTCACGTTCTCGAAGTGGCAGGAGTTGCTGCCCTTCGTCCCCATGAGGCTGGATATGGTGGCGACGGCAGAGACCCTCGTCGTCCTGACCTTGCTCGGGATGTCCCTGGGGGCCGCAGGCAGCCTGCTGTCTGTTCGAAAGCACCTGAAGCTGGCGATGGCCCCCGAGTGAAGACGGAACCGCCCCCGCTCCGAGGAGCGGGGGCGGGACGCTACCAGGGGCTCTGTGTTCTCAGCCGAGCGAGGGCGAGAGCTTGGCGAGCAACTGCTCCTTGGACATGTAGCCCACCAGCCGCTCGGCAGGCTGCCCGTTCTTGAAAAGGATCAGCGTCGGAATGCTCATGACGCTGTACTTTTGGGCCGCTCCGGCATTCTCATCCACGTCGAGCTTGGCGACCACGAGCTTGCCACCAAGCTCCGAGGCCACGTCCTCGAGGATTGGCGCGATCATCTTGCAGGGCCCACACCACGTGGCCCAGAAATCAACCAGCACGGGAACTGAGGCGTCGATGACGTCCTGCTGGAAGCTGTTGTCGGTGACGGTGATGGGCTTGGTCATCAGGGTGGTTCTCCTGTGGGAATCTCGAGGTGTGGGCCGCCCGCAGAGGGTCACCTTGAGCGGCAGCCGAGCGCCGCGGGCGGGTCGCCATGCTAGCCCGGCCCGGGACGCCCGTCAAGGCGCGAATGGCGCCACGGCTTGACCCCTGGCGTCCCCGCGTGCTACCATCCTCAGGCTCTGGAGAGGTGGCTGAGCTGGTCGAAAGCGGCTTCCTGCTAAGAAGTTGTACGGGCTTAAACCCGTACCGCGGGTTCGAATCCCGCCCTCTCCGCTCCTAGCGAGGCCGACCGGCACTGCCGGTCGGCCTCGCGGCTTCTGGCGGAGGAACGGGCAGGCCCGTGTTGGGTAAGGGGGCGAGGCTGGCGGGTAGGACTCTAGGGGTTCCACCCGATATATCGCCACAACACACACGAAGCGAGGTCGAAACGCATGAAGCAAACCCTCTGTGCCCTTGCCCTGGCCGCCGCCGTCCTGGCGCTTGCCGCGCCTGCCTTTGCCGCCGAGGACGACGCCATCGTCAGCGGCCCGGCGCGGATCATCTCCGCGGGCGGTCTGGTCTATGCCCCGGTGTTCCTGGGCACCGGACACAAGGAGGTCGGCCTGGCCCTCGGCAGCACCAACCCCTTCCGGGCCCAGGGCCTCGCGAACGCCCAGTTGCTTCCCCTGGCGGGCTTTGGGATGGGGCTTTCGGATGGCCTTGACGCCGCCGTGTTGCTTTCGGCAGAGAGCCAGGTGGGCCTGCGCCAGCGCTACGCGGCCGGCAAGGGCTGGTCCGTGGCTGGGTCCTATATGGCCCGCGCCAACGTCGACCCCAGCATGAACTGGGACTACGGCGGCAGCTACAAGATCGCTGGCATGGTCAAGATGGGTACGCTCGAGCTGACGGCCCAGCCTGAGATCAGCTACTTCCAGAAGGCCGCCGCGCAGGGCGGCGTGGCGCTGGGCGCAGACCTCTGGCCCAACGACCGCGTCTCCGTCGGCTTGAACTACCAGTTGCGTCGGAGCCTGGCCACCAACACGGGGGACTCGCGCATCGGTGCGGGCGGCAAGTACCTCTGGACCGACCGGACGTACACCTGGTTCAACTACGTGCGGGGCCTGGAGAACAACCTGGACGTGGGCTTGGTCGGGTTCGGCCACTACTACTGAAGCGAGGCGCGTGCTGCGGTATCGCATCCTCATCAACCCCACTGCACGCAACGGCGCCGATGGGCGCTGGGTGGGTATCGTCCGGGCGGCCTTCGCCCGGACGGACCATGAGGTCGTCATCCCGGGCTCGTTCGAGGCCATGTGCCGCGCGGCCCGGGATGCGCGCGATTCTGGGGTTGACGTGGTGGTCGTGGTCGGGGGCGACGGCACCCTGAACGCCGTCGCCAACCAGATTGTCGGCGGCTCGGTGGCTTTGGCCGTCGTCCCGGCCGGCACGGCCAATGACCTCGCCCGGCAACTCGGGATGCCGCTGACCCCTCTGGAGGCCTGTCAGGCCATTCTGGCGGGCGAACGCCGGGCCATCGACGTCGGGATGGTCAATGGTCAGTGCTTCCTCACGGGCGGGGGCACTGGCATCGTCAGCGATGTGGCCATCGGCGTCCACGCGCTCAAGTCTGGCAAGGGCCTGGCGGCCGTGGTGACGCGGGCGCTGGGGAGCCTGGCTTACACGCTCTACAGCGCCTGGCTGATCGCCACGGCGCCCCGCGTGGCCCACATGTTGACCTTTCGATGTGGCAAGGAAGATGCCGTCACGGGGCTGTTGCTCGCCATGTTCATCCACAACCAGGCCTCCATTGGGCGCTCGGTTTGTGCCTGCCCTGGCACCCGGCCCGACGATGGCACGCTCGGGTGGTGCCGGCTCACGTGGCAAGGCCGGTTCCGGGGGTTGTGGTCAGCAGCCGCCATGAACCGTTCGGGGGCTCACGTCGGGCATCCCGGGGTGACGGCAGGCGAAGCCTGCTCGCTGGAACTCTCGGCCGACGAGTCGGTCGAGTTCATGGCGGACGGCGAGTTGCTTGCGCAGGCCTCCCGGCTCGTGATCGAGGTGAGGCCCGGGGCCCTTTGGGTCGTCGCCCCGCCTCAACGACCGGGCACGGGGCGGTTGACCGAGGCCACCTCGAGGTGTGCATAGGGAAACCGATCCTGGCGATGCAGCCTCGCTGCCAACTCGCCATCGGGTTGCAAGTCCCGTAATGCGGGCAAATGTCGTGGTGCCAGCGTGCTCCAGTAGCACAGCCGGGCACCCGGGCGGGCTGTGCGGCACACCAGTTCCAGGGATGCCGTGCGGGCCTCGTCGCTGAGCCAGTCGTACAGGTTCGAGAGGTTGAACGCATCGAAGGCCTCCGGCGGGCTTGCGGCCAGCGCCTCCCCCAGGGGTTCGTCCCGCAACTCGAGGCGATCGAGCCGCTCGCGGACAAGGTCGTAGGCCCCCGGCTTCATGTAGGCCGGCAGGGCCTGTTCGTCCAGGTACCGCCCCCGCAGGATCAGGGCGCAGTAGGGGTTGTCTCGCATCAGGCCCTCCGTGAAGAGCAGGCTGGCACGCTGGTGGATTCGCGCCCCGAAGGCATCCCCGTCCACATACCGGAAGTGGCTCGGGTCCTTGGCGCGTGAGATGACGCGGCGGTGAAAGAACAGGTTCAACATGGTGCGCCACCGCCAGTCGTCCCAAACCTCGTGGTAAAAGGCTCTCTGCTCGGCCAACGAGGCGAAGCCGAAGAGCCGGTCCACCCGACCACGGCCAAGCCACGCGCGAACCAGGCCACCGAAGGCCATCAGGTAACGGTCCGTTCGCCCCGCCCGGTAGAGCCCCTGCACGAACAACCTTGGTCTTGCGTCCCACCAGCGCCTGTCCGCCTCGGGCACCAGAGGGCGAACTGCCTGCCAGAGCTTCAGCCTGTCCATTTCGTTGGTGGCGCCTATCAGCGCCAGGTATTCCTGCCTGGGCAGGAGGCGGATCGCAGCCACCTTGAGGCGGACCAGCCGGGTCTGGTGGGGGTTGAAGTCCACGGCCACCACCTGCGCGGGGTCGTCCAGCAGGAGCGAGAGGGCGTTGCAGCCGCCGGAGGCGATCGAGAGGACCCGGTCGCCTGGTCTGACACGCAAGGCAGCCCGCAGGACGTCCGCGTCTTCCCAGCACGACGCGTAGCCGACGCCGTCGAAAAAGGGCCGACGCGCCAGGGCTCGCTCGGTCGGCCCCGGGGCGCCCGGCCCCCTGTCTGCGATCACGGCCGGCTCACGCGGTGCGTGGCTGGTAGGCGGGCAAGCCCGCCCGCAGGGTGGCGAATTCCGGGTAGCGGTCCATCAGGGCGAAGCTACGGGGAAGGCAATCCCGGGAGAAGTGAGCCGCCTGATAGGAGGCGTTCTTTCCCAGCGAGGCGAGCTCTTGGGCGATCGTGGCTCGCTGTGGCCTGAGTGTTGGGGATTGGTCGATGACCTCGGCCAAGCTGACGCGGGCCACGACCCGGGGCGTCGTGAGCTTGCCCAGGCAGTGGTCCAACAGGGCGACGTTGAGCTTTCTCAGCCAGAGCGGGGCAGGATCCCAGAAGGTGGCGAGCAGGTGGTGGTCGATCGACACGTGGCGCGTTTCGTCAACCATATGGGCGTGGTAGACCGCAGCGAACAGGGGATCCACCCGCGGATCCGACCGGTACTGGCGGTAGAGGTCGACCGTGCGCTCTTCGATGATGAGGGCGAGCCAGACCCACAGAATGAAGAAGTCAGGCCGCCTGGCCAGCAGCTTGCCAAGGACCGCGCCGCCCGAGGTCGGGCCGAAGTACCTGAGCTGGCGCGTGGGGTAATGCGCCGGCGCAGCCGCCTCAAGGAGGCGCCAGAACATCTCCGTGTGCTGGCGCTCCTCGTGGACGAAGTCCTCCAGGCACGTGACGAGGCCCGGGCTGACGCCGTAGCGCTCGGGAGCGCGCAGAATCTGCTGCACGATGGGGATCAGCAGGAACTCCTCGAAGTAGACGAAGCTCTCGGCCTTGGTCAGGGCCGTGATGCGGGCGAGGGCACGCCGCTCGTCGTCGGAGAACCCGGCGTAGCTCGGGCAATGGAACAGGTGACTCATCGCCTCAGGGGCGAACCAGGCGCCCTGCTGGACCCCTTGGGCCCACGGCAAGGCATCGAGGTCCAGGGGCCGTGACTCGGCCTGGCGATGCAAGAGGTCAAGATCCACGAAACCGACGGTCATGGCGAAGCCTCCTCGTGGGGCAGGAGCTCGATGCGTCCTGTCCCCCCATCCATTCTTACCCGCTGGCCGGCGCCAAGCCGCGCGCAAAGCCCCTGCACGCCCACGATCGTGGGCAACCCCATCTCCCGGGCCACGATGGCCGAGTGCGACAGCACGCTGCCGCGCTCCACCAGGAGGCCGGAGATGGCCGGGTAGAGCGCCACCCAGCCAGGGTCCGTGCGAGGCGCGACCAGGATCTCGCCCGCGAGGTCCCCCGCATCGGCAGGATCCCGGACAAGCCTCGTCGGGCCAGTCACCACGCCTGGGCAACAGGGCGTGCCCACGAACGCTGTCGCATCGCCCCCCGGTGCCGGAGGCGCCTCCGGCACCCGGAGGTGCGGCAGGCCGATGGTCACGAACCGCTCCGGGGGCTCGGCCTGCCCGTAGCCGTCGTACTCCTTGCGCCGGAGCAGCGCGAGGGCCCCGAGATCGCGGGTCACGGAGCGGCCATCGACATAGGCCGTGAGTTCCTCCACCGTGAGGTAAAAGACGTCCTCGGCCTGGCTCAGCAGCCCCACCCGCACCAAGTCCTCGCCGACGGCGCGGAACAGGCGCCTGAGCACGCCCGTCAGCCTGGTCCGCGCGAAGCGCATGTTCTCCCGGTTGCGCACGTGCTTGCGCGTCCAATGCAGGACGGTGCGCGCCGCCAGCCGCCGGAACGGGCTTCCGGCAAGCGCCTCGTCCAGGCGGGCCTCGGCCTTCGTGTTATCGGGAGCCGGGGGCAGCTGGGTGCCCGCCATCGCGACGTAGCTCCGCAACAGCGGCACGACCAGCGAGGGTTGCTCCCGGGGGGTCTGGGTCTCCAGCTTGAGCTCCCCCATCGCCCGGTCGCCGTAGCGCGAGACCCAGGCGTCCAGCTCCGCTGCGAGGCCCTTGCACGTCACGTCCCGGTGAAGGGCCTCCCAGGCGGCCTCAGGGGGCCCCGCAAGGAGGGCCATCGCCGTCGGATGCGCTCGCACCCTGGCTGCCAGGGCCGTGAGCTCCCGGGTCGGGGCCGTGCTCTCGATGTCGCCAGCCCCGACCAGCAGCTCCCCGGCCAGGTTTGGGCAACCCGGGGCCCATTTCGCTAGCAAACCTTGCAGCAGCGCCATCGAGACCATCGCCCCCACGTCCGTGAGGATGGGGGCCTCCCACCGGTGAAGCACCTGCACCAACAGCGTGTGGTAAAGGTCCACGAGGCGGGCTGTCTCCCATCCCTCGAAGCGCTGATCGCGCCAGGCCCCGTGGACCGCCTCGAAGTTTCGCTCGAAGGCCCCGATGCGCCGGTCGATCGTCGCAAAGGCCCAAGCCGTTCGGGCCAGCATCCGGGCCAACCTGGGAAGATCTCGCGTCCAGGCCTGCAGGGGGCTGCCTGCGGGCGGCAGCTCGACGTCCAGGGCCTCGCGGACGCCCATCATGTTCTCCATGGCGCTGCGCGTGAAGGCGTAGCCCGGCAGGTGCGCCATGGACAGGTACCACATCAGGAGGTTGTAGTAGACGCGCCCGTCGAGCAGGCCCACGTAGGTCTGCATCTCACGCTCGTGGGTGTCGTGGATGTGCCGGGGCACCCCAAGCAACCGCCCGAACTGCGTGTAGACGATGCGGTAGGCCAGGCTCGCATGGGAGAACGTGAGGGGCGTCGTGACGCCCCCGTAGCTCTCCACCACGTTCGCGTTGTCCCAAAGCCGGCGATGGCGGGACAGCGGGGTCGTGACGGGCCGTGCCTGCAGCACCAGGAGGCGTCCCCCCAGGAAGGCGGCCTCGATGTCCATCGGCCGGCCCGCCCAGCTTGCGATGGCCCGCCCCAGCTGCCAGGCCGCCTGCCGGTTCGCCGGCGAAAGCACGGGCTTGCCCACCAGCTCTGCGGGTAGTTCCTCGACGGCGATGCTGCCGTCCGCGTGAAGGCGGCGTGCCTGCGTCTGCCCACCGGACAGGTGCTGGAGGGCTCTGCCTGATGGCCCCAGCACGTCGGTGTCTCCCTCGAGGTCACCAGCCACGAGGGTGTCGCCAAGCCCCCAAACCGAGGCGACCACCGTCTCGTCCGCGTCGCCCGTCGTGGGGTTCCCAGAGAATATCACCACAGAACGCTCGGCAGGCACCATGGCCTGTACGACCACGGCGATGGCCCCGCCCTCCGCATCCAGCCCGTGGCGCGACCGGTAGGCCCGGGCGCGCTCACTCTGCAAGGAGGCCCAGCAGGCCAGGACCTTGGCAGCCACCGCCCGGGCATCGGGTGGGACGGCCAGAAACGTGTCGAACTGGCCGGCCAGGGAGCGGTGGTCCCCGTCCTCGTCGACGCCGCTGCTGCGAACGGCGACGGGGCCCTCGGGCAGCCGCTGAAGTCCCTCGCGGACCAGCGCGAGGAGCAAGGGGTGGTCCGCCGAAGGGTTGCCTGAGGCCCGCACGCAATCCCGCAGGGCCGCAGGCAGCACGAAGAACTCGGGCACCTCGAGCCCCGCCTGGGACAGGCGGATGAGCCCCACGCCCTTGCCCCCCCACGTTTCCGGAAGTGCCTCGTCCAGCGGGGTCTCCGGGGTCCCCAGCTGGAGCTGGGCGGCCTGGGTCTCGGTCGTCATCGCGTTCCCCCCCAAGTGATGAGAAGTGCCACGTTGACCAGCAGCACCGTCAGCGCGCCGACCGATTCGAGGCGCTTTGCCATCTCGGCCCGCGGCTTGCGGGCGAAGAGCCCGAAGGCGGTTGCCACGAGCGCAAGGGCACCTGCGCCCAGCCAGTATACGCTCGCGTGCACGTGCAGCGCCGGCCCCGCGATCCCGAGCAGCACGAGGCCCAAGGCTTGCGTGGCGATCACCAGCATCAGGGCGCCGGCCAGCCCGAGCCTGCGGGAGTAGGTGTCCACCTGAGGCCGCTCCTGCTCAGGCACGCGGATCTTGCGGGCCACCTCGAGCGAGTAGATGAAGCAGAAGTTCATGCCGGCAAAGAGAAGCAGCCCCGGGTGCCAGAGCCTGGCGAACCACCCCGGCAGCCAGCCCCCGAGGGTGCGGTCGAGCCCGAACACCGAGGCCGAGCCCACGTCCAGCACCGCCGCGTACACGGCGACGGACATCAGGGTGATGATGGCCATGTGGCTCACGCCATAGAGCACCATGTGGCGGTTGAGCCACTCACCGACATAGAACTCCCGCAGCATCAGCCACGTGTAGCCGATCAGCACCAGCATCCACCCGAGCACGGCCGGGCTGGTGGCTGCTCCGATGCCGAGCTCCAGCACCACGGCGAGCCACGCGGCCGCCCGCAGTTGGGTCAGGCTCACCCACCCGCGGGAAAGCACCCGCTCCGGGAACGCGATGCGATCGACCTTCCAGTCCTTGTGCTCGTCGAAGACCCGCAGGTGAAAAAAGAGCAGCGTGAACAGCACCACCATGACGCCCAGCCGCTGCCAGACCTGTCCCGTGAAGGGCGCCTGCAGCAGCGCCAGGGTCGCCAGGCCGTCCGTGCCGACCATCAGCACGACCCCCAGCACGTTCTTGCCCAGAGGGAAGCGCTCGGCCAGGTAGGCATAGGCCCGCTGCCATAGCCGGGGCGGCGCCGCGCGGGGGGGCAGCCGCGGCGGGTCGTCCGGCAGGTCCTCCGTCAGCGCTGCCAGGTCCACCCGGGAGTGGTGCCGGGCATCCCTGGGAAGGGCTGGGTGGAACACGACCCGCACGGGCGGTGTCCCCGCCAACACGGCTGCCACCTGTTGCTCCACGTCGTGCAGGTCTGCGTCCTCAGCCGGTTCCACCACCACCCAGGCCTCCCCGGCCCGGCCCAGCAGGGCCGCAGCGCGGACCCCCGGGACCTGAACGGCCCTGGCCTCCACGTCCAGCGAGTCCAGCACCCCTGCGGCGGTCTGCACGCGCGTGGCGACGCGTCCTTGCAGCCAGAGCCGCCCGGCCTCGTCGCACGCAGCGAGATCCCCCATCCGGTGCCAGGTGGCACCGTCGGGATCGACAACCTTGTAGGCGGCCAGGCTCTCGGGGTCATCGTGGTAGTGCACGTTGACGTGCGGGCCCGCCACCATCACCTCGCCGACGTCCCCGGGGGGCACGTCGAGGCAATCTGCCCACGTCACAGGGCCGGGCGTCGGCACCACCAGCCTCACGCGAAGATCCGGGTGGGGGCGCCCCACACAGACACCGGCCCTCGGTGCCAGCCCCTCTGCCTCGCGCGCCGAGTGCACGGCCACGGGGTCGGCCTCCGTCGAGCCGTAGACGGCCAGGGCCTCACCCTCCGGCAACAAACGTTGCACCCGGGAAAGCAGCGCGGGTGGCACCAGCGCCCCTCCCACGAACACGTGGCGGAGCGACCCGACGCCTTCCCCCTCCTCCGCGGCGCGGCAGAGCGTCTCGATGGCAACGGGGGGGCCGACCAGCAAGGTGACGCCGCGCCGCCGGATCTGGGCGAGCAGCGTCCTTGCCTCCAGGCGGTCCAGGCGGCCCCCCGGCAGGGCCGGCAGCACGCAGCTCCGGCCGTGGCACAGCGCATCGAAGGCCAGCATCGGCCAGAGCGGCATGTCGACAGCCTCCCGGTGCTTGGAGGGGTGCATGTCCAGGGCCCGCAACATCGCGGCGATGTAGCCGTGGGTCCGCAAGACGGCCTTCGGCGCCCCCGTGCTCCCCGTGGTGTGCACGATGGCGACCGGGGTGTCGGCCTCGACGGGCTCGACCCGCAAGTCGGCGGGGTGGCCGGGCAGGAGGGGCCTGTGGGCCTCCACCCAAAGCGCCAGGGGAATCCGGCGCACGGCCGGCACGAGCCAGCGCAGCCAGCGAGCGCCGCGCACGCCGACCACGGCGCCCGGGCGCGCCTGGTGAACGGCAGTCCCGAGCTGAGAGAGGCCGGCGGCCGGGTCGGCGAACACGGCGACGGCTCCCACCTGGGCAACGCCCAGCACCGCCGCGTAGAAGGCGGGCGACATCGGCAACAGGAGCAGCACCCGGTCTCCCGGCGAGACGCCGTGGGCACGGAGCCAGGCCGCCACCCGGCCGGCCTCCTGCCGCAGCGCGGCGAAGGTGAGGCCCTCCTCCGTGGTGGCCCCGGGTGGCAGGTGCCATAGGGCCACGCGATCGTCCCTGATCGCAGGCCCGAGCAGCGTGGCGTGGTAGATGTTGGCGTCAGTGGTGGGCATCGCCGTACAGCACGTAACGTCGCACGGGGCGGGCATGCTTGGCGCTCATCCGTCGGGAGATGCCGCCCTCGTGCATCTGGGCATGCCAGGCGCACGTCGTGCCCCGCGACCGCACCCAGCGATGAAAGCCGAACGTCAGGGCCATCGCAGCCCGGCCGCCACGCACCGCAGGGCTGACGGCGACGGTCTTGAGGATGCCCCTGTCGCCGTGCAGGAACCCCACCAGCACCCCTTGAGGGTCTCCCGTCCCGTCCAGGGCCACCAGGTGGACCGCCTCGACGTCGGCCGGAGCCCGACCGACGATCCGCTCTGCCAGCTCTGCGGGTCCTATTGGCGTGAAGTAGGGCGCCCCGGCGAACGTTGCGTTGAGCCACGTGTGGATGCGCGGCAACAGCGTCGGCCCCTCGCCGGCCTCGACGGCGCGAACGTGCAAGCCCCCGCCCCGGCGGCTCGCCAACGCAGCCTCGCGAGCCAGTTCGACCTCCCAGTAATCGGGGTCGTCGGGCACAGCCTGGGTGAGGTAGCGGTCGGTCACGACGAGGCCAGCATCCGTGTAAAGGGCGTTCCTGGCAGCAGGCTCGACCCCCTCACCGGGGAACCCGGCCTCGCCCGCCGGGGAGTCCTCGGCCAGCACCCGGTAGGGCAGCCAGGTCGAGAAGGTCATCGGGCCTCGCAGCCGGGTGGCGCCGTGGCGGCGCGTGAAGTCACGCGCTGCCGCGATCAGGGCTGCCACCACGGCCGTGCGCTCCGGGCCCGCCACGTCGGGCGCGAGCCGCAACCAGCCGAACATCCCCAGAGGGCCACCCGCTGCGCGTGGGTTGACACCCACCAGCAAGGCGGCTCTCCCCGGCACCACCACCCACGATGCGGGCCCCTGCCCCAGGAAGGGGCTGGCCTCACCACCCCAGCGGGCGACCTCGCCCAGGGGCAGAGGCCAGGGGGTCGGGTCGATGGCGAAAGCGGCCTCAACGCCCTCAGATGAGAGCGGAAGCCAGCGCAGGTCGGGGCTGGGAGCGTGTGGGGTGGGCGTCATGGCTCTCGTCCCCAGCGGCGGCTGGACGCGCGCCGGGGCGTGCCGTCATCATAGCACCCTCCCCTTGTTTGGAGGTTCAGGCTTGGCTGCGTTCTCTCACCTGTTGGCTGCCTGGGGCCGGCTGATGGTGCGTTGGCGCTGGGCGGTGCTGGTCGCCTGGCTGGCGGTCTTCGTGGGGGCCGGTTCGGTTGCTGGCAAGCTCCCCACGCTGCTGCAGAGCGGCACGGGCAGCCTGCGCGGCACAGCCTCGGCGGCGGCTGAACAGGCCGTGCAGGCCCAGTTCCGAAACCCCTACACGCTGGGCCTGGCGCTGACGCTGCGCCACCCGCGCGAGCGCGCGGACGGACCCGAGATGCGGGCGGTGGTCGCCGAACTGGCAAGCCGGCTGCGCGGCCATCCGGCCGTTGCCAGGGTCCTGGCCCCCGGCGATCCCGGCAGCAGGGCGTTCCGGTCCCGCGATCCGCAGGGCTGCATCCTGCTGCTCGGCCTGAGCGCCAGGGACCTGGCCTCCGCCGAGCAGGTGGTGGCTCCCCTCCGAGCGATGGTGGCGGAGACCCTTGCGACCAAGGCTCCCGGCGCGGGCATCGTCTGGCACGTGACGGGGCGTCCGGCCTTGACGCACGACATCAACGCCTTCAGCACGGTGGACTCGGCCCGGGCGGAGGCCCGGAGCCTGCCGCTCACTGCGGTGGTGCTGGTGCTTGCCTTCGGCTCCCTGCTGGCTGCCGCGCTGCCCCTGGCCGTGGGGACCGTGGCGATCGTTGTGGCCTCCGGGTTGCTGGTGGTGCTGGCGCAGCTCACGGCGCTCTCCACCTACACCCAGAGCGTGGCGTCGATGCTGGGGTTGGCACTGGGCATCGACTACGCCCTGCTGATGGTGACGCGCTTTCGGGAGGCGCTCCGCCGGGGCCGCGGGGTCGAGGCCGCGGTGGTGGAGACGGTCGCAACGGCAGGACGGGCCGTCGTCATCTCCGGTCTCACCGTCGTGATCGGCTTCGGGGGGCTCGTCACCACCGAGGTCCTCGACAGCCGGTCGATGGGCGTCGGCGGCTTGCTCGTGGCGGGCGTGTCCGTCGCTCTTGCGCTCACCCTGATCCCCGCCCTGATGACCCTGGCCGGGCCCCGGTTGACGGCGTCGTGGGCCGTGCTGGCACAACGCCGCGAGGCCCGGCTGGCCCGGTGGGTGGCCTGGGCGCAACTCGTCAGCCGCCACCCCTGGCGGCTCGGGGCGGCGGCGGTGGGGTTGTTGCTACTGCTGATCGCCCCGCTGGCGGCCATTCGCACCGGCTACCCCACCGGGCGCTGGATGCCCCAAGCCATGCCCTATGTCCAGGGCCTGGACGCCCTGACGGCCATGGGGCAAGCCGGCCTGGTGGCCCCCATCGATCTCGTGTTGCGGGCGCGGGAGGGCCAGGCTGGGGCCCTCAGCGCCACCCAGGTGCCGACGCTGTTGGCTTACTCGCAGGCGCTTCACGCCGACGCGAGGGTGGCTGCCGTGCTGAGCCCCGTGGATCTCGATCCCCCGGTGCCGGCGGGCGTCCTGACCATGTTTTATGCCCGGCCCGCGGTCGCCGAACGCACCGTGCCGCTTGTCAGGGAGCTGTTCTTCAGCGAGGACGGTCGGGCCGCGTTGTTCCAGGTGTTGCTGCGGAACGATCTCACCTTCGAGGAGAGCCGGGCGATGGCCGCCGACCTCAGTCGCAGGCCCCCTCCGGGCTTCGACGTGCTCGTCGGCGGGCAGGCCGCGTACTTCAACGACTTCGACGTGGTCCTCGATCAGACCTTGCCTCGCGTCGTCGCCTTCGTGGTGACGGCCACGTGCCTGGCCCTGGGCGTCGCCTACAGGTCGGTGCTCGTGCCGCTCAAGGCCGTCGTGCTGAACCTGCTCTCGGTGGGGGCCGGCCTCGGGGCGGTGGTCGCCGTGTTCCAGTTCGGCTGGGGCATTGCGTGGCTTGGCCACGCGCATCCGCTGGACCATGTCCCGCTCACGGTGGCGCTGAGCCTGTTCTGCATCGTGTTCGGGCTGTCGATGGACTACGAGGTCTTTCTGCTGACGCGCATCAAGGAGGCCTGGGACCGTGGGGCGACGAGCGAGGCTGCGACCGTCGAGGGGGTTTCGGCCACGGCGGGGCTGGTGACCAGCGCTGCGGCCGTGATGGTCTGTGTCTTCGGCGCCTTCTCGGCTGCGGACTTCGCCGTGGTGCAGATGCTCGGGCTCGGCCTCGCCGTCGCCGTCGCGGTGGACGCCACCCTGGTGCGGATGATCCTCTTGCCCGCCGCGATGGCGCTGCTGGGCGATTGGAACTGGTGGCCCGGGCAGCGGCGCCCTCCCGTGACAGACCCCACCATCGGCGGCTGATCCCCGGTTGTGGCATCATGGGGCCGGACCTGCAGGGGATCCGCTGGGAGGACACCTTCGATGACGACGACCAAGCTCCAGCTCACCGACGCCGAGTGGCGTGCGCGGCTCACGCCCGAGCAGCACCGCATCCTTCGCGAGAAGGGCACCGAGTGCGCCCTGACCGGATCATACTGGGACAACAAGGCGCCTGGTGACTACCGGTGCGCTGGCTGCGACGCGCTGCTGTTCGTGTCCGACACGAAGTATGACTCTGGCACCGGCTGGCCGAGCTTCTTCCTGCCGGCGTCGCCTGAGGCGATCGAGACCCACGTCGATCGCAGCCACGGCATGGTTCGCACCGAGATCGTTTGCGCACAGTGTGATGGCCACCTGGGTCACGTCTTCCCGGACGGCCCACCGCCGACGGGTCTGCGCTACTGCACCAACTCCGCGGCGTTCCGCTTCGTGCCCCGCGCCGGGGCCTGACGCCAAACCTTTCTGGCTGGCCGGCCGATGCCGACCGCGCGCGCCACTGGCACCCTGACCTTCGAGACAGAGAGGGGGGCGGGGTGCCAGGCATCGTGGTGGCGTCGGAAGGCAGCGGGCGGCTCGACCTGACCCAGCGCTTCGAGCAGATGCTCGCAGCGAGCCGCACGCGAACGGCCCAAAGGGTCGTTCGGCGCGTCTTCGAGCCCGGTCGCGTGGTGGCCGGGCGAATCGATCTCGGGCTGCTGCCGCAGGCAAGTGGGCCCGTGGCCGTGGGGCGCCACCACGGCTTGACTGGGTTGCTGGCAGGTGAAATCCTCGACCTGACGCTCCCGGCCGCCGGCAGCGAGCACGGCCCCGCCGCTGGCGGCATCGATGCCCTGCTCGCCGCCTGGGCGGCCTGCGGATGGCAGGCGGCTGCCAGGTTCGTGGGCAGCTTCTTCTTCGCGATCTGGGACGAGGACACGGGCACGCTCGCGGTGGGGGGAGACCGCACGGGCACCTTGCCTCACGCCTACAGCCTCGAGGGTGACCGGCTGCTCCTGTCCCCCGAGGTGGCAGGGGTGGCCGCCGGGTTGACCGGCGCGGTGCGGGCAGACCTGGGCGGGTTGTCCGAGTTTCTGGCCTTCGAGCACCCCCTCGGGGATCGCACCTTGCTCGAGGCCGTGCGCATCTTTCCGCCCGGGACGGTGCTGATCCTCGGCCCAGCGGGCGCCCGTTGGCACACGTGGTGGCGGCCGAGGTTTCGGGTGGCGCCTCCGCCCGGTGACCCTGTCGAGGCCGCTGCCCTGGCTTACAGGCGGGCGTCGGCTCGATGTGCCATCGGGCCCGTGGGGCTGGGGCTGAGCGGCGGCCTGGACTCCCGCACCGTGCTGGCTAGTTTGGCCGACACGCCGCCCCTGTTCACCTTCGGAGAGCCCGACAGTGACGACGTGGGCCTCGCCCGGCGGCTGGCCCGGGCGAGGGAAACCTCCTTGCAGGTGCTGCCCCTCGCACCGGACTACCTCGTCCGCCACGTCGACCAGATGCTTCAGCTCGGGGAGGGCATGGTCAGCCTGTTCCACGCCCACGACGCGGATGGGCTCGAGGAGGTGGCCCAGGTGGCTCCGATCGTCCTGGTCGGTATCACGTCCGAGTTCTCCCGGGGTGAGTTCGCCGAGAACGTGCTGGCGCTGAAGCGACAGGGGCGCCTGGGGCTCCCCGCCGTCGTGTTGCGCCACCTGCTGACGGGCCGGCGTCCCCTGGATCCCCCCGAGGGGGAGGCAGGGCTGCAGGCGCGGGTGCTCGAACGCACCTGGAACGTGCTCCCACCGCACCTGGCCCGGGCCGTGCTCTCGCGCGGGGCGTGGGAGCAGATGGCCGCGTGGGTGCCGGCCTCGGTGGCCGGACATCTCGCCCGTTGCGAGGGCAGCTCGCTCGCCGACCGACTCACGGTGTACAACCTGGAGCACCGCCAGCGGAGGTTCTCCACCTGGGGGCTCAAGATTGCCCAGTCCACCCACGAGGTGCGGCGTCCCCTGGATGATCCAGACCTGCTGGCCCTGGTGCTGTCGCTGCCTCACGCCGAGCGGCGCACCCTGCAGGCCCGCGTGATCCGGGCGCTGGCGCCGGATCTGGCTGCCGTGCCCTGCACGGGATCCGGCGTGCCGCTGACGGCAGGGCGTGGCGCGCGCGCCTGGGCCCTCTTGCGCCGGCGGCTGGCCCAGGTGGGGGGGGGCCGGGTGCAGAGCTTCGCCGATCCCCAGCGCCAGCTGCGAACCGTTGGCCGGGCCTGGTGCGAGGGCGTCCTGCTGAGCGCCGAGGCGGCAGAGGGCGGGCTGTTCGATCCTGCCGGTGTGCGCGCCCTGGTCGAGCTGCACATGGCTGGCAAGGCCGACGTGGCGTCCGCGCTCTGTGCCCTTGCCACGGTGGAACTGTGGCGGCGTCGGGTGCTCGGAGGCGCTCGGCTGGCACCCTGACATGGGCTATCAGGTCCAGGCCTGCCGCCGCCGATGATCGGGGTATGCCAAGCCTGTCCAAGTTCCTGCTGACCCTTTCCTGCCTCGCTGCGGTGTCCTCGCCAGCCTGGGCCGTCGGGACCAAGGCCAAGCCGACTTCGACGCCCACGCTGGTGCCCGAGGTTGCCCTGGACGCGCTCATCAAGGAACGCCAGGCGATCGCCCGGCCCGAGTTGACGACGCTCCAGGTCGAGGAGGCCCTGAGAGCCTTCGAAAACACAAACATGGGCCGCCGCGTCCGGCTCCAGGGGAAGGTGCTCGACGCGCGGGAGCTCCCCGGGGGCTACTTCGTGCAGGTGCAGCTGCCGCACATGACACGGCCAATGTGGCTCCGGGCCCACCGGGAGGCCGCCACCGCCGCCAAAAAGGGGCAGCCGATCGTCGCCACAGCCTTGCTCCGGGGCTTGCTGGGGATGGCGCTGGAGCCCGATCTCGACGATGTGCGCTACCCGGACCTTCCACCGCCCGGCGCTGGCCCCTCTCCCTCACCCAGCCCCAAGGCCCGGTAAGGGGACAGGGCGACGGTCGCCCGACATGTTTCCCGTGCGCGTGGGAATAACCAGCCTTGGGGCCTCATGGCCGGGAGGCCGGAGCAGGTCAGGGTGAAAGTCGACGACCTCATCGCCAACCGATTTCGCGTAATAGAGGAGCTGGGCACCGGCGCCATGGGCGTGGTCTGGCTGGTCGAAGAGCTGGCCACAGGCACCCGTGTCGCCCTCAAGCAGGTCAACTCTGAGCTCAGCGCGGAGGGGGCGCTGCGCTTCAGGCAGGAATTCCGCCTGATGACCCAGCTGCGCCATCCGAACTGCTGTCAGGTCCATGAGTACGGCCAGCTCGAGGACGGCACGCCCTTCTTCACCATGGAGGTGGTGCCCGGTCACGGGCTCGATGAGCTGCTTCCGATGGACGGCGCGGCCATCATGAAGCTCTTGCCGCCCTTGCTGGCGGCCCTCGGGCACGTGCATGAGCTCGGGTTCGTCCACCGGGACATCAAGGCCCAGAACGTTCGCGTCACGCCGGATGGCACCGTGAAGCTCATGGACTTCGGCCTCATCGAGTACAGCGGAAGTAGCGATCTGCCCGTGTCGGGCACTCTCGGCTACCTGGCGCCCGAAATCGTGATGCGTGGCCCGGTGGACCCCCGCGCGGATCTGTATGCCCTCGGCGCGCTGATCTTCGAGCTTGCCACGGGTAGCCTGCCGTTCGTGCGCGACACCCGAGGCGAGGTGCTGCGCGCCCACGTCGCGGAGCCTCCCCCGAGCCTGCTCGTCTTCAAGCCGAACATCAACCCGGTTCTGGCGCAGGTCGTCAGCCAGCTGCTCTCCAAGGCGCCGCAGGAACGCTTCCAGTCGACGAGCGACGTCCTGAACGCGTTGGGCTTCGAGGCCGGTCGGGCAAGCCGGACCCTGCTGGCGCCGCCTCTGATCGGTCGCGAGGCGCAAACGGGTCGGCTGACGGCGGCTCTCGAGCGGCTCACACGCGGGGAAGGCGGGGGCACCCTCGTGCTGGAGGGCCCGCCGGGAATCGGCAAGAGTCGCATCATCCGAGACTTCCGTGCCTCGCTCCAGGTGGATGGCGTGGTGCCCGTGGCCACGGGGGCCGGGCGGGGCGAGGACAGCACCCCCTATGCCCCCTTCCGGGAGATCCTGCGGGCGCTCGTCCCCACGATGCGGGAGTGTATCCCCGAGCAACTGGACGCGGCGGCGCCTCTGCTGTCGGCGCTGCTGCCCGAGCTCGCGCCGGCCGGGGGCAAAGAGGAGCTCGACGACGCTGGCCAGGAGCGCCTCCGGCTTCAAGGCGCCATTCACTCCCTGCTCTCGTCCCTGGCCTACGTCAGGCCCTATGTGATCATACTGGAAGACTGGCAAGCCGCGGATCCCCTGTCCGTCCAGCTGTTGGACTACCTGCAGCGCAACATCGGCAGCCAGCCCGTCTTGCGCGTGCTGGCCTTGCGCTCGCAGCCCGAAACCTTGCCGGACTGGTGGGGCGCCAGCGAGGTGCTGCCCGTGGAGCCGCTGGGCCCGGCTTCGGTCGCGCGCATCGTGAACGCCGTGCTCAGCCAGGAGCGAGTGTCGGCGCCGTTTCTGAAGACGGTCGCGCAGATGGCGGAGGGCAACCCATTCCACGTGCAGAGGCTGCTGGACCACCTTGTGCGCCAGGGCGTGCTCACGCCGGGGCAGCAGGGCTGGGACACGAGCCTGGTGCCGGACCCCTCCAGCATGCCACGCGATCTTCAGGGCCTGCTGCTGCGCAAGCTCGCCGAGCTGCCCGAGGACGCCATTCTGGTGGCGCGCCTGGGCGCCGTGTTGGGCTGGTCGTTCGACCTCGAGGTGGTGAAGGAGGTCACGGGCTTCTCGGACGACCGCCTGCTCGATGCCATCGACGCCCTGCTGCGTCAGGGCGTCTGGGTGCAGGGCGACGATCACAAGCCGGCCTGGGCTCAGGCGCTGTTCAAGGACGTGGTCTACGAGAGCTTCACGCCCGAGCACCGCACGGCCATGCATGCCAAGGTCGCGCTGTCGCTGGAGAAACGCATCGGCCGCACCAAGCTTCGCGAGGCGCCGTTCGAGCTGGTGAAGGCCGTGGCGGACCACTACATCGTGGGCTGCCGACCTGACAAGATCGTGACCTTTGCCATCGAGGTGGGCCGCAGGAGCGCCGCCCTGTTCGCGACCCGAGAGGCAGAGCGCTACCTGGCCGTCGCGCTCTCGCTCCTCAAGGCGGACAGCGACGCACGCTGGGACAAGCCACGGCTGCTCGCGCTGCGCGTGCTCGGGGACACCCGGCGGCTCTCCGGCAACACCGCAGGCGCCAGGGATTGCTACACCCAGGCCATCCCGCTGGCTGCCAAGGTGGGGGCCTCTGTCTACCAGGCCCGGATGCTCACCGCGCTGGCGGACTGCTACACCAGCGAGGACAACCTGGCGGAGGCCGTCGCCTGTTGCGAGAAGAGCCTTGCGGTGTCGCTGGCCGCGGGTGACAAGGAGTCCGCGGCGCGGAGCTACCACACCTCGGCCGCGTTGCGGTACATGCTTGGCGACATCCCCCAGGCGCTCGCCCAGATTCAACAGGCGCTATCGCTCGCCCGGGAGACGGAGGACCGGGCCACGGTGGCCGAGGCGCTCGCGTTCTCGGGGCACCTTCACGTCGCGGCACTGCCGGAAAAGACCGAGGAGGGCGTTGCGCACCTCGAGGAGGCCATTGGCATCCTGACGGAGCTCGGGCACAAGGTCGGCCTCCAGAACGCCTTCAACCTCCTGGGTGCCGCGTGCTATCGGCTGGGTGAGTTCCGCAAAGCCGATCAGGCCTTCGTGGCGAACCTCAACACCTGCTTCGAGCTGGGGCTGCGCGAGGAGGAGGCCTTCGCGCGCCTCAACCTGGCTATCACCGCCTATGAACTCGGCAACCTGGAGATGGGCCTGTCGGAGGTCGAGGCTGCCGGCGGCATCGCCAGCGAGGCCAACCTGGGCCTGGTCCACGCCCTTGCCGTGACGTTCCGGGCGCCCGGCCTGGCCCTGATGGGCCGCCTTTTCGACGCGGGCCGGGCCATGACCGAGGCCGTGCGGCTGTTTAGCGCCAGCAACAACAAGATGCTGGAGGCCCGGGTCTTGGAGCACCGCGTCGCCCTCCTGCTGAACCTCGGGCGGGCTCAGGAGGCCCGCGACGTGGCGGAGGGCCTGCGGCTGCTCTTGCAGTCGACGGGCAACACGGAGCCGGAGGGCCACGTGCTGGCCATGCTCGGGGAGGCGCGGGCGCAGCTTGGCGATCTCGTGGGGGCCCGCAGCGACCTCGACGAGGCGATGAGGCTCGCCCTGCGCGACCGGGCGCAGGGCTTGCAGGTGAAGGTCCGCAAGCGGTGCGTCTGGCTCGCCCTGCGGGCAGAGGCCTACGAGGAGGCCCTGCAGCTCGGCCGCGAGACGCTCGAAATGGCCAATCGCCTTGGGATGCGGGTGCAGGCAACCGAGCTGTTGGGCCTGATCGGCGAGGCCCAGATCGCCCTGGGAGACGTCGAGTCGCTGAACTCCTTCGCCGCTATGGTGAAGGAGGCCGAGGCGATGGGGGCCAGGCTGCTCGAGGCGATGGGGAGCTTCGGGGTCGCGGCGTCTCGCCCCTACGCGGAGAACGCCAAGGCCGTCGCCGGCAGGGCCAAGCAGATCGTCCAGTCGCTGGTGGCTGGCCTCGATGAGTCCGCCAGCCGCCAGTTCTTCAACCCGGCTGAGCGTCAGCGGGTGTTCCAAGGGAACTACATCGAGTTCAGCATCGCCAAACGACGCTCGGCACCTCCCCCGGGCCCGAAGGGAATGCCCTTCGGCCTCAACAAGCTCTGACGACATGCTTGCGGTTCCCAGACGGACCTGGTAGGATTCCTTTCGTCAGCGCCCATAGCTCAGTTGGATAGAGCGTTTGACTACGAATCAAAAGGTCCCAAGTTCGAGTCTTGGTGGGCGCGCCTGACCAGAGCCCCGGTCTCTTAAGAGGCCGGGGCTTCGTCTTGGGTTTTTATAAAGAGGACCTGTTTTTTTATGACCTTCACCACGGCCTTCGCCGGCTGGGACCTTCACCCCGATCTGCTCGCTGGCCTGCAAGACCAGGGCTTCGAGCAGGCCACCCCCGTGCAGGCTCAGAGCTACCCGGCCGTGCTCACCGGGCGCGACCTGCTCGTCCAGTCGCGCACCGGCACGGGCAAGACCCTGGCCTTCGGGCTGCCCATCCTGCAGCGGCTTGCTGCCACGGCCGGGCAGTCGGATGCCGCCAAGGCGCTCGTGATCCTTCCCACCCGGGAGCTCGCGATGCAGGTCGCCTCAGCCCTCGGGCGTATGGGGCGCCCGCTCGGGATCGAGGTGGCTGCATTGTACGGCGGTGGCGCGTACCGGGATCAGCTGCGGGCCATTGGCCGTGGGGCCCGCCTGGTCGTGGGCACGCCCGGAAGGCTGGTGGACCACCTGGAGCGGGGGCGGCTCGACCTCGGCAGCTGTCGCACCCTCGTGCTTGACGAGGCCGATGAGATGCTCGACATGGGCTTCGCGGAGGAACTCGACCGCATCGTGTCCGCCCTGCC
This sequence comes from Candidatus Sericytochromatia bacterium, assembly GCA_035285125.1. Classification (GTDB taxonomy): domain Bacteria; phylum Cyanobacteriota; class Sericytochromatia; order S15B-MN24; family JAQBPE01; genus JAYKHL01. The sequence goes on along the minus strand of JAYKHR010000066.1, from coordinate 100,872 downwards.
CGCCGAGCGCCAGACGCTGATGTTTTCGGCCACGCTGGCGCCAGGCACGGCAGAGCTCGCGACGCGGACCCTGCGCGACCCCGTCCGGATCGAGCTCTCCGAGGGCGGCAAGGCGGCCCCCGACATCACGCACGTCGCCTACGAGGTGCTGGCCGAACACAAGGAAGAGGCCCTTGTGAACGTCCTCCACGCCGACCACCCGGCCCTGGCCATCGTCTTTTGCCACACCAAGGCGGAGACCGAGCAACTCGCCGAGCGCCTGCGCGAGGAGGGCTTCGAGGCCGCCCACCTCAACGGTGACCTCCCGCAGGAAGCGCGGTCCCGCACGTTGGGCGCGTTCCGCCGTGGCGCCCTGGACGTCCTCGTCGCCACCGACGTCGCAGCCCGCGGCATCGACGTGAAGGGCGTGACGCACGTCTACAACCTCGGCGTCCCGCGCGACCCCGAGTCTTACATCCACCGGGTGGGACGGACGGGCCGAGCCGGCGCCAAGGGCGAGGCCGTCACCTTCGTCGCGCCGCGGGACGCCGGACGGTTCCGTCGGATGCTGGAGAATGCCGGGGTGCCCGTGGCGCTGCGGCTCTTGCCGCAGGCCGCCGAGGTCCGCAAGCGCCTGCGGGAGAGGCTCCACGAGAACCTGGTGGAACGCGTGTCGGCGGGCGTGGAGCCTGACGTCGCAACCCTCTCACGCGAGCTGTTGGGCTACCTGGAGCCGCTGGATCTCGTCGCGGCGCTGCTCGCCGAGCACGCTACGGCCCGGATCGCCCTGACGGCTGGGTCGGACATTCCCGTGCCCCGCCGGCCCGAGCGGGTGGCCCGGCCGCGGCCGGAAGTTGGCCCCCCGCGCGGCGTGACCGCTGGGGGCCGCCCCGGCGGGCCCGCCCCCGGAAGGGTGCCTGTCTCCGGCTTCGGGCGCGCGCAAGCGCCCGCAGCAGGGCCGGAAGGCGGTTCCGCGGCCGGTGGCGAAGACGCAGGCTATCCTGCCCCTCGCCGGCGGCTCAGCGAGCACCATGAGCCCGGATTTACCCGGGTCTGGCTCAGCCAGGGGAAGGCCCACGGCCTGACCCGGGGCGGGCTGGTCAAACTTGTCTGCGGGTTGGCTGAGATCCGGGGTGAGGCCATCGGCGCCATCGCCCTGCACCCGTTCTTCTCCTTCTTCGACGTCCGAGACGCCGACGCCCCCCGCGTCGTCGAGCGCCTCTCCGGCCTGTCCTACAAGGGCAAGGTGCTGCGCGCGAACCTGGTGCCGCCAGCCACTCCACCGGCCTGACGGCCCGAAAGGGTCACGGCCGCTCGAAGCTTGTCGCCCCCTCTCGGGTGCGGCAAGGTGGGGGCGGCTTGGAAACCGTCGAGAAGGAGGAGGTTGGCATGACCACGCGCGAGGTGCCACAGGCTGAGTGGGAAACCACACTGAACCGGGTGTGTGAGGGGGCCATCACCCGCCACGTCACGGTCGACGTGCTGGCGCCAGATGTGGGGGCCCAGCGCCTCGTGACGCACCTGCCCCTCATCGGGCTGGAGGTCTCGAGCCAGGCTGGCCGGCCCGCCACCATCGCCATCACGACGGCGCCCGAGGACCCTGATACGATGCCGTTCATCCACGTGGTGGCCCGGCCAGCCCACGTCTTCCTGGAGGAGGACGCCGAGGGGGCACTGCACGCGCTCGACATCGAGGACGAGGGGCACACCAAGACCCTGCTGATGTTCGATCAGGCCTCCGCAGCCTGAGGCGGGACCGCCGGTGGGCCAAACTGCCTGCGGGCGACGATCGCCGCCCGCAGCGCAGGCCGGTGGTCGGGGTGGGCGATGGCGAGCAGGGCCTCAGCCCGCTCACGCAGCGTCTTGCCCATGAGTTGGGCCACGCCGTGCTCCGTGACGACATACTGGACGTGGCCCCTAGTGGTTACAACGCCTGCGCCCGCCGCGAGGGTGGGGGTGATGCGGCTGACGTTGCCGCCCTTGGCGGTGGCGGGCAAGGCGATGATGGCCTTGCCCGCCGGCGCGATGGCGGCACCGCGAATGAAATCCATCTGGCCGCCGATGCCGCTGTAGATCGACTCCCCGATCGAGTCGGCGCAGACCTGGCCCGTGAGGTCGACCTCGATCGCGCAGTTGATGGCCGTCATGCGGGCGTGTTGGCGAATGAGGGCCGTGTCGTTCACCACGTCCGACGGATGGAACACCACGGCCGGGTTGTCGTGGACAAAGTCGTAGGTCTTGCGGGTGCCGATGACGAAGCTCGTGACCGTTCTGCCCGGGGCCAGCGCCTTGCGGGCGTTGGTGATTACCCCGCGCTGCAGGAGCGTCACAAGGCCATCGGAGAACATCTCGGTGTGCACCCCGAGATCCTGCTTGTTGCCCATGGCCGCCAGCGCGGCGTCCGGGATCGCGCCGATGCCAACCTGCAGCGTGGCTCCGTCGTCGACCAGGTCAGCGATGTGGCGCCCGATCGCCAGCGAGACGTCGTCGAGGGGCCTGGGGGCGACCTCCAGCAGCGGCCGGTCCGTCACGATGAAGGCATCCAGGTCGTCCACGTGGATGAGGCTGTCGCCGTGGGTGCGCGGCACCTGCGCGTTGAGCTCGGCGAGGACGACCCTTGCCGAGGCCACGGCCTGGTGGGCGACGTCCACCGACGTGCCGAGCGAGCACCAGCCGTGGGCGTCGGGCATCGAGAGCTGGACCACGGCCACGTCGATGGGAATGGCCCGGTGGCGCATCAGGTGCGGGATTTCTGAGAGAAACACGGGCATGAAGTCGGCGAGCCCGGCGTTGACGGCGGCACGGGCCTGCGCGCCACAGAACATGGAGACCACGCGGACCCGCCCGGCCAGCGCCGGGTCAAGCAGGGCCTCCTCTCCCTCCTTGTGCATCTGATAGACGACGATATCGGCCAGCTGTCGGGCCCGCTGCGCCAGCGCGGCCTCCAGCGGCAGGGCCACGGCGCAGCCGCCGTGCAGGAAGACGCGGTCGCCGTCTCGCACCAGGCTGACGACCTCGGCGGCCTCCAGAGCCCGCGAACGCCAAAACTCGGACATCTCTGTGTTCACCTTCCCGTCCAGAGGGAGACCGCCGTCCACCACGGCCATCAGCGCCAACGGGCCGTCTGCGTGGTCTGCGGGAGGCCCGGGCAAGGACTAGGTTTGTCGCCCGCCGAGGCCTCCACGGCAGCCGAACCGCCCACGGACGGACCCGGTTGCAAACGTAGCCCCAAACCGTGGAGGAGGTCGTCAGTAGGGACTACCTGAACCGTCGTGCAACATGCCAATGCCGCGGGGCGTGGCGGACCTCAGGCCCCGAGGTAGCCGCGCACCTGGCCGGCGAACGAACCCACGTCGAGGGGCTTGGACACGTAGCCGCAAAAGCCCGCCGCCATGACCCGTTCGCGGTCTCCGGACATGGCATGGGCCGTCACGGCCACGATGGGCAACCCTGGACGATCGGCCATCCCCTGGATCAGGCGCGTGGCCTCCCATCCGTCCATCTCTGGCAATGACAGGTCCATCAGCACCAGGTCGAAGGTCCTGGCGCGGACGGCCTCCACGGCCTCGCGCCCGTTGTGCGCCTCAACGACCTCGTAACCCTCGCACTCCAGCAGCAGGCGGGCCAGCTCCCGGTTGTCCTCGACGTCCTCCACCAGCAGGATGCACTTCACGGGTGAGCCTTTCTCGCGCCGAGGTGGATCTGAAGTTCGGCGATCAGCTCATCTGGCGTGAACGACGCCTTGGACAGGATACACCGCGCGCCCCGCTCGAGCCGCGCCTCGTCCTCGGCGGACAGCGCCATGGCCGACACGACGACGACGGGGATCGAGCGCAGGGAGGCATCGGCGGCGAGGGTCTCCAGCACGGTGAAGCCATCCATGTTGGGCATCAGCAGGTCGAGCACCACGAGCTCCGGCCGCGCCTGCCGAATGGCGGCGAGCGCCTCCGCGCCGTCGGAGGCGCCACGCCAGGAGTGCCCGGCAGCCTCCAGGACCTGCCCGATGAGGTGCCTGGCGTCGGGCTCGTCGTCCACCACGAGCACCGAGACGGGGCCGGAGGTGCCGCTCGACCGCCTGAGCACCTCCAGCAGGTGGTCGCCGGCCACCGGCTTGGCGACGCAGTCGGCAGCCCCCATGCTGAACGAGAGCGCCCGGTTCTCCAGGATGCTCATCATCACGACCGGGATGGCCGCAAGGTCCGGGTTGGCCTTCAGGCGCCGCAGCACCTCCCAGCCGTCGAACCCCGGCATCACGACGTCGAGCGTGATGACATCCGGCTTGAGCCGCTCCGCTTCCCGCAGCCCGACCTCGCCGCCCAGCGCCGTCACGACCTCGAACTCGGTCCCAGCAAGCCGGGTGGTCAGCAGCTCCAGCACGTCCGGGTCGTCGTCGATGGCCAGCAGCAATGCGCCCTCCCGCCCGCTGGATCGGCCTGTCCGGGACGGCTCGACCACGGGCGTGGCGGATGCTGCCTCGATCGGCAGGTGGAGCGTAAAGGTGCTGCCTGAACCCGGGGTAGAGGCCACGGTCACGTAGCCCCCCATCAACCTGGCCATCTTCTGGCATATCGCCAGCCCCAGCCCGGTGCCGCCGCGGCTGCGCGTGCTGGACGCGTCGACCTGCCGGAACTCCTCGAAGATGAGCCCGTGGAGATCGGGCGCGATTCCGATGCCGGAGTCTTTCACGGCGACCGTCCAGTTGGCCTCCTGCACCCCCAGCGTGAGAACGATGGTCCCCGCCTCCGTGAACTTCACGGCGTTGGACACCAGGTTCATGACGATCTGGCGCACCTTGCCCTCGTCGCCCACGACGGCCTCGGGGGCCTCGGCCAGTGCGAGCCGGATCTCGAGGCCCTTTTTGGCTGCCAGCGGCTCGATGGTGGCAGCGACGCCCTCGACCACCGCCCGTGGGTTGAAATTCTGGACAGCCACCTCCATCCTGCCCGCCTCGATCTTGGAGAGGTCCAGCACGTCGTTGATGAGGTCCAGCAGGTTCCGCGCGTTCCGCAGCACCCTGCCGAGCCCCTCCTTCTGCTTTTCGGTCACGGGCCCCAGCATGCCGTTGTGCACCAACTCTGTGAAGCCCAGGATGGCATTCATCGGCGTTCGAAGCTCATGGCTCATGTTGGCCAGGAACTCGCTCTTGAGCCGGCTGGCCGCCCGGGCGTGTTCATAGAGGCCGGCGTTCTCGATGGCCACGGCGGCCTGGGCGGCCAGCATCGTGACGATCTCCTCGTCCTCGGCCGTGAACTCTGGGCCCGAGAGCTTTTCCGTGCAGTAAAGGCGGCCGAACACGCGGCCGCGCCACAGGATGGGCACGCCCAGGAAGCCGTGCATGGGCGGGTGCCCCTCCGGGAAGCCGATGGAGCGGGGGTCGGAGCGCATCTCGGCGAGCCGCAGGGGCCGCCCCTCGGTGAGCAAAGCCCCCAGCAACCCCTTCCCGTGGGGCACGTGCGGCATCGCAGCCACTTGCTCGGGCGTCAAGCCACGGTAGATGAACCGGTCTATGGTGTGGTCGTCCTTCAGGGAGACCAGGGCCACGTACTTGGCATCGACCAGGCTGGCCGTGGCGTCGACCAGCCTGCCAAGCAGGGCCTCCAGCGACAGCTCCTGGTGGAGGAGCATGCTGGCCTCGACCAGCCGCTGCAGCTTGTGTTCCCGCTGATTCTCTGCCACCCGTACACCCTTCCCTGCAAGGCCCCGATTATAGCGAGGCCGCCATGCTGGTGTCCACGCCGGACCGAGGTCGGACGTTCACGCTATAATGACGCTTGATGAGCAACCTTGGCTTGCTGCCCGACGCGGGCAAGATCCTCGTCGTGGACGACCAGGACGACAACGTCGCCCTGCTCGAGGCCATCCTCGACGCCCGCGGCTTTCAAGTGCTAACGGCCTATGACGGCCCCACGGGGCTGTCGATCGCCGCGGAGAATCACCCTGAGCTGATCCTGCTCGACCTCGCGATGCCTGGCATGGACGGCTTCGAGGTCCTGGAACGTCTGCGTCGGAACCCTCGCACGGCACGCATCCCGGTGATCATCCTGACCGCCAACCGCAAAGAGGCGGACATGGTTGCGCGCGGCCTGGAACTCGGGGCCTCCGAGTACCTCACCAAGCCGATTCAGATGGATGAACTGGTGGTGCGCATCCGCAACACGCTGCGCCTGGCGGCTGCCGAGCGCGAGGTGGAACGCCTCCGCCGTGACTTCTCCTCGATGCTGGTGCACGACATGCGCGCCCCCCTGGACGGCATCCGCCTGACCCTCGGGGTGCTGAAGCGGCAGGAAGACGAAAGCAATGCACGCCATGCGATGTTGCAGAACGCTTTGACCGCCGTGGAGGAGGTCGCGAGCCTCGTCGACGACCTCCTCCAGTCCAACCGCCTCGAGGAAGAGGGCTTCACGCCGGACACCCGGCCCGTCGATCTGGCTGTGCTCGTCAAGCGCAGCCTTTCGGTGTTGCGTCCCCTCGCGACCTCGCGCGGCATCGCGCTGTCGGCGGTGGTGCCGCCTGACGTGCCGATGGTCGACGCCGACCCGTCGCTGCTGAAGCGCGTGGTGGACAACCTGCTCTCGAATGCGTTGAAGTTCACGCCTGAGGGTGGCGTGCAACTGGCCGTGGAGGCTGGGCAGGGCCGCGTCAAGGTCGAGGTGCACGACACGGGGCCTGGCATCCCGGACGAGATGAAGGCCACCATCTTCGGTCGCTACGCCCAGGTCGACCGCCGGTCGGAGGAAGGCCGCCAGGGCTACGGGCTCGGCCTGGCCTTCTGCGACCGGGCGGTGCAGGCCATGGGGGGCTTGCTCACCGTGCGCGATGGCGATGGGGGCGGCAGCGTCTTCTTCTTCGAGCTGCCCATCGCCGCCAGCTAGCCCAGCACCGGGCCCGACTCGATTCCGAGGGCGTGGTCGACCAGGTGCCGGACCATCTGGTGGCCCCTGGGGGAAGCCAGGCCACGACGAACTCTCTCCCCAGCCGGGGGCACTGCACCTGAGGCGATGGCTGGACCCGGGCCCTCGCTCGACGCTGGGAGCAGGGGAGACGAGAGCCGGCAGGCACTGAGCACGGTGGTCGCGGTCAAGGAGCGAAGCTCGGGCTCCCCCCCACAGCCCGACAACGGCGCACCGTCGACCCATCCGGCTGCAGGGTGAGCACGAGAAGGCCTGTGATGCCCAGCGACTCCTCAGCGGAGGCATACAGCCGCTGAACCACCCGTTCGGGATCGCGCTCGGCGTGTAGAAGGCCGGCTGCGCGACAGACCTGTTCCAGCGGTAGGGCGCCAGCCGCCTGGGAGAGCCTCTTCCCACCGGGTGGTGGGGGCGCATTCACGACAGGATGCCCCTGCGGATGGCGTACGACACGAGCTCTGCCCGGTTCTTGAAGCCCAGCTTGTCCATGACGTGCGCCCGGTGCGTTTCCACGGTCCGGACGCTGATCACCAGATCCTCGGCGATCTCCTGGTTCGTCATCCCCCGCGCGACCAACCCCAAGATCTCCCGCTCGCGAGGCGTCAGGCGCTCACGCCCAGGCGCTTCGGGCAGGGGCTCCCGGGCCACGTAGTCCGCCGCGAGCGCCTGAACGATCGCTGGCCGGACGAAGGCGCCCCCGGCCATCACCGTGCGAATGGCCTCCACCAACTCTTCCGCGGCCGCCCGCTTGAGCACGTAGCCCGCCCCACCGGCCTCCAGGACGCGGAACACCCAGGCATCCTCCTCGACGGAGGTGAGCACGAGCACGCGCGTCTCCGGCAATTCCTCGCGGATGGCCTTGAGGGCCTCCATCCCGCCCATGTGAGGCATGTTCAGGTCGAGCACCGCGAGATCGGGCCTCAGCTCCCTGGCGAGCCGGAGGGCTGCGGCCCCATCGCCGGCCTCCCCAACCAGCTGCATGTCAGGCTCCCCCGCCAGGACGGCGGCGATGCCGGTCCTGACCACGGCGTGGTCGTCCGCCACCAGGATCCGGATGGGCGCTGCCCCGTGGGGGCCAGCCTCGTGGGCACGGAGTTGTGGGGGCTGGTGGGGCATCGTGGGGCCAAACCTGAGAGGGGCTCACGGGGCAAGCGCGCGCCGCACGCGAAGCCCCAGGGGGGTCATGATCGTAGTGCCCCAGCGCGGGGACCACCATCCGCAAAAACCACGGGGTGAACGATGCAGATCGGTGATTGCTTCAGATGGCGCCTCCCTGCCAGGGCGCTATGCTCCTTCTCGGAGCGCCGCGAAGTTCGCGCGCCCCGAGGAGGACAGCCAGAATGAAGGTGCTCGTCACGACGGACGGAAGTCGCTGGTCCCACGCCGCCATCGCCAAGGCCGTCGCCCTGCTCGCGCTGGAGCGCGCCGAGGTGCACGTGCTCAGTGTTGCCAACCTGTTGCCCCTGCTGGCTGCGCCGGAAGCGCCGCTGGCTGGCGCTGGCCCGGCGATCGCCCAGGAAACCGAATCTGCCGTGCGCGACGGCGCTCGGGCGAAGGAGCTGCTGGCCTCGCTCGGTGTCAGGGCCACGGTGCACGAGCGAACGGGAAACCCCACGCACGAGATCCTCGACCTGGCTCGGAGCCTGGGGGTGGACGTGATCGTGATGGGCGCCCACGCCCACAGCGGGCTGGAGCGCCTCTTGCTCGGAAGCACCAGCGACGCCGTGTTGCATCGATGGGCAGGCGCCTGCCTCCTGCTCAGGCCGGCGCCAGGGGATTTGGAGAGGCTTTGAGCCGTTCGCCAGCCCGGGCCCGGGCACCCGTATCTGCCCGGGCTGCCCTGGGTACGAGGGGCCTATGTCGAACAGCTTCAGCCTTCTCGGAACCCGCCGCTTCGCGCCCCTGTTCTGGGCACAATTCCTGGGATCCTTCAACGACAACATCCTGAAACAGGCGCTGGTGTTGCTGATCACCTTCCAGGGCGTGACGGTGTGGGGCGTGCCCGCGGCCCAGATGGGCACCTTCGCCACCGCCCTGCTGGTGTTGCCGTACTTTTTCTTCTCTTCTCTCGCCGGACAGATTGCGGACAAGTACCCCAAGACCCTGCTCATCCAGCGCTTCAAGCTCTGGGAGGTCATCCTCATGGCCATCGCAGCCGTGGGGTTCTGGTTCCATCTCTCCGGGCTGCTGCTGGCCGTGCTGTTCTTGGTGGGCACCCAGGCCACGTTTTTCGGCCCGCTGAAGTACAGTGCGCTACCCCAGTATCTGCGGGACGACGAACTGGTGGCCGGCAACGCGCTGGTCGAAGGCGGCACGAACCTGTCGATCCTGCTCGGGGGTGTGGTGGGCGGCCTGCTCATCGCGGCGCATGCCCCCCTGGCCGGCTCCGCGGTGGAGGTGGGCAGCGCCGTCATCGCCTTGCTGCTGCCCGTGCTCGCGCTCATCGGGTGGGGCGCGACGCTCGCCCTGCCGGCCGTCGCCTCGGAGGCGCCTGATCTTCGCATCGACTGGAACCCCTTCACCACCACGTGGCGCATCTGCGCGGCCACAGCGCACGAGAAGGGCCTCTGGAACTCGATCCTGGGCATCTCCTGGCTCTGGACGTTCGGGTTCGCGTTCCTGGGGCTGATGACGCCGTGGGTCAAGGACTCACTCAGGGCCGACGAGAGCGTGGCGGTGCTGTTCCTCGCGCTGTTCTCGGTGGGGGTGGGCGTGGGGTCGGTGGTGTGTGAACGCCTCTCCTTCAACAAGCTCGAGCTGGGCCTGGTGCCCCTGGGCTCCCTCGGTGTGAGCGTCTTCACCCTGGACCTCGCCTGGGCGGCCGGCTCGGCCTCCCAGCTGGCCTCGCAGGCCGCGGGCACCCAGACTGCTGGGACCCTGCTGGCGCATCCGGCCAACTGGCGCGTCATGGCGGACCTGTTCCTCATCGCCACCTTCGCCGGAATCTTCCTCGTACCGCTGTACACGGCCTTGCAGAGCTGGGCCCGGCCCGAGATGCGGTCGCGGGTGATCGCGGCGAACAACATCGTGAACGCCCTGTTCATCGTGGCCTACGCGCCCCTGCAGATGAAGTTGATCCACCTGACGGCCCAGGGCCCTTCGGCGGGCGGGTTGGCGCTCACAATCCCGCACATCTTCGTGATGCTGGCCCTGGTCAACGCGGCCGTCGCGATTTACATCTACACGCTCATCCCGGAGTTCACGCTGCGCTTCCAGGGGTGGCTGATCACGAGGCTCGCCTACAGGCTCCACGTCCACGGCGTGCACCACGTGCCCGAAACCGGGGGCGCCCTGCTCATTTGCAACCACCCCTCCTTCATCGACTGGCTCTTCATCGGCGCCGCCATCCGGCGTCCCGTCCACTTCGTGATGTGGGCTGGCTTTGCCAGGCACCCCCTCATGAAGCGCCTCGTGCACGACGCCAAGATCATTCCGATCTACCCCGCGAAGGAGGATCCGGAGGTGCTGAACCGGGCTATGGACCAGATCGCGGCGGACCTGGCAGCGGGGGAACTCGTGTGCATCTTCCCTGAGGGGGAGATCACCAAGGACGGCCGCCTCATGCCCTTCCGGACGGGCGTGGAGCGCATTGTGGCGCGGACACCGGTGCCCGTCGTGCCGGTGGGCCTGCGAGGCCTGTGGGGAAGCTACTTCAGCTACGCCGGCGGTCGCGCCCTGTCGCAGCCGTTCCGACGGGGTGCCTGGTCCCGCGTCGACCTGTACTTCTCCGCGCCGGTGCCACCCGAGGCGGTCAAGGCCGACGACCTGCGCAAGACGGTGGCGGCCATGATCGGGGAGGACCTCACGGCCGTGGTGCCTGTCGCTGTGGAAGCGTCGGCTGGCGAGCCGTCGCTCGGGGCTGCCGCGACAGGGGCGGCGACGGAGGCCGCCCCCGGTGAGCCGACGCATGGTGATGGGTAAGTAGAGACAGGTTGGGCAACCGAACCGAGGAGGCACGCCTGATGCTCTCTTTCGACCGTCGCGTGACCCTGGAAGACCACCTCGGGCAGCGGCACCGGGCGTGCATCCTCGAGACGCTCGACGGGCATCTGTTCGTGCTGGTGTCGCCTCGTGAGGCCGAGCGGCTCGCCGCGCTTCAGGCCGCGGGCGGCCCACCTGGCGGCCTGCTGGACATCCTCGAGGACGCGATTGGCGTGATGGACGTCCGGCGGCACGAGTTCCTGTCCCGGCCGCTGGCGGCAGCGGCCCTCGCCCGCTCCAGCCACCAGGTGCTGAGGATGCTGGCTGCCCGGCTGGACGATGATGCGCCAGGCGTGCCCGCGGGCGAGGAAGACGACCTCAGCGCGCACGCGTTTCTCGAAGAGTGCCGCCGCCGCTCCGGTGGATAACGGCTCACAAACAGCTCCCGAACAAGGTCTGGCCCGATCGGCCAGGCTTTTTTTTTGCCTGCGGCGCGCAAGTTTTGAAGGTTATGCGGGATAAAGAAATCATTAAGGTCGGTTAAGGTTCCGGTAGCAAGGAGGTCCTCCCGTGTTCAAGCGCTCGCTCCCCCACCGCACGGCTGCAGCTGGCCTGGTCTCGTTGACCCTGCTGCTGTCCGGTTGCGGCACCGCCGGTGTGCTCGGCGCGGCGACCCGCACCCCGGGGACGGCCTTCGATGCCGAGGCCACGAAGTCCCTGACCAAGGGGCTCTCCCGCGTCCACGAGGCGCTCTTCGCCCGCCTCGACAAGGACAGCAACAGGGCCATCGACGAGTACGAGGCAGGGCCTACGATGTCGATGGACGACTTCCGGAAGGCGGACAAGAACCGCAACAACAAGCTCACCTTCACCGAATTCAAGACCTACGCCATCACCAACATGTTCTTTTTCCGGGACACGCCGGCCGCCTTCGCGAACCGATTGCGTTCGGGGCTGTCCAGGGCGTTCTCCCGGCTGGACGTCTCCCCCCGTGACGGTCTGCTCGTGAAGAACGAAACGAGCAACCGGGATATGGCCCGCCTCGGCCTGACCTTCGAGTACCCGCGGCTCGGCGTCACGGTGAAGCTCACGAAGGTCTCCGCTGAGGCCTTTGGAGCCGCCGACAAGACGGGAGACGGCAAGCTCGGGCAAGCTGAGTTCGAGGACCTGTACATAGAGCTGGTGGTCGAGGCCCTTGGCGGCACGCCGGGCGGTGGGACGCCGCCGGCCCCTCCCGCGCCTCCGGCGCCAGAGGACCCCGCTGCGCCGCCGGCGCCCCCGGCAGAGGACCCGGCTGGTGCCCCGCCCGCGCCGCCCGCGCAGCCAGCCCCGCCCAGCACGCCGGGCCGTCGACGCTGAGCCTCCCTTACCCGACCCCCTGGCAGGTGCCAGGGGGTTCCTTGTCACGGGTCCAGGTGCAGGATGGCGCGTCCGAGGACGTCCCGCGCGACGCCCAGCTGAAGGCCGTGGCGTTCCGCCAGGCGCCAGAGCGACGGCAGTGCGGCGCGGGGGAGGTGCACGGGCAGCCCGAGGCCGTGGCTGGCCCAGTCTTGCACCGCCACCAACGCCTCCCGGGCCTGCGGCAGGGCACGCCCCGATATCTGGAGGGCCAGCCGCTGGTCCTGGCTGTCCACCACCACATAGCACGCCGGGTCAACGCGTGGCTGCCGCTCGATGCGGTCCTGCCAGGCCAGCACCGAGCCGGCGCCGTCGGCCAACACCCAGGCCTGCTGCCACCGGGAGTAGTGGATCGGCGTCAGCTCAGGGCTGACGAGCGTCCGTGCCTGGGCCGCCGAGAAGGCCCTGGGTTGGACGAACACCGGCAGCTGCCAGGCGGAGCGCTGCCACGGCAGCCGCCCGGCATCCGGTAGCAGGACGCTGGTCCAGTCCCCCGGTTCCTCCTGAAGGTCGGGGGTCGGGCGCACGTAGCGGATGCTGGCCGGCACGCCGAAGCCTGTCCGCGGAGCGGGCATGTAGGCGTGCGTGGCGAACTGGGCCGGCGACAGGCGAGCCAGCGTGACCTCGAAGCGGCGCCAGCCGTCCCCGGCCTCGCCTGCCGGCAGGTTCCAGACGACCGTGCGACTTTGCCCGGGGCGGAGCACCACGCAATGAAACACCGGGGCCGTGACCCCCGGGGCTGCGGGCTCGTACTCGTAGCACCCCTCGGCCTCGACGTGTCTCAGCCTGCCCAGGGACGACCGCCGGAGGTGTTCTGCCAGCGCCCCCGGCTCCGGGCTTCCCACCTCGGCGACCACGAGGATGTCTTGGGACAGGTTCGTCAGCTGCACCCGCATGCCCTGTGGAGAACCCTCTAGCCAGTCTCGACGGGGATCCCAGGGCACGTGGACGTCCAGTGGAAGCTGACAGTCCAGCCGATCCAGGTTGCGCAGGGCCTCCCGCACGAACATCGGGGGACCAGCCAGCGTCAGCCAGCCCGTCACCAGGTCCAAGTAGGCCTCGCCACGATCCGACGGGGCTGCAAATCCTGCGCCCGTGAGTCCTGCTGCCGGTTCCGGGGCGTGTGGCTGCCAGGAGCGGCCCGCTTGCAGCAGGCATCGCCTCGCCTCCCCAGCCCCTGTCAGGAGCAACTCGGTGCACCCCGCCAGCTCCGCACACGCCTGGAGCCCGCGCAACCACGCTGGCCGATCGGCCACGTCCACGCGCACGTGGCGGGTGCGCATGCGGTCGAACCGTCCGAGCAACTCCCGCCGTTTCCGCTCTACCACGTGGCCGACCAGCAGCCCCTCGGGAGCAGGCACGCGGGCCAGGGCTCGGGCCGCCTCCAGCCAAGAGGGCTCGCGCGCTTCACCCACGATGCGGTCCAGCTGGGCCACGTAGCCGGCAAGCGCGGACCGGCCGGGGGCCTCCCGGTCCCGCCCACCGCCCACGCCCTCCCGCGGCGCAGGTCCACCCCACTCGTCGCGCTGCATGCCCGTTGCCCCCGGTGACCACTGTAGGTGCTGGCCGTGCCACGGACAACGCCAGGAACCTCGCTGCAGGGACAACTTGGCAGGCCGCTGGCGCTGGGGCATCATGGGCCGGCCGGGCCGCGGCCCGGGAAGGAGGAAGTGGATGGCGACCGTCGTGGTGGTTGGCGCCCAGTGGGGTGACGAGGGCAAGGGCAAGATCACCGACATGTTGGCTGCGCACGCCGACGTGGTGGTGCGCTTCCAGGGTGGCGCCAACGCGGGTCACACCGTGATCGTCGGGGGCACCACCTTCAAGCTCCACCTGGTGCCATCCGGCATCCTTCACCCTGGCGTGCGCTGCGTGCTGGGGGCGGGGGTCGTCGTCGATCCGCCCTTGCTGATTGCCGAACTGGAGGGCCTGTTGGCGCGTGGCATCGCGCTCGAGGCCCTGACGATCGCGCGCGGGGCCCACGTCACAATGCCCTGGCACCGCAGCCTGGACGCCGCCGAGGAGCGGGCGCGCGGGGCAGGGGCGATCGGTACCACGGGGCGCGGCATCGGGCCCACCTACACCGACAAGGTTGCGCGGTCGGGCGTGCGGCTGATGGACCTGCTCGACCCAGTTCGCCTGCGCGACAGGGTCGCGGCCCTGCTGCCGGCGAAGAACGCGGTTTTGGGCCAGCTGTACGGCGAACAACCGCTGTCGCTGGACGAGGTCGTCGACACCTACGCCGGTTACGGGGCCAGGCTGCGCCCCTGGATCGGAGATGCCTCGAGCGTCGTGGCCGACGCCGCGCGCCGCGGGGAGGCCATCCTCTTCGAGGGTGCCCAGGGCACCATGCTCGATCTCGACGCCGGCACGTACCCCTTCGTGACCTCTTCCCACCCCGTCGCTGCGGGGGCCTGCCTGGGCACGGGGATCGGGCCCACGGGCATCGACCGGGTGCTTGGCGTCACCAAGGCCTACACCACCCGCGTGGGGGCTGGCCCGTTCCCCACCGAGTCGCTGGATGGCCTCGGAGCCCAGCTGCGGGAGGCCGGTGGCGAGTTCGGCACCACCACGGGCAGGCCGCGCCGCTGCGGCTGGTTCGACGCGGTGGTGGTGCGGCACGCGGCGCGGGTGAACGGCCTAGACGCCCTGGCCCTCACGAAGCTCGACGTGCTGGATACTTTCGAGCGCATCGGCATCTGCACGGCCTACAGGTTCGGCGACACGCTGCTGACGGACATGCCCGACGACGCGGAGGTGCTGGCCCGATGCGAGCCCGTCGTCGAGGAAATGCCGGGGTGGTGCTCGCCCACGGGGGAGGCCAAGGCGCTGGAGGACCTGCCGCCACAGGCCCGCGCCTTCCTGGCCCGCATCGAGGCCCTCACCGGGGTGCCGATCGCCATGATCGGGGTGGGGGCAGACAGAGCGTCCGCCATCGTGGCCCTGGACCTCCTTCGAGGCCCCCGGCGGGTCCTCGAAGCCCAGCGTTGACGGCCGCTCCGGGGCCCGTTGGCCCTTGGCCGGCACCGTGCCCCATTCCCATCGGAGAGTCTGTCGGGCTGTGGCGGGATGGCAGCCTGGGCTCCGAGGTCGCCGCTGCCTGGCTCCGCCAGGGCGGGCTCGGGTGGCGGGACCTGGCGCCCGTCGGCGGGCCAAGCCTGGTGGGAGCCGTCCCGGTGGCGACCTCACACGGCCTCACCAGCCCCGGGGGCTGGGGACCAGCCGTCGCGACAGCGGCCGCGCATCGATGCCAGTGGCTGGTGCTGCCTGTCTGCCGGGAGGAGGCCGCCGGCCTCGGCTGGGTGGCGCTGGCGGCCGCGTGCGCCAGCGAAGGCATCGGCGTGTGGGCACCCTTTCGGATGGCACCGATGCTGGAGGTGGCCCGCCTTGGACGCTGGCTCGGGGTGCCAGCCGGGGTCGGGCACGGCTGCACGAGCTGGCCGCCCTGCGGGGCGTGCGACGGGTGCAGCAGGCTGGCGCGGGTGCGGGCCGCGGTCGGGGGCGACCCGCGTTCAGCATCAGGCTGAGACGACCTTGGCAAGGAACTGCCTCGCCCTGTCGGTCTCGGGGGCGCTGAAGAAGGCCTCGGGGGCGCGGTCCTCGACGACCCGGCCGCCGTCCATGAAGAGCAACCGGTCGGCCACGCTGCGGGCGAATCCCATCTCGTGGGTCACAACGACCATGGTCATCTGGCCGTGGGCCAGGTCGGTCATGACCTCCAGCACCTCCTGCACCATCTCCGGGTCGAGCGCCGAGGTGGGCTCGTCGAAGAGCATGATCTTGGGCCGCATGGCCATGCCCCGGGCGATCGCCACCCGTTGCTGCTGGCCGCCCGAAAGCGTGGTGGGGTACGCCGATGCCTTGTGGGCCATTCCCACCTTTTCGAGCAGCTCCAAACCGAGGGCGTTGGCCTCTCCCGAGGGCACCCGACGCACCACCCGCGGCGCGAGCGTCACGTTCTCCAGGACGGTTCGGTGTGGAAACAGGTTGAAGTTCTGGAAGACCATCCCGACCTCTTCCCGCAGGGCCCGCAGGTCCGAACGAGGGTCATGGAGAGGGATGCCGTCCACCACCAGGCGCCCCTCGCTGATCTCCTCCAGGCGGTTGATGCAGCGCAGGAACGTGCTCTTGCCCGATCCGCTCGGCCCGATCACCACCACCTTCTGCCCGGCCTCAATGGTGACATCGACGCCCTGCAGCACGTGCAGGGGGCCGTAGCGCTTGTGGACTTGGTCGAAGGTGATCACGCAGGACTTCCTCGTTGCGGGAACGCGGACGCATTATACCCGCGGCGCTCGCCGCTAGCCTGCGGAAGGCCGCAAGGCGGGTTGCATGCGGTGGGTCAGAAATGTTTACAATACTTTACAAGGCGCCGGATTCGGGCTAAGATGGCCTCGGGCGCGTCGGCGGCGGGCTGGCTGCGGTCCCGATAAGCCTGGCCCTGCTGCCGGAGGTCACGCCCCATGCTCGAGTGCCTGATCGTGCTGTGCGCCCTCGCCATGCTGGGTCTGCAACTCTCCTGCTGATGCGGCGCCGCGCCCCCTGAAAAAGCGCGTGAGCAGAACGCCACAGGCCTCCTCCGCGACCCCACCCACGACCTCAACGCGGTGATTGAACCTGGGGTCCTCGACCAGGTTGAGCCGGCTGCCCGCCGCGCCCGCCTTGGGGTCGCTGGCGCCGTACACCAGCAGCGGAAGGCGGGCTTGCACGAGGGCTGCCGCGCACATGGCGCAGGGCTCCAGCGTCACATAGAGCACACAGCCGTGCAGCCGCCAGCGCCCGAGCCTGGCAGCGCCCATGCGAATGGCGTTGATCTCCGCGTGCCCTGTCGGATCGAACAGCGCCTCGCGCGTGTTGCGCCCCCGCCCCACCACCCGGTCGCCGCAGACCAGCACGGCCCCGACGGGCACGTCGCCCGCCCGGGCGGCCGCCTTGGCTTCCGCGAGCGCCAGCGCCATGCCGTCCACGTGCCTCAAGGCGCCCCCTCGGCCGTCAGACCGGCCGATTGCCAGGCCTCGGCCACGCGCGCGCCCAGCTCGGCGAGGGGACCGGCGTTGTCGATCACCCGCGAGGCCCTTGCCAGCCGCTCCGCACGGGGCATCTGGCTCGAAATCCGCGCCTCCACCTCGGCCGGGCCGTAGGCGTTGCGCCCTGCCAGACGCTCTCGCTGGGTACCTTCAGGCACATCGACCACCCAGGCCTCGTCGACCAGCCGATCGAGGCCGTTCTCGAACAGCAACGGCACGACCAGCACCGCGGCCCGGGGAGGCCGGGCCGACGCCCGGAGCTCCGCGACGCGAGCCGTCAGCAACCCCCTGATGCGCGGGTGGGTGATGCCGTTGAGGGTCTCTCGGGCCTCCGGGTTGGTGAACACGAGCGCGCCGAGTTTTTCCCGGTCGAGCGCCCCGTCTTCGCGCAGCACCCCCGGGCCGAAGGCAGCCACCACGGCCGCCAGCCCCTCGCTGCCAGGCGCCACAACCTCTCGCGCCAGCGCATCCGTGTCGATGATGGCGGCGCCCAGGCCAGCCAACACGTCGGCCACGGCCGTCTTGCCACAGGCGATGCCCCCTGTGAGGCCGATGAGGCGCATCTCAGCCGTGCCACACGGCGCGGAAGACGCGGAGCCAGTTCCCCCCCAGGAAGCCCACGACGTCAGCCTCGCTGTGGCCCTCCGCCAGCAGCGCCGCCGTGAGCCCCGGCAGGTCTCCCACGTCGTTGAGGCCGTCGGGGGGCACGGTGATGCCGTCGAAGTCGGAGCCGAGGCCCACCACGCCCGCCCCACCGGTGGCAACCAGGTGGTTGACGTGCCGCACCACGTCCCGCACGGAAGCCGTCCCACCGTCAGCCAGGAAGGACGGCACGAAGGTCACGCCGATGACGCCGCTGCGCTCGGCCACGGCCCGGATCTGGTCGTCGTCGAGGTTGCGCCGGTGGGCCTGGACGGCGGCCGCGTTGGCATGGGACACGGCGACGGGGCCCGACACCACCTCGAACACGTCCCAGAAGGAGGGCTTGGAGACGTGCGCGAGATCCACGACAATGCCGAGCTCGGCCATCTGGGTGACGAGCTCCCGGCCCACATCCGTGAGGCCACCGGGTCGCAGCCCCACGCCCACCCCGTCCGCGAGCTCGTTGCGGCCATTCCAGGTCAGGCCAATCATCCTCACCCCTGCAGCATACAGGGCCTCGAGGTGAGGCCCGCTGCCCATGCACGGGGCCGCATCCTCCATCGAGAGCACGAAGCCGACCCCCGGCCCGTCCAGGTCTGCCACCCCCTTCACGTGCCGCAAGCCGTGCTGCCTGGCGAGGCGGTGAAAGGCCCCGATCTTCGCCATGCAGCGCGCGAAAGCAGCGTGGCCCGAGTGGGCCGCTTCGTTCCAGCAGGCCAGCACCTGCAAGCTGACGCCGCCGGCCCGCAGCCGAGGCAGGTCAACCTGGCTGCGCGGGTCGCCGCCGACGAAGTCGAGGCCGTCGTCCAGCACGAGCGTAATGGTGTCGCAGTGCGCATCGACCACCGGGTGCTGGGCGTGAAGCTCGCACGCACGCGCGTGGTAGACTGAGGGTTCGCGCGCGCCCGAGCCGCCTGTCTTCGAGGTGTCCTGTGTCATCGCCATCGTCCTTCGCCAACGCCTGGCCCGTGCCGCCCACCGAGCTGGCCGCCTCGCTGGAGGCCCTCTGGCGCGACGCTGGCATCCCCTGTGACCTGGCCTGCTGGCACCGTCGCTCGGGCAGCCGCTGGTCGACTGGGAACACCGTACTGCCCGCGGCCAGCCTGATCAAGATCCCCCTGGCGATCGCCGCCTATGAAGCGGCCTCGCGAGGCGCCCTGGATCTCGAGGAACGCGTCTCCGTCGCCGCGCTGCCCGACGACGAAGAGCGAGAGTTCGACAACCTCGGGCTGGCGCCCGCAGGCTACCAGCACCCGTGGCGCAAGGTCCTCGATCGCTCCCTCACGGAGAGCGACAACGCCGCCACCAACGCCCTGATCGACAGGCTGGGCCTTGACGCCATCACGCCCCTGGCGCAGGCGGTGGGGCTCACGGCCACCTGCCTGCGGCGGCGCATGCTCGACCCGGAGGCCCGGGAGCAGGGGCGCGAGAACCTCACCACGGCCGCCGAGATGGCGCTTCTGCTGGGGCGGCTGGCCGAGGGGGCGTTGCTGGACCCTGCCTCGACCGCGGAGCTGCTGGCGATGCTCGGGCAGCAGCGCAGCCGCGAGAAGCTGGCGGCCGGCCTTTCCGCAGGCCTCCGCTTCGCCCACAAGACGGGCGAGCTGCCGGGCTATCGCCACGACGCCGGCCTGGTCGGAGACGACCACGGTTGGGCCATTGCCGCCCTGACCGGTCCCGCCCCCGGCCGGGAGGCCGAGGCCGACGCGCTGCTCGCCCGGACCATGACGGTCGTGCAGGGTTGGGTGGCCCAGCTCGAGGCCCGCGAGGCCGTCGCGGCGGCCTGGCTGGAGGCCAGTCGGAAGGGCGCGGACGCCAGGCTGCTGCAGGACACGCGCACCCTGGCCTGGCTGGACGGCCACCTCGCGGTGCTCGGCGAGACCACTGAGCCGGAGCGCCTGGCCCCCCCACCCACGCTGCACGTCGAGCTGGGGGCCCGCCTGCTGACCGCCCGGGCCGGGGTCGTCACCGCCCCGTGCCTGCAGCTCCGGCGCGGCCCAGGGCATGCGCACGAGCTCGTCAGCCAGGCTCGGCTGGGCGATGAGCTCGCGCTGCTAGACGAGGTCGAGGAGTGGACCCTCGTGCGCACCCTCGATGGCTATGTGGCCTGGGGACGCAGCACCAACTTGGCCCCGGGTGCGCCCCCGCCTGCGGACGCCATCCTGATCGCGCCGCTGGTGGCCGTGCCGACGTCCGACGGGCGCGTGCTGCAGCTGAGTGCGGGCACCCGGCTGGCCAGCCGAGGCCAGGGCACCTACGGGCTCGGGGACGGCAGCCTGGTGGCACTCGCGGCCCAGGATGTGCGGATGCTGGGCTCGGGGGGGGGCATCGAGGCGATGCTGGCCTTCGCCCGGCGGTTTCTGGGGCTGCCCTACGTGTGGGGCGGGACCTCTGGCTGGGGCATCGACTGCAGCGGCCTCACGCAGCTGAGCCATCTGGTCATGGGCGTCGCCCTGCCCCGTGACGCCGACCAGCAGCAAGCAGCGTTGCCGCCGGTGCCGGAGGTCGGGGACCTGCTTCCTGGCGACCTCGTGTTTTTCCCAGGTCACGTGGGGCTCTACCTGGGGGAGGGATGCTACCTTCACGCCGCCGCCAAGCCTGGCTGCGTCGTCATCAACAGCTTCGACCCCGCCTCGGCGATCTTCGAACCCTCGCTGCGCGCAAGCTTCTCGGGCGGCGGCCGCACGCCGCTTCGCGTCCCAGCCAGCATCTGACGCCGTGAGTTCCCCCGCCGTGCACAGCGCGAGCCGCGTGGCCGTCTACGCCCGGTGCCCGCGCCGCTACTACTGGCGCTACGTGGTGAAGGTGCCGCAGCGTCGCACCAGCGCTCAGGCCCTCGGCATCAACCTCCACGCCGCGTTGGAGGCCCTGGAGCAGGCTGCCCCCGGTGACGGGGACGGCGAGCGGGCTGCACTGGCCTCCCTCGCCGCGACGTGGACCTCGGAGGGCTTCGCCTCGCCGGAAGAGGAGCAAGCCTGTCGCCTGGAGGCCGCTCAGCGGCTGATCAGGTACGCGAGCGCCCGCGAGGCGCGGCGCGACCGCGGCACGCCCCTGATGCTGGAGAAAAGGCTCGAGGGGCGCCTCGGGGAGCTTCGCATCAGGGGGATTGTCGACCGGGTGGACAAGCTGCCGGACGGCAGCCTTGCGCTCCTCGACTACAAGACGGGTGCTCGGGACGCTGCGGAGGTAACGGACGCAACCCTTCAGCAGCTGGCCATCTACCGGAGCCTGGTCACCCAGGCCACGGGCCTGGTCCCGGCCCAGGTCGTCGTGGTCCGGCCCGGCGGGAGCGACACCTCGTTGGACCTCGACGAGGAGGCCTGGGCGGCCCGCCTCACCGTGGCGCACGAGGCGATGGTCCGGCTCTCTCGCGATGAGGACTTCGAGCCTGTCGTGACCCCCTCCTGCGGCAGCTGCGACTACGCGAGCCGCTGTGTGCCCCATCAGCGGGCGCGGTTGGCCGCCGGCGAGGTGCGACCTTGAGGCGCGAGGTCTCGGGCAATCCGCGGGAGGGCGGGGTCTTTGGGGCGGCCCTCGGCGCCCTCGCCTTTGCGGCGGCGGTGGGCCTGCTGTGCGTCGATGTGGTCCGCGGCATCTGGGATCACGACGCCGGGTTTTTCCTGCAACAGGCTGCGATGGTGGCGGCGGGCCTGCGCCCTTACGTGGATTTTTCGCCCTTCTATCCGCCCCTGATGGCCTCAGTAAATGCCCTTCCCATCTGGCTCGGGATTGAACGGTACTTGCTAGTTACGTGGCTTCCCATCGCCTGGGTGGTGGCCATAGGGGCCCTCACGGTTGCCTGTGGGAGGCGCCTGGCGCCAGGGTCCTCACCGCTTCTCACCTGGTTCCTTGCCGCGGGTTACCCCCTGCTTGCGGTGGAATTCGGCGGGAACCACGTGACGCTCGAGCACGCCGTGGTCCTGTGTGGCCTGCTGGCGTTGCTCGCGTTCGGACCGCCGCGTCGCGCAGGCGCCCTGGCCTTTGCTGCTGCGGGCTTCGCCGGCGGGCTCGCGGTGCTCTCCAAGCAGGTCGGTGTCTTGCTGCTCCTGCCATTCGCCTTCCAGGTTCGGCGTGGGTCGCACGGGGCTTCCCTTCTGCTCGGCTTTGCAGCCCCCCTGTTCGGGCTCGTGGCCTGGCTCGGCTTCGACGGGGGGCCTTTGCTGAGCAGCGGCGCCCAGTTGGCAAGTTACGTTTCTCACGACGGTACGGGAGGGTGGTGGAGCATTCTGAGACACCTGAAGGCCCAGGTGCTGGCCCTGCCCGTCTCGCTACCGGCGGAGTTCCGCCGGGCGACGCTGGGGCTGGTGGGCTTGGTTGGGTCCATCACCGCTGGGTTGTGGCTGCTTGGCAGGCTGCGCGAGGACGGGGCACGGCGCGAGTCGGTCTGGGTCGGGTCCTGGTTGGCCGTTTTTGGCTTGCTGCTGGCGACCCGGCTCGTGAAAGACTTCCCGCACTACACGCTCAACTGTTGGGTTCCCCTGGTGGCGCTTTGGCTGGCCTTTCTCGCCCGGTACGGACCGTCCAGAACGTTCCGGCTATGGGGCATGACCCTTGGCCTTGGGGTGGGTGTGGTGATCCTTCATGCGCCCTGGAATCCGGCTTATACGCGTCGGTTCGAACAGCCCGGCACGCTCGAGACCTGGATCTTGCCACTGGCAGCAGAGGTTGACCGGCTCGTGCCAGCAGGGGCTGCCGTCGTGGACGCGCAACCAGAGAATGTGGTGCTGTTTCTTGCTCGCCGCCTTCCGGCGAATCGGGACTGGTCCCTGGGCCCCTTTGGGATCGCAGACGTCGAGCGATGGGTCCCGCCCGGTCGTCCTTGTTACGTTCTGACGACGCACATCGGGGACCAGGGTTCCCTGGCATCGATGGACATAGCCCTGCGCGGAAGCTCCCGCTACAGGTTGGAGCACGAGTGGAAGGCCCCCGGGCGTCACATCGGCCTGTATCGGCGCACGCTGGGTCTCCCCGGCAACAGGGCCGCAGCCGCGACGCCTCCGAGGAGGGGCTCACCCGCTGATACCCGGTGACTGGCTTCAGGGCGGCGCCCGCCCGGCGGTGGAAGCGGCAAGCCTCGACCGGCAACACCCCGGCTTACCGTGTCAGGGTGCGCGGCGACGTCAGCTGAAGGCCGGTGGCCTGCGTTCCTTGACGGCGCTCAGGCCTTCCCGCAAGTCGTCGCTCGCAAACGCCACGGCCTGGGCGGCAGCCTCTCGGTCCAGCGCCTCTCCGAGGCTGAGACCGGGGGCTTGGGCCAGCAGGCGGCGCGTCGCGCGCACGGCCTGCGGTGAGGCCGTGCCGATCGCCTCCGCCAGCGCGAGGCCCTGCGCGAGCAGCTCCGCTCCAGGCACCACGCGGCTCACGAGGCCCATCACGAGGGCCTCCGGGGCATCGACGGTGCGCCCCGTGAACGCCAGCTCGGCCGCCCGTGAGGGCCCGACCAGGCGAGGCAGGGTCCAGGTGCCGCCCATGCCGGGCGTCAGCCCGATGCGCACGAAGTTGAAGGACAACAGCGCATCGTCGGCGGCGATCCGGATGTCGCAAGCCAGGGCGAGGCACATCCCGGCGCCCGTTGCGCGCCCCTGCACCAGGGCGATGGTGGGCACGGGCGCGTCTTGAATGGTCAGGAACTTCGCATAGAACGACCGCATGTCCGCCTGGTTCTCGGCCTCCGTCCGCGCCCGGTTGGCCTCGAGGAAGGCCAGGTCGCCCCCAGCGCTGAAGGCGCGCCCCTCGGCACGCAGCAACAGGCAGCGCAGCCCGGGGGCCCCGGCGAGCGACGCGACGGCGGCTGCCAGGGCGTCCCCCATCTCGTGGCTCATGGCGTTGAGCTTGTCGGGACGATCTAGCGTCAACACCCCGATGGCACCGTGCTGCTCGAACCGCAGGCTCACGCGTCGGGCCCCCCCGCGGCCTGGGCTGCCGCCAGGCACGTCAGCGTCACGTTGGTGTGCGCGACCAGGAGTTCGCCCACCAGATGGAAGGCCTCGCGCATGGCCTCGGGCGAGGCCCCGTCGAGCGCCCCACAGGCCCCGAGGCGCCTGAGGACGGCCTCGGTGGTCGTCCGAACGAGCCGATCCCAGTCGGCTTCGGGGACGCTGGCGGCCAGCACGTGGAAGGTTGCCTCGGCGGCCGGGCTCAGGGGGGCAGGATCGAGATCGGGTGTCACGCGGGGCCTCCGGGGGCTTCGCAAGGGGGGAGCGTCATCGTAACATCTTGGCTGGCCCCGCCAAGCGGGGGGGCACCTGAGCGCCGGAGGAACCATGCCCCGTCTGCCTATCGTGGCCGCCGTTCTGACGGCGGTGCTGGGTTGCAACCCACCTCGCCTGGCCGCTGGCCCTGGCACGGGCGCGACGCCTGAGGCCGCGCCGACCGCCTCCGTGGCCCCCACCGCCCGCCCGCAGGCCTCGTGCGAACCGACCACGTCGCGTTCGCACGTGCTGCTGGGCGACCGCAAGGTGCCCGTTGATCTCGCCTTCACGCTGGAGTCCCGGACGAAGGGGCTGTCCGGACGGCCTTGCCTGGCGCGTGGCACGGGGCTGGTGCTCGGCTGGGATGTCCCGACGCCGGCTCAGATCTGGATGCCGGACATGAACTTTGCCATCGACGTGGTCTTCGTCCGCGGCGAGCGTGTCGTCGCGGTCTACGCAGACGCGCAGCCCTGCGTGCGCGGCCTTCCGTGCCCCACTTTTGGTCCTGACGTTCCGGTGGACTACGTGCTCGAGGTGCCCGCGGGATCTTGTGCGGAGTGGGGACTCAAGGCGGGTGGCACCATCCGCCTCGTGCGCTGACCCTTCGTCTGACTCCCGGTGAGACCCCTCACATGTTTCGCCGGTACTGCCCGCCAACCGCGTAAAGCGCTCGGGTGATCTGTCCGAGTGAGCAGGTCTTCACCGTCTCCATCAGCGCCTCGAAGACGTTGCCGCCAGCCACTGCCTCGGCCTGCAGGCGCGCCAACGCAGCCGGCGCAGCCTCGCGGTTGCGAGTGTGGAAGGCCGTCAGGTTGGCGATCTGCTGCCGCTTTTCCTCTTCGGTGGAGCGGATGAGCTCGATCGCCCCGCCGTAGTCCACGGGCTTGGGGTTGAGGAACGTGTTGACGCCGACGATGGGCAGGCGGCCGTCATGCTTCAGGTGCTCGTAGTGCATCGACTCGTCCTGGATCTTGCCGCGCTGGTACATGGTCTCCATGGCGCCCAGCACCCCGCCGCGCTGCGACAGCCGGCGGAACTCCGCGAGGACGGCCTCCTCCACGAGCTCCGTGAGCTCCCGGATGATGAAGGCCCCCTGCAGCGGGTTCTCGTTTCGCGCAAGGCCCAGCTCCCGGTTGATGATCAGCTGAATGGCCATGGCCCGCCGCACGCTTTCCTCCGTCGGCGTCGTGATGGCCTCGTCGTAGGCGTTGGTGTGCAGCGAGTTGCAGTTGTCGTAGATGGCGTACAGGGCCTGCAGGGTGGTGCGGATGTCGTTGAAGTCGATCTCCTGGGCGTGCAGGCTGCGACCGGAGGTCTGGATGTGGTACTTCAGCTTCTGCGAGCGCTCGTTGGCGCCGTACCGCCGCCGCATGGCCGTGGCCCAGATGCGCCGAGCCACTCGACCGATGACGGCATACTCGGGATCGATGCCGTTGGAGAAGAAGAAGCTGAGGTTGGGGGCGAAGTCGTCGATCGCCATTCCCCGTGCCAGGTAGTACTCGACGTAGGTGAAGCCGTTGGCCAGCGTGAAGGCGAGCTGGCTGATCGGGTTGGCCCCGGCCTCGGCAATGTGGTAGCCGCTGATGGATACCGAGTAGTAGTTCCGCACGCCGTGGTCGATGAAGTAGCGCTGGATGTCCCCCATCATCCGCAGCGCGAACTCGGTGCTGAAGATGCACGTGTTCTGCGCCTGGTCTTCCTTCAGAATGTCGGCCTGAACCGTGCCGCGGACCACGGCGAGGGTCTGGGCCTTGATGCGGGCGTAGGTCTCGGCATCGACGAGCATGTCACCCGTCACGCCGAGGGTGCGAAGGCCGTACAGGCGACCCGCTGCCGGAACATCCGTGCCGCGGTACACCGGGCGGGGGAGCCCCTGGGACTCGAAGTGGGCCGCGATCCTCGCCGCGGCAGCGTCCCAGGCCCCCGTCTCGTGCAGGTGCCGCTCGACCTGCTGGTCGATGGCCGCGTTCAGGTA
This sequence comes from Candidatus Sericytochromatia bacterium, assembly GCA_035285125.1. Classification (GTDB taxonomy): domain Bacteria; phylum Cyanobacteriota; class Sericytochromatia; order S15B-MN24; family JAQBPE01; genus JAYKHL01. Next base: position 74,831 of record JAYKHR010000066.1, on the reverse strand, counting down.
AAAAGCCAGCAGGATGGGGGCGGGCCCGTTGATGGTCATCGAGACCGACGTGCTGGGCGCGCACAGGTCAAACCCCGAGTACAGCTTCTTGGCGTCATCGACGGTGCAGATCGAGACGCCCGAGTTGCCAATCTTGCCATACACGTCGGGCGGGGTCGCGGGGTCTTCCCCGTAGAGCGTCACCGAGTCGAAGGCCGTCGACAGCCTGATCGCGGGCTGTCCCTCGGAGAGGTAGTGGAACCGCTTGTTGGTGCGCTCGGGCGTGCCCTCGCCTGCGAACTGCCGCGTGGGATCCTCCCCCTGGCGCTTGAAGTCGAAGACGCCTGCGGTGTAGGGGTAGCGCCCCGGCACGTTCTCCAGCAGCTGCCAGGCCAGCAGGTCGCCCCAGTCGCGGTGATCGGGCAGCGCCACCTTGGGGATGGCGAGCCCTGACAGGCTCTCGGTGGTGTTCTCGACCTTGATGGCCTTGCCCCGCACCTCGTAGGTGTGTACCGGCGACCGGTAGGCGCCGGCGAGCGCCGGCCAGCCCTGGAGCAGCGCCAGGTGCTCCCGAGAGAGGTCGAGGAGCGCCGCCTGGTAGCGCTGTCGGAGCACCTGCACGGCCGGGTCGGCGGCCGCGTCCACCAGGGCGGCTGGGTCGAGGAGCCCCGCCATGGCGGGCACGGCATCGCCGAGGGCGCGCAGGGCGACCCAGCAGCCGTAGGCCTCGCTGGCCCGCTCAGCCTGGGCGTGGGCCTCGGCCTTGTGGGCCTGCACGGCGTCGGCGATCTCGGCGAGGTAGCGCTCGCGGTCAGGCGGGATCACGGCCTGCCTGCGGCTGTCACGCGCCTCGACCTGCAGCCGTGGCTGCCATGCGGCCCCGGCCTTCCTGGCGACGGCCTCCATCAGGTTCACGTACAGCCAGTTGGTGCCCTCGTCGTTGAACTGCGAGGCGACGGTGCCGAACACCGGCATTGCCTCCACAGGCTCGTCGAAGCGGCGGTGGTTGCGCTGGTACTGCTTGCGCACGTCCCGAAGCGCGTCGAGGGCCCCGCGCTTGTCGTACTTGTTGATGGCCACGAGGTCGGCGAAGTCGAGCATGTCGATTTTCTCGAGCTGGCTCGCCGCCCCGAACTCACTGGTCATCACGTAGAGGGAGACGTCCACGAGGTCCACGATGGCGGAGTCCGACTGCCCGATCCCGGCCGTCTCGACGATGACCATGTCGAAGCCAGCCCCGCGCACCACCGCGATGGCGTCGCGCAGGGCCCCGGAGGTCGCGGCATGGGCCGTGCGGGTGGCGAGCGAGCGCATGTAAACGCGCTCGTCGTAGATGGCGTTCATCCGGATTCGGTCTCCGAGCAAAGCCCCGCCCGTCTTGCGCTTCGTGGGGTCCACCGAGAGGATGGCGATGCGACGCTCCGGGAAGTCTGCCAGGATCCGACGCACGAGCTCGTCCGTCAGGCTCGACTTGCCTGCCCCGCCGGTGCCAGTGATTCCCAACACCGGCGCCGTCGACGCCGCGGCTCGCGCCGCCAGAGCGGCGAGCAGGCCGTCGGCCGCCCCGGCCTCGACAGCCGTGATGGCCCGCGCCACGGCCTGAGCCTGGGTCGGCACGACGTGCTCCGGCGCTGGCAACCCTCGCTCCACCATCGCGTGATCGCTCTCGGCCACCATCCGATCGATCATCCCCTGAAGGCCAAGCTGGCGGCCGTCCTCCGGCGAGAAGATCTTGGCGACGCCGCTGGCCTCGAGTTCCGCGATCTCGGCAGGCACGATCACGCCGCCCCCGCCCCCGTACACCCGGATGTGGCCCGCCCCCCGCTCCCGAAGCAGCTCCACGGCATACTTGAAGTACTCCACGTGGCCGCCCTGGTAGCTCGAGATGGCGATGCCGTGGGCATCTTCCTGGATCGCCGTCTCGACGACCTCCCGCACGGATCGGTTGTGCCCGAGGTGGATCACCTCCACGCCCGTGGCCTGGAGGATGCGCCGCATGATGTTGATGGCGGCGTCGTGGCCGTCGAACAGCGAGGCGGCCGTGACGAAGCGGACGCCGTGGCGCGGCGCGTAGGGGCCCGGGGCCTGGGGGGAGGCGGTCGGCAGGTCCGTGGTCATCGGGGTGGTCCTCTTCCGGGCGGGCAGAAGCCGCCGTGACGTCATTGTCCACCCCCATCCTAACACAGGCACGGCGCGGATTTCAGGCCGCCGGGCGGGGGAGTGGACCTGCCCGGTGCCTCCCCCGTATCGGGTGGGTACAACGAGGGCGCCTGTCTCGGGCGTCGGACGCGCGGGGCAGGGCGACTGTTCCCGCCACCGAGCCGAGGCACCGATGTCCGCCGAGCAAGCCCCCACCCAGCCACCCCACGGTCCCGACGGGGCCCCCGACCTGAGCCAGGCCATGCAGGCGATGGCCGGCATGGCGCCCGACGAGCGAGAGGCCTACTGGTATGACCGCGTCTACCGCGGGGACGTCAAGCAGCTCACGGGTCGCGCCGTGGTGATGGGCATGGTGATCGGCGGCGTGATGTCGGTCTCGAACCTCTACGTCGGCCTCAAGACCGGCTGGGGCTTCGGCGTGACGATCACGGCGGGCATCCTGGCGTACGCCATCTTCAAGGCGCTGGAGGGGATCCTGCCCGGGGGAGAGTTCACCGACCTCGAGAACAACGCCATGCAGTCCGTCAGCTCCGCGGCCGGGTTCATGGCCTCAGCCGGCCTGACCACGGCCATTCCCGCCCTGCTGCTGCTCGAACAGCCCGTGCTGAGCGGCTTCCACCTGTTCTTGTGGATCGGCGCCATCTCCATCCTCGGCGTGTTCATCGCCATCCCGATGAAGCGCCAGATGATCAACATCGACCAGCTGCCCTTCCCGAGCGGCATCGCCGCGGCCGAGACCATCAAGAGCCTGCACGGTCACGGTGAAGAGGCCTTGGCGAAGGCCCGCTCTCTGGGCATCGGCGGGCTGCTCGGCGCTGCCGTGGCCTACTTCAAGGATCTCCACCCGGCCCTGTGCGCCAAGTACGCCGCCCTGAAGCCCCTCGAGGTCCTCGCCATCCCCGGGCAGCTGCCGGCGGACCCCACCAGGCACACCTACCAGGGCATCCCCTGGAACAAGCTGACGCTGGGGCTCGACACCAGCCTGTTGCTCTACGCCGCGGGCGCCATCATCGGGATGCGGACTGGCGTCAGCGTGCTGGTCGGGGCGCTGCTCAACTGGCTCTTCATCGCCCCGTGGCTGATTCAAAACAAGATCGTGGCGAACGGCGTCGTGATCGAGGGCGGCCAGAAGCAGGTGGTGGCGTGGACCACCTGGCCCGGCACGGGCATGCTCGTCATCTCCACCCTGGTCGGACTGGCCCTGATCTGGCCCTCCCTGGCCAGGGGCTTTTCGGGCATCACAGACGTCTTCAAGCCTCAGGGCGCCACGAACCAGGACGCCCGCGCCGCGGCCATCGAGGTGCCCGGGCACTGGTTTGTGTACGGCTTCGCCGTGGGCGGCGTGGCGTGCGTCGTCCTCCAGATGTGGCTGTTCCACATCCCGTTCCTGATGGCCTTGCTGGCGGTGTTCCTGGCGGTGGTCCTGTCGATGGTCGTCTCGCGCGTCACTGGCGAGACGGACATCTCCCCCACGGGGGCGATGGGCAAGGTCACCCAGCTCACCTACGGCGCCATCGCCCCCGGCCAGCCCATCACCAACCTGATGACGGCCAACGTGACGGCCGGGGCCGCCATCCACTCGGCGGATCTGCTCGTGGACCTCAAGAGCGGCTACCTGCTGGGCGCCAACCCGCGCCAGCAGTTCTTGGCCCAGCTTTACGGCGTGTTGGCTGGCACGCTGTTCTGCATCCCTGCCTACTTCTTGCTGGTGCCCGACGCCTCGGTGCTGGGCACCACCTTCGCCGCCCCCGGGGCGCTGGTCTGGAAGGCCACGGCAGAAGCCCTCGCCAAGGGCCTCTCCGCCCTGCCCCCCACGGCCCTGCAGTTTGCCGCCTTCACCATCGCCTTCGGCATCGTGGTCACGCTGCTCGAGCACTTCCGGCCGGCGTGGCGCAAGTGGCTGCCCTCCCCCACGGGCCTGGGCCTGGCGCTCGTGCTGCCCTTCGGCAACTCCGTCGCCATCTTCCTGGGGGCCTTCACCGCCTGGTGGCTGATGCGGTTGCGGCCGGCTCTCGCCGAGCGGCACACCATCCCGTTCTCGTCCGGCGTGATCGCAGGCGAGAGCATCGCGGCCGTGGTCATCATCGGGCTCACGATCGTGCTCAAGCTGTAAGCGCCCGGCGCACGGCACGGGCTTGTCCCCGTTGGGGACAGGCCCTTCTGGTTCTTGGCAGCCGGAGGCGCTCACGCGGCGTGGCCGGCCCCGGGCCGCGAGGAACCGCCCCGGCCGACCGCGCCGCGGGCCCAGCGTCAGCCGCTCTGGCGCTCGAGTTCCATGGCGGCGGCCCCGGCCCCGAGCAAGGCGAGGTGGGGGTTCGTCACGAGCCGCACCGGGATCGACGCGACCAGCTCTGAGAAGCGCCCCTTGTGGGTGTAAGCGGCGCGGAACGTGCCGTCGGTCATGAGCGGCAGGTTCTTGGGGCCGATCCCACCCGCGACGTAAACGCCGCCGCGCGCCAGCACCTGCAGGGCCATGTTGCCCGCCTCAGCGCCGTAGATGGCCATAAACAGCCGCATCGCCTCGACGCAGACGGGGTCGTCCCCGGCCAGCGCGTGCCGCGAGATGACGGCCGCATCGTCCTCTCGGTCGAACGCGTCGGCCACCTCGGGCAGGGCTGGGCCGTGGCCCGACTCGACGAGGAAGTCGTAGATGGCCCTGACGCCAGCACCCGACACGAGCCGCTCGTACGAGACCCTGGCGTGGCGCTTCAGCATGAACCCGAGCAGGGCCATCTCCTGCTCGTTCCGGGGCGCGAAGTCCTTGTGGCCGCCCTCGGTGGGCACGACGCAGTAGCGGGCCCCGTCGTGGAACAAGAAGGCCTCACCGAGGCCGGTGCCTGCACCGAGGACGGCAATCGGGGCGTTTGGCTCAGGGGTGCCGGCGTTAAGTTCGGTCCACTCGCCGGGCTGGAGGTGGAGCACCCCGAGGGCCGCGGCCTTGAAGTCGTTGACGAGCGCCACCCGACCGAGTGGCAGGGCGGCCTCGAGCTCCCGGGCGTCCACCGTCCAGGGGAGGTTGGTGGCCTGGCAGCGACGGTCGAACACCGGCCCGGCGATGCCGAGGCCCGTCGCCGCCAGGGGCTCCGGGTGGCGCTGCCGAAAGTCCCGCAGGATCTCGGTGAAGGTGGCATGGTCCGCGCTGACGAAGCGCTCGTGCGCCTCCACCACGATGGTTCCCCCACCCTCCGGCCACGACAGGATCGCCATCGCGACCTTGGTGCCCCCGATGTCTGCCGCCAGCACGCGCGTCATGGTGTTCCTCCTCCGAAGGGCCAAGCCCAGCTGAAGATGATACACCCGATGCAGCCAGCTTGGCGGAGCGGCTCAGGGGGCCCCTGCCGCCTCGGAGGCGCCCACCTCCGGAAGAGCCAGGATGGTGGCGACGTGGAGGTCGGGCACGACCCAGCGCGCTCCGGCCGCTCGGAGCGGGCCCTCTGCCAGGCTCGTCGTCAGTCCCAGGCAGGTGGCGCCGGCGGCGCAGGCCGCCTCCACCCCGGGCAGCGCGTCCTCGATCACCAGGCAGTCACCCGGCGTCACCCCCGCTCGGCCGGCGGCGCGCACGTAAACCTCGGGGTCCGGCTTGCCTCGCGTGACGTCCACCGAGGACACGACCCCCTCGAACGCGCCACGCAGGCCGAGGGGGCCGAGCACCTGCTCCACGTTCTCGGGCGTGGCACTGGTGGCCAGCACGCGCGGGATCCGCCTGTCGCCCAGCCACGCGAGCAGCTCGCGCACCCCCGTCACGGCCTCGACGGTGGCCGTGGCGAGCAGGTCCCGATACAGCGCCTCCCGGGCCTCCGCGAGGGTGTTCACCCGGTCGGGGTCCCGCTCGCCTAGCAGCAGCTCCACGATGTCGCCTGCCCGCCGGCCATCGAGCGGCCGCAGCTCCTCAAGGGTTCGCGGAACGCCGTGGGAGGCGGCGAACCTCCGCCACACCTCACGATGCAGCGGCATGGTGTCTGCCACCACGCCGTCCATGTCGAACAACACCGCCTTGAAGCGCACGGGACCTCCCTCTCCACCTGCCGTTGGCACAGCTTACCACGCGGGAGATCGCCTGCAGGCCAACCTCGGGCCCCCGTCGCGGTGCCTGGAGGCCTCGCCGCGAACCAGCACCCGGGGCCCGCTGAACGCCCCCGGCGGATCGGCCCTTCCGGGGAAAAGCGCTGGAACCCTCTGGACGCCCCGAAGGGCTTTCTGTATACTTTCCAGTGTAGTCTCTGTAGCTCAGTGGATAGAGCGTCTGCCTCCGGAGCAGAAGGTCACAGGTTCAAGTCCTGTCAGGGACGCCATTCCCCGTTCGTCTAATGGTAGGACGACTGGTTCTGGCCCAGTTAATCGAGGTTCGAATCCTTGACGGGGAGCCTGCAAGAGGGCGGTCGGCAACGGCCGCCCTCTTTCTTTTGGGGACTGACTGCCGGATGGCACGCTGGAAGCTCTACATCCGCCTCGCGTGGCTCTTCTTCATCTCGCTGTTCGTGCCCACCACCACCATGACCAAGCGGGTGGAGGCCTTGCTGGCCGAACTGGGAGAGTCTCCGGCATCCGGTCGCGACGCATGACGGCCGGCCGCTCGGGCCTGGCGCTGGGCCTTGCGCTGACGGTCCTGGGGGCACCCCCGGCAGAGGCCGCGCTGGGCGACACCTACCTTCGGTTCGAGAAGTCGTTGCTGCTGCAGGGCGACCGACTCTTCCGCTACGAGGGGCGCCAGGGCGCACGCTTTCGGTTTGGCCCCGCCCGGGGCTGCACGATCGGCAACCCCTTGCTCCTCGTCGACGTCCAGGACGGCCTCATCGTGCAGCAGGTGCTGGTGCTGCCGCTGCCCCGCCGGGAGCGGGACATGCCGAGGCTGGAACACGTCGTGGGCCTCTTCCTGCAAGATGCCGGGCTGGACGCCGAAGCCAGGCGTGTGGCGGCCCGCACGTTCACTGAGACGTGTCGGTCGGGCAAGGGGACGCGCAAGCCCCTGGGGCCAGAGGCGCGCTGGATGCTGGACACGGTGGCGAGCCCTGCCCTGGGGCAGGTCGTGCTGGCGGTAGGCTTTCGCCCCACGGCGCTCGCGCCCGGGAGCCAGCAGGAGCGCGGAAGCTGATGGGCTCCGCGTGGCAGCTGGCTGCAGCCGTGATCGGCACGTTCGGCCTGGGGTTCGGGGGCGCCGCCGTCTTGGGCTGGCGCCGCATCGCCACCCGGCGGGGTGCCACCGAGCAACGGGAGCGCCTGATCACCCTCGCGGCCCACGCTGCCGCCGACGACAGCGGCCGGGGGTTGCTCGTCCTGCTCGCAGCGCTCGATCGGCTGGGGCCGGCCAGCTCGCCCGTGGTCGTGGCGTGGCTGCCTCGGCTCACGGCGCGCGGGGATGCGCCCGGCCTCCTCGTCACCATCACGTGGGATGGCAACCAGTGGCGCCGCGTCCATCAGCCCGCGGCGTTCCTGAAGTGCCTCGAGGCCGGTCTCGAGGCAGCGCCGGAGTTGGCGGGACCTCGGGCTGCAGCGCTCGTGGCCGAGGCCGGCCGGCTGGCGGCCGACCCACCCGCCTGACCATGGACGATCAGGCCCCCATTGCACGGGGCGCCCTGGGGCGGCCGCGTCAGGTGAGCTCCCCGGCGATCGACTGCCCGAACACCCGGCCCACTTTGCGGGTGTCCTCGGCATACTGCGCCAACATGAACATCAGCTTCACGGCCGCCGCCGCGGGTGTCATGTCGCCACACGAGACGGCGCCGGCGTCGAGCGCCCGGCGCCCGGCCTCGTAGAGCGCCGGCTCTACCCTGCCCGAGAGGGCCTGGGAGGCGATCGCCACGAGCCGCCCCCGCCGCGTTGCCTCCTCGATGAAGGGCAACAGGCTGCGCTCTGCGACGGGCACCGTGCCAGCCCCGTACGCCTCGATGACGAAGGCCTTGAGGTCCGCGTCGAGGAGGGGCATGAGGTGCTCGGGGCGAAGGCCGGGGAAAAGGCACAGGATCAGCACCTTGTCACAGAACCCGGGTTGAAGCTGGAACAGGCCAGCCGGCCGCCGCACCAGGTCCTCGCGAACCTGCACGTGCAGGCCCACCTCCGCGAGGGGCGGGAAGTTCGGCGACGCGAACGCGTCGAAGTCGTCGATGCTCACCTTGTGGGCCCGGTTGCCGCGGAACAGGCGGTGGTCGAAGAACAGCCCGACCTCGGGAATGTCGCGCGTGGCCAGCTCCAGCGCGTTGACCAGGTTCGTCTTGGCGTCGGTGCGGATCGAGGCAATGGGCCGCTGGGCGCCCGTCAGGACGACGGGGCGCGGCAGGTTCACCAGCATGTAGGACAGCGCCGCGGCCGTGTAGGCCATCGTGTCGGTGCCATGGATGACAACGAACCCGTCGTAGGTGTCGATGGCCTCCGCCACGCACGCCGCGATGGCATCCCAGTGGGCGGGCTGCACGTTGGCGCTGTCCTGGTTGAACAGCACCTTCATCTCGATGTCGGCGATCTCCCGCGCCTCCGGGATGAACCGCAGCACCTGATCGGCCAGGGCACTTGGCCCCAGCGGGGCGGTTTTCCGCGGGTCCATCCCCAGGGTGCCGCCGGTGTTGATGACGAGCAGGCGCTTTCGGGCGCTCATCCGTCCCCGACGGCCTCGCGGAACAGGTTGGCCGCGAGCTTCCCCACCTCAGGCTCGGAGAGGACCCAGCCCCACTCCTCAGGGCCCCTGTCGCCGAAAAACCGGCACCGACCGGTGTCGAGGAGTTCCAGAAGGTTCTCCTGAAGCTCCTGATCGTCGACCCGTCCGGTCTTGAAGTCGGCAACGAGCCGCTGGTACGAATCAGACCGGGCGATCTGGTAGGCCAGCTCGCCCAGGTCCGTCTCGAAGCTGCGGGTGGCGCGTGGCACGCGGCTACTTCTTGAGGTCGCCCTCGCCGCCCTCCATCGGAGGCATCGGCACGTTGTCGGCACCAATCCGCGGCGCGAGCACCTGATCGATCAGGCCATAGGCCTTGGCCTCGTCGGCAGACATGTAGAAGTCGCGCTCCATGTCGCGGGCGAGCTTGTCTTCGTCCTGCTTGGTGTGGATCGACAGCAGCTTGGTCAGGTACTTCTTCATCCGCAGGATTTCCTGCGCCTGGATCTGGATGTCCGTCGCCTGCCCGCGCGCCCCGCCCAGGGGCTGGTGGATCATGATGCGCGAGTTCGGGAGCGCGATACGCTTGCCCGGCGCGCCTGCGGCGAGCAGGAAGGACCCCATCGAGGCCGCCTGGCCGAGGCAGATGGTCGACACGTCGCACTTGATGTACTGCATGGTGTCGTAGATGGCCATGCCCGCCGTGACCACGCCGCCGGGGCTGTTGATGTAGACCATGATGTCCTTGGTGGGGTCCTCGGACTCCAGGAACAGCAGCTGCGCGATGATGAGGCTGGCAACGTCGTCATCGATGGGCGTGCCCAGGAAGATGATGCGCTCCTTGAGCAGCCGCGAGAAGATGTCGTAGCCCCGCTCGCCGCGGCTCGTGGACTCGACGACGGTGGGAACGAGGGCCATGCGGGGATCGAACATCGGGTGCTCCTTCCTGTGCGCCCGGACCTCCCGGGCGCGGCCATTATAACCGACGCTCGACGGGGTGGGTAGGCGATGCCTCGGGCGCAAGCGCCCCCCTTCAAGTATGATAGAGACGCCCCAGCAAGACGCCGAGAGGCGGCCCGAGGTCCCAGATGATCGCCTTCAACCAGGTCACCAAGTTCCAAGGCAAGCGCTTCCTGTTCCAGGAGGCCAGCTTCCAGATCAATCCGGGCGACAGGGTCGGCCTCGTGGGCCCCAACGGGGCGGGCAAGACGACGCTGTTCCGCCTCATCGCCCGTCAAGAAACGCCTGACGAGGGGTCGATCGTGATCCCGGATCGCTTCCGCGTCGCCTACTACGCCCAGGACATGGCCGACCGCAGCGGCATCAGCGTGCTCGACGCCGCCCTTGGTGGCTGCCAGGACGTGCTCGCCCTCGGTGACGAGATCGAGAAACTCGGGGAGGCCCTCGCGAACCCCGCGCTCGACGACGAGGAGATGACGGCCCTGCTCGACCGCCTCGGCCATGCGCAGGAGGACTACGAGGCGCGCGGTGGCTACGACCTGGAGACCCGGGCCAAGGAAATCCTCGGTGGCCTCGGCTACCGGACGGAGGACCTTGCCAAGGACATCACCTCCTTCTCCGGCGGCTGGCGGATGCGCGTCGAGCTGGCCCGCGCCCTGCTGCAGCAGCCCGACGCACTCGTGCTCGACGAGCCGACCAACCACCTCGACCTGGAGTCCATCATCTGGCTGGAGGACTTCCTGCAGCGCTTCAGCGGGGCCCTGTTCCTGACCTCCCACGACCGCGACTTCATGAACCGTCTCGTCACGCGCATCGTCGCCGTCGAGAACGGCGAGGTCGTGACCTACGGCGGCGACTTCGACTTCTACGAGCGCGAGCGGGACATCCGCCTGACCAACCTCGTGGCGCAGGCCAAGCGACAGGAGGACAAGTTGGCCAAGGAAGAGGAGTTCATCGCCCGCTTCAAGGCGCGGGCTTCGCACGCGGCACAGGTGCAGTCGCGGATGAAAATGATCGAGAAGATGGAACGCGTCGAGGTGCCCCGAGAGGCCAAGGCCGTCTCGATCATCTGGCCCGAATGCCCGCGCGGTGGCGACGTGGTGGCGACGGTCAAGGGCCTCGGCATGGCCTACGGCGAGCGCCCCGTGCTGCACGACATCGACCTCGACGTGAAGCGCGGGGAACGCGTGGCGATCCTCGGCGTCAACGGCGCGGGCAAGTCGACGCTGCTCAAGATCCTCGCAGGCGAGCTCGCACCGACCGCGGGAGACGCCAAGGTGGGCGGCAGCATCAAGCCGGCCTACTTCGCCCAGCACCAGACGGAGATCCTCGGGCGAGAGGAGACGGCCTTCGACAAGGTGGCCGAGGTCGTGCCGACGGCGAGCCGCGGCGTCGTGCAGAACATCCTCGGCTCGTTGCTGTTCAGCGGCGACGACGTCGACAAGAAGTGCGGCGTCCTCTCCGGGGGCGAGAAGACCCGGGTCGTCCTCGCGCGCATCGTCGCGAACCCCAGCAACCTGCTGATCCTCGACGAGCCGACGAACCACCTCGACATCCGCAGCCGCGAGGTCCTTCTCGAGGCCCTAAAGCGGTATGAGGGCACGCTGATCTTCGTGAGCCACGACCGGCACTTCCTGCGCGAACTCGCCACGCGCGTCGTGGTCATCGACCACGGGCACACCACGGACTACCCCGGGGGCCTCGGTTACTTCCTCGAGAAGAACGCCGGGAAGTTCCCTGGCGGCGACCACACGCTGCGCGTCGGCTGACGGCGTGCCCGGGGTGCGCTTGGGTGGCGAATAACGGGGTATAACGTGTTCATGCGCGGCGCGTGTTCGCACAGGGCACCGGCGTGGCGTTTTGGGTGATGACGAATGGTTGATCGAGAAAAGGCACTCAACCTGCTCGTGGGGCGCTACAGGTACGAGGACGCCATGCGCCTCTTCGCCGAGTACTGCCTCCTGCTGGACGAGGACTGGAACGATTACCTCGCCCGACATACGCCCCAGCGCCTGCGTCAGATTCACAGGCAACTGGGGGCTGTCGGCCTCTGGCCTGACGAGCTCGTGCCGCCGCCGAGCGGGAGCGGCCTGCTGGCTGGCGCCAAGAGGGCCATCACGGGGATGCTGACGGGGCTGCGCGGTCCCATCGGGCCATCGCAAGCCGGGGACGTCCCCGCTGCGCCTGGGGCCGAGGATGCCTTTGCTCGCGAGGCCGGCATGGGGGCCTCGCCAGACCTCCTCATCGAGAGTCTGGTGGCCCACCCGCTCGCCATCGACGTGGGGACCGCCCTCCACGCGGACCCGGAGGTGGGCCTGCGAGGCCGGACGATGCAGGACCACCTCGCGCAGGTGCGCTACCAACTGGCGCAAGAGCTGGGCTTCGCCTTTCCGCTGGTGGCGGGCAAGGAGGATCAGGCGCTCCCCCCCGAGGGATACGTCATCCGCCTCCAGGGCGAGGTCGTCGCCGAGGGGCGGCTTCTGCCGGGCTGCGTGGCCGCCGTGGGCCCCAACCTGCCAGCGACGTGGCGCTTGGAAGCCCACCCGGTGACGGGGGAACCAACGGCCTGGATCGCCCGGGCCGCTGCCGGCGCCTGGCACGGCGAGGTGCTCACGCCCGCCCAGTTGCTGGCCGACCACCTTCGCGCCGTCGTCCGGCGTCACGCCCACCGCCTGTTCGGCAATAGCGAGCTCGAGATGCTCCTTCGGGCGCACGAGGCCACCATGGGCAAGGACACCATCCATGAGCTGTTCGGGCGGTTCATGTCCCTCACCGAGCTGCGCATGTTGCTGCAGGCCATGCTGCGGAACGGCCAGAGCATCCGCCCCCTTCCCCGAATTGTGGACATCTTGATGACGCACTTCATCAACTATCTGGCGGAGAAACCGCTCAGCATGGATGAGACGTGGAAGCTGTCCTCCCACATCCCGTTCTTCTCCACTGAGGAGCTCGTGCGCATTGTCAGCCACGGGCTGGGGCTTCCCACCTCCGTGGAGCGCCTCGCAGGCATCACGGCGAGCCTGGAAAGGGCCATGCAGCTCGAGGTAACCCTGCCACCCCCGCCGATGCCCCTCGGGCAGCCGCACGACCTTGCGGGTCTGCGACGCCTGGAGGGCCTCGAGCGACCCGACCGTCTCCCCCTCGACTCTGAAGAAGGAGCCCGTTGATGTACGAGACGTCACAAAAAGCGCGCGAGAACTTCCTTGAGGAAATCAACGCTGGGTTCTTCGGGGAGTTCCTCATTTCCCAGGGCCTGATCGATCGGACCCAGCTTGGGGAGGGCCTCGCGGCTCAGAAGGAGCTCAAGTCTCACCTGAAGATCGGCGAGCTGCTGGTGAAGCGTGGGGCGCTGACGCCGGAAAACCTCGTCAAAGCGCTCAGGCAGTACAAGGCTGGCATCCGCATCGGTGAGCTCCTGGTCCATCAGGGCGACATCGGCTTCATCCAGCTGCTGGAGGCCCTGGACTACCAGCAGAGGAATGGGTGTCAGCTCGGTGAGGCGCTCGTGCGACTTGGGCACTGCACCGAGACGCAGATCGACGAGGTGCTGGCCCTGCAGCGGTCCTTGCATGCGGGCGACGAGCCGCAGCCAAAGGCCTGAACCATCAGCATCTGGCGGCCAGCACCGCCTCCGCGGAGCGCCACGCGTCCTCCAGCGTCTCGGCCCATCGCGCCGGGTCCAGCGGGTGCGTGCTCCCGCCGTGCCGGTGGCGGTGGAGCCAGTGCGCCAGCAGGTTGACCTCGTCAAGCTCTTCCTGCCGGAGCGCCAGGGAGGGCGGAGGCGCTGAAACGGCGCGGGCCAGCCGGGTCGCGACGCTGCGGGCCTTGCTCCGGCGAACGTTACGCTCCGTGTGCACGAGCCGCCCCCGCCTGATGACAAGCCAGAGCGTTGCGTCCGCCTCCACGGCAGGGAGCACGACCAGGGCGTCTAGCTCCGTGACGGCCCGCTGCACGGCTTGCTGTCGCGCCACCCAGGGCTGCAGCAGCGCCATGCGGTCCCTCAGCACGGCGGCGCGCTCGAAGGCGAGGGCGCCGGCCGCCTCCCGCATGGCCTCCTCCAGCCCGGCCATCACGCGGCCCGGGCTTCCAGCAAGGAACTCCGCCAGGGACTCCAGCTCGGCGGCGTAGGCGGCCGCATCGACCGCCCCGAGGCAGGGGGCCCGGCAACGCCCGATGTCGTGCTCGAAGCAGGCCCTGGTGGGCATCGGCTGGCAGCTGCGCCACTGGAACTGGGGCCTCAGGGCCTCGAGCGCTTCTTTGGCCCGGTACTCCCCGGGGAACGGGCCAAAGTAGCGCCCGCCGTCCGCCACGAGTTCGTAGGACAGCAGGACGCGGGGAAAGGCCTCAGCGGTGATCTTGATGAAGGGGTAGTGGCGATGCCGACGCCCCATCACGTTGTAAAGGGGCTGCCGCTGCTTGATCAGCCGGTTCTCGAGGATCAGGGCCTCGAGCTCGGAGCCGCACTCCTCCACCTCGATCCGGTCGGCCTCGTCGCGCAGCCGCGAGGTTCTGCGGGAGTGCCCGCCGTCGGCCCGGAAGTAGCTGCGGACCCGCTCCTTGAGGTTCACCGACTTGCCGACGTAAAGCAGACGGTCCCGTGCGTCGAAAAACTGGTAGACCCCGGGGCGACCCGGTAGGGCCTTGATCGTGTCAGTCAAGTCGACCATGGGCCCTCACTCTAGCACGCCTCGACCGTGTCCCCACAGGAGCCACCCATGCAAGTCCGTCGCCTGTTCCTGACAGCCACGCTGGCCGCCGCCCTCGTCTGCCTGCCGACCGCCGCCCGGGCCTCCTACCTCCTGGACCATGGCGACAGCGTCAGCGTCGTCGTGCGCGACAACGCAAAGTGGGGGGGGACCTTTCCCGTCCGCCCGGACGGCACCATCGTCATCCCCTTCCTGCTCGAGGTGGATGTCCGCGGGATGAGCGTCGAGCAGCTCCGCGACCAGGTTCGCACGGCCCTGGCAAAGCAGCTCCACGATCCCGATGTCAACGTGTCTGTATCGACCTATCGCCCCCGGATCGTGACGGTGCTGGGGGAGGTCGCCACCCCGGGGAACCTCGTGTTGAGCCGGGTTGACCAGACCGTGCTCGACACGATCGCAGCGGCCGGGGGCTTCACGGAGCGGGCCCTGCCCAGCCAGGTCACCCTGCTGCGTGGCACGGGCGAGGCGACGCGCCGCATCCCGATCGACCTTGCGGCCATCCTGGCCTCGGGTGATATGCAGGGCGACATCCGCGTCGAGCCCGGCGACCGGATCCAGGTGGGGCGCAACCCCTGGCCCTCCTGGCGCGAGGCGTTCGCGACCACCCAGCAGGTCATTGGCTACCTCGGCACGCTTTCCTTGCTGCTCATGCTGGTCAGGCAGGCGACTCCGCCTCAGCCGTGAGGTAGCACCAGCCTGAGCCCGAGCGCCTCCGCTTCCGCTCGGGCCAGAGCCACCTCCTCGGCCGTGGGCACGCGGGCCAGCTCGGGGGCCGCCCGCCCGGCCCTGTAGGCAGGGTGATACTGGTCGAGCAAGGACACCAGGATCCCCGGGTGGGCCTGGCTGAGGTGCGTCAGGATCGGTCGCGTGCAACAGGCATGGTGGCCTGGCAAGATGAGGACCCGGGCGATGCACAGCGCCCCCTGGCGCGTGACCAGCTCCCAGTTCCGGGCCACGGCGTCCCAGCAGCCGTCGATGCCAGACAACCTGCTCGCGCAAGCGTCGTTGCCGTACCGCCAGTCGCCCAGGTAGACATCCACGACCCCCGCAAGGAGGCGATACAGCTCCGGGGAGCCGTACATGTTGGAGTTCCAGACCACAGCCCGTTCGAAGCCTGGAGGCGCGTGCCCGAGCTGGTCGAGCACCGCGGCGAGGTGGTGGTCGGGGTTTCCCCCGACGAAGCTCAGCGAGCGCACCCCAGGTTGCGAGGCCGCGGCGAAGATGGCTGCGTGGCCCTCCACATCCAGGGTCGGCCCTGTGTCCACGCGGTTGATCAGCTCGGCCGTGTGGCAGTAGACGCAGTGCCAAGAGCAACCTGTGAACGGCACACAGAGCGTCGGCGCGATCTCCCGCTCTTCCCCGAGGTGCACAAAGGTGGGCGCGTGGCGCGACTGGGCGCCGACCCCGCAGCGCCCGCGCTCCCCCGCCACCCGGTTCACGCCGCAGCGGTGCTCGCACAGCACGCAAGCCTCCAGCAACTGCAGGGCGATGGCCCGCTTGAGGTCGAGCAGGCTGGGCTGGTCAGGCCGCGAGGCGGGCAGGACAGCGCCTGCTTGCAGGGCATGCAGGGCCTCGTCGTGCAGCTGCCAGAGCCCTGGCAGGGACGCTGGCCACGGGCGCGGCACGGGCCAGGCGCGCAAGGCTTGAAAGCGGCAACCGAGGGAGAGCGGTGCGGGCTCGTGCCACCCGAAGTCTGGGGCCAGCGCCAAGGCCAGCGGCGTGAGCGCCTCGTCGGGGTCCTCGAGCCAGACGGCCCCATCAGCGTCGACCCAGATGCGGTGCGTTTGGGGCCCCGTCATCGAAGGGGGCGAAGCACGACGTCGACCCCTTCGGTCCCGGGTTGAACCGTGCCCGTGGCTTCGCCTTCCATGTCTTCAGGCCCGGGGACCCCCACGAACCCGGAACGACGAACGATCACGCGGATTCGCACGGGCTCGCGAAAAAAGCGGCCGGGCTCCAGGACGTCCTCTTGCCCGATGCGGTAGCTCATCGGCAGCCTCGCGCCGAGGTGCTTGACCACGGCGACCGGAGGGCCCGGCTTGCCGTCGCCCGACCTCGCCACGACGAACAGGGCATCGCTCTCCCCCAGCGTCGATCGCACGCCGGGGGCGAGGACGACCCTGCCGCTCACGACGCTCGGATCAGGGGCCTCGCAGGCCGCAAGGGCCCCAATCCCCAGGGCCACCAGGGCCCCTCCCAGGGGCAGTGCCCAGGAACGCATGCAAGCCTCCTCGCGCACAGACGTCACGTGCCGCATATGCCACACTGGTTTAGCCCTCTGCGCTGAGGCGTGTCAAGCCGTCTTGGGCAAGGGTATGTGTCCCGAGCTGGAGTCTGAGCTTGCAAGCCCCCGACGCCTCTGTCCCGAACGAACTGGTCCACCTGCGGCAATGGCTCGATGCCGTCTTTGCGCAGGCGCGGACCGGTCTGCCCTGGCCCGAGCAGCTGGCGCTTCGCGTGATCGAGGGCGCCTTCGCGGCCGGGGTGTTCGGGGCGGCCCTGCTGGAGGCCTGGCGCCTGGAAGCGCTGCATCGCACCGTGGGGGACGGGGCCGTGCCGGCGAGGCTCGCTGCCGCCTCGCGGAGCCTGGAGGTGCTTGCCTTCGGGCCGCTCGGCCCCACGGCTGCGCGCGCCTGGCGCGAGTTCCTCGAGCTTTACCCCGGCGTGATGCTGGCGTCCCACGCGGCCTCCGGAACCGACGCCTCTCACCGCTCCGCGCGCTCAGGGACGCCCAGGGTGGTGAGGTAAACCACGGCCTGGGTGGCGGGGATGCCCACCAGGTCGTTGACCTCGTCGTCGAAGAACCCGCCGATGCCACTGGCGCCCAAGCCGAGCGCCACGGCACCGAGGCTCAGCCGTTGGCCGACGTGACCGGCATCCATGTGGAGGTGTCTGTAGGCCCGGTCCCCCAGCCTGGCGACTGCTTCAGGCAGGTTGGCCGTGTGGACGACCACCACGGCCGCATCGCCAGCCAGATCCTGGCCGAGCGCGAGCCGCCGCATCGGCTCCCGCAGGGGCAAGAACCGCACCTGTCGAGCCAGTTGCTGGTCGGAGTCATACTGATAGCACCCCGGCTCCATGCCTGCCACGTCGTGCACGACCAGCCAGGTTTGGAGCAGCCCCGGGGCCACCAGCTGATCGCGGGTGGCGAACGCCAACGCCAGCATCTCTGAGAGGGCGCCAACGTCGATCCCCCCTCCGCTGAAGCTGCGGCAGGAACGTCGGGACAGGATCGTGACGCCGAGCCTGCCCGTCAGCTCTGTAGGGTCTGCTGCCAGCTGCTGGCCCGGCATCAGCCGCGCCGCGGGGCCGGGGCCCTCGGAGGCGTGCGCGTCGACCGCCTGGCCCGCCGGCACCAGCAGGCGCGTGGCCGTGTGCAGGGCCACGAGGCGCTGACCAGCGGGCACGTCGGAGGCCGTCGTGCGCTCGCCGGGCCAAACCGGGACGGGCCCCCCGCGGCTGTCGATCCCCAGGGCGGCCACCGCCAGCACGCCCTCCTCCGTCGGATCGAGGAACAGGGCATCCTCCCAGGCCGCATCCGAGAAGCCCCCCAGCTGCTGCAGCGAGTGCCCCACCAGGGGGGCACAGAGCGCCATGTTGCCGATGACGTGCCCGGTGTCCAGCAAGACCCGTCTGTACGCCCTGTCCTCGTAACGCCAGGCGCTCCGGGCGAACACCCCGGTGCAGATGACGAGAATGTCCGCCCGGGCTACCTCCGGCGCCCCGAAGCAGGCGGCGTCGACAAACTCAGGCGACGGCACGCCACACACCCTGACGAGGGCGTGATCTCGCACCAGGTAGTTGTAGATCCCGTCCGACAAGCCGGTGCGGTCCCGGACGACGAGGTAAAGCTCGGTCGGGTAAAGGCCACCTGCCGAGGGGGCGGCACGCATCAGGAGGGGCGCGGGGCGCTGCGGCACCAGCCCGGTGACGCCGTTGGTGAAGTAAAGCAGGTGCGACAGCTCTGCGAGGCCGCGTTCCGCCTCGGGGAGCGCCTCCCGCCAGGCGGCGAGCGCGGCATCCGATCGTAGCTCGTCGCCGTCTGGGAGGAAGCGCGTCAGATCGACGGCCTCACCGTGCGGGTAGCTCTTGAAGGCCGAGGGCTGGGCGTCGAAGTCCAGGCTGCGACGCCCAGCGGCGATGCTCGCGGGGCTGTACTTCGTCTGTTCGTGGTAGGCCTCGGCCACTGAGCGGCTCGTCACGGCCGGCATGCTAGCAGATGTGGTGGGGAGGGGTATACGGCTAGGGTGGTTCGGCAGGGGAGCACCAGATGGGTGAGGGACGGATCTACCAGCTGAACGCCGAGCGCGACAGCCTCGTCACCGATGTGGTGCAGCGCACCCTGCAGCGCGTGGGCGTCAGTGAGGCGGCCGTCGAGCTCGCCGTCAACGACGTGGCCTTTCACGAGATCGCGCGCCTCGAGGCCGATCCACGCCGCGCCGAGGCCCTGCGCGGCTGGCTGGACCTCTACAGGACGCTCGGACGGCGTAGCCCGGAGGCGAAGCACGCCAAGCTCCGCGAGATCACGGAGGGCTACGGGCGGGACATCGTGGGCAGCTTCACGCCCTGGGTGTACCGCTTTGCCACGGGGGTCATCCCGCGCGGGCTGAGCCTGCTGTTCCGCCGGCGCTCGCTGAGCAACGCGCCGCGCCTCGAGGAACTCGAGAGGCGCATTGTGGTGCAAGGACAGGTGGAGGCCCTCAAGGCGCTGTCCCGCCGCGGCACGGTCATCCTGGTGCCAACCCACTCGTCGAACCTCGACTCCATCGTCGTCGGCTTCGCGTTGGACCGGCTGGGGCTGCCACCCTTCACCTACGGGGCTGGCAAGAACCTGTTTGCGAACCCGCTGATTGGCTTCTTCATGCACAACCTGGGCGCCTACAAGGTCGATCGACGCCTCCGAAACGGCCTCTACAAGGAGGTGCTCAAGACCTACTCCACCGTGGTGCTGGAGCGTGGTTACCACAGCTTGTTCTTCCCCGGTGGCACCCGGTCGAGGTCCGGTGGCGTGGAGCATAAGCTGAAGCTCGGCCTGCTGGGCACTGGCCTGGCCGCCTACATCAACAACGTGCGGGCGGGGCGGGCCGCGCCCGACATCTACGTGGTTCCGATGACCATCAACTACCCGCTCGTCCTCGAGGGGGCGACGCAAATCGAGGACCACCTGAAGGCGCAGGGCAAGAGCCGCTACATCATCGAGGACGACGAGTTCGCGCGGTGGGAGCGCTGGCTGGCCTACGCGCGCTCCGTGATGAACTTCGAGGGGCAGATGGTGCTTCGCGTGGGGCAAGCCCTGGACGTCTTCGGAAACCCCGTGGATGCAGACGGCACCTCCCGCGACAGCCACGGCCGGGCCATCGACGTGACGAGGTACGTCTCCACCACCGGCCAGGTGGCTGACGTGCCGGCGCGAGATGCCGAGTACACGCGGCAACTCGGAGAGGCCGTGCAGGCCTCATTCCTCGCCAACAACGTGGTACTCTCCACCCACCTCGTGGCGTTCACGCTCTTCGAGCTCGTGAGGGGAAAGCACCCGGGCCAGGACCTCTACCACCTGATCCGGCTGCCTGGGGACACGACGCTGCCCATCGAGGCCGTGATGCAAGCTCTGGCTCGCGTCAGGGAGCAGCTTTTCAAGCTGGCAGCGGCGGGCCGCATCCACCTCTCAGAGACCGTCGGCAGCCGCCCTTACGAGGAGGTCTTCCGGGTCGCGATGGCCTACTTTCAGATGTACCACACCCGCCCGCTGGCCACCACGGACACGCGGGAGGTCACGTTGACGGACATGAAGTTGCTTTTCTACTATCACAACCGGCTCACAGGGTATGGGCTGGAGCGCCTGTTTCAGCCGGCGCACACGGAGGCACCTGAACATGACCTCGCCTGAAGTGGCAGCACCGAGCCCGGTCGGCATCGTCGGGGGCGGTAGCTGGGGTACGGCCCTCTCCCACCTGATCGGCTCCAACGGGCACGACGTGCTGCATTGGATGCGCGATGCCGGCACCGTGGACGAGGTCAACGCGACGCGCGTCAACACGCGCTACCTGCCAGGGATGGTCCTGCCAGCGCGGGTGCGTGCGACCACCTCCCTCGAGGCGGTAGGGACGGGGTGTCGCCTCATCCTGCTGGTGGTGCCGTCGGGCAGCTTGCGGGGCGTGGTGGCCGAGCTCGGCGCCCACCTCGACGGCGCCCACCAGGTGGTCCATGCCGTGAAGGGCTTCGAGGGAAGCACGTTGAAGCGTATGTCCGAGGTTGTCCGCGAGGAGACCTGCGTCCGCCAGATCGGCGTGCTGTCAGGCCCCAACCTCGCCAGGGAGGTGGCGGAGGGACAGCCCAGCGCCACGGTGGTGGCGAGCCACTTTCCCGCCGTCATCGATGCCGCGCGGGCGGTGCTCGCGGGGCCCACGTTCCGGGTCTACGGCAACACGGACGTCGTGGGCGCAGAGGTCGGCGGGGCGGTGAAGAACATCATGGCCATCGCCGCTGGTATCGCGACGGGCCTCTCGTTCGGCGACAACACCCGGGCCCTGCTGCTCACGCGGGGGCTGGCAGAGGTGGCGAGGTTGGGTCACCACCTCGGGGCACGCCAGGAGACCTTCAGCGGCCTGTCGGGCATCGGGGATTTGATGGCCACGTGCTTTTCCCCGCTGTCGCGAAACTTTCAAGTCGGCCTGAGGCTGGCCCGGGGCGAGTCTCTGGCTGCCATCGTGGGTGAGATGCGCCAGGTCGCGGAAGGCGTCAAGACGGCCAGGACGGTTCACGAATACGCCACTGCGGAGGGTGTCCACATGCCCATCACGGAGGGGGTCTATCAGATCGTGCACGGCGGCGTTGAGCCCCGCGAGGTGCTCGCGGGGCTCATGAACATCACGCGTTATACCTACGAGCAGGACCCCTCATCCAGCGGCGAGTGACGCCGAACTTCAGGGCGCGCCAACTGGCACCAGAGCCTTGCGCAGCTGCTTCTCCGCCTTCTTCAGGCGGCGGCAGACCTCCATCTGGCTGATCCCGAGCCGCCGGGAAAGCTCCGCCTGCGTCAGGTCGTGGAAGTACCTCAGCTCCAGCAGCCGGCGCTGGGCGTCCGGGAGGTGGCCCAACGCCTCTGCCAGCACGAGCCTGTCGTCGAGTTCCTCGCGCGAGTCCGTGCCCGCGCGGTTGTCCGACAGCGTGTCGAGCAGCGAGCGTTGCTCGTCGTCATCGGCGTCGCCGCTTTCCTGGTCGAGCCACAAGACGGTGACGCGCCTGTCGTACATCTTGACCTGATCAACCTGCTCGGGCGTGACCTCCAGCGCATCCGCGAGCTCCTGGTTGGAGGGGTCGCGTCCCAGTTGCTGCGTCAGCCGGTTGGAGACCTGGCTCAGACGGTAGGAGAGTTCCTGTAGCACCCGAGGCCCGCGCAGCAGGTTCTGGCGATCGCGAAGGTAGTGCCGGATGTGCCCGGTGATGAAGTGTACGGCGTAGGTTTTGAACTCGGTGTTGTGACCGGTCTCGTAGCGGTTGATCGCCTCGAGCAGGCCGATGGAACCGACCTGGATCAGGTCCTCGACCGGATCAGTGCTGCGGCGGGCGAGGCCGCGCGCGATCTTCCGGACCAGCGGCAGATAGCTCTCCACCAACTGCTCTTTCTCACGCGGGGTGTAGGACTGGAACACCTTTTCCATCGAGTACCTCCACACCGGGGGTGTCAGACAGCTTCGTCCACGCCAGATAGGCCTCCCGGGCACGCTCGGCCGTGAGCCAGGTCCGGGGTCAGGGAGAGGCTCCAGACCACCCCCTGTCAACCGTTATCGGGCCCAGTCGGGCAATCTTTCTTAGGTGATCGATAAATCCGTGTTTCGTGCACGTCAAATACATGTTAGAGGCCCAGGCCTGGGCGGCCGGCTATAATGTTGGGCGCCGGGGGGCTCGTGCCGCCCGCTCCACGGAGCCCAGGCCTTGAACTCCACAGCCGCCGCCACCCGCATCGCCCAACTCCGCAAAGAGATCGAGGCCCACGACTACCGGTACTACGTGCTGGCCCAGCCCACGGTCTCGGACGCGGAGTATGACGCCCTGTTCCGGGAGTTGCTGGGCCTGGAGGCCGCCCACCCGGAGCTGGTCTCGCCGGAGTCGCCCACCCAGCGGCCGGGCGGGGCGCTGGAGACCTCGTTTTCGCCGGTGCGTCACGCGGTGCCGATGCTGAGCCTGGCGAACGCATTCGACCTTGCGTCTCTCGAGGCCTGGGAGGTGCGCAACGCGAAGATCGCCGAGGGGAGGCGGTTCAGCTACGCCGTGGAGCCCAAAATCGATGGCCTGGCGATCTCGCTGCGCTACGTGGGGGGCGTGCTGGCGCAGGCTGCGACCCGCGGGGACGGCCTCACAGGGGAGGATGTCACCTTGAACATCCGCACGATTGTTGAGATCCCGGAGAGGCTTTCCGAGTCCCTGGACCTGGAGGTGCGTGGCGAGGTCTATATGGCGACGGCCGACTTCGAGGCCCTCAACCTCAAACGCTCGGAAGCCGGGGAGCCGCTCTTCGCCAACCCGCGGAATGCTGCCGCAGGGTCCTTGCGCCAGCAAGACCCTCGCGTGACGCGAAGCCGGCCCCTTCGCTTCTGGGCCTATGGCGCCGTGGGCCTTGCTGGGGTGGAGGCGCACCACGAGGCCCTCGACGTCCTCGTCCGCCTCGGTTTGCCGGTGTGGCCGGACCGCGCCGTCGTCCCGGATCTCGCCGCCGTGTGGCGCTATTGTGAACAGCTTGGCGAGCGACGGCCGACCTTGCCGTTCGAGATCGACGGCGTGGTGGTGAAGGTCGACGCGCTGCGGGACCAGGCCGACCTGGGTGCCGTCGGTCGGGAGCCGCGCTGGGCGATCGCGTTCAAGTACCCGCCCACCCAGGCGACGACCCGGCTGCTCGACATCCGCGTCAGCGTTGGTCGGACAGGCACCTTGAACCCGGTGGCCATCCTCGAGCCGGTGGTCGTGGGGGGCGTCACGGTCTCCCGCGCCACGCTCCACAACGAGGAGGAAATCGCCCGCAAGGGCCTGCTCATTGGCGACGTGGTGGTGGTGCAGCGAGCCGGGGACGTCATCCCCCAGGTGGTCAAACCCATCACAGAGCGCAGGACCGGTGCCGAAAGGGCCTTCGAGTTTCCGACCAGCTGCCCGGAGTGCGGGTCTGCCGTCATCAAGCCTGAGGGGCTCGCGATGCGCTACTGCACGGGGGGCGCGGTGTGCAGGGCGCAGCTGGTCGAAGGCCTGAAGCACTTCGCCTCGAGGCGGGCGATGGACATCGAGCACCTCGGGGCCAAGGTGGCTGAGGCGCTGGTGGAGACCCAACTGGTTCGAGACCTGGCGGACATCTACGCGCTGAGCCGGGCTGACCTCCTCGGGCTGGAGCGCTTTGCGGACCGGAGCGCGGACAACCTGCTCGTGGCGGTCGAGGCCAGCAAGCAGCGGCCCTTTGCAGCGGTCCTTTTTGCCCTCGGCATCCACGAGGTGGGGGAGCAGACGGCTCGGGTGCTGGCGTCGCATTTCGGGTCCATCGAGCGCCTGGCCGACGCCTCCGTGGAGGCCCTGATGGCGGTTCCGGGGCTGGGGCCCGTGGTGAGCCGCAGCGTGCACGACTACTTTGCCGAGCCTCACAACAGGGCCGTGATCCAGAAGCTTCGGGCAGCATGCCTGCAGTTGGAGGCCGACGTGCAGGCCTCCGTAGAGGGGCCCCTCGCCGGGGAAACCTGGGTCTTCACGGGGCGGATGGCCCGCCTGGCGCGCCCCGAGGCCGAAGCCCTGGTCGTGCGGCTCGGGGGGAAGGCCTCGGGCTCCGTCAGCAAGGCCACCACCTTCGTGGTGGTTGGGGAGGAGGCCGGCTCCAAGCGCGAGAAGGCCCTCAAGCTCGGAGTGCCCGTGCTCACGGAGGAGGAGTTCTTGGCTCGCGTCTCGGGCTTGCCCGGCGGCCTCGTCGGGGCTGAGGGGCAACAGCCGTGAGCAGCCTGGTCCTCGTGGCCTCCCCCTGGCCCCTGACAGACGTGGCCCAAGCCGTGGGACGCGTGGTCGCGGACAAGCTGGCCTCGCGGTCGGTGCAGTTTCAGGCCCGGCCCGACCTCGGGATCTACGATCTGGTCGTCCTCGTCGCGCCGACGCTGGCCCTGGCGGACCCTTCCTTCCTCGCTTTTGTCGCCGAGAGGGGCCTGGCCGGGAAGACCCTGGCGTTGCT
Organism: Candidatus Sericytochromatia bacterium; assembly: GCA_035285125.1. GTDB lineage: Bacteria > Cyanobacteriota > Sericytochromatia > S15B-MN24 > JAQBPE01 > JAYKHL01. The sequence goes on along the minus strand of JAYKHR010000066.1, from coordinate 50,245 downwards.
GACGGATGCCCCACCGGCCCTGGGGGCCTTGCTGTTTGGGCCGTGGTGCCTCGCTGTCGAGCAGGGCACGGGGGCCACGTGGTGGGCAGACCCGCTCCACCTCGGGCCCTGGAGCAACCTCGCGTTGCGGCCGCAGGCGACGGCGGGAACGCTCGCGGCGGCCGAGACGTGGGCTGCGCAACTTGCCGAAGCCCACCCGCCCCGCACCTACCCTCACGGGCCTGCGGGTCGGCGTCGGTTCGACGCCTGACGCCTGGGGACAGCCCCAGCGCGTGTTACCATGGCTGGGCGATGAAGGTTCCTGTGGACGAGATCCTGGTGTTCGGGCCGGTGGCCGTGTTGGTGCTGGTGGCCGGGGGCAGGCGAGCCTGGCTCTTGTGGCGATACCGACACGCCCCCTGACCTTGGGAGGGGCAAGATGAACGGCGTCGAGCGCATCACCGTCGATGGCCTGGAGATTGCCTACACGGCCAGCGGCCAGGGGCCCGTGCTGCTGTTGCTGCACGCCTTTCCCCTGAACCAGCGCATGTGGGATCCCCAGCTCGAAGGGTTGGCTGACCACGCCCACGTCGTGACGCTCGACCTCCCCGGCTTCGGATCGTCACAGACCACCGACGGCGAGATGACGGTGGACGGGCTGGCAGACGTGGTTCACCACGCGATGGAGGCCCTGGGGCACGGCCGATACGTCGTGGGGGGGCTGTCCATGGGCGGTTACGTGGCCCTCGCGCTGGCCCGGCGTCACCCCGAGGCCTTGCGTGGCCTGGTGCTGGCAGACACCCGGGCGGCTGCGGACAGCGCCGAGGTGCGAGCGGGGCGGGAAGCCCTGGCCCAGCGTGTGACCGAGGAGGGTGTGGAGGACCTGGCGGCCAGCTTCCCAGGCAGGGCGATGGCGGCCGCCACGCGGGTGGAACGACCCGCACTGGTCGCGACCGTGGTCGAGTGGGCCAGGGCCGTGCGCCCCCCGGTTGCGGCCGGCGCGCTCCGGATGATGGCGAGCCGGCCAGATGCCACCCCCCTGCTGCCGCACCTGGCGATGCCCGTGCTGGCTGTCGTGGGGGAGGGGGATGCCCTCACGCCGCCCGAGGAAATGGAGGGGCTAGCCGCAGCGGTGCCGCTTGGCACCATCTCCCGCTTGCCTGCCGCCGGCCACCTGTCGAACCTCGAGCAGCCCGAGGCCTTCAACCAGGCAGTGGGAGCCTTCCTGGAGGCACTACCGCCGTGAGGGCCTCAGCCTCCCGGCGCCGCTCGGCCGCCTCGGCGCGGCTGAGCGCGGTCACAATTCCTAAGGCGGCCCAGTAGTAGGCGCAACCCGGCTGGGTGTAGAGCACAGGGCCCCCGGTGATGCCAGCAATCAAGATGCCACACTGCACCATGAAGCACAGGTGGAGCAACCGGCGGCGCTCGGGGTCGATCAGGCGGTCGTGGGTGCGGACGGTGTAAACGAGGCCGAACACCGTCGTGCCGACAAACAGCAAGAAGCCCGGCCAGCCCAGTTCAGCTAGCGCACTGACAAACTGGCTCTCGGTGTAGGCCGTCGTCTCGGCCCACGGATCGCCCCCGAAGCGGGTGCCGCTCCCGGCCCCGATACCCACCCCCATGGGAATGAACTCCGTGACCAGGGCAAAGTGCCGCTTCCAGAGGCCCACCCGATAGGACACGGAGCTGTTCTCGGCCCCCTGCCCGATCGAGGTCAGGCGCTGCGCCACCATGGCGGAGGCCGACCCGCTGGGCGCATCCACGCGCGCAGAGTCGCCGGCGCTGGAGGGCAGGAGGAACACGCAGGCGGCGCCGACCGCAAACAGGCCCACCAGCCGGAGCAAGCGGCGCCTGGGCTCACCTGCGAGCACCGCCCCCGCGACAAGGGCCACGAAGAGGCCGACGTAGGAGCTTCTCACGAACGTCAGCAGGAGGGCGCTCAGGGAGACGATGGTGCAAAGCGGCGAGAGCAGCTGGGTGAAGAGGGAGAGCCGCCGGAGCCGCCAGGCCGTCAGCCCGAAGCAGACGCCGATCAGGGCAAAGTGCGAGAAGGTGCTCGTGAAGCTGAACGTGGAGAAGATGCGGACCTTGTCGCCGACCATCTGGTGCCCCATCTTCGCACTGTGCACCCAGATCCAGTCGTAGCTCGGCAGCCCGACGAAGTGCTGCCCGATGCCGTACAGGCCGCTCACCAAGCCTGCGAAGACCGTCACGCTGATCCAGGCGTGTACCCGTTCTTCGAGCTGGCACACGTGGGCCGTGACCCAGTAGAGCCCCACATAGAGCGTGAAGACCCGCAGCCCGTTGACGCCAGCAGCGACGCTTCCCATCAGCGGGTTGAACACCTCGAGGAATGTGATGCCGACAAGCCCGACGAGCAAGCTGTGCAGGAGGCGCTCCCCCGGCTGAGGTTCAACCCGCCGAGAGAATCGCTGCATCAGCAAGTAGCCGAGTAGCGCCACGCCCGCTAGCGCGTCGGGCACCAGCAGCAGGGGGTCGAACCGTTCGATGCCCTCGCTCTGAGGGGCAATGAGCAGCTGCACCCGACGCACCCAGGCGATCCAGGGCATGGTCACGAAGAGCGCCAACCACCCGGCCTGCCAGCGGGCGAGGGCCGGCAGCACCGCCATCGTGCCCAGCAGCCCCGTCAGGATTCGCCTGTCTGGCTTCCCGTCGCGGAGCAGCCACGCCAGCACGCCGCTCGACGCCAGCACCAGCGCAAACGCGAACCCATTCACGACCCAGAGCGGCAATGGCCTGCCGCGCGACCTGTGCAGCATGTTGGAGAACCCGGTCCCAGCTTACCCGGCGAATCCGGTCAGTGCACGCCCGAACGGATTGACGGTGACCGGCCTTTGTTCGTTTACTGGTCGTGGTGGCGGTTCGCGCGAGCCGGTGGGAGGTCGCATGGCGCAGACAGCGGTGGGAGTGGCGGCGGTGGCGGCGCTCGCCTGCCTCGGGGGCGGGTTCCTGTGGGCCTCCTGGCAGCTCGGCCGGCTCCTGCAGCAGGTCCGGCAGGAGTTGTTGCCAGAGCTCACGGCCTCGGCCAAAGCCCTCCAGGCCAACCTGAGCCAGCTCGAGTTGCTGACCCGAAACACGGATGAGACGGTTCAGGAAGCCCACGAAATTGTGGCCGCAGCGCAACGCGGGGTCCAACGCGCCGAGCACGTGGCTGGCGAGGTTCGGCGGGTGGTGCTGCAGGAGGGGTCGCTCCGCGTGCTTGCGGCGGCCGCTGGGGTCGCGGCGGGCTGGCGGGTGCTGCGGGGCCGGCGGGCCTGCACGAGCCCCCCGGCGGAAGCCCCCGAGCCGGCCACGGGTGGTTCCCCCCTGGACGTCGAGCCTTCGTCAGCTCCTCTGTGAATCGCGCCTAACGTGGCCGGCGCTGGGGGCACGGGGTGGTGGCCGGGACACCGGCCGTCCGCCTGACGCGGGCCCAGGCCGCCGGTTGTTGCCGCGTCCAGAACCGCCACGCCCCCGCCAGGGCCGCTGCGTTGGTCATCAACAGCCAGTAAGGCAGGGTGGTCGACCTGGCCGAAAGCCCCAGTCGCTCCAAGGCCCACCCGACGGCGGCGAGGGCCACGGCCGCAAGCTCCAGGCCACCGAGCAGGCGGGCCACGGGAGCCGGCTGGCTCGTCCACGTGAGCCAGGCGAGCAGCGGCAGCAGCGGGGGCACCACCACCCAGCGGGCCACGCGGTGGGACCAGAGCTGGAAGGCCAGCAGCCCCCAGCGGGGCGAGAGCAACTCGCGATGATCGACCAGGGCCTGCCACCCGCCGGCCGAGATGCGCACGCGTCTCTCCCACTCATCGGCCATGGCGGGCGCCCCGAGCTCCGTGGCGACGGCCTCTGGCTCATAGACGGCCCGGTGCCCTTGTCGGAGCAGGGCAAGCGTGAGCCAGAAATCCTCGATCACGACTCCCTCGGGCGGAGGCAACCAGGCGCTGCGACGCACGGCCAGGATCTCGCCGGCGGCCCCGAGCACCGAGGACACCCGCGAGTCGGCCACCTTCAGCCAGGACTCGTAGCGCCAGTACAGGCCCTCGGCCTCAGCGGCAGCCTGGCCCTCCCCAACGACCCGTTTGGCGCCAGCGACGAGGGCGACCCGCTCATCCCCGAAGTTGCGCACGAGCATCCTCAGGGCGTCCTCACGGTAGAAGGCGTTGGCGTCGGACAGGACGACGATCTCGCCGCTGGCACACGCCACCGCCCGGTTCACCGCATGGTTCTTGCCGCGCCGGGCAGGCTCGTGCAGCACCCGGACACCCGCAGCCCGAAAGCGCTCAGCAACCGCAACGGTCCCGTCGCGGCTGCCGTCGGCCGCCACGATCACCTCCAGCAGGTCCGCGGGGTAGTCCAGGGCGAGCGTGTTCTGGAGCTTGCCCTCCAGGATGGCCGCCTCGTCGCAGGCGGCGATGATGAGGCTGACGCGCGGCAAGCGGGACGTATGGCTGGGAGCACGCCCCACCAGCCTCGCCAGGCCCGCCATCAGCACGCCGTATCCGAGGTAGGTGTAGCCGATGAAGGCCACACCAAGACCCAATCCCACAAGGTGCCAGTCCATCGCTCCCCTCCTGCCGGGTCCGGCCATGGTGCGGGGGGAGAGATCGCGGGGAGAGCCCCGAGATGCACGAAAGGCTTTAGCGAGAGGAAACGAAGGCGAACAGGGGCCCGAAGGGGTGACCCTCGGCGTCCCTGGCAGGCGGGTCGTCGGCTGTTCCCAGCCCAGGGGCTCCCGAAACCCCATCGGGGACGGACGCTGGCTGCTCTTCGGCTGCTGCGGGCTGGTTTCCAGCCTCGACCATGCGGGCGTGGTGGGCCTGGGCAATGCGGCGCTGGCTGCGCCAGTCGGGCTCGTGGCGCGCGACCAGGGCCCAGAAGCGCGCCGAGTGGTTCGCCTCGAACAGGTGGGCGAGCTCGTGCAGGACGAGGTAGCGCAGGGCCTGTTCCGGCATCCCGTCGATGGCGAAGCGGGAGAACGTGAGCACACCCGTGCGGGTGTTCGCCTGGGCCAGCCTCGTGTGGCGCGCCCGGCCGATGCGCACCGCTGCGAGAGGCGCCCGCAGGGTCTCGGCGTTGAGGCGCGCCACGTAGGCCCCGAATTCGGCTTCCCCCCATCGCTTGCCCTCGCCAGGCGCGAGCGGGGGCAGGGCGCGGACCCGGGCGAGCTGGCGGGCCGCCCAGCGCTGGAACCGGGCCAGGGTGCTCTCCTGGTGTTCCCGGGGCCAGTGCGCCGGCATCCGTACCCGCAAGACCCCATCGACGAGCCTGGCGCGCGCCGTGCGGGTGCCGACGAGTTCGATGCGGGTCTCGAGGTCGCTGGCCATGGTGATCCCTGAGCCGAGGGGCCGACCCTTGCATGATACTGCAACAGCGCAAGGGGCCGGGTGCGGGTGGTCACGGAGGGGGCCAACCGCGCGATTGCGGCTCAGAAAGCGGCCGTGGTACCATCGGGCGTGCCGACGAGGGCGTCGGCGCCATCCCCGCGAGTGGTGCGGGTGCGTCGACGAGGATCCCGATGCTGCTGACCGAATCCAAGGCCGAGTCCCCCCTGCAAGGCGCCCGCCAGCAACTGGCCAAGGTCATCGACCTGATGGGGCTCGGGCAGAGCGTTTTCAACCGCCTGGCGCACCCAGACCGCATCGTCACCGTCCACTCCCCCGTGAGGATGGATGATGGCAGCATTCGGGTCTTCACGGGCTACCGGGTCCAGCACAACAATGCCCTGGGCCCCTACAAGGGTGGCCTCCGGTTCCATCATCATGCGGAGATGGACGAGTTCACCGCCCTGGCCATGCTGATGACGTGGAAGTGTGCCCTCGTGGGCTTGCCCTTCGGGGGCGCCAAGGGCGGCATCACCGTGGACCCCCGAGAGATGTCGCTGGGCGAACTCGAGCGGCTGACTCGGCGGTTCACCTCGGACCTCATTCCCATCATCGATCCCAACAAGGACATCCCGGCGCCGGACGTGAACACCGGCCCGCGCGAGATGGCCTGGATTATGGACACCTTCAGCGTCAACAAGGGCTACGCGGTGCCCGGTGTCGTGACGGGCAAGCCGATCTGCATCGGCGGGTCGCTCGGTCGCAACGAGGCGACCGGTCGGGGCGTGACCATCATCCTCGACGAGACGCTTCGGCACGCCGGCCGGAAGGTTGCCGGCACGCGCGTGGCCATCCAAGGGTTCGGGAACGTGGGCGGTGTCACGGCCATCCTGCTGCACCAGATGGGCGCCAAGGTGGTGGCCGTCAGCGACTGGCGGGGTGGCATCCAGCGCCCCGAAGGGCTGGACATCCCCGCCGTGATGGCCCACTACAAGGAGCACGGCTCGTTTGAGGGTTACGCGAGCGCTGAGCCGGTGTCGAACGCGGATCTGCTCGTGATGCCCTGCGACGTCCTCATTCCAGCCGCTCTGGAGAGCGTCATCACCGCTGAGAACGCCGACCGGATCAAGGCCGAGTTCATCATCGAGGCGGCCAACGCGCCGACCACGCCGGCTGGCGAGGCCATTCTGGAGCAACGCGGGGTGGTGGTGGTGCCTGACATCCTGGCCAACGCCGGCGGCGTGGTCGTGAGCTACTTCGAGTGGGTCCAGGGCATGAGCCAACTCTTCTGGACGGAAGAGGAGGTCAACGACCGCCTGCGGCGCGTCCTGACCCGGGCCTTCTCTCAGGTCGCCCAACTCGTGGACCAGCGCAAGCTTTCCTTCCGGATGGCGGCCTACTCGGTGGGCGTGGGGGCCGTCGCGGAGGCCACCCGGGTCAGGGGCCTCTACCCCTGATGTGGCTGGCGCTGGCCTCTCTGCTCGGTGTGGTGGCGACGGTCGCCGCTCTGCTGGCCAGGTGGGCCGTGGTGCGGCGTCTCGACCAGGGTTACTTGGGGCGGTTCGCGCTGGTGCAGGGCGTTGCCATCAATGCCGCCCTGCTTGCCGTCTGCGCGTGGACTGCCGTCCAGTTCGGACTGGTTGACCGCCTCGGGTCGCCGATGCTGGCCGTCGTGTACGGCCTGGCTTTCTTCGGCTACAGCCTCTCGAACATCGACTGGACCATCAAGAAGTTTCATGACGAGCCGCGCTGAGCGCCTCTCGGTGGTGGCGATGGCCCTTGGCCTGGTCCTCTCGGCACCGGCGCAGGCCGCGCCGCTGGGCAACCGGCCGCTGGGGTCGGATGGCGAGTCGGCTCGCACCGTCGGTGTGGGGCGTTGGCTGGTGGAAGTTGGCGCCTGGCAGCCACGGCTCGATGGCTCAGTGGGGCCCTCGAACGAGGAAGAGCAGGGCATCCTGGGACGCCTCGAGGCGATTCCCGCCTGGCCCTCCCTGCGGGTTCAGCACGGCCTGCCGGATGGCAACGAGGCCCTCGTGCGGCTCGGCCAAAACGTGCAGGCCGGCTACCGGAGGCAGTTCCTGCGGGCTGACGCGCCATGGGGGGGCGAGTACCTTCAGGCCCTGATGCAGGCAAGCGTCGGCTATGGCCTGATCAGCCGAAGGCCGCTGGTACACGTCCTGGCGCCGTGCATCTACGAGGCGGGGCCCTTCACGTTGCACGTGGCGGGGGGCGGCTACTACATGTTCAACGACCAACCCATCGTCGAGGGTTCTGGCGGCATCGAGCTTCGGCCCTGGGACTGGGTGAGCATCGGCGCCCACTCCCACCTCCGCATGGATTCGAAGAAAATGACCCCGACGGATGGGTCCTGGAGCTATGGCGGGGGCCTGCGGCTTCAGCCTTCGGACGGCTTCTCGGTGCAGGTCGAGATGGGCCAAGACGTGGGACCGCCGGAGCCTGCCGGCGGGACGCCGGCCAAGCCCCGCATCGAGTGGCCGATGCAGGTCCTGAGAGCGTCTGCCATCGTCGCCTTCTGACCTGTCAGACGGCCTACTGGCTCGAGAGCGAGACGTTGTTGCGGTTGAGGTAGGTGCGGAACTGACGGTTGGGGGCCAGCGTCAGCGGGCGTTGCCACACCATGTACCTGCCGCCGTCCTCGAAGATGCCGATGAGGTGGAAGGCCCCTTCGGGCAGTGCCTGGAACTTGAAGCGCCCGAACCTGTCCGACTCGATGCCGCTGACGATCTTGCCGTTGCGAATCAGGTCCCAGATGCGCGCCCGGTGACGGAGCTTGACCACCTCCCACTGAGCCCGAGGCACGGGCCGAGCGCCGGAAGCCAAGCCCGCATCGAGGGGCTCCGTGGCGACGTAGAACTGCACGCCATGCAGGTACTGGATTTCGCCCGAGTCGGTGCGGAAGTAGGACACCAACCCGACGACCGAGGCAGACCCCGCCTTGCCCACGAAGGTCGAGACAGGCGGTAGGGTTCGCGCCTTCAGCGCGGAACGCGGCGAGGACGACGGCTTGGGGGTCGGCTTCGGCGTAGGCTTTGGCGTAGGCGTTGGCGTCGGCGTGGGCCTCGGGGTGGGGGTGGGCGTGGGCCTCGGGGTGGGCGTCGGCTTCGGGGTGGGGGTTGCTCGCCGGGGGGCGGTGGCAACGGGCGTGGGCGTTGGACGCGGCGAGGCCACGGCTTGGCGGGACAACTGGGCCGCGAGTTGACGCAGCATCGGGTAGTACAGGACCTGCACCAGGGTGTCGCTGCGGCCATCGAAGGTGAGGTCGAAAGCCTGACGCACGTATATCAGCCGGCGGGTGCCAGCTTCCTCATCGATGGTGTGGTCCGGTCTGCCCATCAGCTGCATCACCCGGGTCCTGGGCATCTCGAGCCGGAGTCCGCCCGGCAACGGCTCGTCAAAGGAGGGCAGCAGCAGCACGGCCGCGATCTTGCCAGCCTTGTCGACCCCTATGAACAGCGCCTCCCGCTGGTAGAGCATCCACCGCAGGGGCCGCTGGCCCGCCAGGTTGTAGATCGTCTCGTATTCCGTCACCTGCTCCGGCTCGCCGTACAGGCGAACAGCGGCCTCCTCGCCGCGCCCCACGAGGGCCAGCGCGCCGCCGTTGGCCCTGACGCCCGGCAAAGGCGCCGTCTGACCCACCGCCGCGGAGACGCCTGCGGCGTGGCCAGCGGTCATCGGGGCCAGGCCGAGGCACAGCGCCAACACGGCGCCCGGCAGGTGGCGTCGCAGGAGTTGGGGGGCAAGGAGGCGATGGGGGCGGCGCGTGGTCAAGGTGGTGTCTCGGCGTCCGAGGGCTGGGGGTCACCGCCCATGCTACCACTGCCAGCGCGATCGCGATCTGTGACCGCGGCGAGCGCCGGACCCGCCGTTTCATCAATCTGTCAATATGCTGACATTTAACACGAAAGTCCTTCCGTCTTAACCTCTATAATGGGGACACCGGTTCCACTGTGACTCGATGAGGAGACCCCAGGTGCCTGGCTGCCACTCTGCAAACATCAAGCGCGGTTTCGCAGCCGCCATGGCGTGCCTGGCGCTGCTGGCAGGCTGTGGCACGATGCCGCTGCCGGGGCTGGCCCGCAAGGCCTCTGCCGGGGTCGAAGCGAGCAAGCGCGGAAAACAGCTCACGCGGTGGCGCGACGAGGTGATCTACTTCGTCCTCACGGATCGTTTCCACAACGGAGACCGTGGCAACGATCGCGCCGTCCGGCCGCGCGACCCCCACGCCTACCACGGCGGCGACTTCGCCGGGTTGATCCAGAAGCTCCCCTACATCAAGGATCTCGGGGCCACGGCCATCTGGATCACGCCCGTCCAGGACAACCGGGAAGACGCCTTCGTCGACAAGTACTGGGGCTTCCACGGCTACTGGATCACAGACTTCAACCGGGTCGACGAGCACCTTGGCGACGAGGCGTTGCTCCGGCGTCTGGTCGCCGAGGCCCACAAGATGGGCATCAAGGTGATGCTCGACATCGTGGTCAACCACGCGGGCTACGGAGCCCCCATCACCCTGGACCCGGCCAAGAAGGACTGGTTCCACCACAACGGCAACATCAACAACTGGAACGATCAGTACCAGCTCGAGAACCACGACATTCACGGGTTGCCGGACTTCAACACGGAGAACCCTGCCGTGCTGGACTTCATGGCCCGCACCTGGACCGACTGGGCTGAGCGCTCGGGCGTGGACGGCTACCGCGTCGACACCGTGAAGCACGTGCCGATCCCCTTCTGGCGCCAGTTCAACACCCGTCTGGCCCAGCACACGGGCAGCGACTTCCTGATGCTCGGGGAGGTGCTCAACGGCGACCCCAACTACGTCGCCCCCTACACCCGCGAGGGTCGGTTCGACACCGTCTTCGACTTCCCGATGTACTTCACGATGACGGACGTCTTTGCCCGCGGGCAGTCGATGCGCAAGCTCGGGGAGCGCCTCCGGCAGGACGGGGCTTACCAGGACCCCTCCCTTCTCACGACCTTCATCGACAACCACGACGTGCCTCGGTTCCTGAGCGTGGCCAACCACGACGAGCGGCGCTTGCGGCTGGCGCTGGCGTTCCTGATGACGGCCCGGGGCATCCCGTCCGTTTACTACGGGACGGAGGTCGGGATGGACGGGGCAGGTGAGCCTGAGAACCGGCAGGATATGGCCTTTGGCGCGAACCCGAAGCTGACGTCTTACGTCAAGAACCTGACGGCGCTACGCCGCGAGTTGAGCCCCCTCCGGCGTGGGCGCATGCTGGAGATGTGGCAGGACGATGCCGTCTACGCCTTCAGCCGGGTCGGTGGAGACCATGGTCGCACCCGCGACGAGGTTATTGTGGCGCTGAACAACTCGGACCGGCATGTCCAGGTCACGATGCCGCTTCGCGCAGAGAGCGCGATCGCCCCGGGCACGCGGCTGCGGGATCGCCTGGGAGGGGGCGAGGTGGTCGTGACCGATCGCCGTGTGACGCTCAAGCTTGGCCCCAAGCAGGCTCAGGTGCTGGTGCCAGGCGGGGATCGCCCCTCGCAGGGCAAGCGCTGACGCGCCGCCAACCTGCTATAATCTGCGCTCGGGCGCCCGTGTGTCGGGTGCCCGGTTCCCCTCGCTGCCGCAACGTCGCGGCCGCCACTTGCAAGGAGATCCGCGCGTGATCATCGGCGTCCCCACCGAAGTCAAAAACAGTGAGAACCGCGTGGCGCTGACGCCCGCTGGCACCATGGCGCTGACCCAGGCCGGGCACCGCGTGCTCGTTCAGGCGGGCGCTGGAAACGGTAGCGGCATGCGCGACGACGAGTACGTGGCCGCCGGCGCCGAGATCGTGCAAACGGCCGCCGAGGCCTGGGGCCAGGCGGAGATGGTCGTGAAGGTCAAGGAGCCCATCCCCTCCGAGTACGGCTTCCTGCGCAAGGATCTCCTCCTCTTCACCTACTTGCACCTCGCCGCGAGCGCCGAACTCACCGAGGCCTTGCTCAAGAGCGGCATCACGGCGATCGCCTACGAGACGATCCAGCTCCCTGACCGGTCCTTGCCGCTCCTCACGCCGATGAGCGAGATTGCGGGCCGGATGTCCGTGCAGGCCGGCGCCTACTACCTCGAGAAGGCGCACGGTGGGCGGGGCGTGTTGCTCGGTGGCGTGCCGGGCGTGCCCCCCGCGGACGTGGTGGTGATCGGCGGTGGCGTCAGCGGCACGCACGCCGCCAAGATGGCCCTCGGCCTCGGTGCCCAGGTCCAGATCCTGGACATCAACCTTGACCGGCTCCGCTACCTCGAAGATGTCCTGCACGGCCGGGTGATCACCCAGATGTCGAGCCCGCTCAACATCGCCCGGGCGGTCAAGGGGGCGGACCTCGTCATCGGCGCCGTGCTGATCCCTGGCGCCAAGGCGCCCTGCCTGGTCACGCACGAGATGATCAAGACGATGAAGCGGGGCTCCGTCGTGGTGGACATCGCCATCGACCAGGGCGGCTGCATCGAGACGATCAAGACGACGACGCACGCGGACCCCGTGTTCGAGGTGGACGGCGTGATCCACTATGGCGTGGCCAACATCCCGGGCGCCGTGCCCCGCACGAGCACCTTTGCGCTCAACAACGCCACCCTCCCCTACATGCTGCAGCTGGCCAACAAGGGGGCCGACAGGGCGATGGCTGAGAACGCCTCGCTCGCCCTGGGCCTCAACGTCCGGGATGGGCGCATCACTCATGACGCCGTGCTGGCGGCCCACAAGGAGCTCGTGTCCGCATGAGCCTCGCCCGCACCTCGCTGCTCACGGCGATGCTGCTTGCAGGCCTCGCCCCCGGGGCCACCGCGGCCTCGACCAGGGTGCTGGACGCAGCGGGGCGCATCGTCGGCGTCACGGTGTACCCGGACCGGGCCGTCGTTCGGCGCGAGGCAGAGCTCGATCTGGCTGCCGGGGAGTACCGCGTGGCCTTCACGCGGCTCCCGCGGGAGTTGGATGCCAATGCGCTGCGGGTGTCCGGTGAGGGCACGGCGCGGGTGTTGCTGCATGGCTCGGATGTGCGGGTGGAGGCCGTCGGCTCGCCCCCGCACGCGCGCGTCGCCGAGCTTGAAAAGCGGCTGGCCGCGTTGGGAGACCGGGACCGCGCGCTGGCCGACCAGCGCGCAGTCCACCAGCGGCAGCTCGACACCGTGGTGGAAACCTCGGACAAAGCCGCCGGCGGGCTTGCCGGTCAGCTCTCGGCCGGCAAGGCCAACGTTGAGACCTGGAAGGGGCTGCTCTCCTTCCTCGAGGCGCGGCAGGCTGGCCAGGCGAAGGCCATCCAGGTCATTGATCGGCAACGCAGGGACATCGCCAAGGAACTGGATCGCGTGCGCGCGGAGCTCAACCGCCTCCGGGGGTTCCGCAAGGAGGAGTTCAGCCGCATCGAGGTCCTCGTGGAGGTCCTGCAGGCAGGTAAGCTGACGCTCGACGTGGAGTACGGCCTCGATGAGGCCTCGTGGAGTCCCTCCCACGATGCGCGGCTCGACGCCCGTGGCAACGCCCTGGAGTGGCGGAGCTACGGCGTCGTCCGGCAGTCCACCGGAGAGGACTGGCGGGGCGTGGCGCTCACGCTCTCGACGGCGCGCCCGGCTGCCGGCAGCACCCCACCTGAGCCGGTGAGGTGGTTCCTCTCCAAGTACCTGCCCTACCCGGAGTCCGCAATGATGGCTCCCTCTGGCGCGGCCCCGGCGCCGGGGCGCCGTCCCAGGGCCTCCGCGAAGGTGGCCGAGCTTGGGGCGCGCGAAGAGCTTTCGGATGGCGCCCCGCGGGTCAGGGCCAACGAGGCCGTTGCCGTCGCATCCAACCAGGGTACCTCTGTGGCCCTCGACATTCCCCGGGCCGTGGATGTGCCGAGCGATGGTCAGCCCCACCAGGTGCCCATCGGGTCCATTGCGATGAAGGCCGAGACGAGCTACCGGGTGGTGCCGCGCGTGACGACGGATGCCTTCCTCGAGATGAAGGCGACGCACCCGGGGCCCTGGCCTTTGCTGCCGGGGCCGGTCAAGGCCTTCGTCGGCCGCGACCATGTGGGCACCGTCGGGCTCGGGCAGGAGGTTTCGCCCACCCAGAGCTTCACGCTGCCTATGGGGGTCGACCGCAGCATCGCCGTGAAGCGGGCTCGACTGTCCAAGCGAACGGGCACGGACGGCCTGCTGCAGAAGCGGGGCTTCGCCAGCTACAGATACGAGGTCCTTGTCACCAACTACAAGGCCCTGCCCCAGGCCGTGCGGGTGGTGGAGTCGATCCCGCAGACCAGCGAGGAGGAAGTCACGGTGACGCTCCAGCAGGTGACGCCGACGCCCCTGGCGGACCAACCGCCGGGTCAGGTGGCCTGGCAACTCCAGGTGCAGCCGGGCGAGAAGAAGACCATTGGCTGGGGCTACCGCGTCGAATGGCCGGCCGAGGTTCGGATCACCGGGTTGGAGTGAGCCCCGCGGCCGGACCGGCCGCGCATCAGGGCTGTCATCTGTTGCGGTTTACGGGCAGGCCGATGATGTCGGCCTGCCCCTCCGGCTTCGAGGTGCGCGTCAGCGGCAGCCGCTCGCGCACACCGTCGATGGCGAGCACCACGCCTGAGCGATCTGCGACAGTGAAGGCCATTTGGAGCCCCAGGGGGGTGGCCAGCCACCGCGCCGGGGTGACCTCCAGTCGCTCCCCTGCCACCTCCAGCCAACAGCGCCGCGGCGCCCCCTGGCGAGCCCGCCACGCGTACCAGGGGCGCTCGGCCTCCTGGTGCTTGGCCGACACGATGCCATCGACGGCTCGCGCCTGCCGCTCGGCAAGGTCCTCGGCGAGGCGGGCCCGCAGCCGCAGGTCGCCGGCGCGAAGCAACGGTGCCCGGCCCCTGGCCCCACCCAGCCAGACCACGGCGGCCGTCAAGCCGCCGAGGATACCCGCAGCCAGCACCAAGGCGACGGGGTCCCCCGCGCCGCCGCCGCCCCGCAGCGCGGCTGCCACGAAGCCCACGGGCAGGGCCGTGAGCCCTGCTGTGAGCAAGGCCCCGTTCAAGGCCCCGTCGAGGGAGCCCTTGAGGGTGCCGAGATGCTCCAGCTCCTCGGGGGCCAACGCCCTCCGCGCCGTCACCGACCCTCCCGCGGATCGTCGCGCACAAAGCCTTCCGTCGCGCCCGTCTGGGGGTTGATGATCTGCCCCATATCGTCGACGTACCGGATGCTCTCGAGCTGTGGCTGCAGGCTTTGACGCACGGCCGCGATGTACTCTTGCCGCAGGGCCGCCTGCTCCTCCCGCTCTGCGGATGTCAGGCCTTCGCCCCCCTTCGCCTTGCGGGCCAGCTCGTTGATGCGGGCAATCTTTTCGGGTGAGATCACGAAGAACCCTCCTCCTCCCGCCGGGAGGTGCGACGCAACGGGCTCGCGATGCCGTTGGGGCCGTTGGACGTGCAGCGTGGGAGCCACTCGCAGCCGGAGCAAACGTCAGCCATCAGGGCCTCTCGCTCCGTCAAGACGGCCAGGTGGGCCGCCCCGAGTTCCAAGACCTCTCCGGGCTGCCAGCCCATGTGGTCCAGCAGCGCCGCGTCCCGTCGCATGATCGAGGCCTGGTAGGCACAGGTCTCGCCATCGGGCTGCAGGGACGGACAGGCGCCACAGATGTCGTCTGCCAGCGGGGCAACGCGGACCCAGGTGTGGTCCCGCGCGGCAACCCCCTCCATCAGCGCCTTGAAGTTCGCCACAAAGTCGGAGGAGTAGCCGGCCCCCTGGAAGTGCAGCGTGCACAGCAGGTGGTGGCCGCGCAGCGAGAGCTCCGGCTGCTGGGCCGCTGGCTGCCGCTCCGCCGTCACAGCATGTGCCCCAACTTGGCGCGCTTCGTGCCGAGGTAATGCTGGTTGTGCGGGTTGGCCTGCACGCGCACGGGCACCCGGTCCGAGACCGTCAACCCATAGCCCTCCAGCCCGACGACCTTTCGCGGGTTGTTCGTCAGCAGCCGCATGGAGGTGATCCCCAGGTCCACCAGGATCTGAGCACCAACGCCGTACTGGCGAAGATCCGCCGGGAAGCCCAGGCGCTGGTTGGCCTCCACGGTGTCGAGGCCTTCATCCTGGAGCGCATACGCGTGCAGCTTGTTGATGAGGCCGATGCCGCGGCCCTCCTGCTTGAGGTAGACGAAGACCCCCCGCCCCTCGTCGCGGATGGCGGCCAGGGCAGCATCCCGTTGCTCCCCGCAGTCGCAGCGGCGGGAGCCCAGGGCATCACCCGTCAGGCACTCCGAGTGCATCCGCACCAGGGTGCCCGCCTCGGTGGGGTCTCCGAGCACCAGGGCGACGTGCTCGCTGCCGTCCAGGCCATTGACGTAGCCGTAGATCTGAAACTCTCCCCAGTTGCTCGGCAGCTGCGCCACGGCGCGGCGCTCGACGAAACGCTCGGTCCGGAGCCTGTGCTGGATCAGCCGCGCAATCGACGTGAGAGGCAGCCCGTGCTCTCGGGCCATCTCGGCGAGTTGCGGAAGCCTGGCCATCGTGCCATCGGCATTCATGACCTCGCAGATCACCCCGCTGGGGGCAAGGCCAGCCAGCCGTGCGAGGTCCACGGCGGCCTCGGTGTGGCCCGCCCGCTCCAGCACGCCCCCCCCGCGGGCCACGACCGGAAAGATGTGGCCGGGGCGGCGCAGGTCCCCGGGGCGGGACGCCGGGTCCACCATCACGGCCACCGTGCGGGCGCGGTCAAAGGCGCTGATGCCGGTGGTGGTGCCCTCCGTTGCATCGACGGAGACGGTGAAGGCGGTTCCCTGGCGGTCCGTGTTGGTCGCGCTCATCTGCTGCAGCGACAGCCGGATTGCAGTCTCGGGCGGGATGGCCACGCAGATGAGGCCGCGGCCGTGCGTCGCCATGAAGTTGATCGTCTCCGGCGTGGTGGTGGAGGATGCCGCGATGAGGTCGCCCTCGTTTTCGCGGTCCTCGTCGTCCACGACCAGCACCATGCGCCCCTCGCGAAGGGCCTCGAGGACCTCTTCGATCGCCGAGAACTCGAACTCCGCCGCACCCATCACTCAGTACCCCTGACTAGCCAGTTCATCGAGCGTCAACCCCCGGGCCTGCCCCGAGCCACCTGCCAGCAGGCGCTCGACGTACTTGCCCAGCAGGTCCGCCTCGAGGTTGACGCGGGCCCCCGGACGCTTGTCCGCCAGGCTCGTGTGCTTCCACGTATGGGGGACGATCGTCAGATCGACGGCGTCCCGGTGCACCTCGACCAAGGTGAGGCTGATGCCGTCCACGGCGATCGACCCCTTGGGGATGAGGTAGCGTTGAAGGTCCGCTGGCACCCCCACCTGCACGAAGACCCCTTCGGTCCCCTCGCGCACGGTGCGGATGGTGCCCACGCTGTCCACGTGCCCGGCCACCAGGTGCCCACCCAGACGCTTGCCGAGGGTCAAGGCTTGCTCGAGGTTCAGGCTGTCCCCCACGCGCCAGTCGGCAATGGTCGTCACCTCCCGGGTGGAGCGCGAGTAGTCGAAGTGCATCACCTCGCCCTCGACGCGGGTCACGGTGAGGCAGATGCCATTGGTCGCCACCGAGTCGCCCAGCGCGACCTCGGCTGCGGTGCGCGGGGCGCGAACGGCGAGGCGTCCTGGGGCGTGGTGGGTCAGCGTGCCGACCTCTTCGATGATCCCGGTAAACATCCCTACTCCGGCTGGGTGTAGGCTTCCAGCAAGATGTCGCCCCCCATCTCCGTGGCCGTCAGGCGGTGGAGTTGCACGGCCTCTTCGAGGAGGGTGACGCCGCTGCCCTCCACCATCGTGGGGGCGCCCACGCCACCGATGAGCTTCGGTGCCACATAGACGTAGACCTTGTCGACAATGCCCGCTTCCAGGGCTGCGGCGTTGAGCGTCCCGCCGCCCTCGAGCAGGATGCTCGTGATTTCCCGCTTGCCAAGCGTGACCATCAACTTGGCCAGGTCGATATGCGTGTCAGAGGAGAAGCCCGCATCGTGGCAGAGCAGGATCTCGGCCCCCATCTCGCGCAGCGCCCGCACGCGCTCGTCCGGGGCCTTGCTGCCCACGCAGACGATGGTGTTGGAACGCAACGCGGAGGTGCCCGCCGGCTTGGCGAACAGGTTCGCGTTCAGGGGCGTGCGGGCCATCGAGTCGATGATGATGCGCACGGGTTGCCGCCCGCCCGAAATGCGGCACGTGAGGCGGGGGTTGTCCTGCACCACGGTGTTGACCCCCACCATGACGGCATCGTACGTGGCCCGGAGGATCTGGACGTGGCCGCGCGAGTGGTCGTTCGTGATCCACTGGCTTTCCCCGGAGGCCGTCGCGATCTTGCCGTCGAGGCTCATGCCCGTCTTGATCGCGACGAACGGCCGCTTGGTGCGGATGTACTTGAAGAACCGCTCGTTGGCCGTCGCGGCCTCCTGGCCGAGCACGCCCACGGCGACCTCCACGCCGGCCGCCTCGAGGGCCGCCATGCCCCGGCCAGCGACCAGCGGGTTGGGGTCAACCACGGCGGCCACGACGCGCCTGACGCCGGCCGCCAGCACCCGCTCGACGCAGGGGGGCGTCCGGCCGTGGTGCGCACAGGGCTCGAGCGTGACGTAGAGCGTTGCCCCGCGGGCATCGTCGCCGGCGGCGTCGAGCGCAAAGACCTCCGCGTGGGGCTTGCCGGCCTGCGGGTGAAAGCCCTCCCCCACGATGTGCCCGTCCCGGACGACCACCGCTCCCACCATGGGGTTGGGGCTGGTCCAGCCGCGGCCCTGCCAGGCAAGCTCAAGCGCCCGCGCCATGAAACGTTCGTCGGCGTCGGCGCCTTGGGGGGCTGGGTGGAGGGTCTGGGTAGGCATCGGGCGCTCCATCCGGGATGCGGTATGGGCCCCAGTATAGCCCGCGCGGGCCCCCGGCGGATAGGCCGAGGGCCGTGGCCGTGACCCGCCTTCAGGGCGTGGTGATGTGCGGCTCGACCACCCTGCCCACCTGCTCCGCGTCGATCTCGACGCGAGTCACGGCGCCGGGGCGCGCCTCGAGGCCGTGACGCACGATCCCCCCGAGGTCCTCCAGCGCGTCGAAGGACAACTCCAGCTGCCTGCGGGCCAGCTCGAGGCTTTCCTCGAGGAGGTGGGAGGTGGTGGCGACGGCCTCGACGCGCGTGACCTCGTCGGCACAGGCCCGCACGGTGTCCCGCAGCGCCTCGACGCCCCCGCAGGTGGCCGTTCGGGCTGCCCCCCAGGCATCCTCGTGCTCGGCGCGCTCGCTGGCCTGCTCGATCGCGTGCCGGGAGGACCGAATGGCCTGGCCGATCACCTGACGCGACACCTGCCAGACCTCAGCCCGTGACAGCGCGCTGCTTGCCTGATCGACCCAGCGCTGGAGGTTGTCCAGGGTGCCGGTGAGGTAGCGAGATGCCGTCGCGGCGAGGGTACGAGACGGGGTGTGTGGCTGGCTGCTCCCCATGAGATGGTTCCTCCTTCCTGCTTCGTGCAGTCCGCGCATTATAACACGTTTTGTTAAGTTTATTTGCGCAGCAGTGAATTTCACTAAGATTTTTAAATCATGCCCATCAGCCTGCTAATCGTGAGCAACGGCCCCGGTGAGCTCGCCTCCTGGGTGAAACCGGTGGTGAGGGCCTGGCGGCGCAGGCACCCCGACCAGGCGGTGGGCGTGGCCCTCGTGTGGTGTCCCTATGCCAGCGGTGAGGAGGCTCGGGCCGTCGGACGCTGGCCGGAGCCTCCGCTGGTGGCGAGGCCGGGCCAGACCGCGCGCTGGCTGGCAACGGCTCGTCCCCCCGCAGGCTTCACGCCGGCTGACCGCGGCGTGGTGCTGCACCTCGGCGGTGACCAGCTTTGGGCCGTGGCGCTCGGGGCGCGGCTGGGCTGGCCCGTGGCCGTCTACACCGAAACGACGGGCCGCTGGACCAGCCGCGTGGCCGGCTTCCTGTGCGCCGACGAGGCGGTGGCAAGGCGGGTCAGGGCAGCTGGCGCAGCGCCGGACGCCGTGACGCTGATCGGCAACCTCATGGTGGACGCCGTGACCGCGGCGGGGCCGCGGCGGGAGCTGGAGGCCACTGTCGGGCTGCTGCCAGGGTCCAAGCCCTTCAAGGTGCAGTGGGTCACGCCGCTGTTCTTGCGGGTTGCCGACCTCATCCGGCAACGGCGACCCGACACCCGGTTTCTGCTACCTCTTGCCCCGACGGTGCCGCTGAGCGACCTCGTGGCCGCCGCGGCCGACGCCAAGAGGGCGGGCGTGACGGGGGGCGTCACGGCGCAACTGGTCGAACACGCAGGCGAGCCTGCGCTCCGCACGGAGGCGGGCACGCTGGTGCGGGTCGAGGCCACGGCGGACCCGCGCTTCGCCTGCCGCGACCTCACGGTGGCGCTGACGCTGCCGGGCACGAACACGGCGGAGCTGGCGGTGCTGGGCGTGCCGATGGTGGTGGCACTGCCGCTGCACCGGCCGGAGGTGATTCCCGTCGACGGCTTGCTCGGCCGGGTCGGCGATACGCCACTGCTGGGGGCCTGGCTCAAGCGGCGGATGGCCGCCGAGCTCCTGCGCCATCGGCCGCTCATGGCCCTCCCCAACCAGCGGCTCGGCCGGGCGGCAACGCCTGAGCTGATGGGCGCCTTTCCCCCGGAGGAACTCGCTGATCTCGTGCTGGAGGTCCTGACCGACCCTGGCCGCCGGCAGGCTATCACGCGTGACCTGAAGGGCGCCATGGGCGATGCCGGGGCAGCGACCCGCCTCGTGGAAGCCCTCGGCACCCTGCCCGGGTGAGACGAGCGGGACCGGCGCCCCGGCACCCTCAGCCCTGGGCGGGTGACTCCTCGGAGCGCGGGGGCCGGGCCGCCCGGTACTGGAAGAGCTGGCAGCGGAGGTTGCCGTTGTAGAGCTTCCGCCGCTTGTCTGCCATCCGGCCATAGTGGCGCTCGAACCCCTCGTGGGCACAGAGCACATGGATGGCCCAGCCGGGCAGGCGGCCGAACACCTCGCCCATTTGCCTGTAAAGGCTCTCGACCTCCGGGCCGTCGCCCAGTCGCTCGGCGTAGGGCGGGTTGGTGACGATGAGGCCGCGCCCCTCCACCGGCGCCAGATCCCGCACCGGGGCTCGCGACAGCCGCACGGCCGCTGCCACGCCGGCCTGGCGGGCGTGGCGCTCGGCCAGGGCCAGGGCCTCCGGGTCGCGATCGCTGGCGAAAACGCGCACGTCGCGGTCTGCGCGGGCCCGGTCGCTCGCCTCTTCGCGGGCAGCCTTCCAGGCGGTGACGGGCATGAAGCGGAAACGCTCGGCATCGAAGGCGCGACGCAGCCCAGGGGCGAGGTCGAGAGCCTGCATCGCGGCCTCGATCGCGATGGTGCCGGAGCCGCACATCGGGTCCACCAGCGGCCAGTCTCCCTTCCAGCGCGCCAGCGACACCAGCCCGGCGGCCATGGTCTCCTTCAGCGGGGCCGTCCCGACCAAGTCCCGGTATCCCCGCCTGTGCAGCCCATCGCCCGTCAGATCGAGCGTCAGCGTCGCCAGGTTCTCGCGCAGGGCCACCAGGATGCGATGCCGCGCGCCGGTCTCGGGCAACACGGTGAGGCCGTGGCGCCTGGCGAGGGCATCCACCACGGCCTTCTTCACCACGCCCTGGACGGCGGGGACAGACGTCAGCGTCGACTTCACGGACTTGCCATCGACGGGCAGCGCGGCATCTCGGGCGATCAGGTCGGCCCATGGCAGGCCGCGCACGCCGTCGTACAGCTCGTCGAAGGTGCTGGCTGGGAATTCTCCCACCACCAGCTGCAGGCGATCGGCCACCCGGAGCCACACGTTGGCCCGCGCGATGCCGACCTCATCGGTGCGGAAGCGCACCCGGCCCTGCTCGACCATCTGGTCTTCATGGCCCAGGGCCTTGAGCTCCCAGGCAACCTGGGACTCGAGCCCGAAGGCGGCGGTCGCGATGACTTCGTAGCGGGCCAAGGGGGCCTCCGATCGACGGGCGCTGCGCCCGCGTCCAGTAGACGCGAGGGGCCCGCGGGTGGCAAGCCCGCAGATTGTTAAAGGTCGATTAAATGTGATAAATTACCATTAAGCAGGGTGCCAAGGGGCTTTTGCCTCGTCGGAGCTTGCTATTATTAGGGTCGCCTTCAACCATTCTTAACGTGGCAAAGATGCCCGGAGGTTCGCGTGTCCCTTCATCGCCCCTTGGTCCTCTCCACCGTGATGGTGGCGTTCCTGGCAGCTGGCTGCGGCCGGTTCCAGCCCGCGCCCGTGGTGCGCGCTGCCCAGGGCGCGCGCGCTGCCTCAGAGGTTCGCGGCCTGGAACCCTGCGACGCCGAGGTGGCCCGGCGCATCGACCCGGGCGCGAAGGTCTTCGGGACGCGGATGCAGCCGCCCGTGTTCCGAGAGGGGCCGGACAAGCCCGGCATGATCGCCATCGACTCGCCGAACCGCAACCCGCGGGCCGGCGGCCCGGCCGACGTCACGGCCATCGTGTTGCACCACACCGCCAGCCCGGCCGATGCCCGGCGCATCGGGATGTTCTTCTCGAAGCCGTCGTCGGAGGTCAGCTCCCACTACGTCGTCGGCAAGGATGGGATGCTGGTGCAGTGCGTGCCTGACACGGCAGCCTCCTGGCACGCCGGCAAGTCCGTGTTCGCGGGCCGGGACAACGTCAACCACTTCAGCATCGGGATCGAAATCTGCAACCTCGGCAACAACCTCGATGACTACCCCAAGAGCCAGTACGAGGCCCTTGGCAAGCTGATGGCGTTCTTGATGCACGCTTACAAGCTCGACTGGAAGCGCGTCACCCGTCACCGCGATGTGGCCATCCCTCTCGGGCGCAAAACGGACACCTCCGACAATTTCGACATGAAGGCCCTTGTCGAGGCCACGGTCGCCGCTGGCGGCCCTGCCCCCGGGGGAGCCACGCCGGCGCCCGAGCCGTCGGCCGCCCCGAGCCCCGGTCTGCGCATCGCCGTTCCCTTCCCGGGCGCCGGGCTTTAAGTAACCCTTAACGCAAGCTTCAGGCTCGGGCGCCCGACAACCCGTCACGGGCCTGTGTGCCTGAGGAGGGTTGCGCCCATGAGGGGTCTGTCGCTGCTGGTGTCGTTGGCCGTCGTGCTCGCGGGGTGCGGCGCAGGTCAGCAGTTCAGCCCCGTCGCCCACGGCGTGACGGGGGGCAAGTTCAAGCCTCGCAGCCTGCGCGCGGACGGCTCCCGCTTCAGCAAGCACCACGTGCTGTTGCGGGCCGGCGGTGAGGTCCAGCCCGCGGCGCCGGGCGTCGTGGTGTCCCAGCGGTTCGGGGAGCACCAGGTCCACCGGTTGCCCCCCGGCCTGACGGTGGAGCAGGCCATCGCGGCCTACCAGCAGGCGCCCGGTGTGACGCGGATCGAGCGGCTGGAACTGTTCCCCGTCGAGCAACAGGTCGCTCCCGCCCCCGCGGCGCCGCCCGCCATCCAGGTGCCGCGCGCCCCCGCCCCGGCCGCCGCCGCCAACGACCCCCGCCTGTTCGAGCAGTGGTCGCACGCCATCGCCCGGGTCCCGGGTGCCTGGCAGATCACGCGCGGCAGGCCGGACGTCCTCGTTGCGGCGCTCGACACGGGCGCGGACGCAAGCCACCCGGACCTGCTCGGCCAGGTGATCGACGGGCCGGACATGGCCGAGGGCAAGCCCGACTCGCGCGACATCGACAGCCACGGCACCCACGTGGCCGGCATCATCGCCGCCAAGGCCGACAACGGGATCGGTGTGGCGGGCGTGGCGCCCGGGTGCCGGGTGCTCGCCATCAAGATCTTCGAGCCCTACTTCGAGGACGGGAAGTACAAGGGCACTTACTACAACCCCATCTCTCTGGCGAAGGCTCTGCACTATGCCGCCACCCAAGGTGGCGCGAAGGTCATCAACATCAGCGCCGGCATTGCCGACGACGAGTTGGTGTCCCAGATGCTGGCCTTCGCGCGGGGGCACGGCCTCGTGGTGTGCGTCTCGGCGGGGAATCGCGGCTCGAATGCCTACACGGGCCAGGCCAAGTACCTCGACGGCGTGCTGGCCGTTCATGCCACCGATCCGATGGATCGGCTCGCCCGGTTCTCCAACTTCGGTCACACCCTCGGGGTCTCGGCCCCCGGCGCGAGCATCCTGTCGACGGTGCCGACCTACGCGCACCCGCACACTGGCGAGCCCCCGAAGGGCGACGGCTTCGAGAGCCTCAACGGCACCTCCATGGCGTCCCCTTTCGTGGCCGCCGTGGCCGCCCTCGCGACCTCCGCGATGCTGGAGGCCGTCGAGTCCAACCTTCGGGCCACCACGGGCCGCGACGTCAAGCTCACGCCGGCCCAGCTTCCCGGCGCCCTCGTCGAGGACCTGATCCGGCAATCGTGCGTCGATCTGGGCGTCCCCGGCCGGGACGAGGTGTACGGTGCAGGCCGCGTGGATGCCGAGCGCGCCGTCCGGGCGGCGCAGAGCCCGGAGTGGGTGGAACGGGCCACCCGCGAGACGTTGCGGATGCGGAGGCGCTGAGGACGCGGGGCTGAGGCGAACCGCGCTACAATGAGGCCGTGAACAAGCCCCTCGCGCTGCCCCAAGCGGCTCCTCGCGGGCCCGTGCCCCCCACTTACGACCCCGACCGCCTGCGCGCCGAGGCCGAGCAATCCGGATTGGCGTTTCGAGCCCGCCGGTCGGCCTTCCAGCGCGCCCTGCTGCTGACGCTCGGCTGGGTCCTGCTCCTGTGGGTGCTGCCTGGCATGCGCCTCTTGCGGGTGCGGTTCGCGCGCTGGGCTCGCCGCGAGATGGTGCGTCAGGGGGCCGTGTTCATCAAGTTCGGGCAGATGCTCTCCACCCGGGTAGACGCCTTCCCGGAAGAGGTGCTGGCCGAGCTTGCGCTGCTGCAGGATCAGGTGCCCCCGTTCCCGTTCGAGGACGTCCGGGCCGTGATCGAGGAGGACCTCGGAGAGCCGCTTCACCGGCTTTACCGCAGCATCGACCAGCGCCCGCTGGCTGCGGCCAGCCTCGGTCAGGTCCATGCCGCGACGCTTCCCTCGGGGGAGGATGCCGTGGTCAAGGTGCTTCGCCCCGGCCTCGCCGAGCGCTTCGCGATCGACCTCGTGCTGATGCGGGAGTTCGCCCAGTGGCTGGAGCGGCACCCGGGCTTCCTGCGCTTCCTGGGGGCGAGCCCCGACACGCCCTACGTGCTGCTGGTGGACCGGCTCGGCGTGAGCTGCTACCAGCAACTTGACCTGTGGGCCGAAGGGCTGCACGGTGAGAAGTTCGCCCGAAACTTCGCCCGCATGCCGCGCATCACCGCGCCCGGCATTTACTGGAGCCACGTCTCGACGCGGGTGCTGACCCAGGAGCGCGTCTACGGCGTGCGCTTCGATGATGAACGGGCCATTCGCGCCGCCGGCATCGACTACATGGAGATGGCTGCGCTCGGCATTCGCGCCTTCACCAAGCAGATCTTCGAGGACGCCTTCTTCCACGCCGACACGCACCCCGGCAACATCTTCGTGACGCCGGACGCGCGGCTCATTTACCTCGACTTCGGGATGGTCGAGTACATCGACGAGAAGTTCCAGCGCGAGCTCGTGGAGATGTTCATCCACGTCATCCAGCAGGACTGGGACGCCTTTTACGACGACATGGTGCGGGCGGAGATTGTGCCGCCCCAGATGCCCAAGGAGCGTCTGCTGCCCATCTTCACGGACGTGTGGGCGGCACAGCTCGGCTTCACGGACCGTCGGTACACCCTTCAGGAGGTGTCCGACAAGTTCTACCAGCTGATGCGCGAGCACCCCTTCCGGCTCCCGGACCGGTTCCTGTTTCTGACGCGCACCGCCGCCGCCATGGAAGGCGTCGTCTACAGGGCGGATCCGTCCTTCAAGTTCCTGCCGATCGCCCTGCCGTTCTTCGCGAAGCTCGTCCTTCGGCGGGTCGACATGGAGAACCCCTGGATCATCCAGGAGCTGATGCGCGCGGCGGCCAGCGGCGGCATGGTCGAGCGGCTGGGAAGCCTCGTGCAGATGGCCGTGGGCGACGAGCCCGAGGCCATGACCGAGCTGGCCCAGGGCCTGATTGACGTGGTGGCCCACCCCCGGGCGCTTGCCCTCCGACGAGAGCTCAAGGAGCGCCTGCTGGCGGGGGGCCTGGACGGCGTCGAGGAGGCCCTGCCCGAGGGCTTCGTGCCGGGCCCGGCGTTCGTGCGCAAGCTGGAGGACTTCCTCGCCTCCCCGGCTGGCGCCGAGCTCGTGCTGGAGGTGATCGAGGATCCCCGCTTCCCGGGCCTCCTGAGCAAGCTGGCGGCGCGTCGCAGGCCCCTGCCGGCGCTGGAGCTCGATTGGCCGCGGCTGCTGGCGGCCTGGTTCCCGAGCCACGCCGCCCGCACGCGCGTCGTGGCCGCGGTGCAGCGGCTCGTGCTCAACCCTGCGGCGCCGCTGACGCAGCTGTTCTCGGCCGGGCCGCCGTTGGAGGGCCTGCGCCAGTGGGCAGAGCTTGGCCGGCTGCCCCTCGACGCGCTGGGCCGCACCCTGGACGCCCTGGCCCAGCGAGACCCACTTAGCCGGCAGGTGCGCGGCCTGCTCGATGGAATCGTGCAGACCTGGGCCAGGCTGCGCTGAGCGGGCCGCGCTAGCCCCGCCGCCCCCAGACGCGCATGACCGAGGGCCCGCCCGGCAGGTCCAGGGGGGAAAACCCCAGCTGGCCGAGGCCGTACCCCTGAAGCACGGAGCCGAGCTGCCAGCGGCGGAAAGGGGGCCAGCGGTGGGCAGGTGGCGCCGTCAGCTCGGCGGCGCCGGGCACCGTCCGCTCTGCCAGGACCAGCAGCCCCCCGGGCGCCAGGCGGGCCACGGCGGCGTCGATCAGGCCCGAGGGGTCCTCGACCGTCGCCAGCACGCCGAGCAACCCGACCAGGTCCCAGGCCTCCCGGGCCTCTCGTGGCAAGGCCTCGGGGGAGCACCGCGCAGCGGGCCGCCCATCGCCCAGGGCGTGCGGCCAGCCGGGCCCAGCCACGATGATCCGGCGGGCGCCGATGAGGTCGGGGAGTCCGCCCAGGCGTGGGTCGTGGGCGTCAGCTGGCATCCGTGGGGCCCCCGTGTCGTTGCACCGTCCCCTCCAGCATAGCGGGAGGCTGGGCCGTGTCCAGCGCGAGCCTCACGGCGGGGGCGGGCAGGTGGGCTATCACCGCCTCCCCCATGGCCTCCGTGGTGAGGGCTGGCGTGCCAGGCGGGGCCAGCTCGGCTGGCCGGTGGCCCTCCGCGAACACGGCGGCCACCGCCGCCTCGATCGCGGCCGCCGCCTCGTGCTCCTGCCACGTCCAGGCCAGCATCAACGCCACAGCCCGGATCAGGCCGAGGGGATTCGCCCGGTGCTGGCCCACGAGGTGCGGTGCCGAGCCGTGGGAGGCCTGGAACAGCCCCACGGTCCCGCCCACGGAGGCCTCCGGGTGAAGCGCAAACGCCCCCGTCAGGCCGGCGGCCGTCGCACAGACGAGGTGGCCGAGCGACATCTCCGTCACCACGACGTCGTAGGCCTCCGGACGGTTTACGAGCTCGTAAAAGAAGTGTGACGCGTCGCGGCGCCCCACGGTGACGTCGGGGTGCTCAGCGCCGACACGCGCCACGGTGCGGGCCCAGAGCTCCCCCACGTCGAGGTGCTTGGCCTGGTCCACCAGCAGCACCCGGCGGCCGCGTGCAGCGGCAACCTCGCAGGCCAGCCGGGCGACGCGGGCGATCTCGCCCGTCGTGTAGACCATCGTGTTAGTCGCGATCTCCTCGTCGTCCTGGCGCCGGATCCCTCGGGGCCGCCCGTAGAAGAGGCCCGAGGTGTGGTCGTGCACCACCACCATGTCGATGGGGTGGGCCACCGTGTCCGGCGCCGCGCAACCCCGCAGCGCGGGGTAGCTGCGAATGGGCCGCACGGTGGCAAACGTCCCCAGCATGTCGCGCAGCGTGATAAGGGCCTGCCGAGGCCTTCCGCTGGGGGCCGTCTGGGCGTGGCGGGCGCCGGCAATCGGCCCGACCAGCACCGCCTGCGCCTCCCGGCACATCCTGGTGGTCTCGGCTGGCAAGGTCCGCCCCCGCGCCACCAGGGCCGCAAGCCCGATCAGGCCCTCCTGGCAGGACACCGTGAAGCCGAACCGCTCAGCCACGGCGTGGAGCACCCGCACGGCTTGGGCCACGAGGTCGGGCCCCGTTCCGTCCCCAGGAAGAACGGCCACCCGGTAGCTTCGTCCACCCATCGACACCCCTCCGCCCCCCTATGGCCAATGGTGCCGGCGGGCCTCTTGGGGGGCAACGGCCAGGCGCTCGCCACCAGGCCCTGTGGTAGCATGGCGGCGATGACCACCGATGCCCCCCTGCTGCTCCGCGCGCTCCGACGTCAGCCCGTGCCGCGCCCGCCCGTCTGGATCATGCGCCAAGCCGGCCGCTACATGCCCGAGTTTCGGGCCATCAGGGCCAAGCACAGCTTCCTGACGGTCTGCAAGACGCCGGAGCTGGCCGCCGAGGTCACGCTGCAGCCCATCGGCCCCATCGGCGTCGATGCGGCGATCATCTTCTCCGACATCCTGACACCGCTGGAGGCAATGGGGATGGCCCTCGTCTTCGACGACAAGGGCCCGCACCTGCCCAACCCCATCCGGCGGGTCGAGGACGTCGACCAGCTGCGCGTCGTTGCCCCCGAGGAGGGTGTGGGCTGGCTGGGTGAGGCACTCCAGCTGGTGCGCCGGGCGCTGCCTGCCCACCTGCCGCTGATCGGCTTCGCGGGAGCGCCCTGGACGCTGGCCGCCTACATGATCGAGGGCGGCGGGAGCAAGAACTACGATCGCATCAAGCGGTTCATGTACCAGGAACCTGAAGCCTTCGACGCCCTGATGCGGCGCCTGGTGGAGATGCTGGTGCCCTACTTGCGCTTCCAGGTCGCCCGGGGCGCCGACGCCGTTCAGATTTTCGAAAGCTGGGGGGGCGTCCTCTCGCCGGCCGACTTTGCCCGCTATGCGCTGCCCTACACGCGGATGGTCGTGGCGGGACTGAGCGACCTCGAGGTGCCCATCATCACCTACATGAACGGCGTTTCGACCGTGCTCGAGCAGCTCGCCGACACGGGCGCCCACGCCGTCGGCGTAGACTGGCGCATCGGCCTCGGCGAGGCCTTCGACCGGGTGGGTGACAAGGTCGCGCTGCAGGGCAACCTCGACCCGTGCATGCTGTACGCGCCCCCCTCCGACATTCGCGCGGCTGTGCAGCGGCTTCACGCCGAGGTCGGGGGGCGCCCGGGCCACGTCTTCAACTTGGGCCACGGCATCCTCCCGGACGTGCCTGTCGCGCACGCCCAGGCCTTCGTGGAGGCGGTGAAGGCCCTGGAGGGGGTTCAGGCCCGTGGCTGAAACGCCTGCCGTCAGCGCGGACGCCTACGTGGTGCCGCGCGACATCCTGGCCCGTTACGATGTGGCCGGGCCCCGCTACACCAGCTACCCGACCGCGCCGGAGTGGCAGGACGGGCACGGCGCGGCCTGGGCCGAGGCGACGATCCGCGCGAATGACGCGGAGCGCCGCGCCGTGCCGCTCTCCCTCTACGTCCATGTGCCCTTCTGCCACAAGCTCTGTTACTTCTGCGGCTGCAACATGTGGGTCACGAAGAAGCAGGACCTGGTGGAGCGGTACCTCGGGGCCATCGAGGCCGAGATCGCCCGCGTCGCCGCGCTGCTGTCGCCCGGGCGGGAGGTCGTCCAGATCCACTGGGGCGGCGGCACCCCCACCTACCTCACGAGCCCTCAGATCGAGCGCCTCTTCGGCGCCCTCGCCCGCCACTTCACGCTCGCGCGGGATGCCGAGATCTCGCTGGAGCTCCACCCCTCCGTCACGAGCTTCGAGCAGCTCGCGACGCTCCGCCGCCTCGGGTTCAACCGTGTCAGCATGGGCATCCAGGACTTCGACCCCAAGGTCCAGGAGACCGTCAACCGGATCCAGCCCTTTGAACTCACGCGGGATCTCATTGCCGAGTGCAGGCGGCTGGGCTTCCTCAGCGTGAACACCGATCTCATGTACGGCCTGCCCCATCAGACCCGCGACGGCTTCGCGGCCACGCTCGACAAGGTCGAGGCCCTCGCGCCGGACAGGCTGGCCCTCTTCAACTACGCCCACGTGCCCTGGCTCAAGAAACACCAGGGTGTTTTCGACGTTGCCACGCTGCCCGATGCGACGACCAAGCTCGACCTCTTCGAGACGGCCATCCGGCGCTTCATCGGGCAGGGCTACAGGTACATCGGCATGGACCACTTTGCCCGCCCCGAGGACGAGCTGACCCGCCATCAGGCCGAGGGCACGCTTCGGCGCAACTTCATGGGTTACACCACCCACGCGGACTCGGACCTGTTCGCCTTCGGCCCGTCCAGCATCTC
Organism: Candidatus Sericytochromatia bacterium; assembly: GCA_035285125.1. Taxonomy (GTDB): domain Bacteria; phylum Cyanobacteriota; class Sericytochromatia; order S15B-MN24; family JAQBPE01; genus JAYKHL01. The sequence continues at coordinate 20,614 of JAYKHR010000066.1, read as the reverse complement.
AGACCTCGACCGGGCGTACCTGCAGAACGAGCGCAACATCCCGGCGTACATCGAGCGCCTGGAGGCGGGTGGGCTCGCCACCGTGCGCGGGCTGGCGCTCTCGGACGACGACCGGCTTCGTCGGGACGTCATCAACCGCTTGTTCTGTCTCCTGCGCGTGGACTGGCGCGAGGTCGAGCGGCTCTTCGGCGTCGACGTCTCGGCCACCTTCGGCCCGGCCATCGCCTCCCTCGCCGGTCACGCCGAGGACGGCCTGGTCACCATCACCGAAGATGCCCTGGGCGTCACTCCCCGCGGGCAGATCCTCCTGCGCAACGTCGCGATGGCCTTCGACGCCTACCTGGCCCGAGCGGGCGCGACGGGGCGGCGTTTCTCCCGCATCCTTTGACCCCTGGAGGTCCCATGTTGGTCTGGCTCAAGGCCCTGCACGTCATCGCCGTCATCTCCTGGATGGCCGGCATGCTTTACATCTGGCGACTGTACGTCTACCACGCGATGGAACAGGAGCAGGTCGTGATGGACCGCCTCGCCATCATGGAGCGGCGGTTGATGAACTACATCACGACACCCGCGATGATCGTCTCGCTGGCCTCCGGTGGCGCGATGTTCTGGATGAACCACGCGTATTACCTCTCGCAGCCCTGGATGCACCTGAAGCTGACGCTCCTGTTCCTGTTGTTCGGCAGCCACGGGATGGCCTCGGCGCACCGCAAGAAGCTGCTGGTGAACCCTCGCGTGAAGCCCCCCACCTTCTACAGGGTCATGAACGAGGTGCCGACCTTGCTGATGGTGGGCATCGTCATCGCGGTGATCGTCCGTCCGTGGGCGCGCTGACGCGCCAAGGGACGCACCGAGCATGCGGGCCTGCGGTCGCCCTGCGCCTTGTGAGGCCGCCTGGCCTTTGGTATCATGGCGACGCCTGACTGCCGCGCCCGGCGCCGCTTTGCGCCTGACCTCGCCGCCCCCCGATCGTCGCCCATGCAACTCGTTCTGCTCGGCACCAGCCACCAAACGGCCAGCGTCGAGATTCGTGAAAAGCTCTCCTTCTCTGAGCGACAGGCCCAGGCGGCGCTGTCCCGGCTGCTCGCGTGCCCGGGGATCACCGAAGGCGTGATTCTCTCCACGTGCAACCGCACGGAGATCTACGCCGTGGCGCAGACGCCAGACGCTGCCCGGGAGACCCTCACGGCCTTCTGGTGCGCCGCGAAGGGCGTCTCTCCCGACATCCTGCAGGCATACGGCTACCACTACGTTCACGAGGATGCCATCCGCCACCTGCACCGGGTCGCGGCTGGCGTCGACTCGCTCATTGTCGGCGAGGGTCAGATCCTGGCCCAGGTGAAGGGCGCCCTGGCCGAGGCGCAAGCCGTGGACGCCGCCGGCCAGTACCTGGAGGCCCTGTTCCAGCAGGCCATCAAGGTGGGCAAGGGCGTGCGCACCGAAACGAACATCGGCCGAGGCTCCGTTTCCGTCAGCTCGGCCGCGGTGGAGGTTGCAGCCTCCCACCTCGGAGACCTGCGCGACCGCATCGTGCTCATCTACGGAGCCGGCAAGATGAGCTCGCACACCATCAAGGCCCTCTTCGGCCGCGGCGCGAAGCACGTCTACATCGTCAACCGCACGCTGGAGCGGGCGCAAGAAGCGGCCGCGCGGCTTGGCGGGGAGGCCCTCTCCCTCGACGAGGGGCGGTTGCTGCACGCCGTGGCGGACGTGATCATCTGCTGCACCTCGGCCCCCCACTACCTGCTGCATCCCGGCAACTATCCGGCGGTACCCGGGCGCGAACGGCTGCTCATCGACATCGCCGTGCCGCGCAACATCGACCCCTCGCTGGCGGATATGCCCGGCGTGAGGGTCATCGACCTCGATGGCCTCGAGGCGGTGGCGCGGCACAACCGCGAGGAGCGCGCCAACCTGATCATCGACGCCGAGGTCCTCATCGAGCGGCACGTGGCGGAGTTCATTTCCCGGCTGGCCTCGTTCCAGGTCGTGCCGACGATCCAGGCCTTCACGGAGCACCTCGAGGGACTGGCCTCCGATGAACTCGCCTCGTTCCTGGAGCGCCATGCCGGGCTCCTGGCCCGCGATCCGCGCGCGGCGCTCGAGCGCTTCGCCCACCACCTCATGGGGCGGGTGCTGCACCCCCCCGTCGCGCGGCTGAAGACGCTCGACGCCGACGACCAGACCAGCCACGCCGCGGCCCTCGCGCGCCTGTTCGATCTGGAGGTCGAGGACGCGACCCAGCGGTACCTCCGGAAGCGCAACCCGTCCTGGCGGCACAGCGCGGAGTCGGTGGTTGACTGAGGCGCGCATCAGGCTCGGCACGCGCGGAAGCGCCCTGGCCCTCTGGCAGACGGCCCATGTCGGCGCCTTGCTGCGGGCGGCGGACCCGGCGCTGCGCATCGAGACCGTGGTCATCAAGACGGCCGGCGACAAGATCCTCGACGTCCCGCTCGCCCGCATCGGCGATCGGGGGTTGTTCGTGAAGGAAATCGAGGAGGCGCTGCTCGATGGGCGCATCGACGCCGCCGTGCACTCGCTCAAGGACCTGCCGACCAGCCAGCCCGTCGGCCTGTTGGTCGGGGCCGTGCTGGCGCGCGCGGACGCCCGGGACTGCCTCGTGAGCACGGCGCACGCGTCGCTCGCAGCCCTGCCCGCCGGGGCCGTGGTCGGCACGAGCAGCCTCCGCCGTCGCGCGCAGCTGCAGGCGCACCACCCCCGGCTGCGCTTCGAGGACGTGCGTGGCAACCTCCAGACCCGCCTGGCGAAGCTTGACGCCGGCCAGTACGACGCGTTGGTGCTCGCCGTCGCAGGTCTGGAGCGCTTGGGCCTCCACGAGCGAATTCGGGAGCGCCTGGCCCCGGAGGTGAGCCTGCCGGCTGTCGGGCAGGGCGCCCTCGCCGTCGAGTGCCGGGCCGATGATCGCGCCACCCTTGCCCGCCTCTTGCCCCTCACGGACGGCCCCACGCTCGCGGCCGTGACGGCCGAGCGCGCGCTGCTCGCCGCCATGGAGGGGGGCTGTCAGGTGCCGATCGGCGCGCACGCCACGCTGGCCGGGGAGCGGCTCACGCTGACGGCGATGGTCGGGAGCCTCGACGGGTCGACCCTGCTGCAGGTGCGGGTCGAGGGTGCCACCTCGGAGGCCGCGTCGCTGGGGTTGGAGGCGGCGCGGGCGCTGCATGACCAGGGTGCTGCCGCGGTCCTCGACGAGGTCCGGCGTGCTGAAGGGGCCTGACGCGCTCTGCGGGGCGGTTGTCTGGCTCACGCGGGACCGGGAGGCCAACGAGGCTTGGCGCGGCCCCTTCGAGGCCGCGGGCGCGCAGGTGGTGTCCCTGCCCTGCATCGCCGTGGAGGCCCGGCACGTGGAAGGCCTGCTCCAGCGGGTGGCCGCCGCTGACTGGCTGGTGCTGACGAGCCCCCAGGCCGTCAGGGCGCTGGCGGCGGGCCTGGGGGGGGACAGGCCCCCCGATCGCGTTCGCCTCGCGGTGGTGGGTGAGGCCACCGGGGTTGCTGCCGGCCACGCCGGGTGGCGGGTCGACCTCGTGGCGCGACGTCCAGATGCCGCGGGGCTTGTGGAGACGCTGAAGGCTGAGACCACCCTCGCTGGCACCCGGGTGTGCTGGCCGCGGTCTAGCCAGGCGGACGAGGGCCCGCTCGAGACGTTGCGGGCTGCGGGGGCCGTGCTCGACGCGTTCGCCGCCTACGACACCGTCGCCCCACCGGGCCTCGAACGCCACCTCGCTGCGGCCCTCGTCGAGACGCCCCCCGATTGGATCGTGCTGGCAAGCGGCTCGGCCTGTCGCCACCTGAGGGCCGCCCGGCCGGCGGGCCAGCCCCTCCTGCCGGCCAGGATCGCGGCGATCGGCGCCCGCACGGCCGAGGCGGTGGAGGCTGCAGGCTGGCCCGTTGCGGCAGTGGCTTCGGTGCCGACGGCCGCCGCGATGCTGACTGCGATGCGAGCCGCTCCGGGTCGCTAGCGAGGCTGCCGGAGGGTGCGGTTGGTGCGGTCGACCTTTTCCTCGATGCGCGCGAGCTGGTCCATCAGAAGCGCGTTCGTGCGCTTCACGTCGCCGATCTCGACCAGCAGCGCCGTGAGCAGTCCCTTGATGTCGACCGGACCGGCCACGTCGCGGATCTGGCGCGGCAGCGCGGCCTGGGCAGCCAGCTCGTACCAGGCCTGCACCTGCTCCTCACCGCGCTTGATGACCAGGTCTCCATGGACCTCGTCCGTCGGCTGCTCGGGCACCAACCGGTTGAGCTCGGCGACGATCGCGTCGACGTCCTCGGCCTCGCCCAACTCGAAAGCGGTGCTCACGATGGGCAACTCCAGCGCCTCGGGATCGCGCGCCGTGGCCGCCAGCACCTCGTAGTCCTCCTCGCCAGGTTCGAGGTTCCCCGCAGCCCGTTCCCGGGCGCGCCTGGCCGCCTTGGCCTGGGCCCGGGCCTCGGCGGCTTCGGCCGCGGCTTGCATGGCCACGCGCATCGCGTGGAGCGCAGGCGAAGCGAAGCCCTCTTCCTCGACGGACCCGATCAGGGAGGCGTCAGCGGCAGGTTCTGCGTCTGGAGAGAGGTCGTCGTCCGGTGTGGTCATGGCGGCCAGCATGATATACCCCGGGGCGTTCACCGTGCAGCCTGGTGGGCTGGTCAGGGGGCGTCGTCCTGCCACTGCCCGAGGCGCTTGCGGATGCGCTTGGCCCGGGAGTCCTCGATGGCTTCCCGCCGGTCGTGGACGTGCAGGTAGACGCGGTAGTGCTTCGCGGCCCGAGCGGCATCGCCGAGTCGATCGTACGTGCTGGCCAGCAGCCAGCGGGCCTCTTGCTCGTCGGGCCGACGGGCCAGGACGCCGTTCAGGTTCTGCAGCGCTGCGTCCACCTGGCCGCGGCGCAACTGGCGCCGGGCATCGGCCAGCTGGCGGGCAAGAGGCTCGGACAGCGGGGTGGCAGCGACGGCCAGCACCTCGTCGTCAGGCGCGGTCACGGGCTTGGCGTACTCCTGCCTGGGGAGCACGACCAGCAGCAGAAACACGCAGCCCACGCCCCCGACCACCAGGCCGGCCAGCCAGTCTGGCTGCGTCATCAGGCGAGACCGCCAACCCTTCAGGGCACTCTCCGGCTCTGGCGCGTCGGACTCTGAGCGGTCCAGGGCAGAGCGCAGCACCCAGGCCGGCACGGCCACCTCGGCCGCCGGGTCCGTCGGGACCTCCAGGGCCGCCTGGCGGCTCCGGCAGGCGGCGCAGGCGTCGACGTGCCGGGCCAGGGCCACCTGGGCCTCAGGGCTCAGCGCCCCCTCCAGCCACGCGGCCACTTCCTCTCCCCGGTCACACAGAGGCTCCAGGGGCAGCCAGGTCTCGGTCGCGGTGGCCGCGCCCCACGGCCACCAGGCGAGCCCGGCAAGTGCCAGGCGAGCACGCACCTCGTGCTCGGCCGCGTCGATCGCAGCGGCGCCCAGCCCGAGCACGCGTCCCACGTGGGCGCGATCGCCGTGCCGACAAGAAAGCCTGAACACGGCCTGCGCGTCCGGCGAGGCCTCCGCGAGCGCCGCGGGAAGGATCAGCCGGCCTCGTTCTAGGCCGAGATACACGAGGCGCAGGTCGAGCAACTGAGCCCGCAGCCAGCCTACCTCCGAGGCCAGCCCGAGGCGCTGCGGGAGGCGCTCCCGCAGCCGGCGGCTGACCCAGGTGAAGAGCGCCAGCCCCTCGTCACAGTGGTCGGGCGCCTCCGCCCGCTCGGGAGCTGCCGAAGCCACCACGCGCAGCACGCAGGCATAGCCCGTGCGAGACACCCGACAGCCGTCCTGGCACCACCCCAGCACCGCAGCCAGGATCACCGGGGCGTGCTGCTGGAGAAAGGCGTTCCAGATGGCCGGCGGGACCGCCGGGGGCGAAGAGGGCGACAAGGGACGGACAGGAGCGCTCATCGGGCGGGTCGGGGTGCAGACCTGGAGATTATACCGCCCCTTGCGAGGCTTGGTGGCCTTTGGTATGATGCCGCTCGAAGCCTTGGTTACAGGGCTCCCCTGGAGGGTGTCCGGGTGGTTAGGAAGCGCACTCGAAATGCGTCGCCCCGCAAGGGGTTGTGAGTTCGAATCTCATGCCCTCCGCTCCCCGCACGGGATGGTGACCGTGCCCCGCCCGGCCTCAGGCTGACCTGAGGCTGGGCTTCTTGTTTTTGGGCCTGCCCGTCGGGCCCTCAGGGGCCTCGGGTGGGGGCACCGTCGGCCCCCTAACCTCGATGCCGACGAGCCGCGCCCGAGCGGGAGTGGCAGAGGCAGCTGGCGCAGTTAGGCCAGCGAGCAGGCGGGGTACGCTGCCGGCGGTTCCGCCCGAATTCCGGCGGCAGACGCTGGCAACCTGAGACTCCACGACAGGCGCCGGCAGCCCGGGCGCTCACGAAAGGTTCTGGCCCTCCAAGATGGACGCCCCCTTCCCCAGGCCCGCGATGGCCCTTCCCAGCTGCATCGCGCATTCAATTGACGGCAGCCGGGAGACCCGCGCGAACCGAGCAGCGGTGGCAGCCCATGTTCCCGCCTGAGCGCATCGTCTGTCTCACGGAAGAGACCGTGGAGACCCTCTACCTGCTCGGCGAGCAGGACCGCATCGTGGGGATCTCCCACTACGCGGTGCGGCCGGCCCGGGCGGCGAAGGAGAAGCCCCGCGTCTCCTCGTTCATCGCGGCCCAGCTGGACAAGATCGAGGCGCTGTCGCCTGACCTCGTGCTGGCCTTCTCGGACATCCAAGCTGACATCTGCGCCGCGCTCGTGAAGCGCGGCCTCAACGTCCACTGCTTCAACCAGCGCACGGTCGCGGAGATCCTCGACAGCATCCGGCTGCTAGGGGCCATGGTGGGGGCAGCGGACCGCGCGGACCAGCTTGCCGCAGAGCTCGCCGAGGGCGTGGCCGCGACGCGGAGCCGGGCCGCGGGCCTCCCCGTCCGGCCGCGCGTCTACTTCGAGGAGTGGGACGATCCCATCATCACCTCCATCGCGTGGGTCTCCGAGCTTATCGAGATTGCCGGAGGCGACCACGTCTTTGCGGACAGGGCTCACGGCAGGCTGGCAAAGGAACGCTTCGCAACGCCCGAAGAGGTGATCGCCACCCAGCCGGACGTCGTCCTGGCCTCGTGGTGTGGCAAGCCCTTCAAGCGGGAGCAGTTCACCGGGCGCCCCGGGTTCGCCACGCTGCCCGCCGTGCGCACCGGCCACGTGTACGAGATCGCGGCAGAGATCATCCTTCAACCCGGCCCAGCGGCCCTCACGGAGGGCCTCGCGGCCATCGAGGCCTGCCTCCAGGGCTGGGCAACGTCGCGCGAGACCGCCCCCCGGGCAGGAGACTCCACCCCATGCGGCTGACGAACGACGGCACCAGGTACGGCGCGGTGGCCCGCGTGCTGCACGCCTCCGTGGTCCTGCTGGTGACCTTCCAGTTCCTGAGCATCACGGCCTTCCGCTACCTGGAGGAGGCCCCCCAGCAGATGGCCTGGACGGTCCTCGACGCCCACAAAACGGCGGGCCTGCTGCTGCTGTTGGTGGTCACGGTTCGCGTCGGGTGGCGCCTGTGGTGCCCGCCGCCGCCGCCGCCCGATCAGCTGGACGCATGGGACCGGCTCTCCAGCCTGTGGCTCGAGCGTGGCCTCTACGCGCTGCTCTTCGTGATGGCCCTGAGCGGGCTGACGATCGAGCTGACGGGGGGCTACACCGTGCCCTTCCTCAGCCTGTTCCACCTCGATGCCGTGGCGCCCTGGCTCCACGCGGGCCCCGTGGTTCACGGCGCAGCGGCCGACGCCGCCCGCAAGGCGACGACCGTGCCCTGGCTGCGAGACGCCATGGTGGCGCTGCACGTCGCCGGCACCTTCCTGACGGTGGCGCTGGTGGCTTCCCACGTCTCCCACGTCGCGCGGCACAGCGTCGGGAAGGCCCACCCCCTGCTCGACAGGATGGACCCGTGGCACCTGTTTCACCGCGAGCGGTGAAGCGGCCTCAGCTGACGCCGGGCAGGCGTTCCTTGGCGGGGAGAGGCTCGAGTCGCACGGCGACGGGGCCCTTCACGTGGAGGTCGTGCTGGGCGTGTGGCATCGTGAGCCCGCGCGCCGTGCAGGCCCGGTAGATGGCGTAGTTCAGCTCGCTGCGAATCGGAGGGCCGTCCTCGGGCTCGTCGATCCAGGCCAGCAGCTCGAAGTGCAGCGCGTCCGCGCCGAACTCCACCAGCCACACCGTGGGCTCCGGGGCCTTGAGGATCCTGGGGTGGGCCACGGCCGCCTCGAGCAGGGCCTCCCGCACGACGTCGGGATCTGAGCCGTGCGTCAGGCGAACCGGCACGTGAAGGCGCACGCGCTCGTCTCGAAAGGATCGGTTGATGACGTGCTTGGAGATGAACTCGCTGTTCGGGACGATGATCTTCACGTTGTCCATCGTCACGATGGTGGTGGACCGCAGCCGGATCTCGCGCACCACGCCCGCGAACTCCCCCACCGTGACGAAATCGCCCGGCTTGATCGGGCGTTCCAGCACGACAATGAGGCCCGAGACGAAGTTGCTCGTGACGTTCTGGAGCCCGAAGCCGATCCCGATCGACAGCAACCCGACGAGCCAGCCTATCGCGCCGAGGTCCAGGTGCACCAGCTGCGCGCCGAGCAGGAACACCACCACGGCCAGCAGGTAGTGGGCCATCCGCGCCACGGTGAAGCCGCGGGCCTGCTCCACCCGCAGCCGCCGCAACGCGGGGGCGGCCACGATCCGTTCGAACTCATGCGAGAGCCACAGGGCAAGCCAGAGCAGGCCCCCGGTGGCGAGCACCTGGAGCACGGTCACCCGCACGGCAGGGCCAGCGGGCGTCAACGGGGCGGCGAAGAGCGCCCGCCAGGCATCGAGGCTCAACAGTTCCATACGCCATCCTTGTACCGCGCGACGAAAGGGGGAGGCAACCTGGGGTGGCTGCTGGCACCCCGCGGGCGTGCTATCGTGAAGGCGCACCGTCGACGCCCGGAGGCACGGGGCCCCTAGCGCCGTGATCAAGCCCATCCACAAGCTGCTGACGCCCCTGGCCGTGACGGGACTGCTCCTGCCCGCGGCCCCGGCCCCTTCGCACGCCGACCTTCAGGACGTGCGCCTGCTGCGGGTGCTGCCCGGCCACAACGGCGCCGTGACAGCCCTGGCCTTCGGCCCCGACGGCAACCTGGTGGCGAGCGCCGGCCAGGACGAGCTGGTCCGCCTGTGGCGCCCCGAGCCGGACACGCCCGCGCGGGAGCTGCGCCACCCCGCCGGGGTGCCTGCCATCGCCTTTCACCCCGATGGCAGGCTCGTCACCCTGAGTCGGGACAGCCACCTGTGGGCCTGGGACCCGGCCGTTCCCCGTTGCCTCGGCCACATGCCCGACGTGGCCCCGTTCCGCTGTCTGGCCCTCGACCGGGAGGGCCGCCGCGTCGCCACGGGCGCCGAGGACGGCCGCATCCGCATCCACGACCTCGACCGGGGAGACCTCCTGCAGGTCCGGGATGCCGACGAGGCCCCGACCATGTCCGTGGCCTTCGCGCCGGATGGCCGGCGGCTCGCCTCGGCCGGGCGCCTGGGCCCCATCACGCTCTGGGAACTCGAGGCGGATGCCTCGCTCGCGCTGGCCGGCCATGTGGGCGTCGTCCACCGCGTGACCTTCACGGCCGACGGCGAGGCCCTTCTGACGGGTGGGGTGGACGGCACGGCCCGCGAGTGGGATGGCCGCACGGGGGAGCCCCGGCATTCCTTCACCCACCGCGGCGGCGTGCGGGACCTCGCGGTGAGCCCGGACTGCCGGATGGTCGCCACCGCGGGCGAGGATGGCGTGGTTCAGCTGTGGAGCCGCACCCCCGTTGCCCACCTCGGGACCCTGCGGGGGCACGCAGGCGCCGTGACGGCCGTGGCGTTCAACCCCACGGGGCTGCGGCTTGCCACTGGCGGCCTCGACGGCACGGTGCGCGTCTGGAGCACCGACGGCCTCTTGCCCGAGGCCCCCGCGCCGACGGCCTCGGCGAGTGCATCCGTCACGCCGCTGCCTGGAGGCCCGGCCCCCACGCCGACGGTGCCGGCGAGCGCATCCGTCGCGCCGCTGCCCGGAGGCCCGGCCCCCACGGCAGGGGCCGAGGCGACGCCGGCGGCGAGTGGCACCGGGGCGCCCTGACGCCTAGCGTCGCTCGGCGCGCCAGAGGAGGCCCGCGAGGGCCAGGAACGGCAGAAGGGCGAAGGCGTCGCTGCCGGCCAACCCTCCGAGCGAGCCCGACAAGTCGACCGCCCGGTCCCAGCCCGCGCTGGCAAGCGCCGCGACCCCGATCCCGGCGATCGCACCTCCCGCGATGAGGCCGGAGGCGAGCAGGATGCCCGGTGACGACTCCGCCTCGGCCTCCGAGGCCGGCGCCCGCCGCCCGCGCTGCACGAGGTGCCGGACGAGGCCCCCGACGAAGACGGGCACGGAGGTTGCCAGCGGCAGGTAGGCCCCGACAGCGAAGGGCAGGGCCGACACCCCCACCAGCTCCATCATCAGCGCGAGGCAGACGCCGATCAGCACGAGGCCCCAGGGCAGCCGCTGGGAGAGGATGCCATCGATGATCATGCTGAACAGCCGCGCCTTCGGGGCATCCAGCTTGGTGACGCGCTGGCCGTCGACCTCCGTCACCACCCCCCCGATGCCCGGATCGACGAGGTACGCGATCCGGCCTGCCTCATCCACCAGGTAGCGCCCGACGGGCACGCCGGCGACAGCCTCCCGGACGAAGTGCACCCGATAGGTGCGACCGTCGGGCCCCTGCTGGGCCCGCGCATCGGTCGCGAGACTGGCGACATACCCGGGGTGCTGGCGCGGGACGATGGTGGTGTAGGCCTCGTTGAGGAACAGCATGGTCCAGCCGATGAACAGGGCGCTGGTGACGACGCCGATGCTGATCGCCAGCTGCTGCAAGCGCGGCGTGCCGCCGACCAGGTAGCCCGTCTTGAGGTCCTGGCTGGTGGTCCCGCCGTTACTCGCGGCCACGCACACGATGGCTGCCGTGGTCAGCGCGAGGGCCTGGTAAGACACGCCCGTCCAGCCGATGGCCAGGAACAGCAAGCACGTGAGCAGGAGCGTCGCGACGGTCATGCCGGAGATGGGGTTCGACGAGGACCCCAGCTCGCCCGTGATGCGGCTGGACACCGTGGTGAAGAAGAAGCCAAACAGGACGATCAGCACCGCCGAGAGGGCCGTCATCTGCAGCGCAGGCGCCAGCCAGACGGCCAGCAGCAAGGCGAGGACCCCCACCAGCACGACGCCGAGCGGCAGGTCTTGCTCGGTGCGTGGCTCTTCAAGAGGGCGCACCGTCGCGGCGTCCCGGCTCACAGCCAGGCGCCCGAGCCCCTCCCAGAGCGCCCGCCCGATGGTCGGCAGCGAGCGCAGCAGGCTGATGATGCCCCCCGTCGCCACGGCCCCCGCCCCGATGTAAAGGATGTAGGCGTTGCGGATCTCGGCCGGGGCCATGTCCTTGATGAGCTTTGTCGCCGGGAACATCGGCGCCGGGAGGCCTTCGCCGAAGATCGTGATGGCCGGGATCAGCACCAGGAAGGACAGCACCCCCCCTGCCATCATCGTCGCTGCCGTTCTCAGGCCGATGATGTAGCCCACGCCCAGCAGCTCCGGCGAGACCTCGGCGCCCACCGAGCCGCCCTTATAAAAGCCGAGCACGCGCTCGGGCACCTCTTTCCAGAGGTGGGTTCCCGCATTCAAGACCTTGTACAGGGCGCCCAGAAAAAATCCGGTGAACACCGTCCGGGCTTCAACCCCGCCGCGCTCTCCGACGATCAGCACGTCCGCACAGGCCGTCCCCTCCGGGTAGGTCAGCTTGCCGTGCTCCTGCACGATCAGGCCCTTGCGCAGCGGGACCATCATCAACACCCCGAGCAGGCCACCCAGCAAGGCGACCATCAGCACCCGCACGAGTTCGAGGTCCTGTCCCATCAGCAACAAGGCCGGCAGGGTGAAGGCCACCCCGGCCGCGAGGGACTCGCCCGCCGAGCCCGTGGTCTGCACGATGTTGTTCTCGAGGATGGTGGCCCGCCCGAGGGCCCGGAACACGGTGATGGCCAGAACGGCGATGGGGATGCTGGCGCTCACGGTCATGCCGACCTTGAGGGCGAGGTAGACGGAAGAAGCCGCGAAAATGATCCCCAGCACCGCCCCGAGCGTCACCGCCCGCAGCGTGAACTCGGCTGGGGCCGAGGAGGCGGGCACGTAGGGGGTGGGGGAGGCGTTGGCATCGGGCATTGGAAACCGCCAGTCAGAGGGGCCCAGGGACACGGCCGGGCAGTGGGGCAGCCCTCAGGATACCGAATAGGGTGCCCCGGTCGCGAGCCCTCAGAAGGTCAGCGGCGTTTCCCTTTCAAGCCGCCACTTGCGACCGTCACCGTCCCGCAGGATCAGCCTCAGGGGGACGTTCCGACGGCCCTTCCGGCCGTCCTTGGCCGTCAGGCCGAAGGGCTGGTCCAGCAGGTGCGTGCCGCCTGCGTCGATGCGGGCCACGCGCTGGTCGGCAACACAGGGCTTGCAGAAGGCGCCGACGCGGATGCCGGGGTCGTCCGACTCGAGCTCGGCCAGCACGTTTCGCGCGTCGGACTGCCCCGCGTTCGCGAGCCTCACGCGGATGGCCTTGAAGCTTGAGGACCCTTCCCTGAGCGACCGTACGTCCGTGGCGGACTCCACCGCCGTCCACGTGAGCTCAGGAGGCAGGGCACCGAGCTCGAACTCGAAGCGCTCCGCGGTCCGCACCCCCCCGCTGGCGGTTCCCTCGGCCACCACGCTGAAACGGAGGCCCGCCGCGAGGTCGGGGTCGGCGCGCAGCCCGACGCGTCCCAGAGAAACCAGCTCCCCGGGCGGGAGGGGGCGATCGAGGCCGAGCTCCGTGAGGCACCCCACGCAGTCTTGGGCCAGGCCAATGCCGTCGTCCTCGGGGCGGACCCGGACGGCCAGGTTCGACAGCGGCACGTTGCCCGTGTTCTGAACCTTGAGGGTGAACGCAACGGTGCCTCCCGCCACCAGCTCGGCTGGCGCGCCCTTGTCCCCTTTCACCAGCCGACCCTCCTGCAGCAGGAGGCCCGGCGAGGCATGGACGTCAGGCCTCGCCGATGGCGACGGCGCCAAGCTGGCTGGCGAGGCCGCCAGAGGCGTGGGGAGGGGCGAGGCGAGCGCCCCAGCGACCAGCACAGCGGGCGAGAACGGCGGAGCGGGCACCTGGGCCGGCGGCCTCCCGGCCAGCCGCGCAGGAAGACAGCCGCCCAGCACCGTCACGCCGACAAGCACCCAGCCCCTCACGGCAACAGGTCCGCCCCGGCCGTCTGCTCGCCGAGCAGCCGAGGCTGCTGGGACCGGTTGAGGCGGATGGCCTCGCGCCCGACGTGCTGCCGAAGGTAAGCCTCGAGGTCCGTGAGCCGCAGCGAGGCGTCGAACGGTGCCTCCTCCCGCCGCAGCGCCTTGAGGAGGAAGTAGGTGAACAGCCCGTGCCTGGCCTCCGGGTGGGACGAGCTCACCTCGCCGGGCCCAGAGGCCGTGAGCACCCGCACCCCCTTCGGCAGCGCCCCGTCCAAGGACGCCACAACCACCGGCCTGGCGTCCGCGAGCAGGGGCTTGGGCTCGAGGTCCCGCCCCGTTGAGCCCGTGAAGCAGGCATCCAGGAAGACCGTGGCCTGGCGCGCCCGCAACGCGACGAGGTCCTGGTACAGCCGGGCCGTCGCGAGGCACGTCTTCGCCGGGCTCGTGAGCTGCCCGTCGAACGGCACGAGGTAGGGAGAGCCCCCGGCCGGGTCAGGCGTGCCATGGCCAGCGAAGTAGACGTACAGGTGGCTCTCGCCCGGCTGGATGCGCGCTGGGAGCGCCTCCGCGAGCGCCACCTCCAGCCCCGTCAGCGTGGCCTGGTCGTCAGTCAGCACCACGAGCTGGTCGGCGGGCACGCCCAGCACGTCCTGAAAGTAGCGCGCCACGGCCTGCGCATCCCGCCCGGCCCAGGGCACGCCTGGGAGCGAGCGGTTGTACCGCTCGACGCCGACGACCAGCCCCACGGCCAGGGGGTTGGGCCGCACGGGCCGCGCCAGCGGCCGATCCACGTCCGCCAGCAGGGTGCCTGCCTCGCGGACTGGCCTGGCAGCAGGCGCGATCGCCACCTCGCGAAGCACGGCGTCCGCCGGGTCCAGCTGCAGCGCCACGGCGTGAGACCGCGGGGGGCCACCGTGCCGCTCGGACACCACCAGCGCCACGGGCAGCTCTTCCGGGCCGCTGTAGCGGCTCTTGATGAAGCACGTCAGCTTGACGATGCTGGCTTCTCCCGGCGCGAGGGCATCGAGCCGCACGTCCTCGTCTTCGAGGGCCAGCAGGTCGGGGTGCTGGAGCGCCAGCCGCACCGTCACGTCCCGGGCCGGCACCTCGCCGACGTTGACCACCCGGGCCTGGACCTGCACCTGCTCGCCACGCCTCGGCCGCCGCGAGGCATCGGCCACCATCACGACGTGCTGGTCCACCGCCAGCTCCACCGGCCTGAGCTTGCGCGCGTCGAGCGAGACGCGAAGGGGGGCGGCATCCACGCCGTCGCGATCCTCGGCGTTCAGCGTGACGGCGACGGTGCCGTCCTCGAGGGCCCCGTCCGTCTTGATGGGCAGCCGCACGGTGCGCAGCTGCCCGGCGCGCACAACCCCAATCGTGAGTGGTGAGCGGACGTTGAAGCCCGGCACGCGCGGGCGGCTCTCCGCCGAGACCACCACGCCCTCGGCATCGGCGGCACCGGTGTTGTGGACCGTCACCTCGAGGTGCGACAGCTCCCCCCCACGCACCAGGCGCTCTCCCAGCTCGTCGACCAGGGTCGCGGAGACGGACAGCCGAGGCAGGGCCCGGCGCGCGGCCCGTTCGGCCCGCCGCGGGGCGGCGACGCCCCTGGCCAGCCGGGCACGGGCGATGGGGCGCCCGGCCGGGCCGAACACCTCGACCCGCACCGGCCTGCCAGCCGCATCCGCCGGGGCCTCCACAGAGACCGTGGTGCCACCCTCCCGCTCGAACTCGCCCGCATCGACGGCTTGCCAGACCTCGACCGGCTCGCCGTCGGGCTTCTCCCAGAATACCTTGAAGCCTCGCGGCACGACGCTGGAGAAGCTGATTCGCACCAGCAGGTCCGCGAGGGTCAGGCCACCACCCCACATCAGGGCGGCGGCGCTGGCGGCCTGCTCGCTGGGGTGCTCGGTCCAGACCCGCGCGAGGTTGCCGATGAGCCAGGCCTCTGCCCCCAGCCACCAGAGATCCGCGAGCTGCAGCCCACCGCCGAGAGGCGGCTTAAGCGCGACGCTGAGCGTGGCGGGGCGTTCGGCCGAGAGCACCACCTGTATGGGCTCCTGCTCGGTGCGCCGGGCCGCCGTGATGGAGGCGCAACCAGTCGTGTCTGCCACAAACGCCACGGCCAGCCCGAGCGCCGCCGCACATCTGACAGCCAGCATCCCCACCACCTCCGACCCGCTCACGGTGCGAGCAATGCACCCTGTGACAACAATCACACATTCACTGCATACCCCAGCCGCAGCCATCGCGCAAGCCCACGTGGCCGCCACGGCCCTGGCTGGTTTGTTGGCTGGTGGGCGGTGCCCACTCACGTTACAATGGCTGCGTCAAGGCGCCCCTCGAGGCGCAGACACCGGGAGGGACCGCGTGCTGGGGTGGCTCGCCGACATTGCCGTCGCCGTCGTGGCGCTGGCCCACGTGGGGTTCTTCGTGCTGGAGAGCTTCCTCGTCACCAAACCAATCGGCCGCAGGGTCTTCGGGCTCACGGCGGAGCGGGCCGCCGTCATTGCCCCGCTGATGGTGAACCAGGGCTGGTACAACCTCTTCCTGGCCGCAGGCCTCGGCTGGAGCCTGGTGCATCCGACGGAGGGTCGGGCCCTCGCCACCTTCTTCCTCGGCTGCGTGGCCGTGGCCGGGGTGGTGGGGGGGGTGACGGTCCAGCGTTCCATTCTCGCCCTCCAGGCCCTGCCTGCGCTGCTGGCCCTGGGCCTGGTGTGGGTCCCGTGATGCGCCGGCCCTTGGCCGCGGGGCTGCTCGCGGTGATGGTGACGGGCTGCGACGGGCTGCCCGACCGCCTCCGCCCCGACGATCTCCCCGGGGTCTCGACTCCCGCCGTCGGTCGGACGCCCGCCGCCTCTGCGCCAACGGTCGTGGCCACCCTGACGGTGGTCGTCGACGAGGCGGCTACGATCGCGTTGCCGTCGAGCGAGACCACTGCCAGCGGCACGCGCTGGGCCAGCGCGGACGAGGCCCTCGCGGACGTGGACTTGGCCCGTGGGGTGGTCGTCGGCAAAGCCCCCGGCGTCACCCGCCTCGCTCGCAGTGGCGCAGACGGCGAGCCGGGGCAGGGCGTCCTTGCCGTCGAGGTCTCCCCCGCTCCGGCCGCGACCGCCACGACGCCCCCGGGGCCCGGCGTGCTGAGGCCCCATTCGGGTCCGGTCCGCGCCGTCCTCGCGTTGCCCGGTGGCCGGCTCGCCAGCGGCGGCGGAGATGGCGTGGTCGCCCTCTCCATGCCTGGCACCGGGCTCGTGTCGTCGCTGCGGGGTCACCGGGGTCCCGTGTTGGCCCTGGCCGCCACGGCTGACGGCGAGCGCCTGGTGAGCGCCTCCCAAGATCGCACCGTGCGGGTCTGGGAGGTGGCCACCGGTCGGTTGCTGCGAACGCTGGAAGGCGCGACGGCGCCCGTGCGGGGCGTGGCGGTGGATGGCGCGACCCGGGAGGTCGCCGCGGCGGGCTCGGACGGCCAGCTGCGGCGGTGGCACCTGGACACTGGGGCCTCCCTCGGCGACCCGACGCCTGCCGGGGCCCCTGTGTGGAGCCTGGCCCTCGGGGGGCGCCCCCTGCGCCTGGCCGCAGGGCTGTCCGACGGGCGCGTGTTGATTTTCCCCTGGCCCCCACATGGCGCGGCGCGGGAGGCCTGGCGGGCCGACGCGGCCGTCACCTCCGTGGCCTGGGCGGCCCGGGACGCCAGGCTCTGGGCGGGGGCCCTCGCGGTGCAGGCCCAGGGGCAGGGCGCAGCGGCCCCTGCCGCGTGGCGGGGCGATGGCCGGCTGGTGCGGGCCCTCGCCGTCGCGCCCGATGGCACCCGGGTGGCGCGCGTGACGGCAGGTGGCTCGGTCGACCTCCTCACGCCAGATGGCGCCACGGCCCCCAGGCGGCTCGCCACGGGGCCAGCCCCCGTCACCGCGATCACCTTCGCCGTCCATGAGCTGGCCACGGGGCACGCCGACGGCACGCTGCGGGTAGTGGGCGGGGCCCTCGATCCCTGACGCCCCGGCCCACGGGGGGCCCCAACGGGGTGGTGGGCTCCGGCCCTGGCCCACCGGCGGGGCCCTCGGGCCAGGTGGTATGATGGAGTCAGCAACCCTGGACGCACCTGCCTCCCGGAGACTCCCGATGCGTGCAATGGCGCCGCTGTTCGTTTCGCTGTTCATCCTCGGGGCCTGCCGCGCCCCGGGTGTCGGGGCGGCGGCCACCTTCGGGTCGGCCCGGCGGGATGGCTTTCAGGCCGCCCAGCGCCAGGATGCCGCGCTCCTGGTGGGCGCCGGTGACATCGCCTACGAGGGCCCTGGTGCGGAGCAGACGGCCCGTCTCCTGGACCGCCTGCCTGGAACCATCTTCCTGCTGGGCGACAACGCCTACCAGTCCGGGTCGCCCGAGGAGTTCGCCCGCTACTTCCACCCCACCTGGGGCCGGCACTTCAACCGGATCCGGCCGGTGGTGGGCAACCACGAGTACCGCACGCCGGGGGCCGCGGGTTATTTCGGTTACTTCGGCGAGCGCGCGGGGGATCCGCGCAAGGGCTACTACAGCTACGACGTCTCGCCCGCCTGGCACGTGGTCGTCATCAACTCGGCCACCACCGGCGACGCGGCCTCGAAGGAGCTCGGCCCCGAGTCGGCGCAGTACCGCTGGGTGGCGCAAGACCTCGAGGCCCATCAAGGCCAGAACGTCATCGCCATGTGGCACCACCCGCGCTTCAGCAGCGGCGCGCACGGCGACAACAAGGAGACGGATGCGCTGTGGCGCCTGCTCGCCAGCAAGGGCGTCGACCTGGCCTTGTGGGGCCACGACCACCACTACGAGCGCTTCGAGCCCATGGATGCAGAGGGCAAACGCGACGCCGCTCGCGGCGTCAGGAGCTTCGTGGTCGGCACGGGCGGCAAGAACCATTACATGTTCTTCAAGCTCCCCAAGTCGACGACGGCGGTGCGCAACGCCTCGACCTTCGGCGTCCTGCAGCTGGCGCTTTACCCGGACGGCTACGAGTGGGAGTTCGTGCCGGTGGAGGGCGAGACCTTCACGGACCGCGGGCAGTCCAGCGTCCACTGACGGCCCGGCGTCGGGAACTTTTTCACGCGTCCCCGGTCGACCGGGGTGTCCGGCCCGCGGGCAGCGGGCCCCCGGAGGATTCACGATGCAGCCAAGACAAGTGCTCACGACCCTCGCAGTGTTCGCCGTCGGGGCAGCAGGAGGGGTGATCGGCGCCCGCCTGGTGCCGGCGGACGTCCCGCTCACGCCACTGGCCGCCACGCCGGCGGCGGCGGGGGAGATCCGCATCGCCGTGCCAGGAGGCCAGGAGGACGGCATTGCCGACCTCGTCGACCGCGTGAAGGTCGCCGTCGTCAACATCGACACCGTGGCGCACCGCACCGTGCCCAGCCAGGTGGACGCCTTCCGGTACTTCTTCGAGGGCGTCCCGGACGGCGAACCGACGCAGCGGGAGGAGAAGGGCGTGGGCTCGGGCTTCGTGGTCGCCGCGAACGGGCTCATCGTGACGAACCACCACGTCGTGCGCGGTGCCGACAAGCTCACCGTCACCTTCCACGACGGCAAGAAGTATGCGGGCAAGGTCATCGGCCAGGACCCCGGCAGCGACCTCGCCCTCGTCAAAATTGACGCCAAGGGCCTGGCGAGCCTTCGCCTGGCGGATCCCCAGCGGCTGCGGGTGGGCCAGTACGTGGTGGCGATGGGCAGCCCGCTCGGGCTCTCCCAAACCGTCACCACGGGCATCCTGTCGGCCATCAACCGCGACATCGAGCTCAACGCCCGCGTCGGCTTCCTGCAAACCGACGCCCCCAT
The DNA here is from genome assembly GCA_035285125.1 of Candidatus Sericytochromatia bacterium. GTDB lineage: Bacteria > Cyanobacteriota > Sericytochromatia > S15B-MN24 > JAQBPE01 > JAYKHL01. The sequence continues at coordinate 1,509 of JAYKHR010000066.1, read as the reverse complement.
CAACCCCGGCAACTCGGGCGGCCCGCTGCTGAACCTCCGGGGCGAGGTGATCGGCGTCAACACGGCCGTGGCGGCGCGCGGGCAGGGCATCGGCTTCGCCGTCCCCGTCGACACGCTGAAGAGCGTGCTGCCGCAGCTCGAGGCCAAGGGGCGGGTCGATCGCCCCTGGCTCGGCGTGGGCATCGCCAACCTGCCCGAGGACCGCAAGCGCATGTTCTACCCCGTGGACCAGGGCGTGCTGGTCGGGCGCATCGAGCCCGGCGGGCCGGCCGAGGCCGCTGGCCTGCAGGCGGGGGACGTGATCCAGCAGCTCAACGGCAAGACCCTCAGCAGCGCGAACGAGCTGATCCGGGAGGTGGCGCGTCACACGCCGGGCGAGGAGGTGGACCTGCTCGTGAACAGGCAGGGTCAGACGCGCAGCCTCAAGCTCAAGCTCCAAAAGATGCCCGAGCAGGCCGGGAACCCCGCGGGGCGCGGCCAGCCGGACGAGTGACCAGCCAGAGAGCCACGACCCCTGGACCTGACGGTGTGCCCACCGGGGCCTGACACCCAGCGGACGGGCAAGCAAAAGCCCCCGGACCATAAGGTCCGGGGGCCGCAACGTTGGTGGAGGTCAGACCGCAACCGGGCTGATGGGGCCGAGGTTGGAGAGGGCCTTCGCCTGGATCCCCTCCTCCGTGAGCCGCACCTCGAAGAAGGTGGTGGTGCCACCGCGGCCTGCCCGGTTGGAGGGCCCGCGCTGGTAGGCGATCACGACGATGCCGTCTTCGAGGAACTGCCGCAGCTGGTATTCGGCCGTTTCCGGCAGCAGGCTCGCCGCACAGGCACGGCGGACGAGTTCACGGGTCACGTCGTCCCAGTTCTTACCCAGATACATCATGGATGGCGCTACTCCTCACCGGCCAGCGACCCCAAACGCCGCTGCCCGAACCCCCTGAAGCGGATGACCCTCCGATGCCGGAAAGCAGCACCCAAGCATCATCCAGACGCAAAGCATTCCCATGGTATCAGCTGGTAGACCTTTTGTCGAATCGACGCCCGCGCATCAAGCGCGGGCGTCGACGACAGGCAGGCGGCGGGTTCTGGCGTCAGATCACGCCCACGGCGTCGCCCTCGAGCAGGCCCAGCTTGCGGGCCCACCGCAGGTCGATCGCCTCGGCCTCGTCGATCGCCTCGACCACCGCGTCCTTCAGGCTGCCAAGGGCCTCGACGCGCTTGATGAGGCGCTGGGCTTCGTTGCCCCGGGCCAGCACCTCGTCGATGGCGGCCAGCATCGCGTAGGTGCCGTTGGCCCGCATAATCCCCTCGACCTCGCCGATCAGGCGCGCCAGCGCCACACGCACCGGCGTCTCGCGGCCGTAGTGGATGATCGAGGCGTCGAGGCTGTCCTTGGCCACGCGGCGCTCGTTCTCGCGGGCCACCGCCATCAGGTGCTCAGAGGGCTTGCCCGTCTTCATCCGCAGGTGCTGGATGCGCGCCTCGAGCAGGGCCGTGATGCCCAGCATCAGG